>NZ_JBJGYV010000003.1:0-287374 GCF_054050175.1 Geodermatophilus sp. SYSU D00697
CCGGCCGCCCCCCCCCCCCGACCGCCGGCGCCCGCCGCCGCCCCCCCCCCCCCCCCCCCGGACCGGTCCCGACCGCCGTCACCGGCGGACCCAGTGCCCGACCGCACTCCCCACCCCGACCCGAGGAGAAGACCCGTGGCTGCCCCTGCTCCCCTGACCGACGAGGACGTGGACCTGTCCTTCCGCCTCGACGGGCGTGTCGCCCTGATCACCGGAGGCGCCTCGGGCATCGGCGGCGCCATCGCCGAGGTCTTCGCCGAACGGGGAGCCCGTCCGGTGGTGCTCGACCTGTCGCTGGACGGGGCCCGGCGACGCGTGGAGTCCCTGGACGCGACCGCCGACGCCCTCGCGCTGGCCGTCGACGTCACCGACGAGGCGTCCGTGGAGGCGGCGGTGGAGCAGGCGATGGCCGCGGCCGGCCGCATCGACGTCCTGGTGAACTCCGCGGGGATCGCGGACCTGGCTCCCGCCGAGGAGCTCAGCACGGCCACCTGGCAGCGCACCATGGCCGTGAACCTCACCGGCACCTTCCTGGTCAGCCGGGCCGTGGGCCGGCACATGCTGGCAGCCGGCCGCGGGAAGATCATCAACATGGCGTCCCAGGCGGCGTCCGTCGCGCTGCCCGAGCACGCTGCCTACTGTGCGTCCAAGGCGGGCGTGGTGGGGCTGACCAAGGTCCTGGCCATGGAGTGGGCCGGTCGGGGCGTCACGGTGAACACCATCTCCCCGACCGTGGTGCTCACCGACATGGGCCGCACCGTGTGGTCCGGCGAGAAGGGTGAAGCGGCCAAGCGGGAGATCCCGACGGGGCGGTTCGCCCTGCCCCGTGAGATCGCAGCAGCCGCCGTGTTCCTGGCCTCCGGCGCGTCGGACATGGTCAACGGCGCCGACCTGGTCGTCGACGGCGGCTACACGATCCGCTGAGTCCGCCCGCGCACCCGCCTCCCGGTCGGGGCGCCGGACCCCCACGCGTCATCGTCCCCGTGCCGCACCAGGTCCACCGGTGGGCCTGGTGCGGCACCGCCGGTCCCGCTCGCGCGGCTGACGGAGGAGCGGCGGTCGTGACCCGCTGCGCTGCCCGGAGGAAACGAGAGCCCGGTCCGGTGATGCGGCGAGCGCCCGCCGGGGTACCGCCAGGGCCAGGCCCCGCTGGACGACGAGCGGCCGGCGAGGTGTGACCCCCGGGGTCCAGCGGTAGCTGGCAGTGCGCACCCGGTCGACGTGAGAAGGAGGGCGGCCCGTGCCCAACCGCCTCGCCGGGGCCACGAGCCCGTACCTGCTGCAGCACGCCGACAACCCCGTCGACTGGCGGGAGTGGGGACCGGAGGCGTTCGCCGAGGCCCGCGAGCGCGACGTGCCGGTGCTGGTCTCCGTCGGCTACGCCGCGTGCCACTGGTGCCACGTCATGGCGCACGAGTCCTTCGAGGACGAGGCCACCGCCGCGCAGATGAACGCCGACTTCGTCTGCGTGAAGGTCGACCGCGAGGAGCGGCCGGACGTCGACAGCGTCTACATGACCGCCACCCAGGCGCTCACCGGCTCCGGCGGCTGGCCCATGACGGTGTTCACCACCCCGGACGGGCGGCCCTTCTACTGCGGCACCTACTACCCGCCACGGCCGGCGCGCGGCATGCCCGCGTTCCACCAGGTGCTCGCCGCGGTCACCGACGCCTGGCAGAACCGCCGGGAGGACCTGGAGTCGGCCAGCACCCGGATCGTGCAGGGGATCTCCGCCCGCCTGGAGCTCGGGCCGCCGACCCCGTTGTCGGCCGCCGACCTCGACGCCGCGGTCGCCGCCGTGGCCGGTACCTACGACGAGCGGTGGGGCGGCTTCGGCGGGGCACCGAAGTTCCCGCCGTCGATGCTGCTGGAGTTCCTGCTCCGCGCGCACGCCCGCACCGGGGACGCCGAGACGCTGCGCATGGCCCGGGGCACGCTGGAGGCGATGGCCCGCGGCGGCATCCACGACCAGCTCGCCGGCGGCTTCGCCCGGTACGCCGTCGACGGCCGGTGGGTGGTGCCGCACTTCGAGAAGATGCTCTACGACAACGCCCTGCTGCTGCGCGTCTACCTGCACCTGTGGCGGACGACGGGGGAGGGGTGGGCCCGCCGGGTCGCCGACGAGACCGCCGCCTTCCTCGTCCGGGACCTCGGCACGCCCGAGGGCGGCTTCGCCTCCGCCCTCGACGCGGACACCGAGGGCGAGGAGGGGCTCACGTACGTCTGGACGCAGGCGCAGCTGGTCGAGGTCCTCGGGGAGGACGACGGCCGGTGGGCCGCCGAGCTGTTCGGCGTGACCGAGCGCGGCACCTTCGAGCACGGGACCTCGACGCTGCAGCTGCTCGGCGTCCCCGACGACGCCGCGCGGTTCGCCTCGGTGCGGGAGCGGCTGGCCGCGGCCCGCGCCCGCCGCCCGCAGCCGGCCCGCGACGACAAGGTCGTGACCGCGTGGAACGGGCTGGCCGTGGCCGCGCTGGCCGAGCACGGCATCCTCACGGGGGACGGCGACTCGCTCGCGGCGGCCCGCCGGGCGGCCGCGCTGCTGGCCGACGTCCACTGGGTGGACGGGCGGCTGCGCCGCGCCTCGCGCGACGGCGTCGCCGGGGCACCGGCCGGGGTCCTCGAGGACTACGGCGACCTCGCCGAGGGGCTGCTCGCCCTGCACCAGGCCACGGCCGAGGGGCGGTGGCTGGAACTGGCCGGGGACCTGCTCGACGTCGTCGCCGAGCAGTTCATCGACGCCGACGGCTGGCACGACACCGCGGCCGACGCCGAGGCGCTGGTGCACCGCCCGTTCGACCCCACCGACGGTCCGACCCCCGCCGGGATCGCGGCGGCCGCGGGGGCCGCGGTCGCCTACGCGGCGCTGGCCGGGTCCCCGCGCCACCGGGAGCTCGGCGAGGCCGCCGTGGGCTCGCTGGCCCCGCTGGTGCGGCAGGCGCCGCGGGCGGCCGGGTGGGCCGCGGCCGTGGGGGAGGCGCTGCTGGCCGGGCCGCTGGAGGTCGCGGTGAGCGGCCCGGCCGGCCCCGGGCGCGACGACCTCGCGGCGGCCGCCCGGTCATCGACCAGCCCGGGGGCGGTGGTGGTGGCCGGGGAACCGGACGCCCCGGGGGTGCCGCTGCTGGCCGGACGGCCGCTGGTCGG
This sequence comes from Geodermatophilus sp. SYSU D00697, assembly GCF_054050175.1. Lineage (NCBI taxonomy): Bacteria > Bacillati > Actinomycetota > Actinomycetes > Geodermatophilales > Geodermatophilaceae > Geodermatophilus > Geodermatophilus sp. SYSU D00697. Next base: position 3,145 of record NZ_JBJGYV010000003.1, read on the forward strand.
CGGCGAGCCGGCGGCCTACGTCTGCCGGGGGTTCGTCTGCTCGGCCCCGGTGACCGACGTGTCCGCTCTGAGCGCAGCGATGGCCCCTTCCTGAGGAGCACGGTCGGACTTACCGTGTAAGCGTGTAATCACACGCTCTGAGGAGGCCGTCGTGCACGGACACCACCACCGTTTCTCCGACTCACCCTTCGGCGGCATGCGCGGCGGGTTCCGCGGAGCCGGCTTCCGCGGGCGCGGACCCGGCGGCCGCGGGCGCGGCCCCGAGGCACCGCCGCCCGTGGAACGCGCGGAGGTCGCCGGCTGGCTCTCCGGGCGGCTGCCCGACGGCTGGTTCACCGGGCCGGTGGAGCTGACCATCGACCGCGACGAGATCACCGTCGTCGGCGCGCTGCCCGAGCCGGCGGCGGGCGAGGGGGACCCGGCCGCCGCCCGTGCCGGGCGGATCGCCCGCTTCCGCGAGGAGACCCGCGAGCAGCGCATGGCGATCGCCGACGCCGCCCAGGAGCGCTACGGCCGCTCGGTCGCGTGGGGTGCGGCCTGCGGCGACGTCCGCGAGCTGTTCACCAACCTCTCGGTCCCGGTCATGACGCGGCTCCGGCAGCCGGAGCGGCTGGTGCTCGACACCCTCGTCGACGCCGGCGTGGCCCGGTCCCGGTCCGAGGCGCTGGTCTGGGCGGTCCGGCTGGTCGGGCAGCACGCCGAGGCGTGGCTGACCGAGCTGCGCGAGGCCATGGCCTCGGTCGAGGAGGTGCGCGGGCGAGGGCCGCAGGTGGGCTGACGCTCCGGGCTGACGAGGGAGGGCGGCGCCTGCCAGGCTGCGGTCGTGCCCGAGCCGCTGGACCTGCTGCGCACCGCCTACACCGACCTCGTCGAGACCCTCCAGGAGGTGACCGCGGCCGGTCGGGCGTGGGCGCCGACCGGGTGCACGGGGTGGACGGTCGTCGACCTCTCCTGGCACCTGATGGGTGACGCCCGCCGCGCGCTCGTCGCGCTCAACACCCCCGCTGCCGGGCCCGCCGACACCGACGCCGTCGACTACTGGCGGGCCTGGCGGCCGGCGGAGCCCGGGGACGACGAGGCGCTGCGGCGCACCCGCGCGGTCGCGAGCGTCGCCGCCGACCCGGCCGACCTCGCCGAGTGGTACGCCGAGACCAGCGCCGCGGTGCTCGTCGCGGCCGGGCGGGTGGACCCGCGCGACCTGGTGCGCACGCAGGGCCGGGTGCTCCCGGTGGCCGACCTGCTCTCGACGCTGGCGGTCGAGGCCGCCGTCCACCACCTGGACCTGGTCCGGTACCTGGACCGGCCGGGACCGTCCGCGGGGCCACTGGCCGAGGCGCGCCGCGTGCTCGAGGGCCTGCTCGGCGCTCCGCTGCCCGCGGGGTGGGACGACGCCACCGCGGCCCGGCGTGGCACCGGCCGGGAGCCGCTCGACGACGTCGACCGCGCGCTGCTGGGCCCGGCCGCGGAGCGGTTCCCCCTGTTCGGCTGAGTGCGGCCCCGCTGCTCCTGGGACCGGACCGCCGCGGGGCCGCCACCTGGGACACTCGTCGTCGTGCCGACCGACGCCGTCCCCGCCGCCACCGACGTCCTGGTCGTCGGCGCCGGCCCGGCCGGTGCGGCGGCCGCCGCCTGGGCCGCGCGCGCCGGGCACGACGTGGTGCTCGCCGACGCCGCCTCCTTCCCCCGGGACAAGGCCTGCGGCGACGGCCTGACCCCGCGGGCGGTCGCCGAGCTGGACCGGCTGGACCTGGGCGGCTGGGTGCGGGCGCGGGCCCGCAACCGGGGCCTGCGCGCCGCCGGGTTCGGGCGGGAGTGGCAGCTGCCCTGGCCCGGCGGCGAGTTCCCCGACCACGGCAGCGCCGTGCCGCGCACCGAGCTCGACGCCCGCATCCGCGAGGTGGCCCTCGCGGCCGGCGCCACGCCGCTGGAGGGTGCCCGGGCGGTCGACGTGGAGCGGGACGGCGACCGGGTGACCGGGGTCGTGTTCGAGGTCGGCGAGGAGACGGTCACCGTCGGGTGCCGGCGCCTGGTCGTGGCGGACGGTGCCCGCTCACCGCTCGGGCGGGTGCTCGGCCGCGAGTGGCACCGCGACACCGCCTACGGGGTCGCCGCCCGGGGGTACGTGCGCTCCGGCCGGGCGGACGACGAGTGGATCTCCTCGCACCTGGAGCTGCGCGGCGGGGAGGGCGAGCTGCTCTCCGGTTACGGGTGGGTGTTCCCGCTCGGCGCGGCGTCCGGGCAGGTGAACATCGGTGTCGGCACGCTGGCCACCGCCCGCCGTCCGGCCGGGGTGCAGCTCAAGGCGCTGCTGGAGACCTACGCCGACGCCCGCCGCGAGGACTGGCGGCTCGACGGGCCGGTGGAGGCGCCGGCCTCGGCGCTGCTGCCTATGGGCGGGGCGGTCTCCGGTGTGGCGGGCCGCAACTGGGCGCTGGTCGGCGATGCCGCGGCGTGCGTCAACCCGCTCAACGGAGAGGGCATCGACTACGGCCTGGAGACCGGCCGCACCGTCGTCGAGCTGTTCGCCGAGGACGACCTGACACACGCCTGGCCGGCCACCCTGCGGCGGCACTACGGGGAGGCGTTCTCCATCGCTCGCCGCCTGGCCGGACTGCTCACGGTGCCGCGGTTCCTGCCCGCGGCCGGCCCGGTCGGCATGCGCTCGCACGCGCTGATGACCGTCGCCCTGCGGGTGATGGGCAACCTGGTCACCGAGGAGGACCGCGACCTCGTCGGCCGCGCCTGGCGCGCGGCGGGGCGGCTGTCCGTGCGAGTGGACGACCGCCCGCCGTTCTCCTGACACCGGTCGGGGAGGGCTCAGCGCAGCAGGAGCACGGCACCTGGCCGCGGTGTCGGCCGGTAGGCCGACAGATCACACGAAGGGCGAGTTGTACATCGCGAAGTAGACGGCGATGTAGTGGCAGATCGCGGCCACGACGGTCAGGGCGTGGAAGACCTCGTGGTACCCGAAGACGCCGGGCACCGGGTTGGGCTTCTTCACGGCGTAGGCCACGCCGCCGAGGGTGTAGAGCACGCCGCCCACCGCGAGCAGCACCAGCGAGGTCACCCCCGCGATGTGCAGGATGTCGGTGAGGATGAAGACGGCGACCCAGCCCAGGCCGATGTAGAGCGGCACCCCGATCCAGCGCGGCGCGGTCGGCCAGGTGAGCTTGAGCGAGACGCCGGCCAGGGCACCGGCCCAGACGCCGCCCAGGACCCAGTAGCCCAACGGCTGGTCGACGGCCAGCAGCGAGAAGGGCGTGTACGTGCCGGCGATGAACAGGAAGATCATCGAGTGGTCGAGCCGCTTCATGATCTTCCAGCCGCGCGGTGACCACCGGCGCCGGTGGTAGAGCGCGCTGATGCCGAACAGGCCGCAGATGGTCACGCAGTAGACGGCCACCGAGAAGCCGGCGCGGGCACCCAGCACGGAGCCGAGCGGGATGAGCACGGCCCCGGCGACGATGGCGCCGAAGAACGCGAACAGGTGCAGCCAGCCGCGCAGCCGCGGCCGGGTGTCGGGGTGGTCCCAGTCGGCGTCGGCGAAGTCCTCGGCGGTCCAGGTCCGCTCGACCCGCTCGCCCTCCTCGAGGACGGTGGTGACCGCCTGAGTGCGAGGGGCTTCCAACTCGGCGTGGTCCGCCTCGACCCGCACGCGTTCACGGCCGTCGGGGGGAGGGTTCATGAACCGAGGTTACGAGGCCGGGGTTGGGGGCGCAGTGGCACGCAGCTGTGTGCTGCCTGTCATCGCAGGACGCCTTCGCGCAGGTCGGGAACGGGTACGCGGAGCCGCGCTGCGGGGGGCCTATGGTGACCCCCCGTGGGGGTTCGGCAGTGGGTCCGTGACGTCCTCACCGAGGTCTACGAGCGGCGTCTCGCCCGTGCCCTGGTGGGCGCCGACACCCCCTGCCACGTCGGGGTGATCGTCGACGGCAACCGTCGCTGGGCCCGCGCGATCGGGCTCGAGGACCCCAACGCCGGCCACCGCCGCGGCGCGGACAAGATCGCCGCCTTCCTGGGCTGGTGCGACGAGGCCGGGGTCGAGGTGGTCACCCTCTTCCTGCTCTCGACCGACAACCTGTCGCGGCCCGAGCCCGAGCTGGTCCCCCTGCTGCGGATCATCGAGGGCGTCGCGGAGGACCTCGCCGGACCCGGCCGCCGCTGGCAGCTGCGCCCCGTCGGTGCGCTGGAGCTGCTGCCGGCCGAGACGGTCGCCGTCCTCAAGTCCGCCGAGGAGACCACCCGCGACCGGCCCGGGGCGATGGTGAACCTGGCCGTCGGCTACGGCGGACGGCGGGAGATCGCCGACGCCGTCCGGTCGCTGCTGGCCGAGCACGCCGAGCGCGGGACGTCGCTCGACGAGCTGATCGGCCTGCTGGACGTCGAGCACATCGCCGAGCACCTCTACACCCGCGGGCAGCCCGACCCCGACCTGGTGATCCGCACCAGCGGCGAGCAGCGGCTGTCGGGGTTCCTGCTCTGGCAGACCGCGCACTCGGAGTTCCACTTCACCGACGTGTACTGGCCCGACTTCCGCCGCGTGGACTTCCTCCGCGCGCTGCGGGCCTACGCCGCCCGGCACCGTCGCTTCGGCAGCTGAGAAACTGCGGTCATGGCGGCCTCCTCCCTCGACGTCCCCCTGGAGTACGTGAAGCTGGGGCTGCGGTTCGACCGCCTGGAGTCCGGCTTCGTCGACGCCTACACCGGCGACAAGCGGATCCGCGCCGAGGTGGAGGCCGAGCCGGCGCCGACCCCGCAGCAGCTGCGTGACCAGGCCCGGGCCCTGCTGCGCGAGCTCGACGTCGCCGACCTGCCGGCAGACCGCGCCGAGTTCATCCGCGGTCAGCTCACCGGACTGGAGTGCAGCGCCCGGAAGATGAGCGGCGAGCCGGTGGCCTTCCTCGACGAGGTCTCCAGCTACTTCCAGGTCGACGTCGCCCTCGGCGACCCGGCCGCGTACGGCGCGGCCCACGCCGAGCTCGACGCACTGCTGCCCGGCAGCGGCCCGCTGGCCGAGCGGTACGCCGCCCACCGCCGCCGGGAGGAGTGCCCGCCGGGGCGCCTGGCCGAGGCGGTGCACGCGCTGTCCAGCGCGCTGCGGGACCGGGTCCGCGCCGAGTACGGGCTCCCCGAGGCCGAGACGGTGCACTACGAGGTGGTCACCGACCAGCCGTGGTCGGGCTTCAACTACTACGAGGGCGACTACCACTCCCGGGTCGCGATCAACGCCGACCTGCCGCACCGGCTCGGCCAGCTGCCGCACCTCGTGGCGCACGAGGCCTACCCCGGGCACCACACCGAGCACTGCCGCAAGGAGCTGGGCCTGGTCGAGCGGGCCGCGCGGCTCGAGCACACCGTCTTCCTGGTCAACACCCCCGAGTGCCTGATGGCCGAGGGGCTGGCCGACCTCGGCGTCCAGGCGGCGATCGGGCCCGGCTGGGGCCCCTGGGCGGCCGAGGTGCTCGGCGACCTGGGGCTGCACTTCGACGGCCACCTGGCCGAGCGGGTCGCGGCCGCGGCGGCGCCGCTCAACCGGGTCCGCCAGGACGCCGCCGTCCTGCTGCACGACCGGCGCGCGGACGCCGACGAGGTCGCGGCCTACGTGCAGCGGTGGTCGATGGTCAGCGCCGAGCGCGCCCGCCAGCAGCTGCGCTTCCTCACCCACCCGCTGTGGAGGGCCTACATCACCACCTACGTCGAGGGTCTCGACCTGCTGTCGGCCTGGCTGGACGCCCGGCCCGACGGCCAGCGCGTCGCCGACCGGTTCGTGCGGCTGCTGGACGAGCCGCTGACCCCGGCCGCCGTCACCCGCGAGCTGCGGCCCGCCTGACTCGATGGTGCAGCGCGACCCGGAGGAGGCCCGCGACCTGGGCCTGTGGACGGCGGGCTGGCTGGCCGTGCTCCTGGTCGGCGGCATCTGGTGGATCGGCGACCTCGCGCTGCAGTGGCCGGTGCTGCTCGTGCCGCTGGTGTGGGCGCTGGTCGCCGCCCGACCCCGGGGACGTGGCTGAGGCGGCTGGGACCAGTGGTGCCCCGACAGGGTGACACGCCGCCTCTCGGACATGTTCCTGTCACCTCCCGGGCCTACCGTCCGCGGTGGAGGACGAGCTCACCTCGCCCTCCACGGGAGGCCCGGTTGGTGCTGACGATCTCGTCGACCAGGGGGGCCGGCACCCGGCCCCTGCGCCGGGGCCCGGCCACCTTCGAGCCGGGGCGCGCCTTGTGCGCAGGGTGGCGCCCCACGGGAGTCGACTCGTGAACCCTCGTCGCACGTTCGTCCTCGACACCTCGGTCCTGCTCTCCGACCCCGCCGCGCTGCTGCGCCTGGGTGACAACGACGTGGTGCTCCCGCTCGTCGTGATCGGGGAGCTGGAGGACAAGCGCAACCACCCGGAGCTGGGCTGGTTCGCCCGCCAGGCGCTGCGCCTGCTCGACGACCTCCGGGTGCAGCACGGCCGGCTCGACGCGCCGGTGCCCGTGGGGGAGGACGGCGGCACCCTGCACGTCGAGCTCAACCACAGCGACCCCGCGGTGCTGCCGGCCGGGTTCCGCAACGACAGCAACGACAGCCGGATCATGGTGGTGGCGCTCAACCTGCGCGCCGAGGGCCGCGACGTCTGCCTGGTCACCAAGGACGTCCCGCTGCGGGTCAAGGCGGCGGCCGTGGGCCTGGACACCGACGAGTACCGGGCGCTGGACGCCGTCGACGCCGGCTGGACCGGGATGGCCGAGCTGTCGCTGGACGACGCGGAGCTCTCGGCGCTCTACGACGACGGCGAGGTGTACGTGCCGGCCGCGGCCGAACTCCCGCCGCACACCGGGCTGGTGCTGCTGTCCTCCCGCGGGTCGGCGCTGGGCCGGGTGACCCCCGACAAGCAGGTGCGGCTGGTGCGCGGTGACCGCGAGGCGTTCGGCCTGCACGGCCGGTCGGCCGAGCAGCGGGTGGCGCTGGACCTCCTCCTCGACCCCGAGATCGGGATCGTCTCGCTGGGCGGGCGGGCCGGCACGGGCAAGTCGGCGCTGGCGCTGTGCGCGGGCCTGGAGTCGGTGATGGAGCGCCGGGCGCACAAGAAGGTCGTGATCTTCCGCCCGCTGTACGCCGTCGGCGGCCAGGAGCTGGGCTACCTGCCCGGCAGCGAGGGCGAGAAGATGTCGCCCTGGGCGCAGGCCGTGTACGACACGCTCGGGGCGCTGGTGTCCACCGACGTGCTCGACGAGATCGCCTCCCGCGAGCTGATCGAGGTGCTGCCGCTGACCCACATCCGTGGGCGCTCGCTGCACGACTCGTTCGTGATCGTCGACGAGGCACAGTCGCTCGAGCGCGGGGTGCTGCTCACCGTGCTGTCGCGGCTGGGCTCGGGGTCGCGGGTGGTGCTGACCCACGACGTCGCCCAGCGGGACAACCTGCGGGTCGGCCGGCACGACGGCATCACCGCGGTGATCGAGGCGCTCAAGGGGCACCCGCTGTTCGCGCACGTGACCCTGACCCGCTCGGAGCGCTCGCCGATCGCGGCGCTGGTCACCGAGATGCTGGAGGACCTCCCGCTCTGACCCGCAGCGCCCGGCGCCGCCGCTCTTGCGGTGTCTCATCGGCTCCTGCGGTGGTGTACGGCCGCAGGACATGAGGAGACACCGCAAGAGCGGTCAGCGAGTTCGCCGTGCCCGGGTGAACGCACGACGAAGCCGGTCGCCGACGACCGCGGGTCGGCTCAGGTCGGCCCGGGTCCAGCGCGCCACCTGCCAGCCCAGGTCCCGCAGCGCGTCCTCGCGGAGCTCCTCCTCGATGACGACGTCCTCGGGGGAGCGGGCCCGACGGGCGTTGGCGCCGGACGTGACCCGACCATCGAACTCGCCGAGCGTGCCGTGTTCTTCCCAGGCGAAGTCGCAGCGGCCGACGAGACCGCCGTCGGTGCGTCGTCCTCGCACTTGGAGGTCAGGTCTGGGTGTCCCGAGCCGGGCCAGGAGCACGCGGCTACGGCTCTCGCCGACGGTCTCGCTGCGCCCGTCGGCGAAGGCCAACACCCGACCGGCTCACCGGACGCCCGGGACCGCACCCATGCCGGCCAGGCAGGCGGCCAGCGCTTCGGACGAGGTGGCCTGCGATGCCAGGGCGGCGTCCGCGGTCACCACGGCGCTCTCGACCCGACGGTGCGGGCCACGTCGACCACCGTCCGGGTCATGTCCGTGACCGGCAGCCCATCGACGACGGTCACCTGATCGTCCGGCAGCCGAGCGACGTGGAGGTGCACGCGCGCGCTGCCGCTGCCCGCCGCTGGGGGCGGCGCGTCACGTGCACGCGGTGCGGGGACGTTCCCCAGACAGGCAGGCCGTGCACCGGGGCAGCTGAGACGTGGCTGACCACAACCGGCCGTCGGAGGCCCGCCACGGTGGCGGACACGACGGCCCGGTGGAGGGCGACAGCCGTACCCGCCGGGAGGAACGCGCCCCGCTGGATGCGCTGCAGGTCGCCGCGGCGCACCATCCTCGACAGATCGGCGTCCGACAAGCCGGCGGCGGGGGCGTCGACTCGACGGATCACGTCGCCTGCGACACCGGAGGAGTCGTCGCTCATGGGTCGACCCTGTCCCGCCCGTGCTCGTCCTGCCCCGGGCGGACCGGAGCTGTGGACAGCCGGCGGGAGCAGGTGCGGTGTCCCCTCGACTCCTGCGTCCGTGCAAGACAGCGGAAGCTGATGGAACACCGCGAGAGTGGGCCGGTCAGGGGGCCGGGTCAGGGCCCTGGTCGGCAGGGGACTCGGGGCGCGAGGGACGGCGCGGGGTGCTGGCCCAGTGCAGCAGCGCCACGGCACCCCAGCCGGCCGCGAGGCACCACGGCAGCCGGATGGCCACCTCGTCCACCGTGAGGTCACCGCGCAGGCCGAGCGCGAGGACCGGCAGGGCGAGGACGAACCCCACTGCGAGGACCTCCCACCGCAGCGGGCTCATGTCCCGGAGTTCTCCAGCCGCTCGCACAGCAGGGAGGCCCACCGGTGCGCGGTCGCGCGGGAGCCGTCGAGGAGGGCCACGGGCGTGCGCGTGCGGCCCAGGACGGCGGCCGGGTCGGCGGTGAGGTCGGTGTCCTGCACCGCGAGCGCGTCGACCCGGGGCAGCCCGTCCAGCCAGGGGAGGACGTCCTCCGGCTTCCGGGTCGCCTCGACCACGGCCCACACCCCCGCGGGGGCGAACACCGCGATCACCTGCTCGAGCCAGGTGGCGCCGGCGGCGCGCAGCGGGGCGTCGACGGCGACGATGGTCAGCGTCCCCGACCGGTCGGCCTCCTGCTTGCGCTCGAGCGCGGCGTCGATGCTGCTGATCCGGTTGCCCTCCGGGGCGAGGGCGGCCAGGTCGCCGCGGGAGGCCCACTGCAGCCGTTCGGCGTCCAGCCTCAGGGATGCGGCCAGCGAGCGGGCCGCGGCGAGGGTCTCCACGCCCGGGCCCACCAGGAGCAGCACCTCACCGGGGCCGCTGGGCAGGCCGGGCGCCGTCGGGAGCCCGGCCGCCAGGGCGCGGGTGAGCGCCGCGTAGGTGCCGCGACGCGCGACCTCGAGGGCGAAGTCGTCGCCGAGCAGGTGGTCCGGCACGCCCAGGGCCAGCAACTGGCGGACGACGGCGTCCTCCGCCGGACCCGCGATCGGACCGCTCGGCGTGCTCGGCGCCGGGCGCTCACGCACCGACGTCACGACGACCGGGTTGCCGCGCCAGGCAGCAGCGCGCTTGTCCACGGGCAGGCGGGTGACCGTGGCCAGCCCGGCGGCACCGCGGGCACCGGTGGTCCGCGCCACCTGCTGACCCGGCGCGCCCGGACGGCGGATCGTCGGCGGGACCGGAGGCCGCGACAGCAGCGGCGGGATGGCCAGGTCGGTCCCGGGCGCGGGCGGGGGCAGCAGCGACAGCGGGGGGAGGACGGTCGTGGCGTCCAGCGGCAGGGGTGCGGGGTCGCTCGCGGTCGGGGCGAGCACCTCCTCGGTGATCTCCCACTCGTCGGCCTCCGCCGTGGCGTCGACCCACATCGGGATCTCGGCGGTGTGCGCCTCGGCGAACGCGGTCTCGGCGTCGAGGTCGTCGGCGGGCGCGTCGAACGGGTCGGCCTGGGAGGCCGAGCCCGCGAGCACGCCCCGCAGCAGCTGGGTCAGCGCCGCGTCGGACGTGTCGTGCGCGAGCGCGGCGCGCAGCACCTCGGCGATCGCCTCCTCGCGGGAGGTGATCGGGCCGGTGGAGAAGTCCGGCTCACTGGCCCAGGCGGGCATCGGTGCCGGCTCCAGCTCGGTGGCGAGCGGCACCGGCGGCGCGACCGGCACCGGCGGGACGGCCGGACCCGCCGCGACGGGAACCGCCGGGGGGACCGGCACGGTCGACGGGACGTCGACCATCGGCGGGGCGACGGGCGGGGGGACGGCGGCGGCCACCGGGGGAGCGACGGGCGGGGCCGGGGGGACCGCGGCGGCGACCGGCGGGGCGGCGGGCGCGGGTGCCGGGACGGCGGTGGTGACCGGCGGGACCGGGGGAGCCACCGGCGCCGGGGGGACCTCGGCCACCAGGGGAGCCACGGGCGGAGCCGGGGGGAGGTCGACCACGGGAGGAGCCGCCGCGACCACCGGCTGCTCCCACGCGGGAGCGGCAGCCGGAGCGGCGGAGGACGCCGCCGCAGCGGGAGCGGGAGAGGAGGACGCCGCCGCGGCGACGGCCTGGTCCACCGCGTCCCACACGTCGGCGTCGCCGGCCACCATCGCGGCCAGCGCCGCGGTGAACGGCGACGGCGCCAGCGGGGCGTCGTCCACCACCGGAGCCGGAGCGGCAGCAGGAGCAGGGGCGGGAGCCGCCGCCGCGGCCGCCGGAGGACGACCGGCAGAGGGAGCCGTCACCGGACGAGCGGCAGCCGCGGTCGCCGCCGGACGGCCGGCAGCCGCACCGGCGCGCGCGGCACGGCCGGCGGCCGGGCGGGCCGCCGTCGCGGAGGTGCGCGAGTACAGGTCGACGCCGGGGGAGTCGTTGTCCGCCAGCAGCCCGGCGACCTCGTCGACCGGGTCGGGCAGCACCGGGGCGCGGCGCAGCGCGGCCTCGATGCGGGCGGCGGACTCCGCGCGCGAGGCCGGCCGGCGCTCGACGGGGGACGGCGCGGCGACCTCCTCCACCTCGGCGACGAAGCGCTCGGTGGTGAAGAAGCCCATCACCCCGCCGGTGCGGACGCGGCGGATCCCGACGATCCGGACCGACGAGCCGTACTTCTCCCGCGCCGCGGCGATCGCGCCCTCGCGCGTGGCGGCCTCAACGGATGGCAACGGCACCGTTCACCACTCCCAGTGACTCGATCTGGGCCGTCCGGGAGACCTCCGTGTAGGAGATCACCGGCAGGCGGGGGAGGATCTGACGCATCAGGCGGGACAGGGCGGCCCGGACCTGCGGGGAACACACGAGCACCGGCGAGAGCCCCAGCCGCTCGGCGTCGCCGAGCAGGCCGGTACAGCCGTTGACCAGCGCGTCGACCGTGCCGGCGTCCAGCGCCAGCACCTGGTGGCCGTCGCTGTGCCGCACCGCCTCCAGCAGCCGCTGCTCGAAGGCGGGGTCGAGGGTGAGCACGTGCAGGCGCTCGTCCTCGCTGACATAGGGCTGGCTGATCGCCGAGCCCAGCGCCGAGCGGGCCGCCTCGACCAGGCCGTCGACGTCGGTGGAGACCTTCGCCCGGACCGAGAGCGCCTCGAAGATGCGCACCAGGTCGCGGATGGAGACGTTCTCCTCCAGCAGCCCGTGCAGCACCCGCTGGACCTCGCCCAGCGTGAGCAGCGTCGGGGTGAGCTCCTCCACCACGACCGGGTGGGTGCGGCGGACCATCTCCACCAGCAGTCGCACGTCCTCCCGGCCGAGCAGCTGCGCGGCGTTCTGCCGCACCACCTCGGCCAGGTGCGTGGTGATGACCGAGGAGCGGTCGACGACGGTGGCGCCGGCCATCTCCGCCTGCCGCTGCAGCTCGGCCGGCACCCACTTGGCCGGGAGCCCGAACACCGGCTCGCGGGTGGCCTTGCCGGGCAGCCCGTCGAGCGCGTCGCCGATGGCCAGCACGGTCCCGGCCGGCGAGATCCCCTTGGCCGCGGGGACGCCGTTGAGCCAGATCACGTACTGCGACGAGGGCAGGTCCAGGTTGTCGCGGGTGCGCACCAGCGGGATCACCAGGCCGGTGTCCATGGCGACCTTCCGGCGCAGCGCCTTGACCCGGTCGAGCAGGTCGCCGCCGCGAGCGGAGTCGACCAGGTCGACGAGGTCGAACGCCACCTCGAGCTCGAGCGGGTCGACCCGCATCTTCTCGGCGATCGCCTCGGGGGAGTCGGGCTTGGGCTCGTCGTCGGCGGCGGCCGGCGCGGCCGACGGGTCCTCGTCCGGGGCCTCGGTCATGCGCGCGGCCATGAGCAGGAACAGGCCGCCGATGAGGAGGAACGGCAGCTTGGGCAGCCCGGGGATCAGGCACAGCGCGAGGGCGGCGCCGCCGGCGATGCGCACCGGCTGCTTGAACCGGCCCAGCTGGGCGAGCAGGTCGCTGCCCATGTCCCCGTCGGAGGCCGAGCGGGTGACGATGATGCCGGTCGCGGTCGACAGCAGCAGTGCCGGGATCATCGAGACCAGGCCGTCGCCGACGGTCAGCAGCGAGAAGGTCGACACGGCCTCGGCGGGGGCCATGCCGCGCTGCATGACGCCGACGGCGAACCCGCCGATCAGGTTGACCAGCGTGATGATGATGCCGGCGATGGCGTCGCCCTTGACGAACTTCGAGGCACCGTCCATCGAGCCGTAGAAGTCGGCCTCGGCGGTGACCTCGGTGCGCCGCTTGCGGGCCGTGGCCTCGTCGATCAGCCCGGCGTTGAGGTCGGCGTCGATCGCCATCTGCTTGCCGGGCATCGCGTCGAGGGTGAACCGGGCACCGACCTCGGCCACGCGGCCGGCACCGTTGGTGATCACCACGAACTGGACGATGGTCAGGATCACGAAGACCACGAGGCCGACGACCAGCGAGCCGCCGATCACGAAGTGCCCGAACGCCTCGATGACCTTGCCGGCGTAGCCGTCGGTGAGCACCAGCCGCGTCGAGGAGACGTTGAGCGCGAGGCGGAACAGCGTCGCGATGAGGAGCAGCGACGGGAAGACGGCGAAGTCCAGCGGCCGCCTGATCTGCATGGACACCAGCAGGATCAGCAGCGCCGCGGTGATGTTGAAGCCCAGCAGCAGGTCCAGCACCGCCGCGGGCAGCGGGACGACCAGCATGAGGACGATGGCCACCACGCCGATCGGGACGGCAGCCTTCGTCAGCTTCTGCACGAGGGGACTCATCGGCAGTCCGGTTCGAGCGGGATACCGGCGCGGACGCCGTCCGCCCCACCCGTCACACGCGCCCCGGGCTCAGCGCCGGCGGCCGGCCCTCGGCAGCCCCTCGACGTCCGGTGCCTCGAACCCGGGACGGTGCAGGCCGCCCCGGACGCCCCGGGCCGACAGTTGCATGACGAAGGCGAGCACGCGCGCGACCGCCGTGAACAGCTGCGCGGGCACCTCCTGGCCGAGCTCGCAGGAGGCGTGCAGCGCCCGGGCGAGCGGGATGTCCTGCACCATCGGCACCCGCGCCTCCTCGGCGCGCTCCCGGAGCTTGGCGGCGAGCTCGTCGGCGCCCTTGGCGACCACCCGCGGGGCACCGCGCTCCGGCTCGTACTTGAGGGCGACCGCGACGTGCGTCGGGTTGACCAGCAGGACGTCGGCGGTGGCGACCTCGCTCATCATGCGGTTGCGCGACATGGCCAGCTGCGCCGACCGGCGCTGGCCCTTGAGGTGCGGGTCTCCCTCGGACTGCTTGTGCTCCTGCTGGACCTCGTACTTGCTCATCTTGAGCTTCTTCATGATCTGCTTGCGCACGACGATGTAGTCGGCGACGGCGATCGCCAGCCCGCTGACCGCCACCACCCGGAACATGAGGACGGCGGACTCGCTGAACGTCGCCGTGACCGACGACAGCGGCAGTGCCCCGGCCGACGACACCAGTTCGGTGGCCCGGTCGCTGGTGACGATGACGACGGTGGCCAGCGCCGCGGTCTTGATCAGCGCCTTCGCGGCCTCCCACCACCCGTGGGTGCCGAACATCCGCTTCATCCCGGGGAACGGGTTGAGCTTCTTCAGCGTCGGCTTCATCGGCTTGGCCGACACCGCGACCCCGCCCTGCGCGGCGGTCGCGAGGACGCCGACGGCCATGAGGGCCAGGGCCATCGGCAGCAGTGTCGTCAGGAAGGCGGTCAGCGCCTGCCCCAGCAGCGCGGACACCGCCTCCGCCTCGGGGTGGGTGGCCACCGACCGCACCTGGACGAACAGCCTGCCGACCGCGTCGTAGGCGTTGCCCACCAGCATCGGCAGCAGCACGCTGGCCGCCGCCGCCCCCGTCCAGGTGCCCAGCTCCTGGGTCCGCGGGATCTGCCCCTCCTTGCGCGCCTCCTTCAGGCGCTTGGGAGTCGGGGCCTCTGTCTTCTCACCACCCGGGCCGTCCTGGGCCATCAGGCCACCACCAGCTCAGCCACGGGTCACCCGCTCCGCAGGGAGACCATCGCCCGCGCGGCGTGGTCCATCAGCGCGTCGAGGGCCGGCGGCAGCAGGGGGAAGGTCAGGCCCAGCAGGGCGAGGGTCAGCATGATCTTGACGGGGAACCCCATCGCGAAGATGTTCAGCTGAGGCGCGGCGCGGCTCAGCAGGGCCAGGGCGACGTCGGCGAGCAGCAGCACCGCCACCATCGGCCCGGCGATCTGCAGCGCGGCCAGGAACATCATCGAGAAGGCGGTCACCAGCACGTGCCCGAGCTGCTCGGTGGGCACGCTGCCTCCGACCGGCAGCCCCTCGTAGGACGTCGCGAAGCCACGCACGATGAGCAGGTGGCCGCCGCTGGTGAACAGCAGGGTCGTCGCCAGCAGGGAGTGCAGCCGGCCGATCGACGAGCTGGTCGCCATCGACAGCGGGTCGTACGCCGGCTGCAGGGAGAACCCGCCGGTGAGGTCGATCAGGTCGCCGGCGTACTGGACGGCGGCGAACAGCACCTGGACGACGAAGCCGAGGGCGGCGCCGATGACGACCTCGGTGACCGCGCCGACGATCAGGAAGCCCGCGGTGGGGTCGGGCAACTCCGGGGCGATCCGGGCCAGCAGCGCCACCGACAGCGCCATGGCGAGGGCGCCCTTGACCGGGGCCGGGATGGTGCGGGTGTTGAACGGCGGGGACAGCAGGACGAAGCCGGTCGCCCGGGCGGTGCCGAGCAGCAGCGCCGCCAGCGTGCTCCCCGGGACCTCGAGGTCCACGGGCGCTACGTCCGGTCGAGCAGCCGGGGCAGCGAGTCGAACAGGCCGTGCGTGAAGCTGACCAGCTCGGAGAGCACCCAGTTGCCCGTGACCAGCAGGGCGATCGCGACGGCGATCATCTTCGGCACGAAGGACAGGGTCGGTTCCTGGATCTGGGTCGCCGCCTGGAACAGCGAGATGAGGAAGCCGACGAGCAGGGCGGTCAGCAGGACCGGGGCGGCCACCTTGGCGCCCAGCATCATCGTCCGGATCGCGATCTCGGTGACGTCGGCGTCTGTCATGACTCGACTCCGCGCTCGTCCCGCTCCTCGGTCGACGACATGGGTCGCCTCCGCGGTCGCTCCGCTCCTCGCTCGCCGGCGCTCGCTGCGATGCTCGCGACCTGTCGGCTCCGCGGCGCCCACAGCGATGCTCGCCCGCGCGTCGTCGTCGGGGCGGTCATGCGTAGGACCCCACCAACGCCGTCGTGATCAGCGCCCAGCCGTCGACCACCACGAACAGCAGCAGCTTGAACGGCAGGGACACGATCGCCGGCGGCACCATCATCATGCCCATCGCCATGAGCGCCGCGCTGACCAGCATGTCCAGCACCAGGAACGGGATGAACACGACCAGCCCGATGATGAACGCGCTCTTGAGCTCGGAGAGGACGAAGGCCGGCACCAGCGTCGTCATGCTGACCGCCTCCCGGGCGGCCGGCGCCTCCTCGCCGGAGAGGCCGACCATCAGCTCCAGCTCGTCCTCGCGGGTGTTGTCGAGCAGGAACTCCTTGAGCGGGACGACGCCGACGTCGTAGGCCTGGGAGACCGTCATCTGCCCGTCGAGGTAGGGCTGCACCGCGGACTCGTTGATGTCGCCGAAGACCGGGCCCATCACGAACAGGGTGAGGAACAGCGCGATGCCGGTGATGACCGTGTTCGGCGGGGCGGCCTGCATGCCCAGCGCGTTGCGGGTCAGCGACAGCACCACGACGATCTTGGTGAACGAGGTGGTGAGCAGCAGCACCGCCGGGGCCACCGACAGCACGGTGATCGCGAGGATCAGCGTCACCGAGGTGCTCGGGCTGCCGCCACCCACGGAGATGTCCACGCCGCCGTCCACGGCGGGCACGACCGGCGCGGTGGGGTCGGTCGGGGGCGTCGGCGCGGTCGGCGCCGCCGAGGCGGGGTCGGCCAGCAGCGTGAGGACGACGCCGATGACGGCCACCAGCAGCAGGACCAGGCCCGCGCGACGCGCGAACGGCGCGCCCCGGGCGGGCGCGGGGGATGCGGTCATCAGCGGCGGACCGTCCGCTCGCGCAGCTGCTGCACGAACGTCGTCCAGCCGCCGCGGTCGAACACCGAGCCGGCCAGCGCGCCGGAGGCGACCGGGGCGGGGGTCCGGGCCGCCGCGGTCGCCGCCTGCCGCTCCTGCAGGGTCTCCTCGACCAGGTCGCCGTCGACCTCGGCGAGCAGCGTCACCTGTTCCTCGGTCGCGCCCACGACGAGGACGCGGCCGGCGATCCGCACCACGTTGACGGTGCTGGCGCGGCCCATCCGCTGGCGGGCGACGACCTCGATGAGGCCGTTGCCCTGACCGAGGCCGCGCTTCTTGGCCAGCCGTGCGGCGAACCAGAGGACGCCGCCGACGAAGGCCAGGGACAGCAGCAACCGGATGACCATCCAGGTCATGGGGCCACCTCGCTGGCGTCGGTGACGATCTCGCTGATCCGCAGACCGAAGTCCTCGTCGACCACGACCACCTCGCCGCGGGCGATCAGGGTGCCGTTGACCAGCAGGTCGGCCGGCGCGCTGGCCGCGCGGTCGAGCTCGACGACCTCGCCGGGGTGCAGCGAGAGCAGCTCGCCGACGGTCATCCGGGTGCGGCCGATCTCGACGGTGACCTCCATGGCCACGTGCCGCAGCAGGTCGAGGCTGCCGCGCTGGGTGCGCGGCTGGGGGAGGGTCACCTGCAGGGCGAGGGTGGCCTCCACGGTGGCGCCACCGGCCAGCAGCGGGACGGCGACGAACATCCCCTTGTCGCGCAGCCCGTCCATCGCGGTGTCGGGGTCCTCGGTGCGCTCGGAGTCCACGCGCACCCGGCCCAGCGTCGCGGCCGCTGCCTCCAGGGCGGGCCGCAGCGCGGCAGCGACGTCCATGGCACCCACGGGCGAGTTGGTCAGGGCGTCGGCGATCTCCGCGGAGACCACCAGGACGACGTCCCCGCTGACCTCGCCGGAGAGGCGGGCCATGACCGCGGTCGCGGCCTCGGCAGGGAGGAGGACGGCATCCGGGTCGTTGACCGGGGTGCCCGGCACCAGCTCGGCCGCGGCCGGGACCAGCCCCGCCGCGGCGCGCGCGGCGGAGGCCACCACGGCGATCACGGTCTCGGAGGCCTGCGAGTGCTCCACGGAGGCGGTCATGCGGTGTCCTTCTGGGCTGGGGCCCGGCCGGAGGCCGGGGTGGGGACGATGGCGGCGGCGAGCCGGCGGCGGTGGTTGCTCGCGATCGCGTAGGCGAACGTCACGTCGTTGGTCGTGACCTCGAGCGGCGCGTCCTGCGGGTGGCGCAGCAGCAGGACGTCACCGACGGCGAGGGAGAGGAGGTCGTCGGAGGAGACCTCCAGCGGCGTGAACCGGACGCCGACCTCGACCGGCACCATGGTCAGCCGCTCGGTCAGCGCCTCGAATGCCCGGCGGCGCTTGGCCTGGGCCGACTCCGACAGGTGCGGCGAGGCCGCGTTGTTCAGGGCGGTCTGGAACGCGGAGAAGGGCAGCACCAGCGTGGCCTCGCCGGCGCGGCTGCCGACGCCCAGCGTGAAGGTGGCCACCATGACGGTGTCCGAGCCGGCCGCGGCCTGCGCCAGCTGCGGGTTGTACTCCACCTCGCTGAGCTCGGGCTGGAGGTC
The DNA here is from genome assembly GCF_054050175.1 of Geodermatophilus sp. SYSU D00697. Lineage (NCBI taxonomy): Bacteria > Bacillati > Actinomycetota > Actinomycetes > Geodermatophilales > Geodermatophilaceae > Geodermatophilus > Geodermatophilus sp. SYSU D00697. The sequence goes on from NZ_JBJGYV010000003.1 coordinate 21,341, forward strand.
GACGATGTGCGCGAAGGCCGCGGTGAACTCCTGCAGCAGCCGGGTCAGCAGGTGGTTGGTGATGGTCGTCTCCATCACCGTCATCGGCCGGTCGGGCTGGTCGGCCGACCCCGAGCCGCCGAGCATGTGGTCGACGCTGGCCATCGCGATCTCCAGCGGATAGGCCAGGACCCCCTTGCCGGCCAGCGGCTCGAGGGTGAACGTCACCACGAAGTGCGGGTTGGGCAGCGTCGCGACGTAGTCGTCGTAGGAGTGCTGCTCGATCCCCAGCAGCTCCATGCGCGCCCCCGTGCGCAGCATGGTGGTGAGCACGGTCGTCGCCTGCCGGGCGAAGGCCTCCTGGGCGATCTGCAGGACGCGGACGTGCTCGCGGGAGAGCTTGGTGGGCCGGCGGAAGTCGTAGGTGCGGGGTTCGCCGCGCCGGCTGCGCCCGGTGGGGGCGGTTCCGTTCTCGGGGCGGGTCACCCTCCCTTCATCGGCCGGGGAAGACGCAGCCCTGACCGGCGCGCGAGGCGCGGCCGGTCAGGGCGGACGGGTGGGACTGCTGTGACGGCTGGGGCGGGGGCGGCCCCCGGCCTCACTGGGTGACGTACTCGGTCAGGTAGATGCCCATGACCATCTCGTGGCCGTCCTCGGCGTAGGCCTCGACGATCTTGTGCTCGAGGGCCTCCTTGAGCGCGTCCCGGGCACCGGTCACGTCGGCGGGCTGGGCCTGCGAGAAGGTGGCGATCACCAGGTCGAGGGCCTTGGAGCCGTCGACGCTCGCGCCTCCGTGGCCACCGCTCGCGGCGGCCTCGGTGAGCTGCAGCGCGATGCCGACCTTGAGGTACCCGCCGCCGGCGAGGTTGACCGCGATGGGGTCCAGCGGGAGGACCTCCCCGGCCACCGGCTCCTCGGCCGCGGCCTCCCCGCTGCTGGCGAAGAGGAAGAAGTACGCCGCGCCGGCGAGGGCGAGGACCGCCACCAGCCCGATGATCAGCAGCTTCTTCTTGCCACCGCCCGTGGCCTCGCCGTCCTCGGGCGTCTCCTCGGTCTTCTTGGTCTTCTCAGCCATGGCTCTCCTCCTGGGCTCCGGCGTCCAGGCCGGGCAGCAACTCGTTGGCCTCCGCGGAGGCGTCGGACAGGACCACCACGTCCACGCGGCGGTTCACGGTGACCGCGTCCGGGTCGGTGTCGGGCACCAGCGGCCGGGTGTCGGAGTAGCCGTTGGCGGCCATCCGCTCCTGCGGGACGCCGTCCCCGGCCAGGTACCGGACGACGGTGGTCGCGCGGTAGGCCGACAGCTCCCAGTTCGACGGCCACGGGCCGCCGGGGGTGACCGGCAGGTGGTTCGCGTGGCCCTCGACGCCGAGGTCGTTGGGCAGGGCGCGCAGGGTGGGGGCGATCGCGTCGAGGACCGTCCGCCCCTCCGGCCGGAGCACGGCCTCCTCGGCGTCGAAGAGGACCTGGTCGGCGACGATGTGCACCACCAGGCCGCGCTCGTCGATCTCGAAACGGGCCGCGCCCTCGTGACCGGCCATCCGCAGCGCCGACTCGATCCGGTCGCGGGCGGCGGCCAGCTCGTCGTACTCGGCCTGCGCCTCGCCCGCGACGCGCTGGGACTCGGCGAGGGCGGCCTGCGCGGCGGCGGCGTCGACCTCGGCCTGCTCGACGGTCCGGTCCGGGGCGATCGCCGAGGCGATGTCCACCGCGCCGGGCAGGCCGTCGAGCACCGACCCCTCCGGCGTCGGCCCGGGCTGCACGGCGATCGGGCCGCCGAGGCTCTCGGACAGGCCCTTGGCGAGGGCGGCGAACTTGTCCTTGTCCACCTGGCTCATCGCGAAGAGCACCACGAACAGCACGAAGAGCAGCGTCAGCATGTCGGCGTAGGACACCATCCACCGCTCGTGGTTCTCGTGCTCCTCCTCCTCGTGCTTCTTGCCGCGACGGCGGCCGTGGCCGCCGGAGCTCACAGCTCCTCCCGGGATGAGCCCGCGAGCCCGCTCACGCTGCCTCCTTGGCCTGCTCGCTCGGCGGCACGAGGGAGATCAGCTTCTGGCGGACCGCGCGCGGGCTGGTGCCGGCCTGGATCTCGGCGATGCCCTCGACGAGCATCTCCATCTGTGCGGCCTGCAGCTCGCTGACCCGGAGGATCTTGGCGCCCATCGGCAGGAACCAGAAGTTCGCGGCCATGACGCCCCAGAGCGTGGCGACGAACGCCGAGGCGATCATCGGGCCGAGGGACGAGGGGTCGTCGAGGTTGGCCATGACGTTCATCAGGCCGACGATGCAGCCGACGATGCCGATGGTCGGCGCGTAGCCGCCCATCGCGTTCATGAACTTGGCGGCGACCTTGTCCTCGGCCTTCTTGGCCGCGATCTCGCTCTCCAGGACGCCGCGCAGCTGCTCGGGGTCGGTGCCGTCGATGCCCATCTGGAGGCCGCGCTTGAGGAACGGGTCCTCGATCGCCTTGACCTGCGCCTCGAGCGCGAGCAGGCCCTCCTTGCGGGCCTTCTCGGCGAGGCTGACCAGCGTCTGGATCTGCTCGGTGGCCGGCGGCACCTTGGCCGGCATCACCGCCATCTTGAACCAGCCCGGCATCTTCTTGAGGTCGCCCATCGTCTGGCTGGACATCGCCGCACCGAACGTGGCCACGATGACCAGGACGATCGCGGGGAGGAACAGCAGCGAGGTCGGGTCGGAACCCTCCAGGACCATGAAGACCAGGAGGGCGACGAGCGAGACGACGAAGCCGATGAGAGTGGCCGGATCCACGGGTCAGCGCTCCTCGCGGGCAGGGAAGGGGACGACGGAGGCGCTGGCGTCGCCGTCCGCCGGACGGGACGAGGAGCGGTAGGTGCCGCGGTCCATCTCGTAGGCGGTGGCGAGGATGCTCGCCCGGTACTCGCGGATCTCGTCGAGGACGTCGTCGACGCTCTCCGCCACGACGTACCTCGTCCCGTCGACGAGGAAGACGACGGTGTCGGGGTGGCCCTCGACCCTCTCGACGAGGTCGGGGTTGAGCGCGAACCGCTCTCCGTTCAGGCGCGTCACACGGATCACGGGGTGGTCCTCACGGATCGGGGAGGGGAGGGCGGCCGCACGCGGCGTCGCTGCCCGGCTGTGTGTTGTCATCGGCGTGGCGGCGACCCGGCTTGAGTCGAACGGGGCGCCTCACCCCCGGGGGTGAGCTGCGGGAACGGTGTGACGCGCGAGGCGGGCGACGCCGCCGCACGCACGACGGCCCGGCCCCTCCGGGGAGGGACCGGGCCGCCGGGTGACCTGCTGGGACGTCTCCCTCCAGGGCCCCGGCCCCGTCCCGGGCACCGCCCCGAGCAGGCGAGGGGTGGGGAGGACGGGGTCCTTCTACTAGCGCTTGAGGTTGACCAGGTCCTGCAGCACCTCGTCGGAGCTGGTGATGACGCGGCTGTTCGCCTGGAAGCCACGCTGGGCGACGATCAGCCCGGTGAACTCCTCGGCCAGGTCGACGTTGGACATCTCCAGCGCGCCCGCGGTGAGCGTGCCCGCGCCGCCGGCTCCGGCGCGGCCGACGACGGCGGTCCCGGAGTTGTTGCCCACCCGGAAGGAGGAGTTGCCGGCCTTCTCCAGGCCGGCGGGGTTGGCGAAGGTGGCCAGGGCCAGCTGGCCGATGTTCTGGCGCAGGCTGTTGGAGTAGACGCCGACGATGCTGCCGTCGGCGCTCAGCGAGAACGACTGCAGGGTGCCGGGGGCGTAGCCGTCCTGCTCGGTGGGGACCAGGGAGCTGGCCGAGCCGAACTGGCTGACGTCGCTGATGTCCACGGTGACCGGGCCGGGCCAGCTGGCCACCATCGAGGCGCTCGGCGTGAAGGTGAGGCTGTTCAGGCTCGGGGCACCGGTGGTCGCGTTGAAGTTGATGACCGGGGCCGCCGGCGTGGTGACGAGGGTGGCGCCGGTCTCGTCGGCCAGGGACACCGACCAGCGGTTGGCGACCGTCGTGTCCTTGGTGAACGTCGCGCTGATCTGGTGGGCCTTGCCCAGGGCGTCGTACATGGTGATCTGCGACTGGACGGCCGTCCCGCCCGCCGCGCCGCTGGACAGGTTGCCCCGGATGCCGCCCTCCCGCGAGGCCTTCGGCGGCATGACCTGGCCGTAGGGCACCGACAGGTCGCCGATGGCGCCGTTGGTGTCGACCGTGCCGTCGGCCCGGGCCATCCAGCCCTGCAGCACCGCGCCGTCCGGCGTGACCAGCTTGCCGCTGCCGTCGAAGCTGAACGAACCGGCCCGGGTGTAGGTCTGCTCGTTGCCGGCCGACGTCACGAAGAACCCGTCGCCGCTGATGAGGAAGTCGGTGGAGCGCCCGGTGTTCTGGGTCGAGCCCTGCCCGAAGTTGGTCGTGATGCCGGCGACCTTCACGCCGAGACCGACCTGGGCGGGGTTGGTGCCGCCGCGCTCGGCGGTCGGGGCGCCGCCGTTGCTCAGCACCTGGGACAGGGTGTCCTCGAAGACGGTCTGGCTGCCCTTGAAGCCCACCGTGTTGACGTTGGCGATGTTGTTGCCGGTCACGTCGAGCTTGGTCTGGTGGGCGCGCAGGCCCGAGATCGCGGAGAACATGGAACGCAGCACGGGAGGGGCTCCTCGGGGTGGGGTCGGTCCTCGCGGGGACCGGCGGCAGGGGGAGGTCGGTCGGGGTCGGTCGGGGTCAGTCGGAGGAGGGCAGGGCGACCTCGGTCAGCCGGCCGAGCGGCACGGTGACCCCGCCCACGACGGCCGCGGGCTCCTCGTCGCCGGCGAAGCGCACCGAGCTCACCGTGCCGGTCACCGTGGTGCCGTCCTCGGCGGTGTAGCTGACCGCGTGGCCGACGAGTGCTCCGGCGCTCAGCGAGCGCTGCAGGCTCAGCAGTTCGGCGTTCTGGGTGGCCAGTTGCTCCAGCTTCTCGACCTGGCTGAACGTCGCCGTCTGCGCCATGAACTCGGTCGTGCTGCTGGGGTTGCTGGGGTCCTGGTAGCGCATCTGCGCCACCAGGAGCTTCAGGAACACGTCCTTGTCCATCTGGTCGGTGCGGGTCACCGACGTGGTCGCGGGCGTGGTGGGGATGCTCCCCGTACCGCCGACGGGATCGGGCATGGTCGTTCGACTCCTCTCAGACCCGGACGTCCAGGCCGGACGCGGTGGTGGTGGCAGGGGGACCGGCGACGGGCCGGCCGTCGCCCTCGGGGGTGCGCAGCCACGGGCGGCCGCGGCCGTCGGGCGAGCCCTGCTGGCCGGCCCGGTCGCCGCCGGGCTGCTGCTGGCCGGGAGTCCAGGCGGTGCCGGGGTCCCGGTCGACCGAGGCGTTGGTGCAGCTGAGGCCGGCGCTCTGCAGGTCGCGGCGCAGGTCGGGCAGGGCGTCGAGCAGGGCGGCCCGGGCGGCCTCGGTCGCGCCGCGGAGGGTCAGGTCGACAGAGCCGTGGGTGAGGGTGACCTGCACCTCGACGGTGCCGAGGGTCTCCGGGGTGAGGACGACGGTCATCGTGTGCACGCCGTCGGGTCCGTTGCGGAGGACGGCGACGTGCGAGGCGACCTGCGTGCCCACCGGCGGCGAGCCGGCGTCGGCCGCAGGGCCCGCGATCGGTGCGGTCGCAGTGACCGGGGCGGGCGCGGGCGCCGCGACGGCGACCGGTGCGGCCGCCGGGGCGTCCGCCCCGACGGGCGAGGTGGGCGCCGCGGGGGTCGGGGCCGGCGCAGCCGGAGCCTCGGCCGGCGCAGCCGCGGGAGCGGGCGGCACGGGGAGGGGCTCGGCGCCGGCGTCGGGCCCGGCCGCGGCGACGACCACGAGGCCGGGAACCGGGAGGGCCCCGACACCGGCGGCGCCGGCCGGCAGGACGTCCGCCGCCGCGGGGAGTCCCGCGGCGGGCACGGCGGTCGGCGTCCCCGCCACGCCGGGGAGCGCTGCGGCCGTCGGGACACCGGGCAGCACGGCGGCGTCGAGGGCGGCACCCGGGAGGGTGGCGCCTCCCGGGACCGAGCCCGCCGGGACGCCGCCGGGACCGGCTCCCGCACCGGCGGTCGCGACCGCGCCCGCGACCTCCGCCACCCCGGAGGCCGGGGCCGCCTGCGTGGCAGCCGCGGCCGGTGCAGCGGGGCCCAGACCGGTCAGCAGCGCCCACAGCCCGGGCGGCATGCCGGCGGGGACCACCGGGGGCTCGGCCGGTGCCGGGTCGTCGGGAGCGGCGGTCTCCGCCCCCGTCTCCGCCGGTGCGGCATCCGGCTCACCGGCCGCGTCGTGCCCGCCGGCGCGGCCCTGGCCACCGGCGACCGCGTCGTCCAGGGCGGAGGCGAACCGCTCGCCCCCGCCCGGGGACGCCGCCGGTGCGGCGGCCGGGGCCGCGGGCGGGGGAGCCGCCATCACGGGTGAGGTCATCGGTAGGCCTCCGCCTTGCTCGTCACGGAACGGACGTAGTCCTGGGTCTCGGCGTAGGGCGGGATGCCGCCGTAGCGGCGCACCGTGCCCGGTCCGGCGTTGTAGGCGGCCAGGGCCAGGTCGGTGGAGCCGAACTGGTCGGTGAGCTGGCTCAGGTAGCGGGCGGCGCCGTCGACGGCCGACGCCGGGTCGAACGCGTCGACGCCGAGCCCCTGCGCGGTCGCCGGCATGAACTGCATCAGCCCCTGGGCACCGGCGGGGGAGACCGCCGAGGCGTCGAAGCCGGACTCCTGCGACGCGACCGCCGCCAGCAGCGCGGGGTCGACGCCGTGTCGGGCGCCGGCCGCGGAGAACAGGTTCGCGTAGGGGACCCCGGCCAGCGAGGCGCTCGACGCGGTCGCGGCCGCCGTGGCCTGCGCGGGGAGCACGCGGCGGATGACCGCCGGGTCGCCGACGGACTGCACCTTCACCGTCTCGCCCTCCTGGGGCGCGGCGATCATCTTCCCGTCGCCGATGTAGATGCCGACGTGGTCGATGCCGGGCCGGGAGGAGTGGTCGAAGAAGACCAGGTCGCCGGGGCGGGCGTCGGCCAGCGAGGCGACCGCGGTGCCGGTGGTGGCCTGCTGCGCGGAGGTCCGGGGCAGGTCGACGCCGAGGTCGCCGTAGACGCGCTGGACCAGCCCGGAGCAGTCCAGGCCCTTCGCCGGGTCGGTCCCGCCCCACAGGTAGGGGACGCCGAGGTGCTTCCGCGCCTCGGCGACGACGGCCTGCTCGGAGGCCGCTGACGCGGTGCCGGGAGTGGCCGACGCCGTCGCCGCGGTGCCGGTGAGGCCGGCGGCGGTGGCGGCCGTCGTCCAGGCGGTGCTGGTCGACGTGCGGACGGGCAACGTGAAGCGGGCCTGGATCTCGCTGATCCGGGCCTGCACCTGGGTCAGTCCGTCCACGGCCCCTCCTCGGCGGGGCTGCGGCGGCCGGAGCGGCCGGTGACGAGGTCGTCCACGGTCCTCTCCTCGGCAGCCTGCTCGGCCAGTCGCACCGTCTGCAGGTGCCGTTCGCGCAACCGCTCCAGGCCCTTGGTCCGCTGGGCGGCCGCCGTCCAGGCGGCGCGCACCAGGTCGGCCTGCTCGGCAGAGGCGGTGGCCAGGGCGCGGGCGGACGCCGCGTCCTCCGCCGCCACCCGCGCCAGCACCATCGCGGCGCGGAACGCGCCGGGGGTGGTGGGACCCGCGGGCACGGCGGAGGACAGCGCCGCCTCGGCCTCGGTGGCCCGGCGATCGGCCTCGGCCGCCGCGCGCGCCGCCTCGGCGGCCGCCAGGGCGGCGGTGCGCTCCTCGGTGCGGCGCAACTCCAGGACCGGCTGCAGCCGGAACGCCGCCCGCTTCACGCCGGGCTCCCGGTCGTGCCGCTCACGCCGACCGGATGATGCGGTTCAGCCACGACCAGGCGTCGGCCGCCGGGGTCAGTTCGCCCGTGGACTGCTGGAGGAAGGACTCGATCGCCGGGGCCAGCTGCCGGGCCCGGTCGACGAGCGGGTCCGAGCCGGCCTGGTAGGCGCCGATCTCGATGAGCTCCTTGACGTCGCGCAGGGCACCCATCAGCCGCCGGATCTCGCGGGCGTCGGCCATCTGCGCCGGCGGGACCACCGCGCCGGCGACCCGCGAGATCGACTCGAGGACGTCGATCGCCGGGAAGTGCCCCGCGGTGGCCAGCTTGCGGGTGAGCACGACGTGCCCGTCGAGGATGGAGCGGGCGGTGTCGGCGATCGGCTCGTTGTGGTCGTCGCCGTCGACGAGGACGGTGTAGAGCCCGGTGATCGACCCGGTGGCGGCCGTGCCGGCCTTCTCCAGCAGCCGCGGCATCATCGCGAACACGCTCGGCGGGTAGCCCCGGGTCGCCGGGGGCTCCCCGGCGGAGAGCCCGACCTCGCGCTGGGCCATCGCCGTCCGGGTGATGGAGTCCATGAGCAGCAGGACGTCGCGGCCCTGGTCGCGGAACCCCTCGGCGATGCGGGTGGCGACGAACGCGGCCTTGAGCCGCACCAGCGGGGGCTCGTCGGAGGTGGCGACCACGACGACGGTGCGCGCCATCCCCTCGGGCCCGAGGTTCTCCTCGAGGAACTCCTTGACCTCGCGGCCACGCTCGCCGATCAGGCCGATGACCCGCACGTCGGCGTCGGTGCCGCGGGTGATCTGGGCCAGCAGCGTGGACTTGCCCACGCCGGAGCCGGCGAAGATGCCCAGCCGCTGCCCCTTGCCGATCGGCACCATCGTGTCGAGGACCCGGACGCCGGAGGTCAGCGGCTCGGCCACCCGGCTGCGCGCGAGCGGGTGCGGGGTCTCGCTGGACAGGTCGACGAACTCCAGCCCGGCGTCCAGCGGCGGGCCGCCGTCCACCGGCCGGCCGAGGCCGTCGAGGACGCGGCCCAGCAGCGCCTCGCCGACCGGCACCTGCAGCGGCATGCCGGTGGCGCGCACCGGGGCGCCGGAGTGCACGCCCGACAGCTCGCCGAGCGGCATGCAGGTCAGCCGGTCCCGGGTGACCGCGACGACCTCGCCGAGCAGCCCCCGGGGGCCGGGGTCGACCTCCACCAGGTCGCCGACGGCGGCGACGATGCCCTCCACCGCGAGGGTCAGTCCCATGGCGCCGACGACCTGACCGGTGAGCTCCGGGCGGGCGGCCGCCCGCGCGCGGTCGAGCAGTCCGACACTCACGGGGCGAGCACCGCCCGGACCCGCTGCAGCGCGGTGCCGAGCTGGGCGTCGACGCGGGAGGGGCCGGTCTCGGCGATGGCACCGGCCCGCTCCACCGCGACGTCGGCGACGACCCGGACGGTGTCGGGCAGCTCGGCCAGCGCCTCGGCGGGGATCTCCCGGAGGTCGTCGGGGTGCAGCCGGACGACGGTCGGCGCGTCGGCCGGGCACAGGGTCAGCGCCCGCCGGACGGCGTCGAGCGCGGGCGAGTCGGCGATCGCGAGCTCCCGGCAGAGGAGGTCCTCGACCAGGGTGAGCACGATGGAGATGACCGAGTCGCGGACGTCCTCGGCCACCGGCAGCGCGGCCTCCTCGAGCTGGGTGACCGCCGCGCCCAGTGCCGCGGTGGCCGAGACCAGCCGCCGCTCCCACCGGGCCTGCACCTCTGCCAGCCGCTCCTCGGCGGCGCTCTCGGCCTCGGCGACGACGCTCTCGGCGGCCAGCACGCCCTCCGCGTGCCCGGCGGCGAAGCCCTCCCGGCGGGCGTGCTCGCGCAGCCGGGCCAGCTCCTCGGCGTAGACGTCCCCGAGCCGGAACGAGCTCCGGTTGGCCGGCACCGGCATGTCCGCGGCCCGGCGGATCGTGGTCCGCCGCTCGCCGGTCGGCTGCACCGGGACCGCGCGCGTGTAGGGCGCCGGCTGGGCCGCCGTGTCCCCGCGCAGGAGCGCCGACTCCCGAGGCTGCCGGCGCCCCGGCGCCGCAGGGACACCGGGGGCCGCGGCCTCAGGCCGTGTCATCTGTCGTGTCCCCCGCAAGCGGGAGGTGCCCCCATCCGCGCCGCGGTCCGCTCCTCGCTCGTTCCTCGCTGCGATGCTCCCGCGGCTGTCGTCACGAGACGAAGTCATCGTCGCCACCGCGCGAGATCGTGAGGGCGCCCTGCTCCTCGAGGGTCCGGATGACGCCGACGACCTTGGCCTGGGCCTCCTCGACCGTCCGCGTGCGGACCGGGCCGAGCAGCTCGATCTCCTCCGCGAGGTTCTCCGCGGCGCGCTCGGAGAGGTTGCGGACGACCTTGTCCCGCACGTCGGGGCGCACGCCCTTGAGCGCGGTGGCCAGGTCGTTGGCCTCGACCTCGCGGAGCACCAGCTGCAGCGAGCGGTCGTCGATGGTCACGATGTCCTCGAACACGAACATCTGGGCCCGGACCTGCTCGGCGAGCTCGGGGTCGGTGCTGTCCAGCCACTCGAGGATCGACCGCTCGGTCGGTCGGGGCGAGCGGTTGATGATCTCCACGAGGGTCTCGACACCGCCGACCGTGCTCATGTCCTGGTGCGCCAGCAGCGAGCCCATGCGCCGGCCGAGCTCCTCCTCGACCAGCCGGACCATCTCCGGCGAGGTCCGGTCCATCGTCGCGATCCGGTGGGCCACCGCGGCCTGCTGCTCGGGGGCGAACCCGGAGAGCACCTCGGCGGACTGCGCCGCCGTCAGGTGGGCCAGCACCAGGGCGATGGTCTGCGGGTGCTCGTCCTTGAGGAAGGTGACCAGCTGGCGCACGTCGACGTTGCGCAGCGAGGCGAAGGGCACCTCGGTGTAGACGACGTTGAGCCGGGACAGGATGCCGTCGGCCTTCTCCTCGCCCAGGCCCGCGGCGAGGATCTCGCGGGCGAAGTCCACGCCGCCGCGCCCCACGAACCGCTGCGCGCTCATGAGCTGGTGGAACTCCTCGAGGACGCCGTCGACGTCGTCGGCCCCCACCGTGCCCAGCTTCATCAGCTCGCGGGTGATCACCTCCACCTCCCGCGGGCGCATCTTGGCCAGCAGCGCGCCGGCCTCGTCCTTGGTGAGCTGCGCGATGAAGACGGCGGCCTTGCGGACGCCGGGCATCTCCGGGCGCTGCCGGACGGCCGGCAGGACGGCGGTCCGGTCGGCGGCCGGCGCCATGCCGACCATCTGCTCCACGCTGGCCAGCGTCATGCCTTGCTCCCACTCTCACTGAGCCATCCGCGGAGCATGGCCGCGACCTCGTCGGGCTTCTCGCTCACCATCGTCGCGATCTCCCCGCGCACCCGGGCCCGTTCGGCCGCCTCGAGCTCGGCCTGCGCGTTGTCGACCGGGATCTCGCGGGTGCTCTCGATGCGGATCCGGTCCAGCTCGGCCATCACGTCGTCGGGGAGCTCCAGCGGCTCGTAGTCCTCCTCGGCGTCCTGCCGGCGGCGCGAGCGCAGCCAGACGACGAGCACCAGCAGGGCGATGCCCAGGGCGATGCCACCGGTCTTGATCATCGACCAGATCTGCGCCTGCCGCTCGGCCTCCTGCGCCGCCTCGAGCTCGGCCGCGGCCTGGTCGGCGGCGGTCGTGTCGAAGGCCATGGCGGCGACAGTGATGTCGTCACCACGCGCCGGGTCGAGACCGACGGCGTTGCCGATCAGGTCCTGGACCTGGTTCTGGTTGAGGTTCCCGGCGACCGCCTGGTCCATGACGACCGAGACCGTGAGCCGGTTGATGGCCCCCGGTGCGCCGGTGACCGTCTCGACGGTCTCCCCGACGGCGTTGTTCGAGGTGGTCGACTCCTTGTTGTAGGCCGAGTCGCCGTCACCGCCGGCGTCCGCGGTGTTCTCCGGGCCCAGCACGCCGCCGACGGCGGCGCCGTTGCCCGTGTACTCCTCGGTCGTCGTGCTCTCCGAGATCGGCGGGGTGCCGTCCTCGTAGGTGTAGGTCTTGGAGGTGGTGTCCCGCTGGTTCAGGTCGAGGTCGGCGCGCACCGACACCTGGGCGTTGCCCGGGCCGAGGACGCGGTCGAGGATCGTCTGCGCGTTGCCGGCCAGCCGTGCCTCGTACTCCTGCTCGAGCTGGGACCGGGCGTCGCCGGCGGCGGCCGTCACTCCCTGGCCCGGAGCCGAGAGCACCGCACCGGTCGAGTCGGCGACGGTGACCTGGTCGGCCTCCATGCCCTCGATGCTGGAGGAGACCAGGTTGGTCACCGCCTGGATCTGCTCGCCACTGAGGGTGGTGCCGGGCGCGAGGTCGAGCAGCACCGAGGCGGTGGGCTCCTTCTCGTCGGAGACGAAGACCTCGTCCTCGGGCAGCGCCACGTGCACCACCGCGGACCGGACGCCCTCCAGCGCCTCCAGGGTCTTGGCCAGCTCGCCCTCCAGGGCACGCTGGTAGGAGACCTGCTGCTGGAACTCGCTGGTGGTGATGCCCTGCTCCTCGAGCAGCGCGTAGCCGGTGTCGGAGCCGGCGGGCAGGCCCTTGCCGCTCATCGACAGCCGCAGGTCGTAGACCTGGTCGTTGGGGACCATGATCGTCCCGCCGCCGTCGGCGAGCTCGTAGGCGACGCCCGAGGCGTTGAGCTCGTCGACGATCGCCGAGGCGTCGGTCGAGGCCAGGTTGGAGAACAGTGGCGCCATCGTCGGTGCAGTGCTCCACCGGACGAAGAAGAACCCGCCGAGGAGCAGCCCGACGACCAGGAGGCCGATGACGACCTTCTGGCCGAGGCTGATCGTGGACAGCGTGGAGCGGATCCGCTCCAGCGGCCCGGCGAGGGCGGCAGGCATCAGACCGGCATCCTCATGATCTCGGTGAAGGCCTCAACCGCCTTGTTCTTGATGGTCACGACCATCTCGGTGGCGAGCTTCGCCTCGTTGGCGGCGATCATGTAGTCGTGCACGTCGCGCAGGTCGCCGGTGGCGGCCTGGACGGCGAGGTCGTTCGACGCGGACTGCGCCGAGGCGACCTGGTCCAGCGCCGAGGTGAGGACGTCGGCGAAGCCGGAGCCGGAGACCGCGGACGTGCCGGTGGTCGGCTCGGAGATCGCGGCGACGTCGCCGATGGCCGGGGTCGGCACGGTGGGGAACGAGATGCCCCCGATGGGCGCGGTCATGAGCCCTTCCCGAGCTGCAGGGCGGCCTGGTAGGCGTTCGTCGCCCGCTCCATGGTCGCGAGGTTCGCCTGGTAGCCGCGCTGGGCCATGATCAGGTTGGTCATCTGCTCGCCGAGGTCGATGTCGGGGTACTTGACGTAGCCCTCGGCGTCGGCCAGCGGGTTGTCCGGTTCGTACACCAGCCGGCCCTCGGCACTGCCGAACTCGGCCCGGGCCACGCGCACGCCGCCCTCGCCGGAGCCGTAGTCGACGGCCTGCGCGACGATGAACCGCTCCTGGAAGGCGTCCTCGTCGGCGCTGGTCACCGTGTTGATGTTGGAGATGTTGTCCGAGACGGCGTCCAGCCACTTGCGGTGGGCGAGCAGGCCGGACCCGGCGACGTTGAGGCTGTCGAACACCGCGTCACGCCGTCCGCAGGGCCGTGCGCAGGACGCTGTACTTGCCGTCGAGCGCGTTGAGGGCCAGCTGGTAGCGCAGGCCGGTCTCCGTGGCGATGACCGTCTCGCTGTCGAGGTTCACGTTGTTGCCGTTCGTGTTCGTCGGCTCCAGCGAGCGGGCCACGGTGCCGCCCCCGACCGTCGGGGCCTGCCCGCTGCCGAGCTGGCTCTTCAGGTTGGACTCGAAGTCGACGCGGCCGGCCAGGAAGCCCGGGGTGTTGACGTTCGCGATGTTGTCCGCGGTGACGCGCTGCCGCTGGGTCAGCCCGCTCAGGGCGGCGTGCAGCGTCGTCATGGTGACGTCGCCGATCATCGGGCGACCACCACGTGGGCAGGGCAGCAGGACACGATCGGCCTCCGGGTACGTCAGGAGACACTCGCGAGCGAGTGAGGGGGCCGCCGATCCGTGGCGATGGTGGTGCTGTCCGTGCCCTCCCGTCATCGGCGTCCCCGGTGGCCGCCGTGACCGAGCGGCGACGACGCGAGTGACCGGAGTGGACGGACGGGGTGGACGGGGTGGATGTGACGACCGGGAGTGCGCGGCCCGGTACCCCGCAGGACGACCGAGCCCCCCGTCGCGCCGGGTGGCGCCACGGGGGGCTCGGGGGAGTGCGGTCTCCGGGCTACAGGGCCCGGTCGATGAAGGAGGCCACGGGCCGGGGCGGCCCGTAGGACATGCGCGCGGCGACGTCGCGCTGCCGGCGGGACTGGATGATCCGCTCGACGAGCTCCTCGGCCACGGCCAGCTGGTGCTGGAGCAGGCGCGCGGCGCGCTCGCGCAGGTCCTCGGGAACGGGCCCCAGCCCGGAGGGCGGCACCCAGTCCTGCACCCGCCGGGCCCGCGCCGCGGCCGCTGCGACGCCGTCCTCGGACGGCTCGGCGGAGGCCGGGTCGCCGGAGGCCAGCGTGGCCTCGGCGGCGAGGACCTCGCCCTCGATCTCGTCCAGGACGGTGGCCCAGTCCGACGGCTGCCCGTCCCGGCCGGCGGCCGAGGGGTGCGGGGTCGTCACGCCGGGGTCGCGGCCAGGGTCGCGGCGGCCTGCCGCCACGCGTCCCGGAGCGGCTCGACGACCTGCCGGCAGGACGCGACCCGGTTGCGGTCGCCCTTGACGGAGGCCTGCAGCATCTCGGTGATCAGCCACGTGTAGAGCGCCGCCAGGCGCGGTCCGCCCTCCCAGGCCTCGACGCGCAGGCTGCTGCGCAGCTCGAAGACGACGTCCTGTGCGTGCTTGAGCTGCTCGCCGGCCTCCTGGCGGTCGCCGGCGGCCAGGGAGCCCTCCGCCCGCTCGAGGTCGAGGGCCAGCCGGTCGTAGAGCATGACCAGCAGCTGCTGGGGGGAGGCGGTGGCGACGGAGTCACCCATGTACCGGGCGCGCAGCGCAGCGGCAGTGCTCATCAGTTCTCTCCTCGGGCTCGCGCGAGCGTCAGGTGGTCAGGGTCAGGACGACGAGCTGCTCGGCAGGGAACCGAGCTGCGCGGACAGCCAGCTCCCCTGGCTCTTGAGCGTGGCCAGCGCCGTCTCCATGGCGGTGAACTGGGCGGTGAGGCTCGCACGGCGGATCTCCAGCCGGCGGTCCCAGGCCTCGACCTGGTCCTCGAGGTCGCCGGCCAGGGTGTCCTTGCTCTTGGCGAGCATGACCAGGGTGCCGGTGGTCGTGTCGGAGGCGGACTTGGCCAGCGCGGCCAGCTTGGCCGCCACACCGACCGGGGACGTGACGTTGTCCGCGGTGGTGGCCAGGTCGAGGTCCGGTCCGGCCGTCGTCGTGGTGGAGGTGAACATCCGCTGCACCACGGCGGGGTCGGCCGAGAGCTTGGCGACGAACGCCGTCTTGTCGAAGCTGTAGCGGCCGTCCCGGGTCAGCTGGAGGCCGACCTGCGCGGCCGACCCGTCCCCGCCGACGGCGTAGGACAGGACGTCGAGGACCTGGGTGGCCAGCTGCCGGAGAGCGCTGTCGCCCTTGAGGATCGCGGACTTGCTGTCGGCGTCGGAGTAGGACGAGATGGCGCTGAGCAGGTCGTTGGCCGAGTTCACCAGCGTCTGGACCTTGGCGGCGACCGCGTCGGGGTCCTTGGTGACGTTGAGGGTGACGCCGGTCTCCGGCTTGGTGACCGTGATGGCCGTGCCGTCCACCAGGCCGGTGAAGCTGTTGGTCGCCGACGTCATGGTGTAGCCGGCGCCGGTGTCACCGACGGAGATCTGGGCATCCGAGGCCTGCGTGACCGTCGAGAAGCCGGTGCCGGAGAACTGCGAGGCAGCGCCGGTCTTGGTCGCGGAGATCTGGAGGCGGTACTCGGTGGGGGAGGTGCGCACGGCCGTCGCGGCGAGCCCGAGGGTGGTGTCCGCGTTGATGGCGGCGGCGGCCTCGGCGAGGGTCGCGGTCCCGTTCCCGTCGCGGTCGAGGGAGATGGTCTTCGCCGCTCCGCCGACGGTGAGGGTGAGGGTGTTGGTGCCGTAGGCGACGTCCGACGCGCTCTTGTCGGCCGCGACCGTCCACTTCTGGTCGCTGATCACCGCGTGGGCCTTGGCCACCTTGTCGACGGTGAAGGTCACCGAACCGGTGGCCGCGGTGCTCGAGGTGACCGCGGAGACGGTGGAGGAGGAGGTGGTGGCCTTGGCGGCGGTCCAGGCGGTGTCCTTGGTGAGCGCCTCGGCGGCCGTGCGGAGGGCGTCGAACCGGGTGTTGACCGCGCGGTAGGCGGTCGCCTGGGACTGCGTGCTCGACAGGCGCTGCTGGAGCAGGGTCTGCGGGTTGGCCTCGACCTGCATCAGCTGGTCGATGATCGAGGCGGTGTCCAGGCTGGACACCAGACCGCTGATGCTGATGCCTGCCAAGCCGGCTCCTGGGGGGTCTCGTCGGGGAGGTGGGGGAGACGCGATGAGGGGGGAGGCCGGGGCCTCCCCCCTCACCGGGTGGTGCTAGCCGGGGATCAGCCCAGCAGTCGCAGGATGTTCTGCGACGCCGCGTTCGCCTGGGCCAGCATGGCGGTGCCGGCCTGGCTCAGGATCTGGGTCCGGGAGAAGTTGGTCATCTCCTGGGCCATGTCCGTGTCGCGGATCCGGGACTCCGACGCGGTCAGGTTCTCGGCCGTGACGCTGAGGTTCTTCACGGTGTGCTCGAACCGGTTCTGCAGCGCACCGAGGTCGGCGCGAGCAGTCGACACCTCCTTGATGGCGGCGTCGATGGTGCCGATGGCACCGGAGGCCCCCGAGGCGGAGGTCAGGTCGACACCGCTGACGCCGAGGTGGTTCTGACCGAAGCCCTGGTTGGCCGTGCCCGACTTGATGCTCACCGAGATGGTGTCACCGGAGGCGTAGCCGACCTGGAAGGCCTTGCTGGAGAACGAACCGTCGAGCAGGTTGACGTTGTTGAACGTCGTCTTGTTCGCGATCCGGTCCAGCTCCTCGCGCAGCGCGTCGGACTCCGCGTCCAGCGCCTTGCGGGAGTCGTCGTCGTTGCTGCCGTTGGCCGACTGGACGGCCAGGTCGCGCATGCGCTGCAGGATGGCGTGCGTCTCGGTGAGAGCACCCTCAGCGGTCTGCACGACGGAGATGCCGTCCTGCGTGTTGCGGATGGCGACCTTGAGGCCACCGATCTGCGAACGCAGGCCCTCGGAGATCGCCAGCCCGGCCGCGTCGTCGGCGGCACGGTTGATGCGGTAACCGGAGGACAGCTTCTCCAGGGACTTGCCCATCTGGTTGTCCGTGACGGACAGGTTGCGGTAGGCGTTGAGCGCCGCGATGTTGGTGTTGACGCTGAGACCCATGGTGTTCCTCCTTGGACGGTGGGTCGTACTGGTCCCGCTGGCATCCGTGCTGGCGGGTGGTGCGTCTGGGGTAACGGCGGCCCCCGGGGACTCCTTGAGCCGAAACCGTGGACTTTTCCCCGCGGCTCCCCCGGAGGGGGTCCCGCGCCCGGGGAACGGCGGCCGGACCTGCGGGGACGCGGCCGGCGTGCCGACACCTGCCGAACCCCGGCGACGACCTTTGGGTGACACGTGGACGGCGCGGGTGCGCGGAAGTCACCGGGGGGTCACCTAGCGTGGCCGGTTGCTCCGCCCGGCCCCTCCGACGCCGCGGCGTACCGCCACCCCGGAAGGGACTCCCGACCATGAAGGTCCTGATCTCCTCGACCCACTTCGCCGGGTCGCTGTACTACCGCGCCACCGCGCCGGCCGAGGCCGTCAACGCCGCCGGTCTCGGCGTGGACGTCGAGGTCAGCTACGGCCTCGCCACCACGATGGACGGGCCGCCGGACGACCCGGACTCCTCGGTGGTGGCGGTCGACGCGCAGGGGGCCGACGTCGTCGTCCTGCAGCTGCCCAAGACCAAGGCGGCGCTGGAGATGCTGCGCCTGCTGCAGGCCCAGGGCGTCGCCGTCGTCGTCGAGATGGACGACCTGTTCACCGCCATCTCCTACGGCCACATGGGCTACGACGTCCTGATCCGCCACAACGTCGCCAAGTGGGCCGCCCTCTGCGCCCGCGAGGCCGACCTGGTCACCGTGACCAGCCCGGCGCTGCTGGAGGAGTACGCGGCGCACGGCCGCGGCGCGGTGGTCCCCAACGCCGTCCCGCGCCGGCTCGCCGAGCTGCCGCCAACCTACGAGCGCGAGCCGGAGGTGGTCACCGTCGGCTGGACCGGCTCGGTGGCCAGCCACCCCTACGACCTGCAGGTCATGGAGTCCGGGCTGCAGCAGGGCCTGGACCGCACCCGGGGGCGCAGCCGGTTCATGGTCCTCGGCCAGGCGCTGGACGCGCAGAAGCGGCTGCACCTGCCCGAGCCGCCGCTCGAGGTCGAGTGGAAGCGCGAGGTCGAGGACTACGTCCAGGCCGTGGGTGAGCTGTTCGACGTGGGCCTCGCGCCGCTGCGGCTGGACCGCTTCAACGAGTGCAAGAGCTGGCTGAAGGTCATGGAGTACTCGGCCCGCGGGGTCTTCTCCATCCGGTCGCTCACGGCGGAGTACGAGCGGCTCGGCCTCGGCATGCGCGCCAAGCGACCCCGCGACTGGGCCGGCCACATCGCCCGAGCCGTCGAGGACGCCGACTTCCGGCGCGAGACCGCCGCGGCGGCCCGCGAGCGCGTCCTCGCCGGCCACCTGACCGAGCACACCGCCGAGCGGTGGGTGGCGGCGTGGCAGCGCGCGGCGGACAACCGGGCCCGGGCCGGGCGGCTGAGCGCCTGATCCCGAGCCGCCGGAGCCGGCACCCCCGGCTCCGGCGGCCGGCCACAGAGACCGAACCGCCCGCGTCCTCCTCGAGGACGCGGGCGGTTCGGTGTCTGCCCGGCCCTCAGGCGGGGCGGGCGGCGTCGCGGGCCACCGCTACCCAGGGGTTGCGGTGGGCGGCTGCGTGCCCGCTGTGGCGTGCGGGGACCGCGGCGGCCGCGTGCGACGCGGGCACGGGGGTCGCCGGCCGCGGGGAGGGGAGCGGGGGAGCGTTGCGGCCGGCCACCCGGTCGACGTACGAGCGCTGCTGGTTGCGGGCGCGCACGCCTCCGCCGGCGGCCACCGGGGTGCCCTCCCAGAGCTCGCTCATCGCGGCGTGCAGCAGGGTCAGCGCGCGGGCGCGCATCTGCGAGACGCGGGAGAGGGTCACCCCCAGGTCGGTGGCGATGTCGGTGAGCGACTCCCCACCGAAGAAGTTCCGCTCGACCACCTCGTCGAGGCGATCGGGCAGGGCGCGGATCGCCTCGTGCAGGTAGCGGGTCCGCTCGCCCCTCAGGACGGCGCGCTCCGGTGACTCGCCGGCGTCGGGCAGGTCGAGCGAGGACCCGTCCGGACCGGTGTCGGCGTCGATGCTGACCATGACCGCCCGGTGGACGTCGACCTGCAGGGACTCCAGCTCGCTGGTCGCCATGCCCAGGCTCGCGGCGAGCTCCTCGCGCGTCGGGGGGCGCCCCAGCTGCATGGCGAGGGCGTCGGCCGCGGCGTCCGTGCGACGGGCCGCGGCGCGCACCGAGCGGCTGGCCCAGTCGCCCGAGCGCAGCTCGTCGAGGACGGCGCCCTGCAGCCGGGCCAGGGCGTAGGTCGCGAAGGACGCACCCGCCGACGGGTCGAACCGGCGCGCCACCTCGACCAGCGCCACCTTCGCGCAGGAGAGCAGGTCCTCCCGGCTGACGTGGCCCGGCAGCGAGATCCGGGACGCGACCGCGTTGACGGCGAACGCGGCGAGCGGCAGGTGCTCGGTCACGAGGGCGTCGACGTCCCGGGCGGGAACGTCGCGAGCCGGGAGGTCCCGGTCGGGGGCGGCGAGGGGCCGCGGGGCGGGGGGCCGCTCGACCGCCGGGGCGCGCGATGCTCTCACGTCCCCTTCCTCGGCAGCCCCGGGCGCGAGTGGGACCCCTTGTCGGCACAGAATCCGTCCCGACTTGAGGACCTCGGCTTGAGGGGTCCCCCGGACGTGCCGATGGCAGTTCCTGAGAACCCGCTGGCAGCACCTGGGATCAGCCGGGCGGGGACCGATCGGGAAGGCGGTGAGGCGTGGACCACCAGCACCTGTCGACGCTGCTCTGGCGGGAGCAGGAACTGCTCGACCTGCTGCTGTTCAAGGCGGAGGAGAAGCAGTACCTCATCGTCACGGGCAAGACCCGCTGGCTGGCGCGCATCGCCCACGAGATCGAGGTCGTCCTCGACCAGTTGCGCACCCTCGAGGTGGAGCGCGCTGCGACCACCGAGGTGCTCGCCGAGCGTCTCGGGGTGGGGGGCAATCCGTCACTGCGGAAGCTGGCCGAGTCGGCGCCGGCGCCGTGGAACGACCTGTACGCCAAGCACCACGAGGCGCTGCTGGTTCTCGTCACCGAGCTGCGGGGCCTCTCCGACGCCAACCGCGAGCTGATCGAGGGCGGCCTGGCCGCGATCGGCGACGCGCTGCTGTCGGTCAAGGCCCCCTCGGCGGGGACCTACGGGGCCACGGGGCGCAGCGACGCGCGGGCGCACCGCGCGGTGACGCTGGACGGTGCCCTGTGAGTACTTTCAGCGGGCTCAACACGGCGACGACCGCGCTCTGGGCGGCCCAGCGCGGCCTGGACGTCACCGGTCAGAACATCGCCAACGTCAACACCGAGGGCTACTCGCGCCAGCGGGTGACGCTGCAGGCGATGGGCGGCACCGCCGTCCCGGCGATCCACTCGGTGGCCGGCCAGGTCGGCTCGGGCGTGAGCTCCGACGAGATCATCCGCATCCGGGACGCGTTCCTCGAGGGCCGGGCGCAGGTCGAGTCCTCGCGCACCGCTCGGCTCACGGTGTCCAGCGACAGCCTCGCGCAGATCGAGGCGGCGTTCCGCGAGCCCGGGACCAGCGGCATCCAGAGCATGCTCGCCGACGTCTGGTCCGGGTTCAGCGACCTGGCGAACAAGCCGACCGAGCCGGCGGCGCGCAGCCAGGTCCTGGAGCGGCTCGACATCCTGGCCCGGGGCATCCGCACCACCAGCGCGACGCTCGACCAGCAGTGGACGCAGACCCGCGACAACCTGCAGGCCCTGGTGACCGAGGTGAACGCCACGTCCCGGTCGATCGCGGACCTGAACTCGGCCATCCGGTCGGCGAGCCAGGCGGGCCTGCCGGTGAACGAGCTCTCCGACCGGCGGGACCTGCTCGTGCAGTCCCTGGCCAAGCAGGTCGGCGGCACCTCGATCCCCGGCAAGGACGGGATGGTGGACGTCGTCGTCGGCGGCACCACGCTGGTCTCCGGGACCGACGTGCTCGGGATGGAGCTGGTCGGGGCGGACGAGCCCGGCGCCGTCGGGACGGACGGCGAGCCACGGGTGCGGACCGTGCCCGGCGGGACCACCCTGACCCTCGGCGGCACCGGCGGGGGGCAGGTCCAGGCGCTGACCACCACCATCCCGAAGTACCGCGGGCAGCTGGACGCGGTCGCGCAGCACCTGGCGAGCAGCCTCAACGGGGTGCAGACCACCGGCTACGACGCCGGGGGGGCACTCGGGGAGCCACTGCTCGGGAACGGCCCCGGGACGGGCGCGGTCGACGCCAGCCTGGTGACCGCGGCCAACATCACCCTCCGCATCACGGCGCCCGCCAAGCTGGCCGCCGCCGCGACGTCACCCACGGACCTGGGCGGTGCGGTGTCCGCCGACGGCATCAACGCCGACCGGTTCTTCCAGCTCAGCCGGCAGCCCGACGGCGTGGACGCGGGCTACCGCGCGCTGGTCGTGGCGCTCGGTGTCGAGTCCGCCGTTGCCGAGCGGGACCTCACGGTCCAGTCGGTGATCTCCACGCAGGTGGACGCCTCCCGCGAGTCGGTGTCGGGGGTCAACCTCGACGAGGAGATGACGAACATGCTCTCGTTCCAGCACGCCTACAGCGCCGCCGCCCGGATGGTGACGGCCATCGACGAGGCGCTGGACAAGCTCATCAACGGCACCGGCGTCGTGGGGCGGTGACCTGATGCGCATCACCCATCGCGCCGTCACGCAGACCGCGCTGCTCGGCCTCAACAGCAACCTCTCCGCGGTCGCCAAGCTGCAGCAGCAGCTGACCTCCGGCAAGCAGATCAGTGCGCCGTCGGACTCGCCGACGGGGACCAACAAGGCGATGCAGGTCCGCCAGGACCAGAGCGCCGCACTGCAGCACGCCCGCAACATCTCCGACGGGCGGACCCGGCTCGACGCGACCGACACGGCGCTGACCTCGGTCATCAGCCAGGTGCAGCGGGTGCGCAACCTCACCGTGCAGGGCATGAACACCGGCAACCTGTCGGAGACCTCCCGGGAGGCGATCAGCGTCGAGGTGGCGGCCCTGCGGGAGAGCCTGCTGGGCCTGGCCAACCAGACGATCGCCGGTCAGCCCATCTTCGGCGGCGTGACGACCGGGACCACCGCCTACGACGCGGACACCGGTGCCTACGTCGGCGTCGGCGGCGCCAACGGCGTCCCGGTGGTCGAGACGCGCCGGCGGGTCTCCAACACCGAGGACGTCCGGATCGACGTGACCGGTCCCGAGGCCTTCGGCGACCCGGACGACGGTGACCTCTTCGCGCTGGTCAAGGACATCGCCGACCACGTCGTGGACGACCCGGCCGCGCTGACGGCCGACCTGGGCAGGCTCGACGACGCGCTCACCCGCCTCTACAGCGCCACCTCCGCGGTCGGTGCCCGGTCGGCGCGCCTGGAAGCCGCCACCCAGGTCAACGCCGACCTGCAGCTCACGCTCAAGTCGCAGCTCACCGAGGTCGAGGACATCGACATGGCGAAGACGATCATGGAGCTGAGCCAGCAGCAGGTCGGGTACCAGGCGGCGCTGCAGGCCACCGCCAAGGTCATCCAGCCCACGCTCGTGGACTTCCTGCGATGACACTGTCGGCCGTCGCGACGCTGCCGCTGCTGTCGCTCACCGAGGCGCTGCCCGGGTTCCCCGGCCACCGGGACTACGTGCTCGTCACCGCCGACGGCGACGGCCGGCTCTTCTGGCTCCAGTCCATGGCGCCCGAGGGGCCGCGGTTCCTGGCGGTGGACCCGGGCCGGTACTTCCCGGACTACGCACCGGTGCTGCCGCGCCCGGTCTGCGCCGACCTGGAGCTCGACGAGCCCACGGAGGCGCGGGTGTACTGCCTGCTCACCGTGCCGCCGGAGGGCCCGGCCGCGGCGACGGCGAACCTGCGCGCGCCGATCGTGGTCAACCCGGCGAACTGGCGGGCCGCCCAGGTCGTCCTCCCGGACCCCGCGCATCCCATCCGGCGTCCCCTGCGCCGATAACTGAACAGGGCGGCTCCTCGCGAGCCGCTCAGCCACGGACGGCCACACCACACCCACGGAGGGGTACAGATGCTCACTCTCACCCGCAGCGTCGGCGAGACCATCCGCATCGGCGACGACATCGAGGTCCACGTCGTCGAGGTCCGGGGCGGCACCGTGCGGCTGGGCTTCAAGGCCCCCCGCGAGGTGACCATCCACCGCGAGGAGGTCTACCGGCAGATCGCCGAGGCCAACCTCCTCGCGGCGCAGGTCACCGCCGACACCCTGGGCGCGCTGGCCGCCTTCGCCCCCGCGGCGGCCCCCGCACGGGAGCCGGCCCCGGCGGGCGAGGGACCCGCAGGTCACGAGCCGGTCACGGAGGACGCCGCCGGCTGAGCAGAACTGACCGGGATCCGCCCCCTCGTGCTTGGCGGTTCCTGCCGACGACCTCACCCGCACTCCTGAGCGCGGCCACGACACGGGCAAGACCTGCCGAAGAGATGCCCGGACAACTGCGTACGGCACAGCGAGTGTTGTGCCGTTCCCGCGTGCTCGATGCGCGAGAGTTGCCCCAAGCACGTCACAGGGGGCAATCACCATGCAACAGAGCGCAGTCAACGGGTCCGACGCCGACGTCGCGATGCCGGAGGGCCTCGGCCTCGAGGCCGACACCGTGGTCGTGCACGTCCAGCTGCGGCCGCGGCGCGGTTCGACGCGGCGCTGCCTGGCCGCGCTGGCCGAGCTGGCCGGCGAGCACCCTTCGGTGTCGTTCTCGCTGACCGGGCTGAGCAAGGACGACCGGGTCGTGCGGGTGACCGTCGGCGTGGAGCTCGGCCCGCGGGTCGCGGTCGCCCGGTTCTCCCCGCAGGCGCAGGCCGCCTATGCCTTCGTCAGCGCGCTGTTCACGACGCTGTACGACCACATGCCGGTCTACACCGTCGAGCCCGGCGAGGCCGAGCGCGTCGCTGCGGCCGACCTCATGGCGCGACTGGACGCGGGCGCTGCCGGGGGCTCCGTCGTCCCCGTGCCCCGGCAGTCGTCCCCGGTCGAGCAGATCCCCGCCTGAGAGAGGCCCCCTGCCTCCCGCCACTCGCACGCTCGCGGCGGGACCTGCAGGGGGCCGCCCGTCCCCCTCGCCGGAGGACGGGGCCGGGCCCCGCACGGGGCCGCCGTCTGTCTTCCCCGCAGCCGCCCAGGAGTCCCGGTGAACCACCGCAGCACCCCCATCGACGTCCCCGCCGACCCGAGCGGCGCGCGGAACCGCGCCCCGCTGGTGTTCGGCGGCATCCCCGAGGCCGAGGGCTGGGCCCTCGCGCCGATCACCCCCCGCGACCGGGTGCACTTCCGGGTCGACCGGGAGCTGCCCCTCGACGACTTCCGCCGCGAGCTCCCCGACGGCGTGACGGTCAGCTACGACGAGGGCGAGGGCCTGTACCGGGTGGACGGCGCCTGCGGAACGGCGCAGGTGCTGGCCGACTGGGTGCGCGCCTGGTGCGCCGGTCGCGGGTGCACCACGGTGGGGCTGCGCGCGGAGACCGACGTCCGCCGGCGGGCGCCGCGGGACCTGCCGCCGGTCTACCTCGACGCGCTGTGCCGGCACTACCTGCCGGTCAGCCTCAAGCGGCTGCAGCGCAACATGAGCACGATCCGGCTGCACCTGCCCGACCCCGACGACCTCACCCAGCAGGTGAGCGAGTGGATCCTCAAGGCGGTCGGGCAGTACGACGAGACCAAGGGCGTCCCCTTCGGCGCGTTCCTGGCCACCCAGCTGTCCAAGTGGGTGCACGACCTGGGCCGCAACGCCCACGGCCGGACCGCCGCGGACACGGAGAACAAGCAGCAGAAGGCGATCGCGGCCTTCGTCAACGCGCACCAGCGCAAGCCCACCGAGAAGGAACTGGCCGCCTACATGGGCCAGAGCGTCGCCACGCTGCGGCGCAACTCCCAGACGGTGGCGACGCTCAACGGGCTGCGCAACCTGCAGTCCCTCGACGGCGGCCCGGACGCCACGGAGATCATGCTGCCGGACACCGCCGAGGCGCCCGACGAGATCATGGGGGAGGCGGAGCAGACGCTGCTGTCGCACGCGCTGACCGCCGCTTGCGCGCCGGACCCCACCGCGCGGCCCGACCAGCGGGCGGGCCAACCCAACGTGCTGGGGTGGGCGACGTGGTACCTGACCACGTGGGGTGGCCGCACGAAGACGCAGCTGTCGGCCGACCTCGGGACCTCGGTGCGCAACATGAACGTGCACGCCGACCGGGTGGAGAAGGCGCTCAAGCAGCGGTTGGCCGAGCTCGCGGACTGACTCGTTCCGACAGCCGGAAATGGCCGGGACACGGGTCGATTGCGGGTCAGGCCTGCCGATATCTCCTCCGTGAGCAACCGCACGGGGAACCGCCGCAGCAGCGGGACCGTGCCGGGTCGGGACGGCGCCCGGTGAGCGCCCTCGCCGCTGGGGAGCCGATGCCCGACGTCCTCGTGCCGCACTGGCTGACCGGCGCAGACCGGGAGCAGCTCGCCGAGGTCGTGCGCGGGGCGCTGGCGGACGCCGGCGTGCACCCGGTGGCCGCGATCCACCTGTCCGACGTGCTCACCGAGCTGCACGTCGCCGCCGCGCGGGACGCGGTGTGGCCGGCTCCGGCCGCCCGCGTGCGCCGGATCACCGGCTGGGCCGCCGACGTGCTGCCCGTGCGGCTGTCGGCGCAGGAGCTGGCCAGCGTGGTCGAGCTGCCGCGGCTCCCCGCGCGGCTGCGGAACGCCCTCGACCGGGGGCGCGCGTGACGCCCCGCTCCACGGGTCGGTCCGGGCTGCTGTCTCGACTGCGGCCGGCACCGGTGACCGTCCGGGACCTGCGCCGGGCCGCCGACGAGGTGATCCCGTCGCTGGCCAGCGCATCCCTCCACCTGGCCCTCGTCGAGGACCGCGTCGACGGGCCGCTGCTCGTGGTCGAGGAGGCCGAGCGGCGGCTGCGCGTGCCGCTGCGGGACCTCGCCGAGGACCTGACCGACGCCCGCGTCGGGAGCGGGCCCGAGGCGGTCGCCGCCGCACTGGTCGCCTGGGTCGACGCCCGCCCGGTGCCCGACGCCCTCGCCGCGGAGGCGGGGGTCGCCGTCCTGGACTGGACCGACTCCAGGCAGTCCGCGGTCGGCTGGTGCGTCGTCGTCCGGCGCGGCCGGTCGGCGCTGCCCTGGGCGCCCTCGCCCGGTGCCGACCGCCGCACCGTCGAGGCCGTGCGCCACGCGGCGGCCGGCCGCGCCGCGGCCGTCGAGGGTGTGCTGCGGGTGGAGGGCCCGGTGGCGCTGTGGTCGCACCCCGAGGTGCCGCTGCTCGCCTCCGCCGTCCTGGGGACGCCGGAGCGCCTGCTGGACCGCATCGCGGCGGCGGGCCTCGCGGTGGACGACGTCCACGTCGTCGTGACGCCCGGGTCGCCGGTCGCCTGTGCCGGGGCCGGCGTCGCCGCCCGGCTGGCCGGGGAGACCGGCGAGGCGTGCGTGCGGCTGCCCTGGCGGCAGCTCGCCCACCTGCGCTGGACCTGAGCGAGACTCCTGCGGCTCCCGCCCGGGGTGCCGGCACCCCTGATCCCCGACCGGCGAGCGATGGGCTGCGCTCAGGCGAGGTCGCCGAACTCCCAGTGCCAGGGCTCGGGCTTCTCGCCGCCCGGCCGCGCCCAGTCCGGCTGCACGAAGCCGAAGCGGCCGGCGTGCGCGGCCATCCACGCCGACTGGGGCGTCCCGGCGACGTTGATGCCGCCGCACAGGTCGACCGCCAGGGCCCAGCCGTGGTTGGACGTCCCGGGCACCGCCGCCAGCTGTGGCTTGGCCCGGAACGCGGTCACCTGGCTGGCGAAGGAGCGGTAGCTGTCGGTGATGCACAGTGGGCGGTCGAAGGCGGCCGCGAAGGCCTCGGCCATCGCCGCGTAGCCGGCGGCGGCGTCGCAGCGGAGCGCGTGGCCCCGGGCGATGGAGCACAGCGCGCCCGACGGGATGCCCCCGTTGGTCCAGCCGCCCCACGCCGGGCTCACCCCGCCCACCGCCGCGGGAGCGCCGCAGGCGGCGCGCCCCGCGGTGCCGGGAGGCAGGAGGCCGTTGGGCTCGGCGGGCGCGGGGAGGGTCACCCGCACGGCGCCCGTCGCGTCGGACATCGTCCGGACGGCGACCTGGTAGCCGGCCCCCGAGGCCGCGACGACCTGGCCCTCGCCGAGGGAGATCCCGACGTCGGTGCCGCCGTCGGCGAAGACGAGGTCGCCCACCTGCAGCTGCGACAGCGGCACGGCCGCGCCCCCGGCCCACTGGTCGGCGGGCCAGGCCGGCAGTGCGTACCCGGCCAGCAGCCAGGCGCCGGAGGCCAGCCCGCCGCAGTCGTAGGCGTCGGGACCGCTGCGTCCGGGCACGTAGGGCTTGCCGACCTGGGCCAGCGCGCCGCTGACCGCCGCGATCGTCTCCGCCGGCAGCACGGTCACGGGCCGGTTGCCGACGACCGCCCAGGCGACCCCGGGGACCACCTGGCCGGAGCCGTCCCGGGAGGGGGAGAGCCCCGCCGGCAACGCCGCCGGGTCGGCGAGCGCGGCCGCGGAGGGCGGCTCGATCCCGGCGCCGGACAGCTGCGCGAGGTAGTCCTGCCACCGCTGCAGCGCCTTCCGGTTGGTCTCCTGCTGCGCCGCGACCGCCGGTCCGGCGCCCAGGCCGGCCAGCTGGGCGGCCACGTCGGTGCGCAGTCCGGCCGCGGAGGCCCGGACCTCGTCGAGGACGGCAGCGGCCTGCCGGGAGACGGCGGCGACGGCGGCCTCCGCGGTGGCCACCCGGTCCGCGGCGACGGCGACGTCGGCCGCGGCGCGGTCGGCCCGTGCCACGGTGGTCTCCAGGTCCCGCTGCCCGAGCTCGGCCAGGCCCTGCGCGTACAGCACGTCCGAGGTGGTCGAGGCCTCCTGCACGCTCAGCTCGAGCAGCGGGGCCCGCTCCTCGGCCGTCGTCCGGTAGAGCGCGGCGGCGCGTCCGCCGACCGCCTCCCGGGCCGCGGTGAGGCGCTCTCCGGCGGCGCGCTCGGCCTCCCGCGCGCGCTGCAGGTCGGCCCGCCGGTCGGCCAGGGCCTGCTCCAGGCCCCGGTAGCGGGCGGCGCTGTCGAGCATCGAGCTCTGCGCGGCCAGCGCGAGGCCCGCGGCGTCGGTCGGTTCGGCCGCGGTGCCGGCCTGCCGGGCGCCCGGTGCGAGGACGCCGGCCAGCACGGGCAGGACGAGCCCGAGGGCGGTGAGGGACAGGCGCACCGACCAGCGCCGCCGGTCGGTGCGCCTGGGAAGGGGGCGGCGGGCCTCCCTGCCGGCCGGCGTCCGGCGGCGCGGCTGTGTGCCCGGACGCCGACGCGCGGGACGGGGCCCGGGGGTGGCCGTCCCGGGACCGGTGCCGGCGGCGCGCGCGGCGAGCACCGCCCGCAGCGCGGCGGCCTCCTGGGCGGTCAGCGGGGGCCGGGTCGCCGTGCCGGACGGGGGTGCGGACCGGCGGGAGGCCGTGGTCCGGGACCGGGCGGTGCCCTGGCCTCGGGCGGCGGTGGTCCGGGCGCGGGCGGCGGACGGGGGAGGGGCCACGGCCGCGGACGCCTGCCGGAGCGCGGCCTGGCGCAGGGCGGCCTGGCGGAGCGCGGCCTCGCGGGTCGTGCCCGCCCGGGGCGCCGTCGTGCGTGGTGCAGGCACTGCGGGTCCCCCGGCGGTCTCGTCGTACGTGGCCACGACCTCCGCGGAGTGCGGAGCTCGTGGCCCTCGTATCGACGGGCCGGGCGGGCAGCCGGAGGGGGCCGGGGGATGGCGTCACCCCTCCGGGGGAGGGTGGACCGCGGGTGGCACCCGATCGGTGGACGGGTCAGCGGTCGCCGGCGGGGCGGTCTCCCGGGGGCCACCACGCCCCGTGGCGGTGCTCGAGGGGGATCCGCAGCTGCCCGCCGTCCTCGGTGGAGACCACGAGCTCGACCGAGGCCACCCGGCGGTCGGTGCCGTCGACGTGCACCACCGCACCGGTCGCCAACGGCACGGGCGGGAGGACCAGGTCGTCGTCGGACGAGGACTCGGCCATCGATCTCCTTCCCGGGAGGGCGACGGGCCGCCGGGGCGGTCCGGGGTGGGACGGCGCCGCCCATGCTGGCAGAGCGCCGCCGACAGACGCCGAGGTCCCGCCGTCCGGGCGGACGACGGGACCTCGGCGGGGTCCTCGCTCAGCGGTCGGTGATCTCCACGAACGCCCGCTCCTTCTCCCCGGTGTAGACCTGCCGGGGCCGGCCGATCTTGGTCGCCGGGTCGGCGATCATCTCGCGCCACTGGGCGATCCAGCCGGGCAGCCGGCCCAGCGCGAACAGCACGGTGAACATCCGGGTGGGGAAGCCCATCGCCCGGTAGATCAGCCCGGTGTAGAAGTCGACGTTCGGGTAGAGCTTGCGCTGGATGAAGTAGTCGTCGCTGAGCGCGATCTCCTCCAGCCGCCCGGCCAGGTCGAGCAGCTCGTTGTTCCCACCGAGCTTGGCCAGCACGGTGTCGGCGGTCTTCTTGATGATCGCCGCGCGCGGGTCGTAGTTCTTGTAGACGCGGTGCCCGAAGCCCATGAGCTTGACGCCGGGCTCCTTGTCCTTGACCCGCGCGACGAAGCGGTCCACGTCCCCGCCGTCGCGCTGGATGGCCTCGAGCATCTCCAGCACCGACTGGTTGGCGCCGCCGTGCAGCGGGCCGAACAGGGCGTTGATGCCGGCCGACACCGACGCGAACAGGTTGGCCTGCGAGGAGCCGACCAGCCGGACGGTCGAGGTGGAGCAGTTCTGCTCGTGGTCGGCGTGCAGGACGAAGAGCATGTCCAGCGCCGCGGCGATCTCCGGGTCGACCTCGTAGGGCTCCGCAGGGAACCCGAAGGTCATCCGGAGGAAGTTCTCCACCAGGCCCAGGGAGTTGTCCGGGTAGAGGAACGGCTGGCCGACCGACTTCTTGTACGCGTACGCGGCGATCGTCGGCAGCTTGGCCAGCAGGCGCAGCGTGGAGATCTCGACCTGCTCGGCGTCGAACGGGTCCAGCGAGTCCTGGTAGAAGGTCGACAGGGCGCTGACCGCCGAGGAGAGCACCGGCATCGGGTGCGCGTCCCGCGGGAACCCCTTGAAGAACTGCTTGAGGTCCTCGTGCAGCAGCGTGTGCCGCCGCAGCCGCGAGTCGAAGTCGGCCAGCTGGTCGGCCGTGGGCAGCTCGCCGTAGATCAGCAG
Source organism: Geodermatophilus sp. SYSU D00697 (assembly GCF_054050175.1). Lineage (NCBI taxonomy): Bacteria > Bacillati > Actinomycetota > Actinomycetes > Geodermatophilales > Geodermatophilaceae > Geodermatophilus > Geodermatophilus sp. SYSU D00697. The sequence goes on from NZ_JBJGYV010000003.1 coordinate 51,628, forward strand.
GTAGCTGACCTCGACGAAGCTCGCCTTCTCGGCGAGCTGGTCGATCGGGTACCCGCGGTAGCGCAGGATGCCGGCGTCGCCGTCGATGTAGGTGATGGCCGACGTGCAGGACGCGGTGTTGACGAAGCCGATGTCGAGGGCGACCGTGCCGGTCGTCGACAGCAGCTTGCCTGTGTCGATGCCATCGGCCCCCTCCGTGGCCGGGACCACGTGCAGGGGCAGTTCTCCACCGGGATAGCGCAGGGATACGTCGGCGGTGCCGGCGGGTGCGCTCGCTGTCTCGCTCATCAACCCCGGACGCTACTCAGCTTCCGGGCCGGAGGCGCGCCGACCCCTCCCCGGAGGGAGGGAGCGGGTGTGCCGACCGGCGTCGGCCCGTCCCTCCGAGGGGTCATCCGGCCGGGACGTCGAAGGTCCACACCGCGTCGGCGCGGCCGCGGTGCCAGGAGCTGCCGCGCGGGGTGACGGCCAGCCACGGGGCGGAGAGCAGCCCGGCGGCGTCGTCGGCCGGCACCAGCTCGAGGTCGATGTCCAGGCCCGCGGTGAGGGCGTCCTCGACGAGGGGCACCACCGCCGCGACGTCGTCCGGCCGCGCCGCCACGACCAGGCGCTGCGCCACCCCGGCGTCGGACACCTCCCGCAGGGCCGCGACGGTCGCGGCCACCTCGGTGGCGTCCGGCGTCAGCGTCGCCAGCGCGAGCGGACGCGGTCGTGACCAGACGTCGAGCTCCTGGGTGAACCGGGCCAGGACGGCGGCCCCGTGGGCACGGGTCGACAGCGGCTCGGTGGTGCCGGCCGTCGACGTCGTCCGCAGCTCGACCAGGCGCGCGGTCGACAGGAACACCGCCTCGAGCAGCTCGCCGCTGTGCGGGCCCTCGTGCAGCGAGGCGTGCACGCCCGCAGCGGTGGCCAGCGCCCGCGTGTGGGCCCGTGCCTCGGCGGCCGGGTCGGGCAGGAACCCCTGGCGCCGGCCCCAGTCGATCAGCAGCGGCCAGTCCCGGGCCCCGCCGGCCACCACCCGCGGGTTCTGGGTCTGCTGCCCGCCGTGGAGACGGAAGGAGCTCAGGGTCTGCGGCGTGTAGTACGCGTCCCCGCGGGAGAGCAGGTCCAGCCACAGGGCGATGTCGCCGTTGGCCGTCATCAGCCGGCCGTCGACCCGCCAGAGGTCCCCCGGGTCGACGTCCCGGCGCCGGAACAGGACCGTGGTCACCTCGCCGATGACGTTCGCGGTGTTCTCGAGGACGAGGCCGCCCAGGTACCGGCCGTCGACGACCCCGGCCCGCTCCGAGAGCTGTCCCACCTGCCGGCCGGGGACCGGCCGGCCCTCCTCGTCGACCATCGCCCGGTGCGAGAAGGCAAGGGTGACGCCCGGGGACGCGCGGAGGCCCTCCAGCAGCACCTCGACGCAGGTGGGGGCGAGCACGTCGTCGTGCAGGAGGAACTTCACGTACTCGCCGCGGGCCTCGCGCAGCAGGGCGACCGGGTTGTCCCAGGGCCCCAGGTTCTGCTCGTGGCGCAGCACGCGGACCCGGGGGTCGGCGGCGGCGAACGCGGCGAGGATCTCGGGAGTGCGGTCGGTGGAGGCGTCGTCGCCGACGACGACCTCGAGCTCCCGGTGGGTCTGGGCGAGTGCCGACAGCAGCGCTTCCTCCAGGAAGCGCTCGCCGTTGTAGGTCGGGACCAGGATGCTGACGAGCGGGCCGCTCACGCCACGCACCTCCGGACGGCGTCGATCACGTGCGCCTGGTCCTGCTCGGACAGGTGCGGGCCCATGGGCAGGCTCAGCACCTCGCGCGCGAGCGCGTCGGCGGCCGGGAGGGCGGCGCGGGCCAGCGGGGTGCCGGCGAAGGCCGGCTGCCGGTGCGGGGGCACCGGGTAGTGGACGCCGGCCTCGATCCCGGCGCCGGCGAGGGCGGCGCGCAGCGCGTCGCGCTCCGGCGTCCGGACGACGTAGAGGTGCCAGACGGGTGAGGCCCAGGCGGCCGTCGAGGGCAGCACGAGGTCCAGTCCGGCCAGTCCCTCGGCGTACCGGCGGGCCACCTCCGCCCGGCGGGCGTTGAACTCCTCCAGCCGGCGCAGCTTCACCGACAGCAGGGCGGCCTGCAGCTCGTCGAGCCGGCTGTTCCAGCCGACCTCGTCGTGGACGTACTTCTCCGTCGACCCGTAGTTGCGCAGCGACCGCAGCCGCCGGGCGACCTCCGGGTCCGGTGTCGTCACCGCACCGCCGTCGCCGAGCGCGCCGAGGTTCTTGCCGGGGTAGAAGCTCCACGCGGTGGCGGAGGTCAGCGCGCCGACGTGCCGGCCCCGGTAGCGGGCGCCGTGGGCCTGGGCGGCGTCGTCGAGCACGGCCAGGCCGTGCCGTGCGGCCACGGCCAGCAGCGGGTCGAGGTCCACCGGGTGCCCGTAGAGGTGCACCGGGAGCAGTGCCCGGGTCCGGCCGCCGACGGCGGCCTCGACCGCGTCGGCCTCCCACGCGCCGGTCACCGGGGAGACGTCCACCGGGACGGGCTGCGCCCCGGCGTGGACGACGGCGAGCCACGTGGCGACGAACGTGTGCGAGGGGACCAGCACCTCGTCGCCGGGGCCCACGCCGAGCGCGCGGAGGCCGAGGGTCAGCGCGTCCAGGCCGCTGCCCACCCCCACGGCGTGCGCAGCGCCGACGTGGTCGGCCCACCGCTGCTCGAAGGCCGCCAGCTCCGGGCCCAGGAGCACCCGGTCGCTGCGGAGCACGCGCAGCGCCGCGTCGTCCAGGTCGGCCTGCAGCTCGGCGTGCGCGGCGCGCAGGTCCAGGAAGGGGACCTCCCGCCGGGCGAGGACCCGGGTCACCGCGCGACCCCGTCGGCGAGGCGCCGGGCGGCCAGGAACTCGTCGTAGTCGCGGTAGTAGTCGTCCTCGCTGTACCGCTGGGAGGCGAGCACGAGGCAGACGCTGCCGCTGGAGAAGTTGCCCAGCTCCCGCCAGGTCAGGCGCGGCACGTAGAGGCCGTAGTAGGACCGGTTGAGGTGGAAGCGCGCCGTCTCGGTGCCGTCGTCGACGACGACGTCGAAGCTGCCGGCCGCCGCGACGATCAGCTGCTGGAGCTCCCGGTGGGCGTGGCCGCCGCGCGACTCCCCGCCCGGGACGTCGTACAGGTAGTAGACGCGGGCGATGTCGAAGGGGACCTGGTGCCCGCTCTCGAGGAAGGTCAGGTTGCCGCGGGGGTCGGTGACCCGCGGCAGGTCGACGATCCGGCAGCCGGCCCCGTTGCCCTCGGGCGGCGGGTTCCAGTCGGTCGCCCGGCGGCCCGGGAGGGCCGAGCGCCGGTCGGTGCGGGTGTCGAACAGGGACGTCACAGCTTCTCCATCGGCAGGGGGGAGGATGACCGGCACGGACGAGGGCGGACGGGACGGGAGGCGCAGGTGGGGGACGGGGCGCGGGAGGCCGGGCCGGCGGGCGCGGTGCCCCTGGCCGGGTTGTCGTTCCACCACGTCGGGCTGGCCTGCCGGGACCTCGCGGCCGAGGCCGACGCCCACGCGCTGCTCGGCTACCTCCCCGAGGGGCCGGTGTTCGAGGACCCGCACCAGCGGGTCCGGGGCTCCTTCCAGGTGCTCGGGCCGTTCCGGGTGGAGCTGCTGGAGCCCCTCGACGAGCAGTCGCCGCTCACCGGCTGGCTGGAGCGCGGCGTGCGGATGTACCACGTCTGCTACGAGACCGACGACCTCGACGACGCCCTGGCCCGGCTCCGGGGCGCGGGCCACCGGGTGGTCTCCCCGCCGGCGCCCGCGGTCGCCTTCGGTGGCCGGCCGGTGGCCTTCGTCATGCTGCGCAGCCGGAGCCTGGTCGAGCTGCTCCAGCGCTGAGCTCCCGGCGGCTCACCGCGGGACGGGAGCCCTCCGGCGCAGCAGGCCCGCGGCCCGCTCCGCCATGGCCAGCAGGCGGGGACCGGCCGTCGTCCACAGCTCCGGGGTCATCCGCGCCTCGACCGCGTCGTGCAGGACGCCCCCGATGCGCGCGTGGCCGGGGACGGTGCGCAGCACCTCGGCGCCGTATCGGCTGTGGAACGCCACGACCGGGCGGTTGTCCACCAGGGTGCGGGTGAGCATCGACCGCAGGCCCAGCACCGTGAAGCCCACCTCGTGCACCAGCCAGGCGCTCTCCGGCGCGGCGAGGGAGCCCGGCCGCAGCACCCAGCGACCCCACTCGGCCGTGGTGCCCTCGACGTCGTAGATCCCGACGAAGCCCTCGACGGGGCCACCGTCGCGGCGCTCGAGCGCCCAGTAGTGGTCGCCGTCGCGCTCGGCGTAGGCGTCCAGCCACCGTTCCTGCGCCTCGACGGAGGGAGCGGTGGCGTGGATGAAGCGGGAACGCTCCGGGTCGCTGCGCAGTCGCAGGATCTCCGCGGCGTCGCCCCGCTCGACCGGCCTCAGGCGGAACGCTGGCCCGTCGAGGTGGACGTCATGCCGCAAGGTGTCGCTCCGCGGCCGCCACGATCGCGGCCGACCCGTCGAGCGCGCCCATCTCCTCCTCCGAGAAGGTGACGCCGAGGTCCTCCTCGACCGCGTAGATGATCTCGATGTGGCTCAGCGAGTCCCACTCCGGGACCTGCGCCCGCTCCAGCGGCGCGTCCGGGGGGCTCGGCAGCTTGAGGACCAGCGTGAGCACGTGGTTCACGCGCGCCTCGACGTCGTCGCGGGTCATTCCTGTCCTTCCCAGGTCACAGCGACGGGGGAGCCGCTGACGAGAGCGCGGCACGCGGCGGGGTCCCACGTCAGGGGCACCTCGCCGGGCGTGTCCACGGGTGTGCTGCTGTGGGCCGCGAGCCAGGCGCGCGCCGGCTCGTTGCGCGGGCCCGGGGTGTAGACGACGGCCGCGGAGCCGGCGCCGGTCTCCTCCATCAGGCGGCCTACGGCGGCGGCCAGCAGGACGTCCTCGACGCTCCGGCCCAGCGCGCGGCAGCTGACGCACAGCTCCTCGACCACGAGGCGGTCGTCCGCGCCGCGCCGCCCGGCCACCAGGGCGACGACCCCGCTGTCGGAGAGCCGGTCGCGCAGCGCCGCGGTGACGACGTGGACGTCGCCGTCGGCCAGCCAGCGGCCGAGCTCGGCCGGGCCGGTCCGGCGCAGCGCGGTGTTGAACTGGTTGGTCTTGGCCGCGAGCGCGGCCATCCGGGCGAGCTGGCCGGGGTCGTCCAGGGTGAGGCGCAAGCCCACCCCCAGCGACCGCAGGTAGGCGTCCGGGTCGCTGGCGGCCGACCGCGCGCGCTCGGTGGCGGCGGCAAGGTCGGCGGCCCGCAGCGCGTCCTCGCCGGTCCGGGCGTGGCCGTGCAGGCCGGGGAAGAGGGCGAGCGCGGTGGCGGTCGCCGCGGCGTCGGCGGCGTGCAGCAGCCCGCCGATGCGCACCCCGGCGGCCACCTCGGCCAGCTCGCCGGCGTTGTCGTCGACGAAGACCACCGCCTCCGGCGAGATCCGCAGGGCGGCCGCGGCCGCGGCCACCCCCGCGCTCTTGGCGCCCCAGCCGACCGCCCGGGCGGAGAAGTCCGCCAGCCGGAGCGGGAAGTCGGTGCGCGTGGCGAACAGGGCCTCGACGTCGGCGGGCTCGTTGCGGGAGACCAGCGCGAGCAGGACGCCGTCCCGGCCGAGGTCGCGCAGGCGCTCCTGCAGCGCCCGGTGCTGCGGGGTGAGGACCACCCCGGCCGGCCCGTCCTCGCCCAGCACCCCCTGGTAGAGGGTCATGTCCAGGTCCACGGCGAGGGCCTTGACCCGCGGCGCGACGAGCGCGGGCAGCCAGCGCAGACCCATCCGCTGGGCCGTCAGCACGGCGGCACCCGCGCTCATCCGGGTGCCCGCGACGTCCCGGGCCCGGGGGTCGACGAACCCCGGGCCGACCCGTGCCGCGATCGCGGACAGGTCGGCGACGGCCACGCCGGGCACCTCCCGGCAGCACCGCGCCAGCTCCCGGTTGACCGCCGCGGCGGCGGGATCGGACCCGGGCCGGTCGGCGACCAGGACCGGGGCCAGCGTCCGCGCCCGCAGGGTGGCCAGCCGCTCGCGCAGCCAGTCGCCCAGCGCGACCGGGTCGGTACCCCCGTACCGCTCGAAGTCCAGCCAGACCACCTCGACGTCCGCGGTCGCGTCCCCCTGTCCGACCGTGCTCAGCGAGTCGTCGTAGTCGCCGTGCTCCACGGTGGCCGACAGGCCCGCGTAGGCCAGGAACGGGGGGAGGAGCGAGGCCACGTACTCGAAGGCCGTGTTCCGGTGCACCCGGATGCGCAGCTCCCGCGTCGGCCAGGACGCCGACAACGGCAGCAGCTCCAGCCGCCGGGGGCTCTCCCCGAGGACGACGGGCTGCCACTCGACACGGCGGAGGGAGTCCTCCAGGACGGCCTCAGGGCTCGGCGACGACATAGATCTCCGCGGCCGAGTCGGGGTAGCGCTCGCCGAGCTGCATGTAGGCGTCGAGCACCTCCTGCGTCCACTGCTCGGCCGTCTGAGCGTTCGACAGCGGCTTGAGCCAGTAGCCGCCGGTCGTCGTGACCGTCCAGCCGGCGGCCGCGAAGTCGGCCTGCAGGCCCGGCAGGTCGTACACCCGGCGGTGCCCGTGGTGCAGGTCTGTCTCGTTGAGGGCGTCCTCCGTGGGCAGCAGGCCCATGAGGACGGCGGCCTGGCGGTGCAGGCTGTGGGAGTTCGGCACCGCGGCCAGGGCCACGCCCCCGGGGGCGATCCACTGCCGCACCCGCTCGAGCAGCCCGACCGGGTCGACGACGTGCTCGAGCACGTGGCCCAGGACGACGGTGTCGAACTGCTCCTCGGGGACGTACTCCTCGAACAGCGCGTGGACGACGGTGGCCGCGGGGAACCGACCCGACAGGTCCCGGCAGAAGGCGCTCGACCCGTCGACCAGCGTCAGCGCGGGGAAGGCCTCGGCGAGCCGCTCGGTCATCAGACCCTCGGCCGGGCCGAGCTCCAGGCACCGCTCCCCGCGCCAGTGCCGGCCGAAGACGCCCGCGAGGTACCGCAGGCTGGTCGGCATCGGTCCGGCGGCGTACCAGCTGTCCTCGGCGATGGACTCGAGCCGCTCCAGCTCACTCTGGTGCGTGACTGTCACGTCACAGAGTGTGCCGTCGGGGGTCGTCGGGGCGCGGGGGCTGGCGCCCGACGCGCGGGGAGCGCGCCACACCAGCCACGCGCGTCCCGGTGTCGTGCCGGCCGGTGGGACGGGACCGTCCGGTCCCGCCCCACCGGCCCCAGCTCACGGGTGGGTCATCGAGAGCACGTCGAGGGCCTCGTCGAGCTGGGCCTCGGTGAGCTTGCCCTGCTCCACGTAGCCGCGCTCGACGACCACCTGGCGGATCGTCTTCTGCTCGGCCAGTGACTGCTTGGCGACCTTCGCCGCCTCCTCGTAGCCGATGTACTTGTTCAGCGGCGTGACGATCGACGGGGAGGACTCGGCGTAGGTCCGGCACTGCTCGACGTTGGCGACGATCCCGTCCACGCAGCGGTCGGCCAGCAGCCGGCTGGCGTTGGCCAGCAGCCGGATCGACTCCAGCACGTTGCGGGCCATGAGCGGCAGCGTCACGTTGAGCTCGAAGACGCCCGTGGTGCCGGCGAAGGTCACCGCGGCGTCGTTCCCGATCACCTGGGCGCCGACCTGGATGACCGCCTCGGGGATGACCGGGTTCACCTTGCCCGGCATGATCGAGCTGCCCGGCTGCAGGTCGGGGAGCTGGATCTCGCCCAGCCCGGTGCGCGGGCCCGAGCCCATCCAGCGCAGGTCGTTGGCGATCTTCACCAGGCCGACCGCGATGGTCTTGAACTGGCCCGACGCCTCCACCAGGGCGTCGCGCGAGCTCTGCGCCTCGAAGTGGTTGCGCGCCTCGCTCAGCGGCAGGTCCAGCTCGGCGGCGAGCCGGTCGATGATGGCGGCGGCGAAGCCGGGCGGGGTGTTGATCCCGGTGCCGACGGCGGTGCCGCCCAGGGGCAGCTCGCCGATCCGCGGCAGGGAGGCCTCGAGCCGCTCGACGCCGTAGCGGACCGCCGCGGCGTAGCCGCCGAACTCCTGGCCGAGGGTGACCGGGGTGGCGTCCATGAGGTGGGTGCGGCCGCTCTTCACGACCTCGGCGAACTCCGCCTCCTTGCGGGAGAGGGACGCCTCGAGGTGGCGCAGCGCCGGGACGAGGTCGCGGACGATTGCCTTCGTCGCGGCGACGTGGATCGCCGAGGGGAAGACGTCGTTGGACGACTGCGAGGCGTTGACGTGGTCGTTGGGGTGCACGGCCGAGCCGAGCGCCTCGGTGGCCAGCGTCGCGATGACCTCGTTGGTGTTCATGTTGCTCGACGTCCCGGAGCCGGTCTGGAAGACGTCGATGGGGAAGTGGTCGTCCCACTCGCCGCGGGCCACGGCGGCCGCGGCGGTGCCGATCGCCTCGGCGGCCTCCTGCGGCAGGACGCCCAGCGAGGCGTTGACCGCGGCGGCCGCACCCTTGATCGCCGCCAGGGCCCCGATGAGCTCACGCTCGATCGGCGTGCCCGAGATGGGGAAGTTCTCGACGGCGCGCTGCGTCTGCGCCCGCCACTTCGCCCACGCGGGGACCCGTACCTCGCCCATCGAGTCGTGCTCGACGCGGTAGTCCGTGCCGTCCTGCTGTGCGACCACGCTGCGCTCCCGGTGTGGTGTGTGGTGACCGTGCTCCGCCGACCCTAGAAGGACCCCCTCCTCCCCACCGCTGGCAGGCCCGCCGCGCGCCTCGGAGGGAGCCGCGACGAGCCTCCGGACGGGGCCGCGGCGGGGCGACGGTCCTGGCCGCGGCAGGACGTGGCCCCTACCATGCCGAGGCCGGTCACCCGCACCCGAGGAGCCCGAGCATGTCGCAGCCGCCGTACCCGCCGCGCGGCGGGAAGGGCCCCTCGGGCGAGCCGTCCGGCGGCCCGGACCGGGACGCCACAGGGCCTCCCCAGCAGCCCGGCGCCGGCGGGCCGGACGACACGACCCAGCGCCTGGGGTCCTCCGGCGGGACGCAGGAGATCCGGCCAGGGGAGGCGCTCCCTCCGCCGCCGCACGCTCCCGCCGAGCGGCAGGAGACCCGCGAATTCGACCAGCCGGCGTTCGGCCAGCCGCCGGGGTACGGCCAGCCGCCGCCCTCCGGCCAGCAGTCCGGCTGGGGGCAGCCGCCGCCTTCCGGCCAGCAGTCCGGCTGGGGGCAGCCGCCGCCTTCCGGCCAGCAGTCCGGCTGGGGTCCGCCCGGCTACGGCCAACCGCCCTACGGCCAGCAGACCTACGGCCCGCCCGGCTACGGCCAACCGCCGCCGTACGGCCAACCGCCGTACGGGCAGCCGCCCTACGGCCCGCCTCCCTACGGGCAGCCCGGCTACGGCCCGCCGGGCTCCGGCGGCCCGGGCGGGCCCGGTGCCGGCGCTCCCAGGGGACCCGGCCGCGGCCGCAGACGCAGCACGGTGATCGTCCTCGTGGTGGCGGCGGTCGCCGTCCTCGCCGCCGTCGGGGTGGGGCTGTTCCTCCTGCTCGCCGGCCGCGACCGGGCCCCGGCGCCGGACGTCACGGAACCCCCGGCGTCGCAGACCTCGACGTCCCCTCCGGAGCCCTCCGAGGAGACGTCGCCGGCCCCGGAGCAGCCGTCCACCTCTCCGCCGTCCCCCTCGCCGACGTCTCCCACGGGTGGGCCGGGCACCGGTGGGGTGCCGGCCGACCTGCCTCCGGGCCGACCGGCTCCAACCGGCGGGGACCCGGGCGTCCAGTCGGCCGCGGACGCGTGCGCAGAGGGCCTCATGGCCCTCTGCGACGTCCTCCGGTTCTTCGACGGCGACCCGGACCTCCAGCAGTACGCCGACTACGGCGCGACCTGCGGCGGCCGCAACGAGGCGAGCGGGACCCTGTGCACCGACCGGTACCGCTGACCCCCGGTGCGACCGGCCCCGCCTCCTCCGGGACCCACGGGAAGGCGAGGCCGTCGTCGTCCGGGACCGTCACCTGCTCGGCTACGGTCGGCGCCGTGACCTCGGAAGCCGCTCCCGACCCCGACCGGCCGCCGGTCGTCCGCGTCTCGGACGCCGACCGCGAGGCGACCGTCACCCGGCTGCAGAAGGCCCTCGCCGAGGGCCGGATCGACCTGCACGAGTTCGGTGACCGCGTCGAGGCGGTCTACGCCTCCGTCACCACGGCCGACCTCGACCGGCTCGTGGCCGACCTGCCCGTCGACGCCCCGCCGCCGGTCGAGATCGTCGGCACCCGGGTGCCGGAGACGATGACGTCGGTCTTCGGCGACATCAAGGTCGAGGGGACCGCCGACGTCCCGCGGGACGTGTCGACGGTGTTCGGCGACATCCGGCTGGACCTGCGCAACCTGCGCACCGACGCCGAGCGGATCGACCTGGTGCTCGGCACCGTCTTCGGCGACGTCGACGTGATCGTCGCCGAGGGCGTGGACGCCGAGATCTCCGGGTGGACGGTGTTCGGCGACCGGAAGACCCAGCTGGCGCCGGTGCCGCGGGTGGCCGGGACGCCGCGGGTCGTCGTCCGCGCCCGGACGGTGTTCGGCGACCTCACCTTGCGCAGCCTGGCGCCGGGGGAGTCGCCGAGCCGGTGGCGGGCGGTCATGGACCGGCTCGCGCAGCGGCACCTGCCGCCACCCCCGCCGCTGTCCCGCCCGGGCGCCTGACCCGGGCGGGAGCGGACGGGGGTCAGTCGTCGTCGTGGCGCCACCAGCCGCCGGACCAGGAGTCCCTGGCGACGGCGTCGGCGATCCGGTCGGGCAGGTCCGCGAGGATCTGGTCGGCCTTCTCCCGGGACAGCCGGCCCTCGGCCACGGCCTGGTCGATCCGCTCGCGGGCCGCGGTGGTGAGCGCGTCGACGAGGTCCTGCGTGGCCACGCCCTGCTGGGCGGCGACGTCGGCGAGGCTCGTCCCCTCCTGGGAGAGCGCGTCCCGGAGCTCGTCGGTGGTCATGCCGAGCGCCTCGGCGGCGGTCTGCAGCCCGGCCCGCCAGGCTCCGCCCCACCCGTGGTGGCCGCCGTGCCACCAGCCGGGACCGACGTCGGCGTCCTCCAGGGTCGCGGCGACCGCGTCGGCCTGCTCCTGGGTGATCGTCCCGTCCTCCACCAGGCCACCGAGCGCGTTCGCGATCGCCTCGCGCCGGCTGCTGCCCTCGTCGGCGTCCGCCGTGGACGGCGCGGGCGTCGGTGCCGGCGAGGGGTCCGCGACCGCCACGCCGATACCGGTCAGCGCCAGCGCACCCGCTGCCCCCAGGGTCGCGACCAGCGTCCTCTTGCGCATGGCATCCCCTTCCTGTGCCGGCGCTCGGGCCGGCCGCCCGGCGTCCGGCCCCAGGGTGGCCCGGGGACCTGTGACGGACCTGTGAGTCCGGAGGGCCGACTCAGTCCTCCTGGTGGCCGCGGTCGAAGGGCACCGCGGAGTAGGCGCGCAGCTTCTGCAGGGAGTGCAGGCTCTCGATGGAGCGGATCGTGCCCGACCGCGAGCGCATGACCAGCGACTGCGTGGTGCAGCCCCCGGCCCGGTACTGCACGCCGCGGAGCAGCTCACCGTCGGTGATGCCGGTGGCGACGAAGAAGACGTCGCCGCGCACGAGGTCGTCGATGTGCAGCACCCGGTCGAGGTCGTGCCCGGCGTCGACCGCCTTCTGCCGCTCGTCGTCGTCCTTGGGCCACAGCCGGCCCTGCAGCGCACCGCCCATGCACTTGAGCGCGCAGGCGGCGATGATCCCCTCCGGGGTGCCGCCGATGCCGAGCAGCAGGTCCACGCCGGTGCCCTCGCGCGCCGCGGCGATGGCGCCGGCGACGTCGCCGTCGGTGATGAACTTGATGCGGGCGCCGGCCTGGCGGACCTCGTGCACCAGCTGCTCGTGCCGCGGGCGGTCGAGGATGCACACGGTGACGTCCTCGACCGTGCAGTGCTTGGCCCGCGCCACGCGGCGGATGTTCTCCGCGACCGGGACGGTGATGTCGACGACGTCGGCCGCCGCGGGACCGGTGGCCAGCTTCTCCATGTAGAAGACCGCCGACGGGTCGTACATCGCGCCGCGGTCGGCGACCGCCATGACCGCGATCGCGTTGGGCATGCCCTTCGCCATGAGGGTGGTGCCGTCGATCGGGTCGACCGCGACGTCGCACTCCGGGCCGTTGCCGTCGCCGACCTGCTCGCCGTTGTAGAGCATCGGCGCCTCGTCCTTCTCGCCCTCGCCGATGACGACGACGCCGTTCATGCTCACCGTGCCGATGAGCGCGCGCATCGCGTCCACCGCGGCGCCGTCCCCGCCGTTCTTGTCCCCACGACCGACCCAGCGGCCCGCGGCCATCGCCGCCGCCTCGGTGACCCGGACGAGCTCCAGGGCCAGGTTGCGGTCGGGTGCGGGCCGGTCGGCGAGGAACGTGCTGCCGCTGGAGGTGGTGGGGCCGTCGGGCAGGGGCAGGGACACGCAGACCTCCTGGTGGAAGGACCCCGTCCCGCCCACCCCTCTCGAGCTCGGGGCGGTGCCCTGGACGGGGCCAGGTGCGGGGACGGCGGGGCCGCACGGACGCTGGGCGGCGGAGTCGGGGAGCAGTCCTGACATCCTAGGGGGATGACCGGACCCGGCCCGACGAGCGAGCGCCCCACGGAGACCCCCGCCCCGTCCCCCGCGATCGAGCGGGCCAACCGGCTGAGTGCGGCCAACATGGTCCGGTCGCTGGCGCCGCTGGTCCTCATCTGCCTGCTCATCGTGGGGTGGGTGGCCTTCCGGCAGTCCGGGGAGGAGCGGGTGCTCCAGGTCGACCCGAGCACGACCGTGCAGCTGGCCGCCGAGCGCGCCGCCTACCCCCTGGTCGCGCCCACGGACCTCCCCGACGGCTACCGGCCCACCAGTGCGCGCACCGACGCCGGTCAGGCCGACGAGGGCGACCCGGTCACCGTCGAGATCGGCTACCTGACCCCGGCGGAGGAGTACGCCGGCTTCGTCGTCAGCGACGACGCCCGGGCCGAGCCGGTCACCCGCGTCCTCGACGGCGCCGAGGAGCAGGGGACCGTCGACGTGGCCGGCCGGTCCTGGACCCGGTCCACCACCGAACGCGGGGAGACCGCGCTGTGGCGGGAGGACGCCGGGGTGACCGTGCTGGTCACCGGCTCCGCCGACGACGCCGAGCTGGAGGAGGTCGCCGCCGCCGTGCAGCCGGTCGCGGTCGGCTGAACCGCAGAGCGGGTGACCTGCTGCTGGCGCCGCACCCGCCGGTGGCGAAGCGGATGGTCGCTGGCGAGCTGTCGTCCCCCGTGGCCGGCGCCCCGGTCCCGGCCGGGAGGTCAGCCCTTGTCGGCGCCCTCGGCCGGGGTCGCGGCCGACAGCCGCTCCCGGGCCCGGTCGAGCCAGTGCTGGCACAGCTCGGCGAGCTGCTCGCCGCGCTCCCACAGGGACAGCGACTCCTCCAGCGTGAGGCCCCCGGCCTCCAGCCGGCGCACCACGTCGGCGAGCTCCTCCCGGGCCTGCTCGTAGGTCGTCGTCGGCTCGGCCGGCGCCTCGCTCACCCTGCCCTCGGCACGCTCCTGGTCGCTCACGGCTGCCCATCCTCCCTGTCGACCCGGACCGGCAGCCGGCCACCCGCCACCCGCACCGACAGCCGCTCGGCGTCGGCCACCTCGGCCGGGTCGCGCACCAGCGAGCCGTCGGCCCGCTGGACGACGGCGTAGCCCCGCTCCAGGGTCGCGGCCGGGGACAGCGCCGCCACGCGGGCGCGGGCGTGCTCCAGGTCACGCTCGGCGCCCTCCAGCCGGTGGGTGAGGGTGCGCCGCGCCCGGCTGCGCAGCTGCGCGACGTCCTCCTCGCGGCCGTGTAGTAGCCGGTCGGGGGAGGCCAGGACCGGGCGGCTGCGCACGCTCTCCAGCCACCGCTCCTGCTGCTCGAGCCGGGTGGCCAGCAGGTGCCGGGCCCGGGCGCGCAGCCCGTCGACCAGCCGCCGCTGCTCGCCGATCTCGGGGACCACCCGGTGCGCGGCGTCGGTGGGGGTCGCGGCCCGGACGTCGGCGGCGTGGTCGACCAGCGTCGTGTCGGTCTCGTGCCCCACGGCGGTCACCACCGGCGTGCGGCAGGCCGCGATCGCCCGCACCAGGCCCTCGTCGGAGAACGGCAGCAGGTCCTCCACCGAGCCGCCACCACGGGCGACGACGATGACCTCGACCGCCGGGTCGGCGTCCAGCCGGCGCAGCCCGTCGATGACCGAGGCGGCCGCGCTGGGCCCCTGCACCAGGCTGTGGTGGACGGCGAAGCGGACGGCCGGCCACCGGCGCCGGGCGGTGACCAGCACGTCCCGCTCGGCGGCGCTGTCCCGGCCGGTGACCACCCCGACCACGGTGGGGGCGAAGGGCAGCGGCTTCTTGCGGGCGGTGTCGAACAGCCCCTCGGCGGCGAGCAGTCGGCGGATGCGCTCGATGCGGGCCAGCAGCTCGCCGAGGCCGACGGCGCGGATCTCGGTGGCGCGCAGGGAGAACGAGCCGCGGGCGATGTAGTAGTCGGGCCGGGCGCGCACGATCACCCGGGCACCCTCGGTCAGCTCCAGGCCGGGGCGGTCGGCGACGTCCCGCGCGCAGGTGACCGGCACCGACAGGTCGGCGGCGGGGTCGCGCAGGGTGAGGAAGACCGTCGCCGCCCCGCGCCGGGACAGCTGCGCGATCTGTCCCTCGACCCACACCTCCCCGAGCCGGCCGATCCACTCGGCGACCTTGCGGGCCACCGTGCGGACCGGCCAGGGGGCTTCCGGGGACGACGGCGCGGTCATGCCCCCGAGCGTGCCAGGCAGGGACGACGTCCCCGGGAGGGTGTCCCGGGCCCCGGCCCCCTGCAGGGTCCCGCCGCGAGCTGGTGGGCCGCGCGGACGGGCGCCTGCGTCACATGCCGCGGGGCGCCAGGGGGCTGGCCTCCACCGCCTGCCGCTCGAGCTTCTCCAGGCGGTTGCGCAGCATCCGCAGGTAGGGCTCGCGGCTCCGGGTCGCCTCCTCGTAGGCCACCAGGTCCTGCACGGTGGCCAGCTGGTAGCCGCGGAGCCGGCCGCGCAGCTGGGCGATCGTGAAGTTGTCGTACCCCTCGACCGGTGCGGCGCCCGCCGCCGCGGCCCCGGCGGTGTCCGCAGCCTCGTCCGCCTCCGCGGGCGTGGTCTCCTCCACGTCGGTGCGGTGCCCGGTGGCCGCGGCGACCGTGGTGCCGCCCTCGTCGGTCGCCAGCACCTCCTCGGCGGCGTCGGCCGGCGCCGCGGGCTCCTCGGCGGTCTCGGGCGCGGCGACGCCCTCGTCGGTGACGGTCCCCTCGACGGTGGCCACCTCGCCGTCGGGGCTGACCACGTCGACGTCGGCCGCGGTGTCGGCCGGCGGCGCGGGCTCCTCGGCGGTCTCGGGCGCGGCGACACCCTCGTCGGTGACGGTCCCCTCGACGGTGGCCACCTCGCCGTCCGGGGTGATCACGTCGACGTCGGTCGCGACGTCGGCGGTCTCCACCGCGGGAGCGCCGTCCAGCTCCCCGACCGGCGAGCCGCCCGGGTCGCTGGGCGCGGTGGTCGGGGCCTCGTCGGGGATCGCCTCCGGCAGGTCGGTCGGGCTCTCCGCGATGAGGTCGGTGTCGACCGACCCCTCCGTCGTGCCGCCGTCGACCAGCGCGCTGTCGGGGGCGCCGTCCGCCTCGAGCAGGGCGGTCTCCAGCGCGTCCTCGGTCGTCAGCCCGGGCTGGGCCAGGTCGAGGTGCGCGGCCTGCACCTCGTCGGTGATGTCCTGCAGCGCCTCGACCACCTCCTCGGGCGCCGGCTCGGGAGGCAGGCCGGAGACCTCGTCGTCGATGAGGTGGGCGACCTCCTCGGCGAGCTCCTCGTCGCCCACGGTGTCGGCGGCGGTGTCGGCCGCGCGGTCGAAGGCCGAGGTGTGCACCCCGTTGCCGGACGGGGCGGCGGGGCGGTCCTCGTCGAAGGTGGCCAGGCCCGGCTCGTCCTCCCCACGGATCCCCGTGAAGACCTCGTCGCCGCGTGCCACCAGGCCGGCGTAGGACTGCTGCAGCTTCATCGTGGCCTGCATGGCCAGGCCGATCACCCGGACCGGCAGGGCCGGCAGCGTCTGCGGCAGCCGGCGGGCCTCGTCGAGGACGGTGGCGGCCAGGCCGGCGACGGCTCGGATGGCCTGGGGGATCTCACGCGACATGCCCCCAGCCTGCCCCAGGCTCGCGAGGATGGCAGCCTCACCTCGGCCGACGCCACCCGGACGGGCGCAGGAGGTGGCGGGTGTCTCCTCGCGCGGCCCGGCCGGCGCCGGCTCCCCACCTACCATGGGGGCATGGCTGATCAGCGCGGACGCGTCCTGCTCGCCGATCCCCGGGGCTACTGCGCCGGCGTGGACCGGGCGGTGGTCGCGGTCGAGCGGGCCCTAGAGATCCACGGGGCGCCGGTCTACGTCCGCAAGCAGATCGTCCACAACAAGCACGTGGTGGCCACCCTGGAGCGCCGGGGGGCGGTGTTCGTCGACGAGACCGACGAGGTGCCCGAGGGTGCCGTCGTCGTCTTCAGCGCCCACGGCGTCTCCCCGGCGGTGCACGCCGAGGCCGCGGCGCGGCAGCTGAGGACCATCGACGCCACCTGCCCGCTGGTCAGCAAGGTCCACTCCGAGGCCAAGCGGTTCGCCAAGGAGGACTACGACATCCTGCTGATCGGCCACCGCGGTCACGAGGAGGTCGAGGGCACCTCCGGCGAGGCGCCGGAGCACATCCAGCTCGTCGACGGCGTCGAGGACGTCGAGCGCGTGCAGGTCCGCGACCCCGAGAAGGTCGTGTGGCTGTCGCAGACCACGCTGTCGGTCGACGAGACGCTGGCGACCGTGGACCGGCTGACCGCCCGGTTCCCCGGGCTGCAGTCCCCGCCCAGCGACGACATCTGCTACGCCACCCAGAACCGCCAGCAGGCGGTCAAGCAGATGGCTCCCTCGTGTGACCTGGTCATCGTCGTGGGGTCGACGAACTCCTCGAACTCGGTGCGCCTGGTGGAGGTGGCGCTGGAGTCCGGCGCCCGGGCGTCGCACCTGGTCGACTTCGCCTCCGAGATCGACCCCGGCTGGCTGGAGGGCGTGACCACCGTCGGCGTCACCAGCGGCGCGTCGGTGCCCGAGGTCCTGGTCAGCGAGGTGCTCGACTGGCTGGCCGAGCGGGGCTACCCGGACGTCGAGACGGTGAAGGCCGCCGAGGAGCGCCTGGTGTTCGCGCTGCCGCACGAGCTGCGCCCCCGCCGCCGGGAGCCCGCCGCCGACGAGGCCTGAGCGGGGGACCCTGCCGGGCCGGGGGCGCGCCTGGCGAGGGCCTGAGGTCCCTGGCCGCTGGGACGACCCGACGCCAGGCTCGGCGTGGGTCGGCACGTCCGGAGGTGCGCGTCATGAGCAGCCCCACCGTCCGGTCCACCGAGACGACCGGACCCGGCAACGCCGCCACGGTCGCCGGCATCTACGCCGCCTTCGGGCGGGGTGACGTCCCCGCGGTCCTGCCGCGCTCGCCGACGACGTCCGTTGGGGAGGAGCGGGCCGACAACACCGCCCAGCGGGCCGGGGTCGAGCACCTGACGCCGCGGCGGGGGCCGGCGGAGGCGGCGGGCTTCTTCGAGCTGGTCGGCCGGTGGACGCTGCGGCGCTTCGAGGTGCTCGACGTCATCGGCGACGGCCGCCAGGTCGTCGCTGAGATCAGGGGTCGTTCGATCCACCGAACGGAGCGCGCCTCGACGACGAGAGCTGCACCTGTGGACCTCCGACGACACCGGCCGGGTGACCCGCTTCCGACACTACGCCGACACGGCCGAGCACATCGCCGTCAGTCGCGGCGAGGCGCCGGGGGAGTGACGGCCCCCTGAAGGGCCCGCCGTGGCCCGTCCCGAGGCTCGCCCCGAGCCTGCGAGGGGTGGGGAGGACGGGGTCCTCCTTCAGCGGCGGGCGGCCCAGCGGATGAGGGCGACCACCAGGCCGGCACCGGTCCCGACGGCCATCGCCGGGAAGCCGCGGATGAACATCGTGGCCACGCCGGCGAGGCTGAAGGCCCCGAACAGCGCGGTGGCGATCGCCGCGGCGGCGACGTAGACCAGCGGCGGGGCCACCACCACCGAGAGCAGGTCGCGGCGGCGCACCAGGACAGTGGCGACCGCGGTGGTGGCGGCCAGGGCCACGAGGGTGATCAGGCCCAGGCCGGAGCCGAGCAGGGCCTCGAGCGAGGCGGCCATCAGGGTCACCAGGAAGACGGCCGACACGGCCACGGCGCCGCGCAGGCGACCGTGCTCGGGCGCGGCGGCCTCCCGGCTCGCCGCGCGGGCCTCGGCCGGGCGGGACGTGCGGCGCCGCGCGTCGAGGTCCTCGCGCTCGGCGGGACGACGGGTGCGCTCGGCCGGCCGACGTTCGGAGCGGCCGGGCTCGGACGGGCGGACGGTGGCGCTCCGGGCCATCGGGCGCTCCTCGTCGGACTGGCCGCGGCCGATCCGGGCGAGGTGCTCGGGCAGCGGCGGGATGTCGGTGGAGCGCATCGGTCGGGCGGCACCGGCCCGCGGGGGCAGCGGCGGGACCGGCGGCCGGGGGACGCGGGCCACGTGCTCGTCGGCCGCGGGCCGGGTGGCCCGGGCAGGGGCGCGCCGCTCAGCGCGGACCCCGGACTCCCGCCAGGTGCCGGCCGTGCTCGCCGCCATGGCGCACCTCCCGTCCCTCGTCGATGGCCTCCGTCGCGGGGGCCGCTGTCTCGGGCAACGGTAACGACGGCGGAGGGCCGGACCGGGGAGGACGCCACGACAGGGCGCTGTGCAGAAGTGCCAATGTCGACCACCGTCTGTGAGGACACCCCGTTGCTCAGGCGACCCCTGTGACGAAACGGTACTGCGGCGACGGCTGGTGCGCTCCGAGTTGCGAGATGCTCGCCGGTCAGCCTGTGGTGCCGTCGCGGTCGCGCTCGACGTCGGCCGCGCACTCGCCGGGCAGCGGCAGCGGGACCTCGGCCGGCCGCAGCGTCCGGACCGTCGCCTCCAGCGGCGGGGGGCTGGGCACCGGCGTCTCGGCCACGCCGAGGTCGTCGAACCGGCGGGCGGCCACGAGGACCGAGCTCTCGTAGGAGCCGACGGTCTCGTTGAAGCGGGTCACCGTGGAGCTCAGCGCCGAGCCCAGCCGGGTGAGGTGGCCCGACAGCGTGCCGAGCCGGGCGTGCAGGCGGCGACCGACCTCGAGCACCTGGTCGGCGTCCCGGGCCAGCCGCTCCTGCCGCCAGGAGTAGGCCACCGTGCGCAGCAGCGCCAGCAGCGTGCTGGGGGTGGCCAGGACGACGTCCCGGGCGAACCCGTACTCCAGCAGCCCCGGCTCGGCCTCCAGTGCGGTGGTGAGGAACCCGTCGGAGGGCACGAACAGCACGGTGAACGGTGCGGCCGGGCGGAAGGCGGTCGGGTACCGGCGGGCGGAGAGCGCGTCGACGTGGGCGCGCAGCTGGCGGGCGTGCGCGGCGATCCGCTCGGCGCGCACGGCGACGTCCTCGGCCTGGACGGCCTCGATGTAGCCGGTGAACGGCACCTTGGCGTCGACGACCACCTGCCGGCCGTCGGCGAGGGTCACCACCAGGTCGGGGCGCACCCCCGCGCCGGCGTCGTTGGTGGCGCTGGGCTGCTCGACGAAGTCGCAGTGCTCGAGCAGCCCGGCCACCTCCACGACCCGGCGCAGCTGCACCTCGCCCCAGCGGCCGCGCACGTGCGGGGTGCGCAGGGCGGTCACCAGGGCTGCGGTCTCCTGGCGCAGCAGCGTCGAGACCTGCCCGACGGTGCCCATCTGCTCGCGCAGCTCCCCGTGCGCCGTGGCCCTCGCCCGCTCCATGCCGGCCAGCAGCCGGTGCAGGTGGTCCAGCGACTCGTGCACCGGGTCCAGCCCGTCGTCGGCCGGCCGCCGCCGCGACACGAGCGCCACGACACCGAGCGCGACCGCGGCCCCGAGCAGCGCGCCGACGAGGAGTCCGGTGAGCAGGGAGGCGGCGTCCACGGGGAACGAGGGTGCCGGACGGGTCCGACAGTTCCGGGGAGGCCGGGCTGACCGCGGGTCAGACCACCAGGGTCAGGTCGGGCCGGGCGACCGAGGCCGCCTCGTGGTCGAGCAGCCAGCGCTTCACCGGCGTCCCCCAGCGGAAGCCGCCCAGCCCGCCGTCGGACCCGAGGACCCGGTGGCAGGGCACGAACAGCGCGGCCGCGTTGCGCGCGCAGGCGTTGGCCGCGGCACGGACCGCCGAGGGGCGCCCGCACCGCGCGGCGAACGCGGCGTAGGTGTCCGGCTCGCCCGCGGGCACGGTGCGCAGCACCTCCCACGCGTCCTCCAGGAACGGGCCGGACCGCTGCCGGACCGGCACGTCGTCGATCGCGCGCACGTCGCCGGCGACGAACGCGTCCACGGCGTCCAGGACGGGCAGCCGGTCGGCCCGCTCGACCCAGGTCGGGCGCAGCGAGCGGTGCACCAGCGGCAGCAGGTCGGCGACGTCGTCGGTCCAGCCGGCGGCGAGGACGACGTCGGGGCCGTGGGCGTCGGAGGTCACGACCACGGTGAACGGCCCGGTCGGGGTGTCGACCGCGGCGAACCGGGCGGGAGGGGGAGTCATGAGGCGCTCCGATCAGGGAGGGACGGCGGGCGGCGGAACAGGTCGGGGACGGCCAGTGCCCACAGGTGCATGACCGCGTACGAACGCCAGGGACGCCAGCGGGTGGCGGCGTCGGAGTCGGAGCTGCCCAGCTCCACCAGCGAGCGCCGCAACGCGAGGTCACCGGGCAACCACACGTCGGGGTCGGCGAGGCCGCGCAGCGCCACGAGGGCGGCGGTCCACGGGCCGATCCCCGGGACGGCGCGCAGCGCGGCGACGGCCTCGTCGCGGTCGGCTCCCGCGTCGAGGGCCACGGCTCCGCGGTCGAGGGTGTCGGCCAGCGCGCCGACCGTGCGCCGCCGTGCCCCGGTCAGCCCGACCGCGGTGAGGTCGGCCCCGGCGAGCGCGGCCGGCCGGGGGAAGGTGTGGGTCAGGGTGCCGACCGGCTCGGGCAGCGGCGTGCCCGCCGCGGTCAGCAGCCGGGCGGTGAGGGTGCGCGCACCGGCCACCGAGACCTGCTGTCCCAGGACGGCGCGGACGGCCAGCTCGGCGGCGTCGGGGGAGGCGGGCACCCGGCGGCCGGGCGCGCCCGCCACGAGCCCGGCCAGGGCGGGGTCGGCGGAGAGCGCCTCGTCGACCGCGGCGGGGTCGGCGTCCAGGTCGAGCATCCGGCGGCAGCGGGCGACGGCGACCCCGAGGTCGCGCAGCGCGGTCAGCCGCAGCCGGGCGGTGACCGCCGGGCTTCCGTCGGCCGCGGGGGTGAGCCGGACGACGGCCGGGCCGTGCGGGAGGTCGAGCACCCGGGCGAACGTCGTGCCGTCCCACTCCTCGAGGCCGGGCACGGCGTGCGCGCCGAGGAAGAGCAGGACCTCCGCGGCGTCGTACGGGGCGCGGGCGGCCAGCCGGAGGGTGAGCTCGCCGGGCGTCGCGCCGTTCCGGCCCGGTGCGCCGCGGCGCAGCTCGGTGGGGGTGACGGCGAAGACCTCGCGGACGGTGTCGTTGAACTGCCGGATGCTGGCGAAGCCCGCGGCGAACGCGACGTCGGCCATCGGCAGGTCGGTGGTCTCGATGAGCAGCCGCGCGGTCTGGGCGCGCTGGGCGCGGGCGAGGGCCAGCGGTCCGACGCCGAGCTCGCCGACCAGCAGCCGGTGCAGCTGGCGCTCGGAGTACCCGAGCCGGGCGGCCAGCCCCGGGACGCCGGAGCGCTCCACCTCGCCGTCCGCGATGAGCCGCATGGCGCGGGCGACGACGTCGGCGCGGACGTCCCACTCCGGGGAACCGGGGACCGCGTCCGGGCGGCAGCGGCGGCAGGCGCGGTAGCCCGCACCCTGGGCGGCGGCGGCGGTGGAGAAGAAGGTGACGTTGCGGGCCAGCGGCGTGCGGGCCGGGCACGAGGGCCGGCAGTAGATGCCGGTGGTCGCGACGGCGGTGAAGAACCAGCCGTCGAAGCGGGCGTCCCGGCTGGCGACCGCGCGGTAGCAGCGCTCGGGGTCCAGCGGCGGTGTCATGCAGCGAGCATGGCACCGCGGTGCGTCGAGGACTGGCGGTTTTCGGACGCCGCCGTGACGGCTACCGGAGCCGGCCGTCGTCCCGTACGACGCGCAGGTGCGGGCCGGTGCGGACGTCGGCGCGCGGGTCCTCGACCAGCGGGAGACCGGCCGCCCGGCGGACCCGGTTCTCCGGGACGTCGATCGCGCGGGCCAGCGCCGCCGCGAGCCGCTCGCTGACCATCCCTGAGTGCCGGCCGTGGGCGATGCGGGCGATGGTCTGCGGCGCGATCGCCCAGTCAGCGCGCCGGGAGGCCTCCTCCGCGGTCCCGCCCAGCTCCAGCAGGCGCCGCTGGACCAGCTGCTGGAGCGCGTTGTCGACCACCCGCGCAGGCTAGGACGGCGACGCGCCGCCCGACAGCCGACGGCCGCGGGGCGACGCAGATCCGGGACCCGCGAGCCGTGGCGGGCCGGAGGACGCACCCGTGCCGGGTCAGGGGAGCGCGGCGTCCCGGCCCTCGGGGACCCGGAAGGGGCCGCCCTCGGCCCGGCGGCGCCGGATGCGAGCGACCCCGTCGAGGAGCAGGGCGGTCAGCAGCAGTCCGAGCCCACCGACGAGGGTGGCCGGTCGCGTCTCGGGCAGGAACGCGGCGAAGAACACCGCGGTCACCCCGCCGACCGCGAGCACCGCCGCCACCGGACCGACCCACGTGCCTGTCTCCACGGCGTCCTCCTGCCAGCGTCCGCCCGTCCCCCGACCGGCGACGCAGCGGACGGTACTTGTGCACGCCGACGAGCAGAAGTGGTTGCGCCGTCAACAGACACGCAGGGGGGAGAATCGTTCGCCCGCGTCGCTCCGAGTCCACCGGGTCGGCGCACCCGGTGGCAGGCGTCGAGGTGAACGGCGCCGGGGCTGGGCGGGCACCCCACGTACGCTGGACCCCCGTGAGTCTCACCATCGGCATCGTCGGGCTGCCCAACGTCGGCAAGTCGACGCTGTTCAACGCCTTGACCAAGAACGACGTCCTGGCCGCGAACTACCCGTTCGCCACCATCGAACCCAACGTCGGTGTGGTCGGCGTGCCGGACCCCCGCCTGGGGAAGCTGGCGGAGGTCTTCTCCTCGCAGAAGGTCGTCCCGGCGACGGTCTCCTTCGTGGACATCGCCGGCATCGTCCGCGGCGCGAGCGAGGGGCAGGGGCTGGGCAACAAGTTCCTGGCCAACATCCGCGAGAGCGACGCGATCTGCCAGGTGATCCGGGTGTTCTCCGACCCGGACGTCGTCCACGTCGAGGGCAAGGTCTCACCCGCCGACGACATCGAGACGATCAACACCGAGCTCGTCCTCGCCGACATGCAGACGCTGGAGAAGGCGATCCCGCGGCTGGAGAAGGAGGCGAAGAAGGACAAGGAGCGCGCCGCGCTGCTGACCGCCGCCCTCGCCGCGCAGGAGGTGTTGAACGAGGGCAGGACCCTGTTCGCCGCCGGCGTGGACCCCGAGCCGCTGCGCGAGCTGACGCTGCTGACCACCAAGCCGTTCCTCTACGTGTTCAACGTGGACGAGGAGGAGCTGGCCAACGAAGCGCTGGTGGCGGAGCTCCGGGCCCTGGTCGCGCCGGCCGAGGCGATCCTCATGGACGCCAAGATCGAGGCCGAGCTCGCCGAGCTGCCCGAGGAGGAGGCCGCGGAGCTGCTCGCCGGGATCGGCCAGGACGAGCCCGGCCTGCACCAGCTCGCCCGCGTCGGCTTCGCCACCCTCGGCCTGCAGACCTACCTCACCGCCGGCCCCAAGGAGGCCCGCGCCTGGACCATCCCCGTCGGCGCGACCGCACCCCAGGCCGCCGGCGTCATCCACACCGACTTCCAGCGCGGCTTCATCAAGGCCGAGATCGTGTCCTACGACCAGCTCATCGAGGCCGGCTCCATGCAGGAGGCCCGGGCCCGCGGCTGGGTGCGCATGGAGGGCAAGGACTACGTCATGCAGGACGGCGACGTCGTGGAGTTCCGCTTCAACGTCTGATCCCCTTGCGGGCTGAGTCGCGGACGAGCAACTCGTGTCGGCACTGACCTGCGCCGACTCTCCCCGTCGTCGACATGCGGTGTTCCGGGCTGTCCCTCCGGATGCACGTCGCACGGGTCCTCGTGGCCTCTGTGGGGCATCCGAGGGTGGCTGCGAGCCTGCGGGAGCGCGGGGGGAGCGAGCACACCCCGCGTGGCCATCTGCTCTGGACGGGCACGCAACGCCTTCTTCGCTGGCTCCGCGATCGTCACCGACGCGCTGTGGGTCGGGCTGCTGGTCGTCGATGTCATCGTTCGTAGGCGGCGGGACGACGAAGAGGACTCTCAGCCCGAGCCGTGACCATCGGCATGCCCTGCAGCTCCTCGCGGCCATGCTGGCCGGCTGTCCCACAGAGGCCCATGGAGGGACAGGTCGGGGTGCTTGCGTGTGCAGGCACACCGCTCCTCGAGTCGCTCGTGGCCGAACCGTGGGATGGGGATGGCCGTTGGGTAGTCGCCACGCGCGCACGTCGTCCCGGGACGCAGAGGTTCCCGTCCGCTCAGCCGATCGGCCGTACCGTCGCGCTCGTCCGAGGTCCGGGCGGGTTGGCCTGGGCGCGAGTGCGTCACCGGGGAGGTCCGCGTGAGCATCGTCGTGCGTTTTCCGGTAGTCGGCTTGACGCGTCAGCAGTACGACGAGGTGAGCCTCCGCTTGGAGAAGGCCGGAATGTGGCCTCCGGCCGGCATGCAGCTGCACGTGCTGTTCGGAACCGACGGGGACCTGAAGGTGAGCGAGATCTGGGACTCCCCGGAGCAGCTCACGGCATTCGGCGAGGTGCTCCTACCGGTGCTCAACGAGGTCGGAGTCCGAGCCGCCGGCGAACCGGAGGTCTTCGAGGTCCACAACCTGGAGCAGCCGCGGACGACGGCTCAGTGGTCAGGGTGACGGGCCGGATGTCACGCCCTGCACGGCCTTGCGGCGCCGACGGCATTCGAAGCCTGCGGAGGACCTCGGCCTGACACGTCCGGCCCGACGGTGTCTCACAGGTCGCCCCCCAGGGCGAGCCGGGTGGCGGTGTCCTCGAGCGGCCCACTCGGGGCGGGTGCACGACCGGCGCTGATCTGAGTTGCCGAGTGGCACGCTGATGCCATGGCCGAGGAGTGATGAGGTCACCCCGACCGGAGGGGAATTCGTCATGGCGTCGATCTCCGAGCGGGAGGAGCACGAGATCGAGGCGGCCAACGCCTCGGGCAACACCCCGGTGGTCCTCATCCATGGCCTCTGGCTGCTGCCGAGCAGCTGGGCCAACTGGGCGGACTTCTTCGAGCAGGCCGGTCACGCGTCGCTGACGCCGGACTGGCCAGACGATCCCGAAACGGTTGAACAGGCCCGCGCGAACCCGGACGTGTTCGCCAGGAAGACCCTGAAGCAGATCGCCGATCACACCGCCGAGGTCATCGATGCCCTGGACGAGAAGCCAGCGGTCATGGGGCACTCGACCGGAGGCTTGCTGGCGCAGATGATCGCGGGCCAAGGCCTCTCGGCTGCCACGGTGGCGATCGACCCCGGGGTCTTCCGCGGGGTTCTGCCTCTGCCGGTCCCCACGCTGAGGGTGGCGGGCCCGTTCCTGGTCAACCCGCTCACGCGCGGTCGCGCGATCACGCTCACGTTCGACCAGTTCGAGTACGGCTGGGCGAACGCGTTGGACGAGGAGGAGGCGCGGGACCTCTACGAGACGTACCACGTCGCAGGGTCTGGGATTGCTCTCCTGCAGATGGGCAACGCGAATCTGAACCCGCGGACCGAGGCGAAGGTCGACACGAAGAACCCCGACCGCGGTCCCCTCCTGATCATCGAGGGCGAGAGGGACCACACGGTGGCGCCCGCGATCGCGAAGGCCGCCTACAAGCGGCAGAGGCGCAACCCCGCCGTGACAGAGTTCGTGACGATCCCGGATCGGGGCCACGCTCTCACGATCGACCACGGCTGGCGTGAGGTCGCCCAGACGGCGCTCGACTTCATCAAGCGGTTCGCCTGAACGGTCACTGCGCGGCGACGACGCGGGCGCGCCGGTGTCCCTTGAGCCGCCTTCAGGGCGACGGCGCACCGGTCCACCCCAGGGGATCTCAGCCAGGTTCCGTCTCATCTGCCGCGTCATCCGAGGCTGTCGCGGGGACCTGGCGCAGGTCAGCGCCGGTCAACGTGGTGACATCGCCGTGCGCGCGGCATCCCGCTCACCGTGTGGACAAGGACGCCTCGCTGGAGGACGTTGCGTTGCGGTGGCGCTAGTCGCCGGGCGCCCGGTGGCCCCAGATCCAGACGTCGATGGTGCTCGGGCCGGACTGGACGGGCGATGCCCTGATGCCGAGGCCGGTACCGGGGACGTCGTAGGTGCGCTGGACCGACTCGCCGGGGTCGAGGAGGAACCGGTCCAGGTCGCCCGGGGCGCCGCCGCCCTCGTGCAGGACGAGCCGGATCTCCACGGTCGCGTCGGAGTCGAAGCGGCAGTCCGCCAGGACGCGGATGCGCGCGTAGCGGTCGGTCGCCACGGCCCCGAGGTCGGTCGGCGCCGTGACCGTCTGGATGCTGGAGAAGGCGACCTCGGTGGGCATCGGTACCTCCGTCGCGCCCGGTCGGTACGGCCGTCGGGCAGGTGCTCGACGAGGCTCCACCCGGGACGTCCACGTCACAAGGGGCAGGTGCTCCGGAGCCGCCGGGAGTCCCGGGTCGGCTCGGACGACGGCCGGCCGGGGGGTGCGGGATGGGCGTCGACGAGCTGTCGGTGACCGTCTCGAGTGCCCGCTCGCCTGACGGTGCAGCCCCGACGAGGCCGCGCCGTGTCCCGAGGCGTGAAGGTGTCCCCATACGGCGGGTGATGGGTGTAGCACTGTTGCGTGAGCGGTCGGAGGACTGACTTCTTCGTCAGTCATGCCGGTCGGGACACCGCGTGGGCGGAGTGGCTGGCCTGGCAGCTCCAGCAGGCGGGCTACACCGTCGAGCTCGACGTCTGGGACTGGGCGCCGGGTGAGGACTTCGTGGCGCGCATGGAGGCGGCGCTGGAGCGGGCGGACCGGCTGCTGGCGGTGTGCACTGATGCCTACTTCGCCTCCGCGTTCGGCGGTGCGGAGCTGCGGGCGGCGTTCGCCGGGTCCGCGGTGGCCGAGGGGCGGATCGTGCCGGTCCTCATCGAGCCGGTGCGCCTCCCCGCGCTGTACGCGTCGCTGGTCCACCTGGACCTCGTCGGCCTGGACGAGGCTGCCGCCGCGGCCCGGCTGCGGGCCCGGCTGACCGGTGGCCGGCCGACGGATGCGCCGCCGTTCCCGCGGGCGGGCCCCGCGCCGGCCGGCAGGCCGGGGTTCGCCGGCCGCCTGCCGGCGGTGTGGAAGGTGCCGCCGCGGAACCCGCGGTTCTCCGGCCGGGACGGTCTGCTGGCCGAGGTGCGGCGGCGGCTGCGCGCGGGTGAGGGCACGCTGGTGGTGGAAGCGCTCTACGGGCTGGGCGGGGTGGGCAAGACCCAGTTGGCGATCGAGTACGCGCACCGGTTCGCCTCCGACTACGACCTGATGTGGTGGATCGACGCAGAGCAGCCGGTCCTCATCCCCGACCAGCTGTCCGGGCTGGCCGCCCGGCTCGCCCTGCCGGCCGGGGGCACGGTCGCCGAGACGGTGGAGCGGCTGCTGGCCGAGCTGCGGGGCCGGGACCGCTGGCTCCTGGTCTTCGACAACGCCGAGCGGCCGGGCGACATCGCCGACTACCGGCCCGGCGGGGGCGGGCACCTGCTGATCACCTCACGGTCCCCCGGCTGGGGAGCGCTGGGCGGACGGCTGGAGGTGGACGTGCTGGCGCGGCCGGAGACCGTCGCGTTGCTGCGCGCCCGCATCCCCGCCTTGAGCGAGGAGCTGGCCAACGCCCTCGCCACCGAACTCGGCGACCTGCCCCTGGCCGCGGCGCAGGCCGCCGGCTATCTCGAGCAGACCGAGCTGCCCCCCGCCGACTACCTGCGGCGCTTCCGCACCCGCCGCGCGAGCCTCCTCGCCCGCGGCGAGGTGGTCGGGTACTCCGGTCGGATCGACACCACCTGGGCGCTGTCCCTGGAACGGCTCAGTGGCGAGGACCCGGCCGCGGTGCAGCTGCTGCGCCTGGCCGCCTTCCTCGCGCCCGAACCGATCCCGTTGTGCCTCTTCGCCGAGCACGCCGACCTCCTCGACGAGCCGCTGCGCAGCACCGCCGCCAACGCCGACGACCTGGCCGACACCGTCGGCGCGCTGGTCGGCTACTCCCTGGCCCGCCGCCATCCCGATGGCTTCCAGGTGCACCGGCTGGTGCAGGCGGTGATCCGCCACCAGATGGCACCCGACCAGCAGCAGGCCACCGCCGAGCGGGTGGTGGCGCTGCTGGCCGCCGCAGCCCCCGACGACCCGGAGGACCCGGTCAACTGGGCCTTCTACGCCCAGCGCGCCCCGCACGTGCTCAGCACCGCCTCGATGGGCGACCACTCCGCAGTGACCCGCCGACTCACCCTGGACACCGCCCGCTATCTGCAGGCCAGAGGGGACAGCCACGGCAGTCGGGCCGTCTGCGAACCGCTGCTCGACCGCTGGCGGGCGAGCCTGGGTCCCGACCATCCCGACACCCTCACCGCCGGCGGCCGCCTCACCATCTCGCTGGTGTCCGTCGGCGAGGAGGAGCTCGCCAGCGCGCTGGGCCAGGACACCCTGCAGCGCTGCCGCCGGGTGCTCGGCCCGGACCACCCCACCACCCTGGCGACGGCCGGCGCCCTGGTGCACGCCCTGAGCCAGGCCGGCGAGGACGAGCCGGCCCGCATCCTGGGCGAGGACACCCTGCCACGCTGCCGCCGCGTGCTCGGCCCGGACCACGCCAGGACCCTGTCGGCGGCGGCCGCCCTGATGTTCATCCTGATCCAGCTCGACGAGGCCGATCGAGCCCGCGCGCTGGGCGAGGACACCCTGCCGCGCTGCCGCCGAGCCCTCGGCCCCGACCACGTCGTCACCCTCGACACGGCATGCGCCCTGACCCATGCCCTGACCCAGCTCGGCGAGGCGGAGCCGGCCCGCGTCCTGGGCGAGGACACCCTGCAGGGCTGTCGCCGGGCGCTCGGCCCCGACCACCTCGTCACCCAGTTGGCGGCCACCGCCCTGACCGGCGCCCTGGTCCAGCTGGGTGAGGCCGAACGAGCCCGCACCCTGGGCCAGGACACCCTGCAGCGCTGCCGCCGGGTGCTGGGCCCGGACCACCTCATCACCCAGTTGGCGGCCACCGCCCTGACCCTGGCCCTGGTCATGCTGGGCGAGAGAGACGCGGCCCGGGTCCTGGGTGAGGACACCGTGCAGCGCTGCCGCCGGGTGCTGGGCCCGGACCACCTCGTGACCCTGTGGGCCGCCGGTGCCCTGACCGGTGCCCTGGTCCAGTCCGGCGAGGCCGAGCGGGCCCGCGTCCTGGGCGAGGACACGGTGGCGCGCTGCCGCCGGGCGCTGGGTCCCGATCACCTCGTCACCCTGTGGGCGGCCAGTACCCTGACCGGCGCGTTGGTCCAGCTCGGTGAGGCCGAACAGGCCCGCGCCCTGGGCGAGGAGACTCTGGCGCGCTGCCGTCGGGTCCTCGTTCCCGACCACCCGATCACCCACCACCTGACCCACTCCGCCGGGATCGGCCGCCCCCCTGCGGAGTGACGGCGTTCCACCGGCCCTCGGGTCACCGCACCGGACGCGGACCCGTCCGACCGGGCTCGGGAGCCGCTCAGCCGGGCAGGGTGTCGAGGAACCGCGTCGCCTCCCGTCGTCCCTCGTCGAGCAGGCGGTCGATGAGGGCGGGGCTCCGGTCGACCTTGCTCGCCACGTCGAGGTCGAGGCCCAGGCCGATCTCGCGGACCTCGATGCGCCGGAACGGGTCGCCGAGGCGCTCCGCCCACGCGTTGACCTTCCGGATGACGTGCAGCTCCTGCTGGAGGGAGAGGTTCCCCGCCAGTTCGTTGCGCCGGTCGGCGATGTCGGCGATGGTCTTCGGTTCCTGCACGCGGACGAGTGGGTTGATCCGGATCACCCAGATCTCGTCCGGGCCGGCGTGGGGCAGCTGGTGCACCGGCGGGTTCTGTGCGAACAGGCCGTCCCAGTAGTAGCTGTCTCCCACGTGCACGGCCCGGTACAGCGGAGGCACGGCGGCCGAGGCCAGGACCGCCTCAAGGCTGATCTCCCGGCACCGGCTCGAGAACGCCCGGTGCTCCCCGGTGGCGACGTCGACGGCTCCCACCAGGAGCAGCGGCTGGTCCTCGTCGGGTGCTGCCTGCAGGCCGGCGACGCGGTCGAAGTCGACGTGTCGGGTCAGCAGGTCGGTCAGGGCAGCCCGCGCGACCTCTGGGTACACGTAGGGACTGACCACCGGCAGTGCCACCCGGCCCTCCAGCCGGGTCAGCCCGACCAGCCACGCGTTCGCGACCCGGTCCCTCAGCGTCGTCGCCGAGTTGGCCTGCCAGAAGCGCTGCAACAAGCGCCCCGCCTCGGCCGCACCGCCGGTCAGCAGGCCGTACCAGGCCAGCAGGGCGCAGAGGGCTCCACCGGAGGTGCCGGACAGGGCCACGACCGTCTGCGTTCCGGCGCCCAGCAGACGCTCCAGCACACCCGCGGTGAACGCCGTGTGGCTGCCGCCGCCCTGGCACGCGATCGCGACCTTCGCCACCGCTGACGCCTCCCGTCCATCCCGGGCCGCCGTGCGATCGAGGACGCCGGGTCTCGTCCCGACGTCGGCCTGCTCCCGCTCCTGTCCGATCCGGTCGCGGGAGGACAGCAGGCAACCGGTGGAGCACGGAGTCTGGCCGGTTCGCGTCACCGTCGCGTCACGGGAACGTCATCGCAGCAGCGCTCCTGCCGCGCTCTGCAGCAGCGATCTGCAGCGCCTCCGTGCACCGGCGTGTCGCGAGGAGTCGGTCCGTAGACGTATCACCGGCGACGGAGAACCCTCCTCTCCCTGAGGCACTGACTCAGTACCTGGGGGAACAGCGATGCTGAGGTCTGAGCGAGGCAGTTCCGTGTGCGCCCTGATGGGGATCTCGCTGGTGGTGGCGGGGTGCGGGTCCGGTCCCGACCCCGGCGCAGCAGACCGGGAGGCCGGGCGGCCGCAGGCAGACGTGGGATCGCCGCCGGGTGCGGGCGGGGTCCCCCTGGACGACGGCTTCTTCGAGGGGGTCGCCGGTGCGCAGACCGTGGAGGCCGCCGTCACCGTCCTCTACGAGCAGTGCGAGAGCGACCTCTCGATCACCGACGTGGAGGGGTGCCGGGCGACCGTCCTGGAGTCGGTGCGGTCGGCACCGATCCGGCTGGTCGACCACGAGGCCGACGGGTGCCGGGCCCGATGGGAGGCCGGGCACCTCGTCCTCGCCGGCGAGGACTGTGTCGGCAACTTCCAGCTGGTCGACGCGGGCGGCGAGCCCATCGACCCCGCCGTCCTGCCGCCCGACGGACGACTGCCCGAGGGCGCCGGGATGCCTCCGGAGGCGGTGCAGTCACCCCCGGGGTCGGGCGGTGGCAGCACCGACGAGGAGAGGCCGGGACAGCCGGGTCGACCGGGCGGGGGCACGACGGACGAGGAACGACCGACGAAGCAGTTCCCTCCGGCGGACTCGGTCAACAACCCGGACTTCAACAAGTTCGAGGGCACGGGGAACCTGGAGGTGGCTCTCCGCGGGCTGTACATGGACTGTGATGACCCGAACCGCCCCGATCCTGGTGATCCGGAGAAGGTCAGGCCGGTAGAGGACCCCGAAGAGTGCAAGAGGATCGCCCGCGAGTTCCTCGCGGCCGGGTTGCAGAGGGCCGTCTACAGCACCGGAGCGCCCACGGGCGAGGGGGGCTGTGAGGCCGACTGGGACGACGCGACCGTCCCACCGCGAGTCGTGCTCAGAGGGAGCGGGTGCGGGAGTGCCTTCCTCCTGACGAACGCGAACGGTCACCTGCTCACCGATGAGGAGCTCCGGCGAGGGACCGGGAGCGGGGGTCCCGAGGAGACGGTGGTGCCCTTGCCCCGGGGCACCGGAGTGGTGCGGGACGGGTTCGAAGCCGTCGCGGAGTGTGCGGGGAAGCAGGAGGACTCCGAGGACGTCGCCGCGTGTCGGGAGGAACTCGACCAGAAGCTCCCGCCGAGGACGGAGAACCAACCTCCGCCGTACACGGCCCCCCAGTCGGCGTCCGGGGACGAGCAGCGGTCGGCGGACCAGCAGCAGTCCGCGAACCAGCAGGAGTCGGGCCAGCAGCAGGAGTCCGGCGAGCGGCAACAGGATTCGGGCCAGCAGCAGGAGCAGTCCGGGAACCAGCAGCAGCAGTCCGGCGAGCAGCGGCAGTCCGGCGAGCAGCAGTCCGGCCAGCAGCAGGAGTCCGGCCAGCAGCAGGAGCAGTCCGGGAACCAGCAGCAGGAGTCCGGCCAGCAGCAGGAGCAGTCCGGGAACCAGCAGCAGGAGTCCGGCCAGCAGCAGGAGCAGTCCGGGAACCAGCAGCAGTCCGGGAACCAGGAGCAGGAGTCGGGCGAGCAACAGTCCGGCGAGCAGCAGCAGGAGTCCGACCAGCAGCAGGGATCCGGCGAGCAGCAGCAGGGGTCGGGGACCCAGCAGCAGGAGTCCGGTGAGCAGGAGACCGAGGAGCAGGAGACCGACGAGGAGCAGACCGACGAGGAGCAGACCGACGAGGAGCAGGTCAGTCCGTAGGCCGGCCGTTGTGACGACCCTGATCGTGTGAGGGGGAAGCGGTGGGCAGGGTCTTCCTCAGCCACGCCAGCGAGGACGCCGAGCTGGCCGGCACCGTGCACGGGTGGCTGTGCGCCGACGGGCACGACGTCTTCCTCGACCAGGACCTGCGGGACGGCATCGTCGCCGGAGACGAGTGGGAGCAGCGGCTGCTCGAGCGCCTCCGCTGGGCCGACGCGGTCGTCTGCGTCGTCACGTCGGCCTACACCCGGTCGGTGTGGTGCACGGCGGAGGTGACCTTCGCCCGGTCACGAGGCAGCCGCCTGGTGCCGGTCCGCGCGGAGGCCGGCGCCCGGCACCCCCTGCTGACCGCCGTCCAGCACGTCGACGTCACGAAGGGCGAGGAACGGGCACGGGCCGGTCTGGCCGAGGCACTGGTACGGATCGACTCCGCCGGTGGTCGCGGCTGGCCGGACGACCGCTCGCCCTTCCCGGGCCTGCGCCCCTTCGACGTCGACCAGCACCGGGTGTTCTTCGGCCGCGAGCACGACGTCGACCAGCTGGCCGCACTGCTCAGGTCACCGGCCGAGCGCGCCGACGGGACCGCCCTGCTGGTGGTGGGGCCCTCGGGGTGCGGCAAGTCCTCGCTGGTCCGGGCCGGCCTGCTGCCGGTGGTGGCGGAGGAGCCCGAGTGGTGGACCCTGTCGCCGTTCCTCCCGGGCACCGACCCGGTCGGCGCCCTGACGCGGGAGCTCGCGGCCGCGGCCCGGCTCCTCGGCCGGGACTGGTCGCTGGCCGACGTCCGTTGCCGGCTCGAGCACGGGTGGCTGACCGAGCTGGCCGACGAGCTGCTCCTCGCCGTCCCCGGGCACCGCCGACGTCGGCTGCTGGTCGTGGCCGACCAGTTCGAGGAGGTGCTGACCCAGGCGGCGCCGAACGACCGGGCCCGCTTCGCCGCCCTCCTGCGGCCGGCGTTGACCGGGCCGGTGCAGCTGGTCGCCACCCTGCGGCCGGAGTTCCTCGAGCCACTGCTCACCGACCCCGACCTCAACGCGCTGCCCAAGCGGATCCACCCGGTGCAGCCCCTGCGCCGGGAGTCGTTGCGAGCGGTCGTCGAGGAGCCCGCGCGGCTGGCCGGCATCGAGGTGGACGAGGACCTCGTCACCCGGCTGGTGGCCGACACCGACAGCGGTGAGGCACTGCCGCTGCTGGCGTACACCCTGGCCCAGCTGGCCGAGGGGATCGGCCGGGGTGGCCGCCTGCTCACCAGCCGCTACGAGCAGCTCGGCGGGGTCCAAGGAGCCCTCACCCGCCAGGCCGAGTACGCCCTCGCCGACGCGATCGCCGGCACCGGCCGCAGCCCCGACCAGGTGGTCAAGGAGCTGCTCCGGCTGGTCACCGTTGACGAGCAGGGCCGCCCCACCCGGTGGCGCGTGTCCCGCGACGAGCTGCCCGAGCAGGTGGCCACCGAGCTGGACGCGTTCGTCGCCCGCCGGCTGCTGACCACCGACCGCGAGGACGACCGCGTGGTCGTCGGGGTCGCCCACGAGGCCTTCCTCACCGCCTGGCGGCCGCTGCGGGAGGCCATCGAGGCCGCGTCCACCGCCCTGCGGGCCCGTCGCGCCGTCGAGCAGGCCGCCGCCGAGTGGGCGGCTGCCGACGAGCCGCCGTCCCGGCTGTGGGAACGCGGTCAGCTGGCCGCCGCGCTGGCCGACACCGGGGCGCGCCTGCAGCGAGGGCGTGCGCAGGGGACGCTGGTCGCCGACCGGGTCGAGCTCAGCGCGCGGGCCCGCGAGTTCCTCCGGTCCAGCATCCGGCGTGACCGGCGACGGCGGCGCCGCAGCACGGTCGTCCTCTCGGTGCTGCTTGTCCTCGCGCTCGCCGGGGCGGGCCTGGCGACGCTCGCGCAGAACGCAGCGCAGCGGAGCGAGCAGGCGGCGGTGGCCCGCCAGCTCGTCGCCCAGGCGGACGAGGCGCGGGCGACCGACCCGCGCACGGCTCTGCTGCTCGGCATCGCGGCGCAGGACATCAGTCCCGACGCCGAGACCCGGGCCAGCCTGGTCGAGACCCTCACGCACACCCGGTACGCCCGCACCCTGCCCCACGACGACGACGTGGTGGACCTGGCGCTCACCGAGGACGCTGCCACCCTCGCCACGGCCGGCATGGACGGCCGCGTCGTGCTGTGGGACGTCGCCGACCCGGCGCGCCCGAGCCGGATCGGCCCGCCCCTGACCGGCCACCAGGAGTTCGTCTACTCGGTCGAGTTCTCCCCGGACGGGCGCACCCTGGCCTCGGCCAGCGGGGACGGGACGGTGGTCCTGTGGGACGTCAGCGACCCGGCCGGACCCGAGGCGATCGGCGACCCGCTGATCGGCCACACCGACCAGGTGCACGCGGCGGTGTTCACCCCGGACGGGCGCACCCTGGCCACCGCGAGCGCCGACGGCACGATCCTGCTGTGGGACGTCGCCGACCCCGCCCGGCCCCGTCGGCTCGGGCCACCGGTGCCCGCCGGTGGCGACCGCGTGACCACGGTGGCCTTCTCCCCGGACGGGCGCGTGCTGGCCTCCGCCGGGTTCGACCACGTCGTCCGGCTGTGGAACGTCGCCGACCCGGCCGCTCCACGGCAGATCGGCGAGCCGCTGGCCGGTCACCGGAACGCGGTGTGGGCGGTGGCGTTCGCCCCGGAGAGCCCGGTCCTCGCCACCGCGAGCGCCGACGGCACCGCCCAGCTGTGGGACGTCGCCAACCCCCAACGGCCCCGCCGGCTGGGACAGCCCCTGGCCGGCCACGTCAGCCAGGTGTTCTCGGTGGCGTTCGCCCCCGACGGCCGCACCCTGGCCACCGCGAGTGCCGACCGGACCGTCCGCCTCTGGGACCTCGCCGACCCGGCCGACCCGCGGCCGCTCGGCGATCCCCTCACCGGGCACACCGACCGCGCGAACGCGGTGGCCTTCGCTCCGGACGGGCGGACGCTGGTCAGCGGGAGCACCGACCGGACGGTGGTGCTGTGGGACCTGGCCGGCCCCGTCCGGCCACGGCCGCTCGGCGAGCCACTGACCGGGCACCCCGACGGCGTGTACTCGGTGTCCTCCGCCCGGGACGGGCAGGTGCTGGCCAGCGGCGGAGCCGAGGGAGCGGTCCTGCTGTGGGCCACCGGGGACGGCGCCCGGCGGGAGGTCGGCCGGGTCCCCGCCGACCCGGGCGGTGGGGTGCGCCCGGTCGCACTCACCCCGGACGGACGCGTGCTGGCCACGGCCGGCTCGGACGGGGCGGTGTCGCTGTGGGACCTCACCGACCCGTCCCGGCCGACCCCGTCCGCCGAGCCCCTGGCCGGCCACGAGGGACAGGTGTACGCGCTGGCGTTCAGCTCCGACGGGCAGGTCCTCGCCAGTGCGGGTGCCGACGGGTCGGTCCGCCTGTGGGACGTCGCCGACCCCGCCCGTCCGCGAGCGCTCGGCGAGCCCCTCAGCGACCACACCGGGCAGGTGCTCTCGGTGGCGTTCGCGCCGGACGGACGCCTGCTGGCCAGCGGCGGCGCGGACAACGCGGTCGTCCTCTGGGACCTCGCGGACCCGACCCAGCCGCGCCGACACGGCCCCGCGCTGGAGGACCACACCAGCCCCGTCACGTCCCTGGCCTTCGCCCCGGACGGGCGCACCCTCGCCGCGGGCGCTGCCGACCACACGGTCCTGCTGTGGGACGTCGCCGACCCCGACGACCCCAGCCGGTGGTGGCCGGTGCTGACGGGGCACACCGGCCCGGTGTCCTCGGTGGCGTTCGGCCAGGACGGGCGGACCCTGGTGAGTGGAGGGGCGGACGGCGCGGTCGCCCTGTGGGACCTCACCGACCGGGACCGGCCCCGCCTGCTCGGCCGCCCGCTGGACGAGCAGGGCGGGTCGGTGAACTCCGTCGCGTTCGTCGGTGAGCTGACACTGGTCAGCGGCGGCGGGGACCGGACGGTCCGGCTGTGGGACCTCGGCCCGCTCCGTCAGGTCCGGGAGCAGCCCACCGGGCGGGCCTGCGCCATCACCGGTCGCGGACTCGACCGCGCGGAGTGGGACCGCTACGTCGCAGGACTGGCGTACCGCGACACGTGTGCAGCCTGATCATCACGCCCCTCGTCGCGGGAGGTTCGCAGTGACGACCCGGACACCGACCGACGCCCTCGTCGACGCCTGGCGCGAACAGCGGCGCTGGTCCTCCACCGCCGGCCGGCTCAAGAAGCGGCTCGCCCGGTGGCGCACCGCGGCTCTCGCGCTGGCCATCGCCGGGGCCGTGCTGGCCACGCTCGCCACCCAGGTCGGGCTCGGCAGCGGCGTCGGCCGGGGACTCAGCGTCGCCGCCGCCGTGGTGCTCGCCGTGGTGCCGGTCATCCGCACCGCACAGCTGGGGCGCGACCGGGTCGAGGCCTGGACCCGGGCCCGGTCGGTCGCGGAGGGGCTCAAGGAGGAGGTCTACCTCTACCTCACCGGGACACCGCCGTACGACGGCGCCGGCCGGGATGCCGAGCTCGCGAGGCGGACCTTCGACATCACCGACGACGCCGAGGACCTCGCCGGCCACACCCTCGGCCGGCCGAGCGACGACGAGCCGCTGCCGCCCGTCGAGGACGTGCACTCCTATCTCAGCGTCCGCGTGCAACCGCAGATCGACCGGTACTACACGCCCGGTGCGGCCCGGCAGCAGCGGCGGCTGGCGACGTTCCGCGCGATCGAGTTCGGACTGGCGCTGCTGGGCGCGTTGCTCGGGGCCGTCGCCGCCGCCACGCGGCTCGACGCCGTCGGTGCCTGGGTCGCGGTGGTCACGACGGTGGGGGCGGCGATCACCGCGCACGTCGCCGCGGCCCGCTACGAGCACCTGGTCATCACCTACCTGTCCACCGCCCGGCAACTGAGAGCCCGGGTGGCGCAGTGGCGCGAGGGCACGGACCACGGCCCCGCAGCGGCTGCCCGGTTGGTGCGCGACTGCGAGGACGTCATCTCGCGCGAGAACGAGAGCTGGATGGCCGCGTGGAGCCGCGACGACGGCGGGAGGGCCCAGACCGCACCGGCCGGGCGCTGACCGGCCGCGGCCGCGACACACCTGCGGCAGCGGGTGGGCCGCGGGCCGCGTGCCTGCGGCGAAGTGCGCTTCGGGCGCAGGCGACCGGTCAGACGACGCCGGAAGCGCACATCACCGGCGCCCGCCCCGGGAGGCGCCGCCGTCCTCGAGGGTGTGCCCGTCCCACGCTGGGCGTCGGCGGGCACACCCTCGATCGCAGCGGCCGGCTACGGCCCGGTCAGGGCGCGGTGGGTCCGTCGTTCGACTTGGCCGGTGGGATCAGCGGGTCCGGCACGGGAGCGTCCGTACCGCGGGGGCCGGCCGTGCCCGTCGCCGGCGCGGGGGGCGGCACGACGACGTCGACCCCCTCGACGGTGACCCCCTCGGCGTCGGCCGTGTCGGTGCCGGCCGTGTCGGTGCCGGCGTAGTGGCGGCCGGACGCCCGACCGGTCAGCTTGTCGATGCTGCCCTGCAGCGGGGCCGGGGCGGCGGTCCTGGCCTTGTCGAGGGCCTGCTGGACCTCGGGTCGTTCCACCACTCCGGCCGCGGCCTGCTTGATCTGCTCGTACCGGTCCTGTCCGGCGCGTGCGCCGAGCACGTACCCGACACCGAAGCCGAGTGCCAACGACAACCTGCCCATGCCTCTTCTCCACCCCTTCTCGAGTCGTTCCCCTGTCTCGGCGAGCACCTTCGGCGCCGCCTCGGCTGCCGCGCCCACCGTGAGCAGCGCGTGCAGACCCGTCCGTCCGGCGTGACCGGCACCTGCGGCCACCCGCGGGAGGGCGGCCACGACCGCCCCGGTGGCCGCACCGGTGGCCTGCAGAGCCGAGTCCGTCCCGGCGCGGGCGGCACGCCAGGCCGCCTCCCCGGTCGTGGCCAGCCACGGTGCGAGTCGCGCGGTGGCCTCGTCGGTGTACGTCCGGGCCGCCGTCGAGGCCTCGCGCCCCCACCGGGCGGCGTCGACGGCCGCACCGCCGACCGACCGGGCACCTGCCGACGCGCCCTCCCGCGCCAGGCGGCCCGAGGCCGCCAGCACCGGTCCGGCCGCCGCGGCCAGCGCAGCGGCTCGAGCGCGGGCGGCGGCGCCCGCGGCGGCTGTGCCGACGGCGGCGCGGCGCGGAGCCGGCCTGCGCCGGGCGGGTGCGCGTCGCCAGAGGGCCGCCGACCCGAGAACCGGTCGGCCGCGCCGGCGCACCGCCGCGACGACGGCTGCGGCCAGGCCCACGAGCACGAGCACGGCGGCCGCCACCGAGCGACCGCGTCCCGCGGAGTCGCTCCCGGCGAGCCGGTCGTCGTCCGCGTCCGGTGCGGCCCCGGCCGTCGCGCCCTGCGTCGGCCCGGTCTGCACGGACTCGGCCCCGGCGGGCTCCGCCTCGGTCGGCAGGACGCTCTCCGAGCCGGCCCGGGAGTACTCGATCCCGTAGTGCCGGTAGAGCTCCGCCTCCTGCTCCTGGGACAGCTCCCGCGAGGGACCGAACCGTGGCGCGGCGTCGACGTCGGCCCGGGGGACCGAGACCTGCACCCGGTCCCCGCTCCCGGTGGCGTCGAGGAGCGGGACCACCACGGTGACCTCGTCGCGCTCGGCGTACAGCCACTCCGGCAGCCCGGTCGCCTCGTCGGCCAACAGGGCGGCGCACACGCCGATCTCCTCGCCGTCCCGGTCGACCACCGTCGCGCCGACCCAGTCCCTCGCTGCGTCCCGATCCGGCAGTGTCATGGCTTCTTCCCTGTCGTGAGCGGCGGGCGACGGAGCCGCCGTGCGGGCGGCCGTCGCCCCGAGCTACCCACCAGGTGACGCGTCAACCCGGCGTCGTCGGCCCGGGCGTGCCGCGGGGGACCCGTCGGCGCCGCGCGCTCAGCAGCGAGATCGCCGTCCTCCCACCGATGAGAACCGGCGTCGGCCATCGTCTCTCCCACGACACCGCACATCCCGGCGCCGACACCGCAGCCGGGCGATCAGTTGAGGAGCACGCCTTGGGCGCGATCAAGGTCCACGAGTTCACCACCGTCGACGGGGTGGTCGACGTCCCCATGTGGACGGTCGACTACGGCTTCCCCGAGGACCTCGCCGCCTCGATCGGTGCCCTCACGGCCTCGTCGTCGGGCATCCTGCTGGGCCGCACGACCTTCGAGATGTTCGCGCCGGCCTGGTCGACCCGGACCGTGGAGGAGGACGAGGGTGCCCCGTTCTTCAACGACACCCGCAAGTACGTGGTCTCCTCCACGCTCACCGACGCCGAGTCGGTGTGGCAGAACTCGAGCGTGGTCGGGGGGTACGACGCCGACCGCCTGCGCGCGCTCAAGACCGAGGTGGACGGCGACATCTACGTGAGCGGCAGCGCCACCCTGGTCCGCGCCCTGCTGGCCGACGGCCTGGTCGACGAACTGCACCTGTACGTCTACCCCGTGGCCCTCGGGGAGGGCATCCGGCTCTTCCCGGACGGCGCCCCGCGGACGCCGCTGTCCCTGCTCGGTGCCGAGGGCCTCAGCAACGGGGTGGCGCACCTGACCTACGGCCCGGCGCCCGCCGCCGGCTGAGCACGAGCGAGGGCCGGGCTCCCGTCGACCGGAGCCCCGCCCTCCCGGCCGTGCCGGGAGCGCTACAGCATCCTGCCCAGCCGGTCGGCGTGCCGGCGCAGGACCGGGAGGAAGGTCGCCTGCATGTCCTCCAGCGTGACCCGGGAGGCGAAGGCGGCGGCGCTCATCGCCGCCACGACCCGACCGGAGCTGTCCCTCACCGGCACGGCCATGGTCCGGATGCCGAGCTCGAGCTCCTCGTCGGTGTAGGCCACGCCCTCCTCCCGCGCACGCTGCACCCGGGCCCGGATCGCGTCGGTGGACGTGAGGGTGTTCGGGGTGGTGCTGCGCAGGGCGGCCCGGGCCAGCAGGGCGTCGACCTCGTCGTCGGGCAGGCCGGCGAGCAGGACCCGCCCGGTGGCGGAGGCGTGGGCCGGCAGGCGCGCCCCCAGCCGCACCCCGGCGGACACGACGCGCTCGGCGTCGGCGCGGGCGACGAAGACCGACTCGTCGGACTCCAGGACGGCGAGGGACACCGACTCGCCCAGCTCCTCCCGGGCCGCGATGACGTGGGGGCGGGCGAGCAGCGGCAGGGGCGCGGTCTCCAGGTAGGCGGCGCCGAGCCGGACCATCCGCGGGGTGGGCCGGAAGAACTTGCCGTCGAAGCTGAGGTAGCCCAGCTGCTCCAGGGTGAGCAGGCACCGCCGGGCCGACGCGGGGGTCGTGCCCGTCACCTGGGCGGCCTCGCTGATCGACAGCTGCGTGCGGGACGCCCCGAACGCCTCGATGATGGCCAGCCCCTTGGCCAGCCCGCCCATGCCCTCGGCCGCGCGGGGCCGGTCCCGGCGCCCGGCGGGGGTCCCCCCATCCGGAGCGGTCGGCACCGGTCGGTTCATCGCGATCGTCCCCCTGCGCTGCCGTCGACGGGCCCGGAGGGTCTCACGCGCGCTCCCCGGGCCCGCCCGTGGCCTACTCCTGCGGCAGCTCCTCGGCCTCCACGACCACCTCGTCCAGGTCGAGCCCCTCCTCCATGAGGCCGTGCTCGACCATGAGGTCGGCGAGCGTGCCGAAGTCGCTCAGGTCGCTGGTCTGGCTCAACCCGGGCTGCGAGAGCTGCGCGGCCACGTCCGGCGAGATGTTCGTGTAGGTCGGGATGATCTCGGTGACCGTCTCGGGCTGCTCGACGGCCAGGGACATCGCCTGGTCCATGGCCCGGACGAACGCCGCGACGGTGTTCGGGTTCTCCTGGACGAACTGCGCCGTCGCCGTCCAGCCCGCGACCGGCAGGTTCTCGGTCGGCCCCTCGAACGCGCTCACCACGCGCGTGGCGACGCCGCTCTGCTCGGCCTGCGTCAGGAACGGCTCGACCAGCCAGGCCGCGTCCACGTTGCCCTCCGCGAGCGCGGCCGGCATGTCCGCCGGGGGCAGCTCCACGAAGGTGAGGCTGTCGAGGTCCACGCCGTGCGACTCGAGCACCGCCCGCGCGGTCAGCTCCTGGATGTTGCCGAGGCTGTTGATGGCGATCCGGGCACCGGCGAGGTCCGCGGGGTCGGTGACCTCGCTCCCGGCCGCGACGTAGATGCCCTGGGGCCCCGACCGGTTGTTCTCCCGGATGATCCGCAGCGGGAGTCCCTCGCTGGCGGCCTGCAGGATCGAGACGTAGTTGCTGAAGACCACGTCGATGTCCCCGGCGACCGCACCGGCGATCTGGGCGGCCCCGCCGGAGGCCACGTCGGCCTCGACGGTGAGCCCCTCGTCCTCGAAGAAGCCCTCCTGGATGGCCAGGTAGAAGGGCGCCAGGTCGGCGAGGGGGAGGACGCCGACGGTCAGCTCGGTCTGCTCCGGCGCCCCCGCCTGCGCCGGGGCGGCTCCCTCCGACGAGGGCTCGCCGCCGCCGCAGGCGGTCAGTGCCGTGGCCAGTGCCACGCCCAGCGCGAGCGCGCGGGTGGTCCGGTGCCTCATGTCGTCTCCTGGTCCGTCGGTGGGGGCAACGCAGCCGGCCGTGCCGGGCCGCACCCCGGAGGTGGCCGGGGTGCGGGGGAGTGATCAGGTCAGGGAGTCCGCCGCGGCCTCGGCCTCGGGGAGCACGTCGTGGTCGTAGAGCCACTTGCGGTAGGTCACGTGGGCGGCCATCTCGGCGTCGCGCACGCCCAGGTCGGAGTACGCCGAGTCGTAGCGGAGGCCGTTCTCCCGGGCTCCGCGCTGGACGAGCGCCACGCGCTCCCGGCGGAGGCGCTCGTAGGCCAGCAGGGCCGCCGGGGCGCCCGCCCGGTCGGTGCGCGAGAGGATCGTCGCCAGCGCCATCCCGTCCTCGATGGCCTGGTTCGCGCCCTGCCCGAGGTGGGGGAGCATCGGGTGTGCGGCATCGCCCAGCAGGCTCAGCCGCCGGTCGGTCCACGTCGAGAGCGGCTCCCGGTCGTAGAGCCCCCAGCGCAGCGTCGAGCCCACGTGCTGCAGCAGCGCCTCGATGCGCGGGTCCCAGCCGGCGAACTCCCGCCGGAGCTGGTCGGGGTCGCCGGGCGCCGACCACGACTCCCGCATCTGCTCGTCGGCGGGCACGAAACCGACGTAGTTGACCAGCTTGCCCGCGCGCAGCGGGAACACCAGGAAGTGCCGGCCGGGGCCCAGCCACATCTGCCAGGCGTCGGTCGGCCAGTCGGGCACCAGCTCGTGGGGCACCAGGCCGCGGTAGGCGACCGACCCGGAGAAGACGGGCCGGGACGGCGGGACGACGTGGTGCCGCAGCTCGGAGTGGATGCCGTCCGCGGCGATGACGACGTCGGCCTCGACGACGGCGCCGTTGTCGAAGGACAGCCGCGCGCCGTCGGCGTCCTGCTCGAAGCCGGTGCACCGGTGGCCGGTGTGCACGACGCCGTCCGGGAGCCGGTCTGCCAGCATGGCGACCAGGTCGGCGCGGTGCATGCCGAAGACGGCGCTCCAGCCGGCCGAGTCGGTGACCTGGACGCCGGCGATCTCGGTGCCGTCGTGGCGGCGGTAGCGGGAGCCGGGGCCGATCCGCGCGCCCCACTGCTCGACCGCCGGCCCGAGCCCCACTCGTTGCAGCTGCCGGACGCTGTTCGGCGTGAGCATCACCCCGGCGCCGATCTCACCGAGGGCGGGAGCCTGTTCGTAGACGGCGACGGGGATGCCGGCCGCCGCG
Source organism: Geodermatophilus sp. SYSU D00697 (assembly GCF_054050175.1). Classification (NCBI taxonomy): domain Bacteria; kingdom Bacillati; phylum Actinomycetota; class Actinomycetes; order Geodermatophilales; family Geodermatophilaceae; genus Geodermatophilus; species Geodermatophilus sp. SYSU D00697. Next base: position 95,087 of record NZ_JBJGYV010000003.1, read on the forward strand.
AGGGCGTTGGCGGCGAACAGGCCGCCGATGCCGCCGCCGACGACGGCCACGGAGGGTCGGGACTCGACCATGAGCGCGCTCCCTGGGCTGGTCCGTCATCCGGCCTGACCCCTCAGGTTTCGGATAACGAAAACTTTGCGTGTGCCGCACAGCACAGTAGGAGATCGGCCGGGCCGCCGTCAAAGGCCGGCTCCCTGGTGGGCCTGGCTCCGCCGCCACGGCAGCGGTGCCGGGACGGCGTGACGGGGGCGAGGCCGGTCGGTGGAACCCGCCCGGCGCTACCCGGGGAAGGGGAGCGGCGAGGCCCCGGGCGGATCCGCGACCGCCCGTGCGCGCGGCCGCCCGCGGAGCCCCCGCTGCGCGGTCGACGCCCGCCGCGCCGCCTGCCGGGCCACCCGACGGGCCGTCTCGTGGCGTTCGGCGGTGCGCTGGGCGTGCAGGGCCCGGGCCTCGGCCGTGCCCGGCGCGCAGAAGCCCTCCACGGTGAGCCGGCAGACGGCCAGCCGGACCCACCGCGTCCGGTCGTCGACGTCCCGGACGCCGACGACCAGCCCCACCCCCTGGCGCCGCAGCGCGAACGACACCCCGCGGACAGCGGCCTCCGCCGCGCCGGCCGCCTCGGCGGCGGGGCCGTGGAGCCACGTGACGTGCCCGACCTCGGCGCGGACGCGGTCGTCGCGCTGGCGCCAGGCGATGTCGGACAGCGGGGAGAGCGCGACCTCGAGCGCGTGGCCGAGGTCGTCGACGACGACGTGCAGGTCGGTGCCGCCGTCGGCGCCCGGCACCCGCTCCACCCGGGGCCGGTGGCCCTGCCCGGTGAGCCACCCCGTCAGGCCGTGCTGGTACCGCAGGTGCTCGTACGCGCGACCGGCCGCGGCCCCTCGGCGGAGGAGGCCGCACGGTGCCTCGGCGGGATGACGGAAGGCGGGCCGGCCCCCGGCGATCGAGACCCCGAGCCGCGACCCGCAGCCGCCGGCCTCGCGGGAACACCAGAACCCGCCGCCGTAGTGCCGCTCCAGGCGCCGGGCCTCGACGGGGCTCTCCGGCAACGCGACCGCGTGCGTGCCCGCGGCCCCGTCGGTCACCGCCCACACCAGTTCGCTCGACACCCGGCCCTCCTCCACCCCGGGACGGACGGTAGGGCGGGGGTACGACAGGACGGCGGTGCCCGGCTGCGGGCTTCGTTCGCACGGAGCGGGGGTACCGCGGCACCACGTTGTCCGGCGGGTTCCTGCGACGAGGGAGGACCAGCGATGAGCACCCGGGTGGAGAAGTCGATCCAGGTGGACGTGCCGGTGCGCACGGCCTACGACCAGTGGACGCAGTTCGAGGACTTCCCGCACTTCATGGGCGGGGTGCGCGAGGTGCGCCAGCTCGACGACGAGCGGCTGCACTGGGTCGCCGAGATCGCGGGTGTCCGGCGCGAGTGGGAGGCCAGGATCCTGGAGCAGGTGCCCGACCAGAAGGTCGCCTGGGCCGCGACGGAGGGCGCGACCAACGCCGGAGCGGTCCGGTTCCAGCCCGCCGGGGCCGGTTCGACCATCGTGTACCTGTCCCTGGACTACGAGCCCGAGGGGCTCGTGGAGCAGGTCGGCGACAAGCTCGGCATCGTGGAGCGACAGGTCCGCAGTGACCTCGAGCGCTTCAAGGCCCTGGTCGAGAACGAGGGCTACGCCAGCGGCGGGTGGCGCGGCTCGGTCAACGAGCACCTCGACGTCGGCACCCCGGATGCGGGTGCCGCCTTCGCCACCCGCGGGGACAGCGGCAAGGCCGGGGTCTCGGCGACGACCGTCGTGGCCGGTGTCGCCGCGGTGGCCGGTGCCGCGGCCGCGGGCGTCGCCGCCGCCAAGTCCTCGGGAGGCAGGGAGGCCGAGGAGAGCGAGGGGACGGTCCCGCCGCAGGAGGTCACCGTCGTCGCGCAGCCACCCGCCGACGCGGTGCGCGACGACGTCCTGATCGAGGAGTCGGACCCGGAGGGGTACACCACCTCGCCGTCCACGGAGGGCGTCGAGAAGGGCGTCCGCGACACCGGTGACGACCCCATGATCGGCGGCGGCAGCCGCTGACCCCGCGGCCGTCCTGCCGGACGCCCGGCGGGACGGCCGCGTTCAGCGCGAGCGGGCCCGGCGACCGGCCGGCCGCGCCGGGGACCAGTCGAGCACCCAGCTCTGCCCCGGCGCGAGGCCGGCCCACCGGCCGGACGCGTCCCGCACCGACGCAGCGGCGGCCTCCAGCCGTTCCCGCGGGAACCCGGCGGCGGCGACCTCGGAGGGGAGGACCTGCGCTCCCCGCGCGAGGCGGCCGACGAGGTCGGCCAGCCCCTCCGCGCGCTGGATCCGCGCGGCGCGCTCGCGCTTGAGCCGCTCCGACCGCTCGGCGGCGTGCGGGGGCTGGCGGCCCGAGAGGTGCCGCATGCTCCGCCACACCACGCCGTCGGCCACGCACCCCCAGATCCCGTCGGGCACCTCGAGCCCGGCCTCGACCACCGCGTGCACGAGGTCGTGCGGGAGGTCGGCACCCCCGCCGGCGCCGCGCATGGCGAACACCACGCCGTCGTCCCGCTCGACCAGCGTCTCCACCGGACGGCGGTCGGCCATCCGCTGGAAGGTCATCCGCACAGCCGCAGTGTCGGCCGCGGGTCAACGGGGTTTCAGCGCCGCGCCTCGGAGGGGGAGCGGCCGTACCGCCGTCGGTAGGCGGCGGCGAAGCGGCTCGCGCTGGAGAAGCCCCACGCCGCGGCGACGTCGCTGACCGTGAGGGCCGGCCGGGCCAGGAGGTCCGCGTGCGCCCGCTGGAGCCGGACCCCGGTCAGGTACTCGGTCGGCGTGCAGCCGAGCCACTCGCGGAAGCCCTCCTGCAGTCGCCGGACGCTGGTGCCGGCCAGCGCGGCCATCTCCCCGGCGGTCCAGGGCCGGGCCGGGTCGCCGTGCAGGTGGTCCACCACCCGCTTGACCGTCCGGGGCTGGGCCACCACCGCCCGGGCGCCGTCCGGGCAGCTGCTGAGCAGGAACCCGGCGGCGATCGCCCCTGCGAGCTGGTCGCGCACCACGCCGGTGTCGAACAGGTCGGGTGCGCGCAGGTGCGCGGAGAGGCCGGCGACCAGCTGGCGCCACGCCAGCCCCTGCCCCGAGTCGAGGTCCACCTGGTCGGGCAGCGAGCACCGGGTGCCCGCGCGGTCGCTCCCGAGGACCCGCTCGGCCTCGCGCTCGAGCCACGCGCTGTCGAACTTGACCCCGAGGACGGTGCAGGTCGCGTCCCAGTGGCTGATCAGGGACGGGGTGTCGGCCCGGAACACCGTCCCCTGCCCGGGCAGCGAGGTGACCCGGCCGTGGCGCCCCCTGCTCTCCAGGTGCCCGGTCAGCGGCATGTTGACCTCGTAGGCGCCGGGGTAGTCGCACTCGATCGCCACGTCGGCCCCCCAGCCCACGTGCCCCACCAGGACGTGGCCGAGGTCCAGCGTGCGCAGCGTCAGCCGCGGCTCGGAGGCACCGCCCAGCTGGCGCAGCTCGTGGGGGAAGTACGCCTCGGCGACGACGCGGGATGCCTGCCCCCAGTCGGAGGGTCCGCCGCGCCGCCGTCCGGACACGCGTTCGAGGTTACCCGAGCCGCCGGCCCCGCCTGAGACGGCGATCACAACACCGCCGCGCGATGGGTGCCGGCGTCGCGTGATGTGTGTCGTGGGCCACCCGTCGTCGACCTAGCTTTCCCGACCAACCACGGCCCGCCCGTGGAGCCGACCGAGTCCGGAGGGGACCGATGACGATCACCCAGCAGCCCGCCGTCGCCACGGAGCAGCGCGACCTGTCCTGGCTCGACGACGTCACGATGACCGAGCTCGAGTGCAACCCCTACCCGACCTACGAGCGGCTCCGCCGCGAGGCGCCGCTGGCGTTCGTGCCGGTGCTCGGCTCGTACGTCGCCTCGACCGCCGAGGTGTGCCGGGAGATCGCCACCAGCCCCGACTTCGAGGCCGTCATCACCCCCGCCGGCGGCCGGACGTTCGGCCACCCGGCGATCATCGGGGTGAACGGCGACGTCCACGCCGACCTGCGCTCCATGGTGGAGCCGGCGCTGCAGCCGGTCGAGGTCGACCGGTGGATCGACGACCTCGTGCGGCCGATCGCCCGCGGTTTCCTGGAGCAGTTCGAGGACGACGGGCACGCCGAGCTGGTCGGCCAGTACTGCGAGCCGGTCAGCGTGCGCGCCCTCGGCGACCTGCTCGGCCTCAAGGACGTGTCCTCCGACCAGCTCCGCGACTGGTTCCACAAGCTGAACCGGTCGTTCACCAACGCCGCGATGGACGAGAACGGCGAGTTCGCCAACCCGGAGGGCTTCGCCGAGGGCGACGCAGCCAAGGCGGAGATCCGCTCGATCGTCGACCCGCTCATCGACCGCTGGACCACCGAGCCGGACGACAGCGCGATCTCCCACTGGCTGCACGACGGCATGCCGCCCGGCCAGACCCGCGACCGCGAGTACATCTACCCGACGATCTACGTCTACCTGCTCGGCGCGATGCAGGAGCCGGGCCACGGCATGGCCTCCACGCTGGTCGGGCTGTTCAGCCGGCCCGAGCAGATGGAGGAGGTCGTCGACGACCCGACCCTGATCCCGCGGGCCATCTCCGAGGGCATGCGCTGGACCTCGCCGATCTGGTCGGCCACCGCCCGCATCTCCACGAAGCCGGTCACCGTCGCCGGCGTCGAGCTCCCGGCCGGGACCCCGGTGATCCTGTCCTACGGCTCGGCCAACCACGACACGGACCGGTACGAGGCGCCGACCGTCTACGACCTGCACCGCCCGCCGCTGCCGCACCTGGCCTTCGGCGCCGGCAACCACGCCTGCGCCGGCATCTACTTCGCCAACCACGTCATGCGGATCGGCCTGGAGGAGCTCTTCGAGTCCATCCCGGTCATGGAACGCGACACCCGGGAGGGCGTCGAGTTCTGGGGCTGGGGCTTCCGCGGCCCGACGAGCCTGCACGTCACCTGGGAGGTCTGAGATGACCTGCGCCCCCGAGGAGACCGCCGCCGAGGAGAGCTGGGCCGTCACCGTCGGCGGCCGGCGCGTCGAGTGCGGTCCCGACCAGTCACTGCTCGACGCGTTCCTCCGCGCGGGCGTGTGGATGCCGAACTCGTGCAACCAGGGCACGTGCGGCACGTGCAAGCTGCGCGTCCTCGACGGCGAGGTCGACCACCGTGCCTCGCCGGCGGAGACCCTGACCGACGAGGAGCGGCGAGCCGGCATGGCGCTGGCCTGCCAGGCCACCCCGCGGAGCGACACCGTCGTCAGCCCACCGGCCGCATCCGGTCCCGTCCGCGGCACCCACGCGCTGCGCGACCTGGTGGCCACCGTCCTCGACGTGGAGGACGTCGCCCGCGACACCCGGCGGCTGCTGCTCGGCCTCGACGAGCCGCTGGCGTTCGCCGCCGGGCAGTACGTGGAGCTGGTCGTCCCGGGCAGCGGCGTGCGCCGCCAGTACTCGCTGGCCAACACCCCCGAGGAGGACAAGGTCCTCGAGCTGCACGTCCGGCGGGTCCCGGGTGGCCTCGCCAGCGACGCGTGGCTGTTCGGGTCCGTGGCCGTGGGGGACCGGGTCGAGCTCACCGGCCCGCTGGGGAGCTTCTGCCTCCCGGCACAGGCCGAGGACGAGGGCGAGCCCATGGCCTGCATCGCCGGCGGGACCGGGTTGGCCCCGTTCGTGGGCATCGTGCGGACGGCGCTGCGGCGGCGACCCGACCGCGAGATCGTGCTGTACCACGGCGTCCGCGGGGCCGAGGACCTCTACGACGTCGACCGGCTGACCGAGCTCGCGGCCACCCACCCGGGCTTCCGGTTCGTGCCGGTCCTGTCCGAGGAACCCGATCCCGCCTGCCGGGCCGGCTTCCCGACCGACGCGTTCCTCGAGGACGTCGCCAGTGCGCGTGGCTGGTCGGGGTGGCTGTGCGGCCCGCCGCCGATGGTCGAGGCCGGGGTCAAGGCGTTCAAGCGCCGCCGCATGGCGCCTCGCCAGATCCAGCGGGAGAAGTTCACCCCCGCCGACGCCCTCGGCGCGGAGGCCGCCGGGGGGTGAGCGCAGCGGAGAGCCGGCGCCCGGTCGGACCGGGCGCCGGCTCCCCGCTGGTCGGAGGTCAGGCCCGGGGCAGCCCCACGAGGACGCCGTCGGTGTCCCGCATCTCGTCCAGCGGATCGGTGTCCACGTGCCGCGCCGTCCGCCACTCGCCCGGGGCCCAGGCCCGCACCAGCAGGCCGTCCTCGGCCAGGGCGACCAGTGCGCCGCCCTCCGTGGCCAGCATCTCGGCCTCCACCCGCTCCTCGTCGCCGACCGCGATCCGCACCGTCCACACCGGCATGCCGCGTTCCCCCTCGCCTCGGAGGTGCTCCTTGCAGGCACCCGCTCTGCGAGAACCCAACCCGTCCTGAGGGACGAGCGTCAACACCGCGTGGGCGCGTCGTGGTCCCCCGGGCGCGTCGTGGCCGTGCGTCCGCCCGCGAGCAGGCTCCGCGGGCCGTCCCCGGTGGCACAGTTCTCGCATGGACGAAGCGGGCGCCCGGGCGATGCTGCAGCACTACTTCGACCGCACCGCGGCCGGGGATGACGAGGTCGCACACCAGATCTACGCCGAGGACGCCGTCCTGGAGTTCCCGCAGTCGGGTGAACGCTTCGAGGGCGTCGCGAACCTCCTGGGCTGGCGGGTGGCCTACCCGGCGCGGGTCGACTTCGAGATCCAGCGCGTGCGGGGCCAGGGCGACGTGTGGGTCGTCGAGCTCCGTCTCCGCTACGACGGCGGGCCGTGGAAGAACGGCGTCGACATCCTGGAGTTCCGTGGCGACCTGGTGGTCCGCGAGACGGCGTACTCCATGGACCCCTGGGAAGCGCCGCAATGGCGGGCCCGCTGGCGGGCGGCACCCCCGGTCGGCTGACCCGCCGGGCCGGCCCGCCGTGCGTGCGTCCCCGGGACGGTCCGGGATCGGGCACGCTTCGGCGCATGAGCGACACCGCGCAGGTCGCGCTGACGGTCGTCTGCTACGCCGTGGCGGCCCTGGCCCAGTTGACCGCCCTCGTGCTCCTCGCGCGGGAGGCCCGGCGCAGCAGCAGCGTCCTCCGTCGGTGGCACGAGGCCGACCCGCGGCAGCGCGCGGAGCTCCCCGGCCTGGTCGGCGACCTGCTCGGCAACTCCTTCGACCGCGGCGCCGCCGTCGTCCTGCTGGTCGTGGGCGTCGTGACCGGCGCGCTGGGCCACTTCCTCAGCCTCTGACGCAGGGTCGTCCCCGAACGCAGAACCGGGGTCGGATCCGGGCGTTCCCCGATGGTCCGTGGCACCCGGCGCCGACAGGCTCGTGGCATGACATCGACACCGGTCCCCGACGCCGCCCCCCTCCGCCCCGCCCGCCCCCAGCTGCGCCGCAGCAGCACCGACCGGATGGCCGGCGGTGTCTGCGGCGGCCTCGCCGACTACTCCGGCGTCGACGCGGTCCTGTGGCGGGTCGGCTTCGTCGGCCTCACCCTCGCCGGTGGCACCGGCGTCGTCCTCTACCTGCTGCTGTGGGTCCTCGTCCCCGCCGGGCCTGCGCACCCGGGGGAGGCGCTCAGCCCGCTCGAGCAGCTGGTCCGCCGGCTGCACGACGCGGTCACGGGCGCCCGAGCGCGGACGCCGCAGGGCTGAGGCGCCGCCGCCGATGAGTCCGCGGTGGCGACCCGGTCCTCCCTCCGAGGCCGCCGAGGGGCGCCCGAGGAGGGACGAGATGACCGACGACGAGATCAGGGCGGCCGTCGCCGCCGAGCGCCGCGAGCAGGTCGCCCTGTACTCCTCGCTGTCCCCGCAGCAGTGGGACGCCCCGAGCCTCTGTGCGGGCTGGCGGGTGCGGGAGGTGCTGGCCCACACCACGATGCCCTTCCGCTACTCGCTGCCCCGGGTGGTGCTGGAGCTGCTGAAGGCGCGGGGGAGCTTCGACCGGATGGCCGACCGGCGGGCGCACCGCGACGCCGAGGCGCTCGGCCCGGCCCAGCTCCTGGCGTCCCTCCGGGACAACGTCGACCACCCCTGGTCGCCCCCCGGCGGCGGGCCGGTCGGGGCCCTGTCGCACGACGTCATCCACGGCCTGGACGTCTCCGTGGCCCTGGGGCTGGACGACGAGCACGCCTCGACCGAGCGGGTCGCCACGGTGCTGGCCGGGATGCGGCCCAGGAACGTCGCCTACTTCGGCGTGGACCTCGACGGGGTCCGGCTGCAGGCGACCGACACCCCCTGGACCCACGGCGCCGGCCAGCCGGTCCGCGGCCGCGCCCGGGACCTGCTGTTGCTGGTCTGCGGTCGGCGGCTGCCCGCCGGCCGCCTGGAGGGGCCGGCCGCCGCGCGCTTCGCGACCGCCGGCTGACGGCCCGGGCGCAGCACACGACGATCGGCCCTGCCGCTGCCCGGACGACGGTGGCACCGTCGCAGCACGCGGGTGCGGGACGGCAGCGAGGAGCGGCGGGTATGGACGAGGCCACCGTTCGGGCAGCGCTGCTGCACCACCTCGACGCCAGTGCTGCCGGGGACGAGGACACCGCCTCGGAGATCTACGCCGAGGACGCCGTCCTGGAGTTCCCGCAGTCGGGGGAGCGGTTCGAGGGCGTCGCGAACTTCCGGGAGTGGCGGCGCCAGTACCCCGCGACCCGCATCGACTACGCGCTCGACCGCGTGCGGGGCGGCGGCGACGTGTGGGTCGCGGAGCTGCGGGTCAGCTACGACGGCGGCCCGGAGCTCCGCGGCGTCGACGTCCTCGAGTTCGACGGCGACCGGGTGACCCGCGAGACCATCTACGTGGCCGACCCCTGGGAGCCACCGGCCTGGCGTGCCCGGTGGCGGGCCGCGCCACCCCGCGCGGCGGATCCCACCGGCTGAGGGACCCGCGAATCGCGAACCCGCAGGCGGGTCGCTACGGTTGCCAACAGCCACAGTCCGGTGACCGCTCGTAGAGCAGCGAGGGCGAACCGGACTGCGCGCCGGGGGAGGGCCGCCGTTGGCGCGTGGCGGAGGGGCAGCCGCGGCGTCCTCCCGCGGGACCGGGACAGGCACGGGGGGATCGGAGGTGCTGATGTCCATCCACGAACGCGGCCAGGCACGCCCTGCAGGGGCCCCGACCCGCCGGGCCCGCTGAGGCCCCCGCGGCCGGGCACCGGCACGAGGACACGCGCATGGACATCCCCGCGATGCGGGCCTGCTTCGCCAAGGCCGCCGCGGCCGGCGACGAGGCCCCCCTGTACTTCTACTCCCACCTGTTCCTGAGCCACCCCGAGACGCGGAAGCTGTTCCCCGTCTCGATGGCCCACCAGCGCGACCGGCTGTTCTCCGCGCTGGGGGACGTCGTCGCCTACGTCGACGACCTCGACCGGCTGGTCCCGATCCTCCAGGCGCTGGGCCGCGACCACCGCAAGTTCGGCACGGTCGCCGAGCACTACCCGGCCGTGGGCGCCAGCCTGCTGGCGACGCTGAGGCACTTCGACCCCGAGTGGGATGCGGCCCTCGAGCAGGACTGGACGGCGGCCTACCAGCTCGTCGCCACGGTGATGATCGAGGCCGCCGACGAGGCTGCGGACTCCCCGCCCTGGTGGGACGCCGAGGTCGTGGCCCACGAGCGCCGCACCGTCGACACCGCGGTGATGTGGCTGCGCCCCGAGCCGGAGTTCCCCTTCGAGGCGGGGCAGTCCATCTCCCTGGAGAGCGACGTGCGCCCCAAGCTGTGGCGCTACTACTCGCCGGCCAACGCCCCGCGCCCCGACGGGCTGCTGGAGATCCACGTCCGCGCCTACGACGGCGGGCCGGTGAGCACCGCCCTCGTGCGCCGCGTCGGACAGGGCGACGTGCTGCACCTGGGACCCCCGCTCGGGCACATCCACTACGACGCGGAGTCCGACCGGGACCTGCTGCTCGTCGCCGGCGGCACCGGGTTGGCGCCGCTCAAGGCGGTGGTCGACCACGTGGCCCGCTACGGGCCGCCGCGGCGGGTCGACCTGTTCGTCGGCTCCCGCACCGAGGAGCGCATCTACGACCGGGCCGACCTCGAGCGCATGGCCGCGGGACACCCCTGGCTGACCGTGACCTTCGCCGTCTCCGGGGACGACCTGTCCCCGCTGGAGCAGGGGGACGTCGGCGAGGTCGTCGCGCGGCACGGCCCCTGGACCAGCCGTGACGTCTACGTCGCCGGGCCCGCGGCGATGGTCGAGGACACGACGACGAGGCTGGTCAAGGACGGCGTCCGCCCCGAGCGCATCCGCAGTGAGGTGTTCGCCCCGAGCCGGCTGGGACCCAGCCTTGACGGAGAGGTGACCGAATGACGATCGAGCAGGCCGGGCAGGGGCGTCGCGAGCGCCGGCTGAGCCCCGGGGACGTCCGCAGCGTCCAGTTCGACCGGGGCACCATGCTGCGCCCCGGCTACAGCGACGTGGAGGTCGACCGCTTCCTCGACCGGGTGGCCGAGGAACTGGCCTCCCTGCACGCGGAGAAGGCCGAGCTGCGCGACCAGGTCAACGCCCTCCGGGAGCAGGTCGCCGGCGCGACGGCCGTGGAGGCGCCCAGCGAGCAGGCCGTGCGGATCCTCGCCACCGCCCAGCAGACCGCGGACAGCTACGTCGCCGAGGCGGAGGACTTCAGCCGGCAGATGACCGCCGACGCCCGTGCCCAGTACGAGGAGCAGGTGCGGCGGGCCCGTGAGAACGCCGGCGCGATCATCCAGGCCGCGCAGGAGGCCGCGGCGAGGATGGCCGGCGGTGGCGCGCAGCCGACCCCGGCCCAGAGCGGCGAGCGGACGACCAGCCAGGACCTCGAGGACCAGGTGGCCTACCTCAAGGCCTTCGCCCAGGCCTGCCGGGTCCAGCTCCGGGCCTACCTGGAGGCCCTGCTCGCCGACGTGGAGAACGAGTGGGGCCGGGCCGACCCGGCCTCGCTCCAGCAACTGCCGCCGCGCGCACCGGCGGGGCGGACCGAGACGCCGGCGCTCCCGCGCAACGTCGCCCGCGAGGTGCCGCTCGACGACCGCACCAGCGAGGGCCCGAAGGTCAGCGGTACCGAGGGGGGCGGGGTGGTCAGCCGGCGCAGCTGAGCGGCCCGGACGGGCCGGCCGGCGCACCGTCACCCGATCGGGCGAAGGCCCCGGTCACGGAGGGCGACGCCTCGGCGCGGCCCATAGCGTCCGATCATGATCGCCTCGACGCGCCACCGCCGCCGCAGCCTGCCGATCCTCCTCGCCGGCGTGGGACTGCTGACCGCCACCTCCGCCTGCGCCGACCGCGGTTCGGGCGAGGCCGCGGCCCCGTCGTCCGGCGCGAGCTCCGCTGCCAGCCCGGCCGCCCCCAGCCCGGCCGCCGAGGAGGCGGAGCTCAGCACCGAGGACGAGCTGGCCGCCGGCCTGCTGCCCCCCGAGGCGTTCGGCCCGGACGCCCAGGTCGTGACCGTCGACGTCCGCCAGCTGTCGACCTCCGGCTCGGGCGGGCTGCCGCCGGGCGGGACGGTCACCCCGCCGGAGTGCGGGCAGAGCGTCGGGTCGACCCAGCTGACCCCCGAGGACTTCGGCGTCGTCGTCGCGCAGACGGCGACCACCGGCACCGGCGTGACCGCCCAGGTGCTGGCCGAGAGCGAGCAGGTGGACGGCGAGGAGCCGCAGTTCGACGAGGTGGTCGCCCGGTGCCCGGAGGTCACGGTGGAACTGCCCGACGGCTCCCGGGCCACGATCACGTTCACCGACTTCGAGGTCCCCGACGTGGGCGACACCAGCGACGGCGTCGCCTTCACCACCGCCGTGCAGGGCGCGGACGGGACCAGCGTGACCGTCCCGACGCTGATCGCCGTGGCCGCCGAGGGGCAGCGGCTGCTCTTCCTGCAGCAGACCGGCGCGAGCTCGGCGCCGCTGGACGAGGCGGCCTTCACGGCGCTGTTCGAGGACGCCTTCGAGGCCCAGCAGCAGGCCTGACACCCGATCGGGCGACAGGAGGGCCGGAGACGTCCTCCGGCCCTCCTCGTCCCGGTACAGATCGACCCCGACCGCGCCGATGGAGTGCGGCAGGGACGCACGGGACCGCCGCCCACCCGGGCCGCGTCGTGCGCGGGGAGGAGCGGACGTGGCGGCAGTGCGCAAGCGGATCGGCGCGATCGTTCTCGCGCTGGTCATCGCGGTGGCGGGAGGCGTCCTGGCGGCGGCGCCCGCGCAGGCGGCGCCGGCGGTGCGGATCGAGAAGATCTACTACAACAGCCCGGGCACCGACACCCGCTCGGCGGCCAGCCTGAACGCCGAGTACGTCCTCCTCCGCAACACCACGACGCGGACGCAGACGATCACCGGCTGGACCGTCCGGGACGCCGCCGGGTGGGTCTACGCGTTCCCGGTCACCACCATCGCGGCCGGCAAGAGCGTCGTGCTCCGCACGGGCAAGGGGACCAACGCGGGCGCCACCCGCTACTGGCAGCGCACCAACTACGTGTGGAACAACGACAAGGACACCGCCCAGCTGCGCACCCGGGCCGGTGCGCTGGTGCACTCCTGCAGCTACAACGCGCCCACGGCGGTCTCCCGGACCTGCTGACCTGGCGGCCTCAGCCGACGGGGACGTCCTCGGGCTCGGTGAGCCGCCACGGCCGGACGACGGTGACCAGCACGGCGATCGCCACGAGCAGGGCACCGACCACGACGATGCCCATCGCCGCGGCGTCGTTGCCCAGCACGCCGACCAGAGGGGCCACCGCGGCGCCGACGCCGAACTGGACGGCGCCCAGCAGCGCCGCGGCTGCACCCGCCGCCTCCCCGTGCCGCGAGAGCGCCAGGGCCGGCGCGTTCGGCAGCGCGAGGCCGCCGCAGAACAGCACCGCCCACAGCGGCACCACGACGCCGGCCAGCCCGCCGGTGCCCGTGAGCGCGAGCACGAGCAGCACCGCGCCGGCGACCGTCCCGGTGACGATGCCGGCGACCAGCACCTGGGCGGAGGTCCACCGGCGCAGCACGACGGGGTTGAGCTGGGTGGCGGCGATCAGCCAGAACGCGCCGGCCCCGAACAGCAGCCCGAACTGCTGCTCGTCGAGCCCGAACTGGCGCTGGAAGACGAACGAGGAGCCGGAGACGTAGCTGAACAGGCCGGCCATCGTCAGGCCCGCCACGACCACCAGGCCGACGTAGGTCCGGTCCCTCAGCAGCCCGCGGTAGGTCCGCAGCGTCCCGGCCAGGCCGCTGCTGCGGCGGCGCTCCGGGGGCAGGGTCTCCCGCAGCCCCAGCGCCCCGACGGCGAGCAGCAGCAGGCCGTAGACCGCCAGCAGCGCGAAGATGCCCCGCCACGAGGTGAACCGCAGGACCTCCCCGCCGATCGTCGGGGCGAGCACCGGCGCGGCGCCGAGGACGAGGAACAGGCGGGACAGCATCGTCGCGGCGGCCCGCCCGGTGTACAGGTCGCGGACGACGGCCAGCGCGATCACCGCGCCGGACGCGGTGCCCACACCCTGCAGCACGCGCAGCACCCCGAGGACGGCGACGTTCGGCGCGACGAGGACCAGCAGCGAGGCCACCACGTACAGCGCCGTCCCGGCGAGCAGCGGCCGCGTGCGTCCCAGGGCGTCCGACAGCGGGCCGAGCACCAGTTGTCCGAGGGCGAGGCCGACCAGCGTGCCGGTGAGCGTCAGCTGGATCATCGCCGACGTCGTCCCCAGGTCCGCGGTGATCGTGGGCAGGGCCGGCAGGTACATGTCGATGGTCAGGGGACCCACCGCGACGAAGGCCCCCAGGACCAGTGCGAGCAGGGGCCGGCTCATCGGCGGTGCCGCGGGGGAGGCGGCGGCGGGGGTGTCCCGGGTGGCGGGGTCCTGCGTGGTGGTCACGGGGGTCCTTCGGCTCGGACGGCGTCGACACGGCCCTCGTCGGCCACGTACGAGGAGGACAAGTGCCACCAGCGCCGACGCATTCCACCAGCTCCGCGCGTCGGCCAGGATGGGCGTCCGTCCCTCGACCAGCCCAGGAGTGCCCCCGTGACCGCTGTCCCTGGTTCCCCGCCGCCGGCCCCCCACGTGGTGCCGGCGTTCTTCGTCACGCAGCGGGTCACCCTGATGGTGAACCGCTACGAGGTCGTCGCCGCCAACCCCGACGGCAGCGAGGCGTACACGCTCGCCTTCGCCGAGCAGAAGCGGATGAAGCTCAAGGAGGAGGTGGTCTTCTACAGCGACGCGAGCAAGAGCCGCCGGCTGTTCTCCTTCAAGGCCCGCCAGCGGCTCGACGTCCACGCCGAGCACGACGTCCTCGACGAGCACGGCGCCGTCCTCGGCTCGTTCGGCAAGCGCTTCGGGGCCAGCCTCCTGCGCTCCACCTGGGAGCTGTCGGCGCCGGGGATCACGGCCGTCGGCCGGGAACGCCGCCCGGTCATCGCGATCCTGCGCCGGATCTGGGAGCTCGTCCCGTACCTCGGTGACGTCTGGATCCCCTTCGTCTTCCACTTCGACTTCGTCGACACCACGACCGGGGCCACGGTCCTGGTGAGTGAGCGGCAGAAGAGCATCCGGGACCGTTACACGGTGACCGTGCCCGACCCGCGGCTGGACTTCCGCGTCGCCGCGGCCATGGCCGTGGCGCTCGACGCCCTGCAGAGCCGCTGAGGGCACCGGGGGCCGGCACCTGACGACTGCTCGACCGCGGCGACTCCCCCCGCCGAAAGGGGGTGCCGGGCGGCCGTCCCGTTCCCTAGATTCACCGTCAGCGGGGGTGGTCGTGAGCAGACCCGTCGAGCGCGGGCCCGGCTGCACCTGCGGGTGGGCAGAGACCATGCTCGACGGGACCGACCGCAGGTCGTCCGGACGTCGGTGGGCCGTGGGCTGCGGCGCACTCCTCCTCCTCGCCGCGTGCACGTCGTCCCCCGCGGAGCGGGCGGAGGAGGCGGGCCCGGCGTCCGACTGCGGCACGGCGGAACGGGCCGCGCCCGACCCCGACCGGCCCGTCGTCACGCTGGACTTCCGGCTCGAGGACGACCGCCGCACGGTGACCGGGACGGAGACGGTGGCCTTCACCCCGGACCTGCCCGTCCAGGAGCTGTGGTTCCGGCTGATCCCCAACGCCCCCCAGTCGGCCGGCCACGAGCTGCGGGTCGACGCCGTCCGGGGGGACGACGTGACCGGCGGCCGGCACGTCGCCGCCGAGGCCGCGCCCGGGACCCCCGGCGGCCTCTACCGGGTCGACCTGCGGGCGCCGGTCCCGGCCGGGCAGACGGTGTCCGTGGAGCTGGACTTCACCCTGCGGCTGGCCTCCGGCCGGACACCGGCCGGCTTCGACCGGCTCGGCGCCCGGGAGGACGTCACCTGGTGGGCCAGCGGCTTCCCGCTGCTGACGTGGGAACCCGGGCACGGCTGGGCGCGGGACCCGTTCAGCGAGATCAGCGGCGAGACGACCGCCGCCACGGTGGCCGACACGACCATCCGCGTGTCGGCGCCCGAGGAGCTCACCGTCGTCATGACCGGCGACCAGGAGCAACCCCAGGCGGCGGCCGGAGGCCGGCGGCTGTGGGAGTCGCACGAACCGGTCTCCCGGGACGTGAGCGTGGCGGCGGGGGAGTTCGACAGCGCGCAGGTGCAGGCGGGCGACACCGCGGTGACCGCCGCCGTGCTGCCGGGGGCGGACACCTCCGCCGAGGAGCTGGCCGAGGACACCGCCGCGGCGATCACCCTGCTGGAGGCCCGGTTCGGACCGTTCCCGTACCCGACCCTCACCGTTCCGCTGGTGGACGACGACGGCGGCGGCGAGGAGTACTCCTCGTCGATCCTGCTGGGTGACGAGGACTTCGGCCTGGTGGTCCACGAGGTCGCGCACATGTGGTTCTACGGGATGGTCGGCAACTCCCAGTTCCGCGACCCCTGGCTGGACGAGTCCTTCGCCACCTACGCCGAGACGGTCGTCGAGGACTGGGGGTACGACGAGGACGACCTGGACCGGGGCGGGCCCGTCGCCGGCACGATGGCCCAGTTCGCCGACCAGGACGACTACGAGCGCCGGGCCTACTCGAAGGGCGCCGCCGCCCTCCTGGCGGCGCGTGAGGCGGCCGGGGCGGCGGCCTTCGACGAGGCGGTCCGCTGCTACGTCGACACGCAGGCGTGGACGATCGCCCGGCCCGAGGACCTCGCCCGTGCCCTCGACGGGCTCCCGGACGCCGTCGACGTCCTGGTCGACGCCGGTGCGCTCGACCGGCAGGACGTGGAGGCCGCGGGGAACTGACCGGTCGCCCGCCTCGTCGGGCGGCGGTCCCTCAGGCGGGCACCGGCGGCGCATACAGGTCCAGCGCGGCGGTACCCGGGTACCGGACGGTGAACCGGCCGCGCGCCCGCTCCGCACCGCGGTGACCGTGGTGGGCCGGCGCCGGCCCGACGGCCCGGCCGGCGGGCAGCAGGCTGCGGTGCTCCAGGTAGTCGAACACCGCCAGCGGGGACGGCGCGACGCCGAGCCGGCGCAGGTGCTCGGCCACCGGGTGGTCCCCGAGCTCCAGCTGCCCGGAGCCCGCCCCCACGCCGAGGCGCAGCCGCCCGGCCATGGGCACCACCGTCTCCACCAGTTGCCCGTCCCGCTCGCTGTACATGACCGCGGGCCGGCGGTCGGGGAACACCGGTCCGGCGGCCCGGACGGTCAGCGACAGCACCGGCGTCGCGCCCTCGGACAGGGTCACCCGCCGCGCCGGCCGCTCCTCGGCGAAGTCCATGTCAGCGACGAACTTCGGGAACCCCCACAGCGCGACTCCGGCGTCCCGGGCCTCGGCCGTGGTCACCGGCAGGTGCAGCACGAACAGCGGCAGCCGGCGGCGCAGCAGCGGCAGCACGCGCGGCGCCGGGCCGCGGGTCACAACGGCCGCGACCGAGAGCTCCCCGTAGGGAGCCAGGAGCCCGGGCGGGTCGTCGGCGGTGGTCACGGCGCGGTAGCGGAAGGCGGCCACCGACAGGAGGGCCCGCCCGTCGGCCCACCGGACCGGCCGCAGCGGGCCGGCGGGGAGGGCCGCGGCGACCGCGGCGGAGTCTGCGGCGTGCACCGAGGCGAAGCACGAGCTGTCGGAGTAGCGCAGCGGCAGCCGGAACGAGCGGTCGCCGACCCGGACCTCCGGGGTCGGCCCCGCCCAGTCGTCGGGATCGTCCCGGTGGGTCACGGCAGCTCCCCTCGACGGCTGCCCCCAGCCTGCACGGCGCCGTCGCGGTGTCCAGGGGCGCCCGGCCCGGGGGAGGGACCTCCCCCTCCCGAGGGAACCGGAGGATCCGGCACCGGGCTGGGGTGGAGAGCGACGGGGACGCCGCCGATGCCTTGACCGTGGTGGAGCACAACCCCGGCGCGCAGCGAGGCGCGCGGACCCGCCAGCGCACCGACCGGTCGCTGCGGGTGGTGCGCGCGGCCGCCGCCGTGCTCGGGGCGACCTACGTGGCGTCGCTGGTCGCCTCGGGCCTGGGTGCCACCGGCCGGCTCGCCGTCCTGGCCGGCGGGGGGAAGCTGATGTTCCTCGCCGGGCTGGCCGCGCTGCTCGCCGCGCGGGCGGCCGTCGCGACCCGGGACCGGGGCGCCTGGCTGTGCTTCGCCGCCGCGGTGGCCTCCTACCTGGCCGGTGCGCTCGCCCAGCAGCTCCACTACTCCTCCCTGCCGGTGGTGCCGCGCCCCTCGTGGGCCGACGTCGGCTGGATGGGCCTGTACCCGTGCGCCTACGTCGGCCTGTTCCTCCTGCTGCGGGCGCGCGTGCGCCGGCTGACGTCGAGCATGTGGCTCGACGGCGTGGTCAGCGGGCTGACCGCCGCGGCGCTGGGCTCGGCGTTCGCGCTGGGCGCCCTCCTGCGGACGGCGGAGGGGCCGCCCGGCGCCGTCGTCACCGCCGCCGCCTACCCCATCGCCGACCTGCTGCTGCTCGTGCTCATCGCCGGCGCGCTGGCCGTCGTGGGCCGCGGCGCCGGGGGTGTGTGGTGGTGGCTGACCGGCGGCATGGCGCTGTTCGGTGTCACCGACACCGTGTACGCCTACCAGGTCGTCCACGACTCGTTCGTCCCCGGCTCGGCCCTGGACCTCGGCTGGGGGCTGGCGTTCGGCTGCTTCGGCCTGGCCGCCTGCTCCGCGCCGCGGTCCGGGGGCACCACGCGGCTGGAGGGGCTGGGTGCGCTCGCCGTCCCCGGGGTGTGCGCCGTCGCCGCGCTGACCCTGCTGTTCTCCGGCTACCTGGAGGGCGGCGACCCGCTGGCCGGCGTGCTCGCCCTGTGCGCCGTCCTGGCCGCCCTGGCCCGCACCGCCCTCACCTTCCGCGACGTGCGCGCGCTGGCCGACAGCCGCCGCCAGGCGCGGACCGACGACCTCACCGGCCTGCCCAACCGCCGGCAGGTGTTCGAGGCGCTGGCCGGCGTCGACGCGCACCTGCGCGCCGGCGGCAGCGTCGCGGTGCTCGTGGTCGACCTGGACCGGTTCAAGGAGATCAACGACTCGCTGGGCCACGCCGTCGGGGACGCGCTGCTGCGCCAGCTCGGCCCGCGTCTGCTCGCGCAGCTGCGTGGCGGGGACCTGCTCGCCCGGCTCGGCGGCGACGAGTTCGTCGTCGTGGCGTCCGACCTGGACGACACCGGCGCCCTCACCCTCGCCCAGCGGCTGTGCGCCACCCTGGAGGAGCCGTTCCGGCTCGGTGGCATGGCGCAGCGCGTCGACGCCAGCGTGGGCATCGCCGTCGGCCCGCAGCACTCCCGGTCGGCCGAGGAGCTGCTGCAGATGGCCGACCTGGCCATGTACTGCGCCAAGGCCACCCGCTCCGGGGCCGCCGTCTACGACGAGGAGCGGCACGGCTCCGGGCGGCACCGGTTGGAGGCGGTCGAGCAGCTGCGCGCGGCCATCGCCGGCGGCGAGCTGGTCCTGCACCACCAGCCCAAGCTGACCCTGGCCACCGGCGCGGTCGAGGGCGTGGAGTGCCTGGTGCGCTGGCAGCACCCCACCCGCGGGCTGCTGTACCCCGACGCGTTCATCGAGCTCTCCGAGTCCGCGGGGCTCATGTCGTCCCTGACGTCGGCGGTGGTCGACCTCGCCCTCGCCCAGCGCCGCGCGTGGGCCGACGACGGCCGCGAGCTCACCGTCGCGGTCAACGTCAGCCCCTCGGACCTGGTCGACGAGCGCTTCCCCGACGAGGTCGCCGCGCTGCTGCACCGCCACGGCGTCCCCGCGTGCGCGCTGGTCCTCGAGGTCACCGAGAGCCTGCTCATGGCCGACCGGGAGCGCGCCGCCCGCGTCCTCGCCCGGCTGCGCGAGGCCGGCGTCGGCGTCTCCATCGACGACTACGGCACCGGGTACTCAAGCCTGGCCTACCTGGCCGCACTCCCGGTGACCGAGCTGAAGCTGGACCGCGCCTTCGTCGCCGCGCTGACCGACAGTCCCCGGTCGGCGGCGATCGTCACCTCGACCCTGCAGCTGGCGCACGCGCTCGGTCTGACGCTGGTGGCGGAGGGGGCCGAGGACCAGGCGACCGTCGACGCCCTGGCCGTCCTCGGCTGCGACGTCGTCCAGGGGTACCACCTCAGCCGACCGCTGACCGCCGGGCAGCTGGCCGACTGGCTGGACTCCTGGTCGGCCCGCCGCGACCTCGTCGGCTGAGCGCGGACCTCAGCGGGGGAGGGGGAAGACCAGCAGCGAGCTGGACGCGGTCGCCACGGCCTGCCCGGCGGCGTCGCGGACCTCGCCCTCGGCGAAGGCGACACGCCGGCCGGGCTTGACCACCGTGCCGACGGCGGTGAGCGGCCCGCTGCCGGCGTGCACCGACCGCAGGTAGTTGACCTTGATCTCGATCGAGGTGTACCCCGTGCCCCGTGGCAGCGTGGAGTGGACCGCGCACCCCGCGACGGTGTCGAGCAGGGTGCACACGAGGCCGCCGTGCACGACGCCGATCGGGTTGTAGGCCGACTCGTCGACCGCGCAGCGGAACTCCACCCGCCCCTCGGTGACCGAGACGACGTCCATGGGGAACAACCGGGCGATCGGGGGCGGGGGGAGGAGCCCGTCGCGGATGGCCTCCAGCGCCTCCAGCCCGCTGCGCTCCAGCGCCCCGGCCGCCACCACCATGGGGTCGTGCCAGGTCACCGTGCGCGAGCGCGGCTCGCCCCAGGCGGCGGGGGAGGTGGTCGGGTCGGTGATCGGCTCGGTCGTCACCCAGCTAGGTTCGCACACCGAACTCAGCG
The DNA here is from genome assembly GCF_054050175.1 of Geodermatophilus sp. SYSU D00697. NCBI lineage: Bacteria > Bacillati > Actinomycetota > Actinomycetes > Geodermatophilales > Geodermatophilaceae > Geodermatophilus > Geodermatophilus sp. SYSU D00697. The sequence goes on from NZ_JBJGYV010000003.1 coordinate 115,255, forward strand.
GGTCGCACCCGGCCGGCCGACTGCCGGCCAGGGCGCCTCGACGACGACAGCGGGCGGGGACCGCGGAGGGTCCCCGCCCGCTGTGGTGCCCCGGTCAGGCCGGGGTCCCGCCTCGGCTCCTGGCCCCGTCCCGGGTCCCGCCCTGAGCCTGCGAAGGGTGGGGAGGACGGGGTCCTCTCTCAGCTCTTCGGCCGGGCGCCGGCGCGCAGGGCGCCGAGCAGGTCGTGGTTGAGCCGGGAGATGGTCTCCATCGAGATGCCCTTGGGGCAGGAGGCCGAGCACTCCCCGATGTTGGTGCAGCCGCCGAAGCCCTCACGGTCCTGCTGGGCGACCATGTTGACCACGCGGTCGTTGCGCTCGGGCTGTCCCTGCGGGAGCAGCCCGAGGTGGGTGACCTTGGCGGCGGTGAACAGCATCGACGACGCGTTGGGGCAGGCCGCCACGCAGGCGCCGCAGCCGATGCAGGTGGCGGCGTCGAACGCGGCGTCGGCGTCCTTCTTCGGCACCGGGACGGAGTGGGCCTCCGGGGCGGTGCCGGTCGGGACGCTGATGTAGCCGCCGGCCTGGATGATCCGGTCGAACGCCCGCCGGTCGACGGCGAGGTCCTTGATCACCGGGAACGGCGTCGCGCGCCACGGCTCGACGTCGATCGTGTCGCCGTCCTTGAACGACCGCATGTGCAGCTGGCACGTGGTGGTCTGCTGCGGCCCGTGCGCCATGCCGTTGATCATGACGCCGCACATGCCGCAGATGCCCTCGCGGCAGTCGTGGTCGAACGACACCGGGTCGTCGCCGGCCTGGATCAGCTGCTCGTTGAGCACGTCGAGCATCTCGAGGAAGGACATGTCCGGCGAGATGTCGGCGACCTTGTAGGTGACCATGCGGCCCTTGTCGCGCGGGCCGTTCTGCCGCCAGATGCGCAGGTTGAGGGTCATGCCGCGCTTCTCGGCCCGCGCGTCCTGCGCGCCGACCGTCGAGTGGGCGCCCTCGTGGGTGACTGTCACTTGTAGCTCCGCTGGGCGAGGTGGACGTACTCGTACTCGAGGGCTTCGCGGTGCAGGACGGGCGGAGCGCCTTCCGGCGTCCACTCCCACGCGGCGACGTAGGCGAAGTTCTCGTCGTCGCGCAGCGCCTCACCGTCGGGCGTCTGGCTCTCGGCCCGGAAGTGCCCACCGCAGCTCTCGTTGCGGTGCAGGGCGTCGACGCACATCAGCTCGGCGAGCTCGATGAAGTCGGCGACCCGGCCGGCGTGCTCCAGGGTCTGGTTGAAGCCGCCCTCGGTCCCGGTCACCCGCAGGTTGGTCCAGAACTCCTGGCGGATCTCGGGGATCCGGTCCAGGGCCTTGCGCAGGCTCTCCTCGGAGCGCTCCATGCCGCAGAGGTCCCACATCAGCCGGCCCAGCTCCCGGTGGAACGAGGCGGGGCTGCGGGTGCCGTTGATGGAGAGCAGCTTCTGCACCTGCGCCTGGACCCCCTGCAGCGCCTCGACCACGGCGGGGTGGCTGTCGTCGATCTTGGCGAACGGGGCGTCGGCCAGGTACTCGGTGATCGTCGACGGCAGCACGAAGTAGCCGTCGGCCAGGCCCTGCATCAGGGCGCTGGCGCCGAGCCGGTTGGCGCCGTGGTCGGAGAAGTTGGCCTCACCGATCACGAACATGCCCGGGATCGTCGACTGCAGGTCGTAGTCGACCCACAGGCCGCCCATCGTGTAGTGGACCGCCGGATAGATGCGCATCGGGGTCTCGTACGGGTTCTCGCCCGTGATCTGGGCGTACATGTCGAACAGGTTCCCGTACTTGGCCTCGACCGCCGGCCGGCCCATCCGCCCGATGGCGTCGGCGAAGTCGAGGTAGACGCCCAGCCCGCCGGGGCCGACGCCGCGGCCCTCGTCGCACACGTTCTTGGCCTGCCGCGAGGCGATGTCGCGGGGCACCAGGTTGCCGAAGGAGGGGTAGATGCGCTCCAGGTAGTAGTCGCGCTCGTCCTCGGGGATGTCCCGCGGGTCGCGGGTGTCGCCGCGCTCCTTGGGCACCCACACGCGGCCGTCGTTGCGCAGCGACTCGCTCATCAGCGTGAGCTTGGACTGGTAGTCGCCCTTGACGGGGATGCAGGTCGGGTGGATCTGCGTGTAGCAGGGGTTGGCGAAGTACGCGCCCCGTTTGTGCGCCCGCCAGATCCCCGTGGCGTTTGAGCCCTTGGCGTTGGTCGACAGGTAGAACACGTTGCCGTACCCGCCGGTCGCCAGGACGACGGCGTCGCCGAAGTGCGTGCTGATCTCACCGGAGACCAGGTCGCGGGCCACGATGCCGCGGGCCCGGCCGTCGACGACGATCAGGTCGAGCATCTCGGTGCGCGCGTGCTGCTCGACGCTGCCGACCGCGATCTGCCGCTCCAGGGCCTGGTAGGCGCCGTAGAGCAGCTGCTGGCCCGTCTGGCCACGGGCGTAGAACGTCCGCGACACCTGGGTGCCACCGAAGGAGCGGTTGTCGAGCAGGCCGCCGTACTCGCGGGCGAAGGGCACGCCCTGGGCCACCGCCTGGTCGATGATGTTGACGCTGACCTCGGCGAGGCGGTGCACGTTGTTCTCGCGGGCGCGGAAGTCGCCACCCTTGACCGTGTCGTAGAACAGCCGGTGCACCGAGTCGCCGTCGTTGCGGTAGTTCTTGGCGGCGTTGATGCCGCCCTGCGCGGCGACGCTGTGCGCGCGGCGCGGGCTGTCCTGGTACCAGAAGGACTTGACCTTGTAGCCGGCCTCGCCCAGCGTCGCGGCGGCCGAGCCGCCGGCCAGGCCGGTGCCGACGACGATGATCGTCATCTTGCGGCGGTTGGCGGGGTTGACCAGCCGGCCGCGGAAGCGGCGGGTGCTCCAGCGCTCGCCGATCGGCACGTCCATGGGTGCCTTGGTGTCGGCGATCGGGTCACCGACGGTGAAGAGGTCGAGAGGCATCGCGGTGGAGCTCCTTAGTCGATGAGCCCGAAGAGGACGGAGAACGGCACGAGCAGGAAGCCGCCGATGAGGACGACGGAGAACGCGAGCGCGAAGAGGTTCACCGTCTTCTCGCGGCGCCGGTTGCTCTGGCCGAGGGTCTGCGTGGCGCTCCAGATGCCGTGCCGCAGGTGCATGCCCAGCAGGATCAGGGCGATGGCGTAGAAGATGACCACGATCGGGTTGGAGAAGCCCGCGACCAGGCGGTCGTAGGGGGTGGTGCCCGGTCCCTCGGGGTTCGCGACGCCGAGCGTCAGGTCGAGGATGTGGTAGATGATGAACGCCAGGACGATCACGCCGCCCCACCGCATGGTGCGCGAGGCGTAGCTCTGGGCCACCGCCTTCTTGGTGACGTACCCGTTCGGCCGGGCGCGCTTGGCCTGGCGCCACAGCGAGACCGCCGCCCAGATGTGCGCCCCGACCGCGACCAGGAGGACGACGCGGATGATCCACAGCGTCGTCTGCGCCGGGACCGCCGGCTCACCGATCGTGCGGATCCACTCCGAGTAGTGGTTGAACGACTCGCGGCCGGTGAAGGCCTTGAGGTTCCCGATCATGTGCGCGATCAGGTAGAGCACCAAGATGATGCCGCTGACCGCCATCACGATCTTCTTGAAGACCGAACTGGTCTTCGCTGCCTTCGGGGTCCTGCGCTGACCCGCTTGCGTCACCGTCACCACGGCTGTCAACGCTAGGTCGTCGCCGTGCCGTCGGCCACGTCAACGCGAGGTGACACAGCTCTCGTAAGGGTGCCCTAACCGCGCCGACCCGCTAAGGTGCGCTCGGCCGCCGTTCAGGTGCGTTCCGCGGCGAGCCCGACCGGGGCCGCCGGTGCACCCCGGAGGGGGAGGAGCACGGCATGGCCGGACCCACTCGAGGCTTCCTGGGCCGCCGACAGAACCGGGATCCCCGGCTCCCGCCCGGGCAGTACGACGCCGGCCGGGACTGGCCGGTGCTCACCGCGGAGCCGACGCCCCGGATCAGCCCCGAGACATGGAGCATCACCGTCGACGGGCGGGTCGAGAACCCGACGACCTGGACCTGGGACGAGGCCCACCGGCTGCCCCGCTCGGAGTACCGCGGGGCCATCCACTGCGTGACCACCTGGTCGAAGTTCGACACCTGGTTCGCCGGGGTCAGCGTCGACACCCTGCTCGAGGCGGCCGGGCCGACCGCCGACGCGCACTTCGTCATCGCGACGTCCAAGACCGGGTACACCACGAACCTGCCGCTGGAGGACGTCACCGGCGGCAAGGCGTGGGTCGTGTGGGAGTACGACGGCGGCCCGCTGCCGATCGAGCACGGCGGACCGGTGCGGTTGCTCGTGCCGCACCTGTACTTCTGGAAGAGTGCGAAGTGGGTCACCCGGCTGACCCTGCTGCAGCGCGACCAGCCCGGCTTCTGGGAGCAGAACGGCTACCACGACCGGGGTGACCCCTGGCGCGAGCAGCGCTACCAGGGTGACTGAGCTCCCGCACCGTCCGCAGGCGCCCAGCGGCGGCTGGCGGACGGCGACCGTGACCGACGTCCGGCACCCCCTCGAGGACGCCGTCCTGCTGCGGCTCGACGTCGCCGACCGCGTCGAGCACATGGCCGGCCAGCACTACGTCGTCCGCCTGACCGCGCCGGACGGCTACCGCGCCCAGCGGTCCTACTCGATCGCCTCGGCGCCCGGCGACCCGCAGGTCGAGCTGTTCGTCGAGCGCCTGTTCGAGGGGGAGGTCTCCACCTACCTCGCCGACGTGGTGCAGCCCGGGGACGAGCTCGAGGTGCGCGGCCCGATCGGTGGCTGGTTCGTGTGGGACGGCGAGATGCCGGCGCTGCTGATCGGCGGGGGCACCGGCGTCGTCCCGTTCGTGGCGATGCTGCGCACCGCGCGCGCCCTCGGCCGCACCGACCTCCTGCGCACCGCCGTCTCCACCCGGACGCTGGCCGAGCTGCCCTACGCCGACGAGCTGGTGGCGGCCGGCGCGCTCGTGGTGACCACGCGGGAGGCGCACGGCATCCGGCCGGCCGGACGGCTCACCCCGGCCGACCTGGTGCCGCTGTGGGAGCCGGGCCAGACGGCCTACGTGTGCGGGTCCCCGGCCTTCGCGGAGGCGGCCAGCCAGCTGCTGGTCGGGATGGGCGTGCCGGCCGCCGACATCCGGGTCGAGCGGTTCGGGCCCAGCGGCTGAGGGAGGGCCAGCACGACGGGGCGCGGGTGGACGCGCGGCACGATCGTCATCGTGGGCAGCGCGCCGGCGTAGGAGAACGAGAAGTACATGGAGCCGATGCCGCCGGCGCGGCCGGCGACCACCGGCTCGTCGAGCGCGCGGCCGCCGGTGTCGGCGACGGGGCCGGAGGCGGCCAGCACGCGGGTGAGCAGCGCGCTGTCGTGGAGCCGGCCGCCGCCCACGGCGGGGGTCGGGTGCGCGGCGCCGGTGAGGTGGCGGTGGGCGGTGGTGTAGCGCTCGCCGGTCCGGGCCATGCGGGCAGGGACGGCGGCCTTCAGGTGCTTCTGGCGGGTCATCGGGAGCTCCTCGGCGCGGCGTGGGTCCGACCGACCCCACGCGTCGCCGGACCCGGCCGCAGCGAAGGTGCGCGTCTGCCGCAGGTCCCGCTCCCCGAGGACCTGATCCCCTCTGCCCTCGCACGGCCGGAGGCGTGGGCAACCGGTCAGCGGGTCGGGCGTGGGGTACGCCGCGGGGTCACGCTACCGGAGCCCGCGGCCTGCGGGGCTCCCCGTGTCGGGGCGTCGCGGGCCGCCGGGAGAATGGGTGACATGCGCAGCGAGGTCTCCCCGGTCGAGCACGTCGACGAGGCGCTGCGCGGGGAGCTGCTGCGGTGCTGGACCGAGGTGTCCGACGCCGGCGGGGCGGTCGGGTTCGTCCCCCCGGTGACGCAGGAGGACGTCGCGCCCTTCCTCGACGCCCTCGTCGCCCGCGTCAACGAGGGGCGGGAGGTCGTCGCCCTGCTCCGGGTGGACGGCGAGGTCGCGGGGTTCGCCGTGCTGTCGCTGTCGGTCAGCCCGCTGCGGCAGCACTGGGCCACCGTGCTGCGCGTGCAGGTGCACCCCAGCCGGCAGGGGCGGGGCCTGGGGCGGGCGCTGATGGCCGGCGTTCACGACATCGCGCGGCGGCGCGGCCTGGAGTTCCTCCACCTGACCGCTCGTGGCGGCACCGGCCTCGAGCGGTTCTACGAGGGGCTCGGGTACACCGAGTTCGGCCGGATGCCCGGCGCGATCCGGGTCGCCCCCGGCGACGACCGCGAGGAGATCCACCTGACCTGCCGGCTGTAGCCGCGGTCCCGGGGGTTGAGGGCAGGTCGCCCGTCCGGGACCCTGGTCGACAGCTCGCCCAGCGTGCGGCGGACGACCGGGGAGGCGCCGGTATGAGCTTCGACGAGCGCGGCTACGCCCTGGGTGCGGAGGAGGGCACCGGGGTCTGGTTCCTCGACACCCGGATGACGGTCAAGGCGGGCCGCGCCCAGACCGGCGGCTCCTTCACCCTCATCGAGTGGTCCGCGCCGGTGGGTTTCGGCCCGCCCCGCCACCTGCACCACGTGGAGGACGAGGGCTTCTACGTCCTCGACGGCGAGCTCGTGGTCGAGTGCGGTGATCGGCGGTGGACCGCCGGCCCCGGCACCTTCGTCTTCCTCCCACACGGCATCCCGCACGTGTTCGTCGTGACCCGAGGGCCGGTGCGCGGGCTGCAGATCACCTCACCGGCCGGCTTCGAGGACTTCATCGGGGAGCTCGGCCGCCCGCCGACGGGCCCGGGCCTGCCCGAGCCGAGCGAGCCCGACGTGCCCCGCCTCGTCGAGGCCGCTGCTCGCTACCGCGGCGAGATCCTCGGCCCGCCGCTCGCGCTGGCCGACGTCGCGCCCCCCGCCTGACCGTCCCGGCCGCTCCGGCTCAGGCCCGCCGCTCGCGCTGGCCGACGTCGCGCCCCCCGCCTGACCGTCCCGGCCGCTCCGGCTCAGGCCAGCGGGTCGCGCCCGCCCAGCGTCCCCTCGGCGGAGACCAGGCCGAGGCGGGCGAAGAGCTCCTCGGCGTACCAGCCCTCCTGCGCGGTCCGCCGGACGACGGCCGCGTGCGGTGCCCGGCCGTAGGCGAAGGCGTTCAGCGCGGCCGAGGAGTCCCAGACGCTGAAGGTGCCCTGCAGGCCGATCGGGGCCTCGCCGATGCCCAGGGCCAGGCGCAAGCCGGGGCTCTCGTGCAGGTCCGCGGAGACCGGCGGGACGGCGCGCCAGAACACGAGCGCCTTGCGCGGGGTGAGCCGGGCGCGGGTGACCGCCGCGACCGGGCCGTCCCAGCGCTGCGGCCAGGGCCGGCCGAAGGGCTCCTCCCGTGACCACCGGCCGCGGGCGGCCAGCGGCCGCAGCCGGGCGGTCCACTGCTCGTCGGCGATCCGCTGCCAGCGGCCGACGACGGGGCCGGCCGCGAAGGCGTCGGCCGCCCGGGCGTCGTCCCACACCGCGAGGAGCGCCCAGCGGCGCGGGTCGGCGTCCCGGACGGTGAAGGTGCGCCCCGTGCCGGTGCCCAGCAGCTTGGCGAAGCGCAGGCCGGGCGTGCGGCGCAGCGCCCGGCGGTCGGCGGCCATCCGCACCAGGGCCTGCGGGACCGCCCGGCCCGGCACGCCCCACACGTGCAGGGTGGCCAGCCGTCGCGAGGTCATGTCCACCGATCCTCCCCGCCCCGCCGTCCCCGCGCCTCCTCCGGACGTGTGCCCTCGCCGGTGTGCGGGGTAGAGCACGCCCGGCCATGCCGGCACTCGAGCAGCGGGGCGGGCGGCGGGCCGCCGGAGAGGGAGGCCGCCGTGGCGCAGTCCGTTCGTGAGCAGTTGGGGGAGACCGACGCCCCCGCGGAGGACCAGGTCGCCCAGGCGTTCGACCGGATCGTCGACGAGGGAGCCCAGCGGTTGCACCGCTCGTGGCGGGAGGTGCTGACGACCGGTCTGGCCGGTGGCCTGGAGGTGGCCACGGGCGTGGTGGCGCTGCTGGCCGTCTACGCCGAGACCGGCAGCCACCTGCTGGCCGGCGTCGCGTTCTCCATCGGGTTCGTCGCGCTGATGCTGGCCAAGAGCGAGCTGTTCACCGAGGGCTTCCTGGTCCCGGTGACCGCGGTGGTCGCGGGCCGGGCCAGCGCGGCGCAGCTGGGCAAGCTGTGGGCGGGCACCCTCGTGGCCAACCTGGTCGGCGGCTGGCTGGTCATGTGGCTGGTCGTGCACGCACTGCCTGAGCTGGGGACCACGGCGATCGAGTCGGGGCGCACCTTCGTGGAGGCGCCGCTGGACCTGCGCGCGGTCTGCCTGGCGCTGCTGGCCGGCGCCTTCATCACGCTGATGACCCGGATGCAGCACGGCGCCGGCTCCGAGGCCGGCAAGCTCGCCGCGTCGGTCGCCGGGGCCTTCCTCCTCGCCGGCCTGGTGCTGTTCCACTCGATCCTGGACTCGCTGATCCTCTTCGGCGCGCTGCACGCCGGCGCCCCGTACGGCTACGGGGACTGGCTGGCCTGGTTCTGGTACACCACGCTGCTCAACGTCGCCGGCGGGCTGGTCGTGGTCACCTTCCTGCGGTTGGTGCGCAGCAAGGAGCTCATCGAGCGGGAGCGGGCCGCCGCGTCCTGAGGGCGCCGTCCGCCGAGCCTCCCGCGCGGCCAGCCCGCGGCTGGCCATGCTGTCGCACGTGATCGAGCTCGACGGCCTCACCAAGCACTACCGGGACCGCGTCGCCGTCGACGACCTCACCGTCCGCATCGAGCCCGGTCGCGTGACCGGCTTCCTCGGCCCCAACGGCTCGGGCAAGACGACGACGATGCGCTGCGTGCTGGGCCTGACCCGCCCCACCGCCGGGACGGCGACCGTGCTCGGTGTGCCCTACCGGAATCTGGACCGGCCGATGCGGCGGGTCGGCGCGCTGGTCGACCCGCGGGCCCGCCATCCCGGGCGGACGGCGTACCAGCACCTCGTCGTGCTCGCGCAGAGCAACGCCCTGCCGATGCGCCGGGTCGACGAGGTCGTCGAGCTGGTCGGGCTGGGCAGCGTGGCCCACGAGCGGGTGCGGGGCTTCTCCCTCGGCATGGGCCAGCGGCTGGGCATCGCCGCCGCGCTGCTGGGGGACCCGGAGGTGCTGCTGCTCGACGAGCCGGTCAACGGGTTGGACCCGGAGGGCATCCGCTGGGTGCGCGAGCTGCTCCGTGACCTGGCCGCGGAGGGCCGCACCGTCCTGGTCTCCAGCCACCTCATGAGCGAGATGGAGGACACCGCCGACCACCTGGTCGTGCTCGGCCGCGGCCGGCTGCTGGCCGACGTGTCGATCGCCGACCTGCTCGGCGCGCACGCCGCCGTCCGGGTGCGCAGCCCGGAGGCGCCGCTGCTAGGGGTGGCGCTGCGCCGGGCCGGCGCGCACGTGTCGCTCGAGGTCGACGGCGCACTGCGGGTCGAGGGCCTGGACGTGACCGAGGTCGGGGACGTGGCCTTCGACGCCCGGGCGCGGGTGCACGAGCTCACCCGCGTGATGGTCTCGCTGGAGGCGGCCTACCTGGCGCTCACCGGTGAGGACGTCGAGTACCGGGCGGGTGCGGCATGAGCCTCTCCCGGACGGATGGCGGGGTGCCGGTGCGGGCGGTGCTGCGCAGCGAGTGGACCAAGCTGCGGTCGGTCCGGTCCACCTGGTGGTGCACGGTCATCTACCTCGCCGTGGTCGCGGCCTTCGGCTGGCTGGCGGCGGCGAGCACGCAGTCCGCGGTGCGGGCCGACCTGGCCGCGGGCGTGGCGCTCACCGGCTTCGGCTTCGGCCAGCTGGTGCTCGTCGTCCTCGGGGTGCTCGCGGTGACCGCCGAGTTCGCCACCGGGTCGGCGCTGGTCTCGCTCACCGTGGTGCCGCGGCGGACCCGCCTGCTGGTGGCCAAGACCGTCGTCGTCACGACGTGGGCGGTGCTGCTCACCGCACTGCTCGCGCTCACCTGCTGGCTGGCCGCGCGGACGCTCACCGCCGTCCCCGGTGGGGTGCCGCTGGGCGACCCGGCGGTGCTGCGCGCGCTGGGGCTGCAGGTCGCCTCCGCGGCGCTGGTGACGGTGCTCGCGGTCGGGTTGGGCGCGGTGCTGCGCTCGACCGCCGGCGGGGTGGGGCTCGGCGTGGCGCTGGTGTTCATGCTGCCGCCGCTGCTCGCCCTGTCCGGGGGCGTGGTGGCCTCCCGGGCCTCCCAGGCGCTGCCGGCGCTGAGGGTCGGCGAGGACCCGTTCCTCGCCGTCCCGACCAGCTGGCCGATGGGGCTGGTCGTCTGCGGCGCGTGGGCGCTGGGTGCCTGGGCGATCGGCGCGGTGCTGCTCGAGCGGCGCGACGTCTAACCCCGCGCGGCGGCCCGCCGGATCGCCGTCAGGTACCGGGCGGTGGCCAGGCGCTGCACGGCGGTGCTGACCGGTCCGCCCAGGCGCGCGAGCGGAGAGGCCAGCCGGGCGAACACCCGCAGGCTGAACACGACCTCGCCGTCGGCCGTCCGCCGCACGAGGAACGCCTCCTCGCCGCTCTCCGGGTGGCCGGGCAGCGTGCCGTAGGCGAAGCCGTGCTCGTCGCCGGTGGTCTGCGCCCAGACGACCCGGCACGGGATGTCGTAGCCCAGCCGCGGCAGGCCGGCGGTCAGGACGACGACGGTGCCGGGCTCGGACGCCGGGCCGGTGGCCCGCACCCGCAACCCGACGCTGCGCTGGGCCCGCCAGTCGAACACCGCGGCGACCGCGCGCGCGAAGACCTCGGGCCCCGTCCCGACGACGACCGAGCGCTCCGCGGTGTCGTAGCCGACCGGCAGCGCGGCCGCCCGTGTCGCACCGACCTCGGGATAGGTGAGCGGTGTCGTGGCGTACGCGGCCGGGTCCGCGGCGCGGAACAGGCCCATCAGCGCCGGCGCCCGTGGATACGCCCGGAGGTCATGGCCCCAGTCTGCCGTGCCCCGACCCGTTGACTCGGGCTGAACAGGTGTTCAGCATGTTGTACGTGCGTTCAGTCGGACGGGACACCGACCTGACCGCCCGCGCCCGGATCCGGGACACCGCGGTGCGGCTGTTCGGGCGGGAGGGCTTCGGTGTCCCGGTGCGCGCGGTGGCGGCCGAGGCGGGGGTCAGCCCGGGCCTGGTCATCCACCACTTCGGCTCGAAGGACGCACTGCGGACGGCCTGCGACGAGCACGTCCTGGCCGAGATCCGGCGGGCCAAGACCGAAGCGGTCGTCCACCCGCAGCCGGGGGAGTTCCTCGCCCAGCTCGCCGCCATCGAGGAGTACGCGCCGGTCGCCGGCTACCTGGTGCACGCCCTGCACTCGGGCGGCGACCTGGCCGCGGCGTTCCTGGCCGCCCTCGTCCGCGACGCGGAGGCGTTCCTGGCGGAGGGGGTGGCGGCCGGCACCGTCCGGCCGAGCCGGGACCCGGCGGCCCGGGCCCGCTTCCTGGTCCACGTCGGCCTCGGCGCGCTGCTGGTCCACCTGCGCTCCCGGCCGGCGGGGGAGGACCTCGGGGCGTCCCTGCGGTCCTACGCCGAGCAGTTCACCCTGCCGGCGCTGGAGCTCTACACCGAGGGGCTGCTCGCCGGCCGCGGGCTCCTCGACGACTACCTGGCCGACCGTGCGCAGCGGCCGGCACACACCCCCGGATCCCCCGAGGAGGGGCCATGACCGGCAGTGTCGCCGTGGAGGTCCGCGGCCTCACCAAGTCCTTCGGCGCCGTCCGCGCGCTCGACGGCCTGGACCTCACCGTCCCCGCCGGCGCGGTCGTGGGCTTCCTCGGCCCGAACGGCGCCGGGAAGTCCACGACCATCCGGGTGCTGCTGGGCCTGCTGCGCGCCGACGGCGGCAGCGTCCGGCTGCTCGGCGGCGACCCGTGGGCCGACGCGGTCGCCCTGCACCGCCGGCTGGCCCACGTCCCCGGGGACGTCGCCCTGTGGCCCACCCTCACCGGCGGCGAGGTCATCGACCTCCTCGGCCGGCTGCGCGGCGGGCTGGACCCTCGCCGCCGCGCCGCCCTGCTGGAGCGCTTCGAGCTGGACCCCACCCGCCGGGTCCGCACCTACTCCAAGGGCAACCGGCAGAAGGTCGCGTTGGTCGCCGCCCTGGCCGCGGACGTCGAGCTGCTGGTCCTCGACGAGCCGACGTCGGGGCTGGACCCGCTCATGGAGGCGGTCTTCACCGAGTGCGTCGCCGAGGTGCGGGCGGCGGGCCGCTCGGTCCTGCTCTCCAGCCACGTCCTCGCCGAGGTGGAGAAGCTGTGCGACTCCGTCACGATCATCCGCGCGGGGCGCACCGTCGAGTCCGGCACGCTGGCCGAGCTGCGGCACCTCACGCGCAGCACGGTGACCGCGGTGACCACGGCCGACCCCGCCCCGCTCGCCGCGCTCCCCGGCGTGCACGACCTCACCGTCGACGGTGACCGGGTCACCTTCGGCGTCGACGACGCGCAGCTGGACGGCGTGGTCCGCGCGCTGGCCTCCCTCGGCGTGCGCAGCCTGGTCGCGGCTCCGCCGTCACTGGAGGAGCTGTTCCTCCGCCACTACGGCGACGAGCTCGCCGCCGTGGGCGCCGGGGACATCCGGTGACCGCGGCGACCGCGGCCCGCGCGACGCAGCCGTGGGCCGGCACCGGCGCGCTGCTGCGCGCCGGGCTGCGCCGCGACCGCCGCCGGCTGGCCGTCTGGGTGCTCGCCGCCGGGCTGGTCACCGTGTACGCCGCGGTCGCGCTCGGCACCGTCTACCCGACGGCCGCCGACCGGCTGGCGCGGGCCGCGGTCATCGACACCCCGGCCGGGGTGGTGCTCAGCGGGCCCGGCTACGGCGTCGAGGAGGGCTATCCGCTCGGGGCGATGATCGCCAACGAGCTCACGCTGTCGGTGGTCGTCGCGGTCGCGATCATGTCGATCCAGGCGGTCGTCCGGCACACCCGCGCCCAGGAGGAGGACGGCGCCGCCGAGCTCGTCCTCGCCGGGGCCGTCGGGCGGCGGGCGCCGCTCACCGCGGCGCTGCTGCTCGCCGGCCTGGCCGACGCGGCGGTCGCCCTCGTCGTCGCCGCCGGGCTCGTCGGGTCGGGGCTGGCCGTCCGCGACTCGCTGGCCCTGGGCGTCGCGATCGGGCTGACCGGGCTGGTGTTCGGGAGCGTCGCCGCGGTCAGCGCGCAGCTGACCGCGCACGCCCGCGCCGCCACCGGCCTCGCGCTGGCCGTGCTGGCGGGAGCGGCCGTCGTCCGCGGCGTGGGTGACCTGCTGCGGACCGGTGGCAGCGCGCTGTCCTGGTCCTCGCCGATCGCCTGGGCCCAGCAGACCCGCGCCTTCGTCGACCTGCGGTGGACCCCGCTGCTGCTGTCGGTCGCCCTGCTGGCGGCGCTCACGGCGCTGGCCGCCCGGCTCGCCGCCGGCCGCGACCTGGGCGCCGGCCTGGTGCCGCCGCAGCCCGGGCCGGCCACCGCGTCGGGCCTGCTGTCCGGTGCGGCGGGACTGGCGGTCCGCCTGCAGCGGGCGACGGTCACCGCGTGGGCCGTGGCGCTGCTGCTGCTCGGGGTGGTCTTCGGGTCCCTCGCCGACGCCGTCGCCGGGATGGTGGAGGAGAACGAGCAGCTGGCCGCCGTCCTCGGTCCGCGCGGCGGGGCGTCGCTGACCGACTCATTCCTGGCGGCCACCGCGCTGTACCTCGCGCTGTGCGCAGCCGGGTTCGCGGTCGCCTCCGTGCTGCGGCTGCGAGCCGAGGAGTCGGCCGGGCGGGCAGAACTGCTGCTGTCGACCGGGGTGAGCCGGGGCCGCTGGCTGGGTGGTGGGCTGCTGGTGACGGCGGCCGCCTCGGCGCTGCTGCTGACCGCCGCGGGGCTCGGCACCGGCGCCGCCGCGGCCGCCGTCCGCGGGGACGCCGGGCTGCTGCTGCCGCAGGTCGGAGCGCAGCTGGCCCACCTGCCGGCCGTGCTGGTGGTGGCGGCGCTGGCGGCCGCCCTCGTGGGCCTGGTGCCGCGGCTGGCCGCGCTCGCCTGGGCCGTGGTCGTCTGGGTCGTGGTGGCCGGGTTCTTCGGGGAGCTGCTGGGCTTCCCCGGCTGGCTGCGGCGCCTCTCGCCGTTCGACTGGGTCCCGGGGCTGCCCGCCGAGACCCTGACCGTGGCCGCGCCCGCCGGCCTCGTCCTGCTCGTCACCGCCCTCGTGCTCGTGGCGCTGGCCGGCGTCCGGCGCCGCGACGTCCCGGCGTGATCCCGTAGGTTGGGCGCACTGTGCTGCCCGCCGTCACCGCCACCCGCTACGTCGTCCCGCTGCGCGAGGGTGGCTCCCTGCCCGGTCTCATGGAGGCCGACGACCTCGGCACCTACGTGGTCAAGTGGCGGGCCGCCGGGCAGGGCGTGAAGGTCCTGGTCGCCGAGGTGGTCTGCGCCGAGCTGGCCCGCGCGCTGTCGCTGCCGGTGCCTGCGCTGGTGACCGTGGACGTGGCGCCCGAGCTGGCCGTGGGGGAGCCCGACCCCGAGGTGCAGGAGCTGCTGCAGCGCTCGGCGGGGGTGAACCTCGGCCTGGACTACCTGCCCGGGGCGCTGGACTTCGAGGCCGGCGTCGCCTCGGTGGCGCCGGAGCTGGCCGGCCGGGTGCTGTGGTTCGACGCGCTCATCGGCAACGTCGACCGCTCCTGGCGCAACCCGAACATGCTGTTCTGGCACGGCCGCCTGCAGCTGATCGACCACGGCGCGGCGCTCACCTTCCACCACAACTGGCCCGGCGCCGCCGCCGCGGTGGCCCGGCCCTACGACGCGGGCCAGCACGCGCTGGTCGAGTGCGAGCCGCGGGTGGCCGACGCCGACGCCGCCCTCGCGCCGCGGGTCACCCGGCCGGTGCTCGAGGCGGTGCTGCGGCAGGTGCCCGACGGGTGGCTGGAGGGCCCCACCCCGGAGGAGGGCCCGGACGCCGTACGCACCCGCTACGTCGACCAGCTGCTGGCCCGGCTGGCCGCCCGGGACGCGTGGCTGCCGCCGCTGGTGGCCACCGCCGCCGCGGGCGGGACGCGCCGCACGGCCCGCCGTGGCGAGAACAGGCCGTCGTGGCTGGGCCCCCCGCCGCCGGAGGGGGTCACCCAGCGATGAGCCGGGACACCTTCGAGTACGCGGTGCTACGGGTGGTGCCGCGCGTCGAGCGGGGGGAGGCGCTCAACGCCGGGGTGCTCGTCTACTGCCGGCAGCGCGACTACCTGGGGTCCCGCGTGCACCTCGACGTGGCGCGGCTGCGGGCGCTGGACCCCACCGCCGACGCCGGCGCGATCCGCCAGGCGCTGCAGGCGGCCGCCGACGTCTGCGTGGCCGACCCCGCATCCGGCGCGGCCGGCCGCGAGGCGCTGGGCTCCCGGTTCCGCTGGCTGACCGCTCCGCGCAGCACCGTCGTCCAGCCCGGCCCGGTGCACACCGGCCTCACCGAGGACCCGGACGCCGAGGCCGACCGGCTGCTCCGGCTGCTGGTGCTGCCCGTCGAGGCCTGAGACCGCCCGGCTCAGGCCGGGGGGAGCGGGCCGAAGAAGCCGACGATCCGGCGCAGCGCCCCCTCGTCGTCCAGCTCGCCGAAGTCGGTCCCCTCGAGCGCGACCGAGCCGTCGGGTGCCACCATCCGCCAGGCGAACCGCACGTAGCCGTCGTGCTCGTCGACGCCGCTGACGACGTCGATGTGGGCGCCGGGGTTCCCCTCCTGGAAGGACCCGATCAGCGCCGCGAGCCCGTCGCGGCCCTCGACGCGGGACAGCGGGTCGCAGTAGACGCCGTCCTCGGCCCAGCACGTCGCCAGCAGGGTCCGGCGCGCGGCCGCGTCGGGCTCACGCCACGCTGCGGCGTACCTCTCGACGGCTGCGCTCCCCAGGGTCAGCGTCACGCCCGGCACGCTAGGGGGACCGGAGGCGCCGTCGGCAGGGGCCAACGACCCGCACTCGACCGCTCCACCCGCCGCGGACCCGTTCGGGTGAGAGTCCCCCCGGTGCCCTCCGGTTCCCGGCGCGCAGCGCCGAGACAGAACCGGACACGACCGCTCCGGCCACAGGTGGGACATGACGCACGGGCCCAGACGCACCTCCCGGTTGCTCCTCGGCGCGCTGGTCGGCCTGACCGCCGTGCTGGGGGTCTCCGACCTGGTCGCGGCGCCGCCGGCGTCGGCGGCGACCCTGACCGCACCCTCGGCCGTCATCGCCTTCGGTGACCGGTCGCTCACCCTGGCCTGGCAGCCGGTGCCCGGCGCGACCCGGTACCGGGTGCAGTACAGCACCAGCTCGACGTTCCAGGCGCCGGTCACGAAGGACGCGGGGACCAGGACGTCGCTGATGGTCACCGGGCTGCAGAACGACCGGCGCTACCACGCGCGGGTCGTCGCGGTCGCCGGACCGGTCAGCAAGGCCGGGCGGTCGCTGTCGGCGACCCCGGACAGCGGCTACCCCCGCGAGCTGCGGGTCACCGCCGTCCCGGCGGGCACGGACAGGATCCGGGTGAGCTGGACCGGACAGGGCAGGGCGACGAAGGTCGGCGTCCGGGCGGGCTCGAACTCGCTGCTCACCCGCGAGGTCTTCACCACGGCCTGGTACCCGGCCACGACCACGTCGGTGGTCCTCACCGTGCCGCCGTCCCTCCGGGCCCAGCTGGGCACCGGCTCGGGCAACCCCATCTACGTCAAGGTGGCGACGTACAACTCGCCGGCAGCCGGCCAGGCCATGCCCGACCGGAGCAACAGCGCGGCCTCCTACCGGCTCTCCGCTCCGGGGACGCGGGTCCAGGCCTCGCCCGTCGCGCCGGCGGGCAGCCGGCTGCGGGTGGCCACCTACAACGTCAAGACCGTGACCTCGAGTGCGGCCCTCCCGGGTCGCACCTGGCGGGACCGACGGCTCGCCGTGGCAGCCGGGATCGCCCGCTCGGGCGCGGCCGTCGTGGCCGTGCAGGAGCTCACCGGGGCCGATGCCGGCCTCGGGAACGGCACCAAGCAGTGGGAGGACCTGCGCGACCTGCTCGCCCGACCCGGGTACGGCGGCTACGCCCTCGCGACGACGGGCATGCCGCCGGCCCGCGTGGGGGTGCCGCGGACGACGGTGGGTGACCACCTCTTCTACCGCCCCGATCTGGTGACGCGTGAGGCGGCCGGCCTGGTGTCACCCCGTCACGACCTGCGCGTGGCCTGGACGTCGTCCGCACTGGACCACTTCTCGGCGTGGGGCAGGTTCCGGGTCCGGACGAGCGGCCGGCCGTTCTACGCGGTGTCCGTGCACCTGCCCGTGGACGTCGCGACTCCCGACGACCAGCGCGCGCTGCGGGTGCGGATCGTCTCGGCTATCGAGGGCTTCGTGGCGGCGAAGGCCGGCCGGCTGCCGATCGTGCTGGCCGGTGACCTCAACTCGCACGTCGCGAAGACGCCGAACGGGCCGGAGACCTGGCTGCGGACCAGGGGCTACTACGACGCGGCGGCCAGCCTCAGCCGGGCCAACGACCGCGTCCACACCGCCAACAGCCCCGGACAGGTCGACAACCTCGCCACACCGGGCTTCCCGTCCCGGCCGCACCTGGCGAAGTACACCGCGCAGCGCATCGACTACATCATGGTCAAGAACTCACCCGGCTCCTGGCGCTACGTCAACCAGTTGGTGCTGGTCGAGGGGCTCTTCGACCGCCGGTACCAGGGGTCGGACCACAACCTGCAGTGGGCCGAGGTCGGCATCCGCTGACCCCCGGCTGCGCGGCGGGCGCTCAGCCGGGGAGGAGCACGTCGATCCGGCGGGCGAGCTCCAGGTCGAGCTCGGTCACCCCGCCGGCGGAGTGGGTGGCCAGCGTCAGGTGCAGGGTGCGCCAGCGCAGGTCGACGTCCGGGTGGTGGTCCATCTGCTCGGCGACGAAGCCGATGCGCACGATCGCGGCGACGGCGTCCGGGAACCCGGGCAGCTCGACGCTGCGCCGGATCCCCGCGCCGTCCCCGCTCCACAGCGGCAGCCCGGCGAGGGCGGCGGCCAGCTCGTCGGGGGAGAGCAGCGGCGGTCGGGGCACGGCGGTCAGTGTGCCGCGCCCGACGGCCTCGCCGCAGGGCCCGCGGCGCGCGGAGGGTGGGGTGGGACGAGGCCGTCCGTCAGAGGTGCAGACCGCACTCGGTCTTGGTGCGCCCCGCCCAGCGGCCGGCGCGCGGGTCCTCGCCCGGGGCCACCGGACGGGTGCAGGGCGTGCAACCGATGGAGGCGTAGCCGATCTCCTGCAGCGGGTTGACCGGCACCCGGTGCTCGGCGATGTAGGCGTCGACGTCGTCCTGGGTCCAGGCCGCCAGCGGGTTGACCTTCACCATGCCGCGCTTGGCGTCCCAGTCCACGAGCCGGGTGCCCGCGCGGGTCGCCGCCTCGTCCCGCCGCACCCCCGAGCCCCACGCCACGTAGCCGGCCAGCGCCTCGGCCAGCGGCCGGACCTTGCGCAGCGAGCAGCACAGGTCGGGGTCGCGCTCGTGCAGCCGCGCGCCGTGCTCCGCGTCCTGCTCGGCGACGGTCCGCGGCGGGGTGACGTTGACCAGCGTGATCGGCAGGACGCCGCTGATCCAGTCCCGCGTGCCGATGGTCTCGGCGAAGTGGTAGCCGGTGTCGAGGAAGACCACGTGCACGCCGGGGACCGCCCGCGAGGCCAGGTGCGCCAGCAGCCCGTCGGCCATGGACGACGTGATCGCGAAGCCGTCCCCGAAGGTCTCCCCGGCCCACCGCAGCACGGCGAGGGCCTGCTCCACCGGGTCGGTGATGCCCTCGAAGCGGGCGTCGGCCTCTCGGGCGAGCTCGGGGCTCGGCGCGATCGCGGTCGTCATGGGTGCTGGACTCCTGTCCCGGTCAGCCGGACGGTGAAGGTCCGCAGGCAGGCGGCACAGTGCCAGTCGCCCCCGTCCCCGTGCGGGGTGAGCTCCTCGTCCCCGCAGTACGGGCAGAAGAACACCGGCAGGTGCCGGCGGCTTCCGCCGCCCGCCTCCTCCTCGGTCACAGCAGCCCCGTCACAGCAGCCACGACTCCTCGGCCCGCGCGACGTAGGCGGCGAAGCCCTCGCCGTCCTCCCGCCGCTGGAGGTACCCGCGCAGCACGCGCTCGCAGTAGTCGGCGGTCTCGGCCTTGGTGACCTTGTGCCCGCGGAACTTGCGGCCGAAGGAGGCCTCGGTGCCGAGGTGGCCGCCCAGGTGCACCTGGAAGCCCTCGACCATCTCGCCGGAGTCGTCGCGCACCATCGAGCCCTTGAACCCGATGTCGGCGGTCTGGAACCGGGCGCAGCTGTTGGGGCAGCCGTTGACGTTGATGCCGATCGGCACGTCGAAGTCAGGCAGCCGCTTCTCGAGCTCGGCGTAGAGGTCCTGGGCGTGCTGCTTGGTCTCGACGATCGCGAGCTTGCAGTACTCCAGGCCGGTGCAGGCCATCGTGCCGCGGCGGAAGGCGCTCGGCCGGACCAGCAGGTCGTGCTCGGCCAGCGCGGCGACCAGGTCCTCGACCCGCTCGTCGGGCACGTCGAGGATGACCATCTTCTGCTGGGTCGTCGTCCGGGTCCGCCCCTGCCCGTACTCGTCGGCGAGGTCGGCGATCCGGGTCAGCACGGTGCCGCTGATCCGGCCGGTGCGCAGGGCGAAACCGACGGCGTTGCGGCCGTCCTTCTGCCGGGCGACGCCGACGTGGTCGCGCGTGCCGTGCTTCGGGGGCGCGGCCGCCGGGCCGTCGGGGAGGGGCTGGTGGAGGTACTCCTCCTCCAGCACCTGGCGGAACTTCTCCGGGCCCCAGTCGGCCATGAGGAACTTGATGCGGGCGCGGTTGCGCTGCCGGCGGTAGCCGTAGTCGCGGAAGATCGAGGTGCACGCCGCCCACACGTCGGTGACCTGGTCGGGCCGGACGAAGACGCCGACCCGCTGGGCGAACATCGGGTTGGTCGACAGGCCGCCGCCGACCCACAGGTCGTAGCCGGCCTCGCCGGCCTCGTTGCGGACGCCGACGAAGGAGACGTCGTCGATCTCCGGCTCGGTGCAGTGGTCGACGCAGCCGGACATCGACGTCTTCCACTTGCGCGGGAGGTTGCTGAACTCGGGGCTGCCGACGTACTTCGCGACCGTCTGCGCCATGACCTCGCTGGCGTCGAGGACCTCGTCCTCCAGGACGCCGGCCAGGGGGCAGTTGAGCATCCCGCGCGGGGTGTCGCCGCAGGCCTCGGTCGTGGTGAGCCCGACCGCCTCGAGCCGCCGCCAGATCTCCGGGACGTCCTCGATGCGGATCCAGTGGTACTGGATGTTCTGCCGGTCGGTGACGTCGGCGACGTCGCGGCCGAACTCGGTGCTGATGCCGCCGATGGTGCGCAGCTGGGCGCTGGTCAGCGACCCGCCGTCGGTCCGCACCCGCATCATGAAGTACGAGTCCTCGAGCTCCTCGGGCTCGAGCACGGCGGTCTTGCCGCCGGGGATGCCCTGCGCCCGCTGGGTGTAGAGGCCCATCCAGCGCATGCGCCCGCGCAGGTCGCTCGGGTCGATGCCGCCGAAGCCGGTGTGCGCGTAGATGTCGAGGATCCGCTGACGGACCTCGAGCCCGTCGGAGTCCTTCTTCATCCGCTCGTTCGGGTTGAGCGGCTCCCGGTAGCCCAGCGCCCACTGGCCCTGGCCTCGCTGCGGGCGGTTGCTGGTGCGGGGGGTGGTCACGAGGGCACTTCCTTCTGCGCCGTCCGTCCGGGCGCGGCACCGGGACGGGGAGGGGCGCTGCCAGATCGGGAGGTCGCAACCAGGGGCTGCGAGGGGACCGGGGTGTCAGCGCGCGGCGCGACAGATTGCGCTGCTCACCAGCGCGAGGTCGACGTGACGGCGCGCGACGAGGAACAGTCCGCGATCGGTCACGCGCTCCATGGTCCCACACGCGGGCGCACCCGCGGCGGGCTGTGACTCAGGAGACAGGGGCGGCGGCCCCCTCCCGGGGCCCGCCCTGAGCGTGCGAAGGGTGGGGAGGAGGGGGTCCGTCCACCATGGCGTCGCGGATGCGGGCGACGGACTCCGCCAGCGGCGTGACGGAGGTGTCGATGACCAGCTCGGCGCGCGCCGGCGGCTCGTACGGGTCGTCGATCCCGGTGAAGCCGGGGATCTCTCCTGCCCGGGCGCGGGCGTACAGCCCCTTGACGTCGCGGTCCTCGCACACCTCCAGGGGGGTGGACAGGTGGACCAGCACGAACCGACCGTGCTGCTCGACGAGTGCCCGGGCCTCCTCGCGGGCCGCCTCGTAGGGAGCGATGGCCGCGACGACGACCGTCCCGCCGTGCTTGACGACCTCGCCGGCCACGAAGCCGATCCGCCGGATGTTGAGGTCGCGGTGCGCGCGGGAGAAGTCGAGCTCGCTGGACAGGTGGGTGCGCACGACGTCGCCGTCGAGGACGGTGACCGGTCGTCCCTCGGCCTCGAGGTCGGCGACGAGGGCGTCGGCGATCGTGGACTTCCCCGCGCCGGACAGCCCCGTGAGGAACACGGTGACGCCGCGCTGCTGCGTGCCTGCCATGCCGCCAGTCTCGCCCAGGGGTCGGCGACGTCGCGGACCCGGGCGGGGATCAGTCGGGGCGGTCCTCGGCGAAGGACCGCCACGCCTCCTCGAGCGCGGCCAGCTCGGCCACCGGCCCCGGCAGCTTGCCGGCGACCACGTCGGCGAGGGTGACCTCCTCCAGCACCCGCCGGTAGGCCTCCCGGGCCGCGACCCACACCGACGCCAGCGGGGCGGCCGTCCCCGGGTACTCGACGTCCTCGGGCCGCTGGCCGTGCACCTCGGCGAGGAAGCCCTGCTCGACGCGCATGACGCGCGCGATGGAGACCTCCTCCGGCGGCAGCGCGAGCCGGTAGCCGCCCTCCCGGCCGCGCTGACTGGTCACCAGCCGGGCGTGCTGCAGGTCGCCGAGGATGGACTGCAGGAACCGGCCGGGGATGTTCTGCGCGGTGGCGATGCGGTCGCAGGTGAGGGCGCCGGGCGCCGCGGCGGCCAGCTCGACGGCGGCACGGACGGCGTAGTCGACCCGGGCGGTGATGCGCACGACCGCCATCCTGCCCTGTCTGGGAGGGTGTGCCGGTGTCCCAGCTGCGATTCACCACCCTGGTGGATGCGCCGCTGACCGTGTCGTTCGACGTCGCCCGCTCCCTGGGCCGCCCGTGGCCGGTGCCGCTGGAGGAGGTCGTCTCGCTCCGGCCGGTGCGTGACGTGTACGCCGGAGCCCCCGGTCGCGGGTGGCGGTGGCTCACCCACTCCCGGCGGTTCACCGCGACCGCCGCCGGCACGCTCGTCGAGGAGCAGGTGGACTGGGCGACCGCCCTGCCGCGGCCGGTGGGCCGGGTGCTCGACCGGGTGCTGCGCCGACGGGTGCTGCGGTCGATGCGGGCCCACCTCGACGCCTACGCCGCGGCCGCGGCCCGGCGCGCGCTCGACGTCGTCCAGGTGGTGGGGGCCGCGCTCGTCGAGGGCGACCGGGTGCTCGTGGCGCAGCGCTCGGGCGGTCCCTACGACGGGTTCTGGGAGTTCCCCGGCGGCAAGGTCGAGCCCGGCGAGGACGACCTCGCCGCGCTGGTGCGCGAGATCGGCGAGGAGCTCGGGGTCGTCGTCGTGCCGCAGGCCTTCGTGGGCGAGGTGGTCCTGGACGGCGTCGTCGCCGGAGGGCTGCCGGGCGCGTCGACGCTGAGGGTGTGGTGGGCGCGGATCGCCGCGGGGGAGGAGCTCACCGCGCACGAGCACGCCGAGCTGCGCTGGCTCACCGCCGACGAGCTCGAGGGGCTGGACTGGATCCCGGCCGACCGTCCGCTGCTCCCGGCCGTGCGGGCCCTCCTCGCCCGCCTCTGACACGCCGCGGACGCCGCCCCGGGGAGTCCGGGACGGCGTCCGTGGTGACGTGCTGGAACGGCCCCGCTGCAGGGCCGGCTCCCTTACTTGAAGACGTCCTTGACCTTCTCGCCGGCCTGCTTGAGGTTGCCCGACGCCTGGTCGGCCTTGCCCTCGGCCTTCAGGTCGCGGTCGCCGGTGGCGTCGCCCGCGGCCTCCTTGCCCTTGCCGGACAGCTCCTCGGCCTTGTTCTTCATCTTGTCCATGCCGCTCATGCCGGACTCCTCTCGTCGGTCGGGTGGTGTGCTACCCCGACCGGGCGATCCCGACACCCCGGCTCGCAACTCGGCGTAAGTATTCCGGCCGGAGGTGACCACAGCCGCAACTCCTGCGGTGGACGGAGGGGGTGGGCCGCGCAAGCGAGATTCCACCCTGTGAGATCCTGAGCCGAGGTCACAAGTCGGTGACGGTCGTGGACGCTCTTCGCGGGCCCCGCCTAACGTCGCCCGACGTACCGGCCAGACTCGGTACCTGTCCGCACGACCACCGGCTGTCCGGCCGCAGGCGCTGGATGCTGGAGAACCAGTCCGTTCCCCCCGCGCCACGCGGGACGAGGGAGGCATTGCACGTGAAGTTGAGCAAGCGCTCTGCTGCGCTCATCGCGACCGGGTTGTCCGGCGCGATGCTGCTGTCCGCCTGTGGCGGCGACGACGAGGGCGGCGGCTCCGGGGCCAGCGCCGACGGCGGCACCTTCAGCATGTACATCGGCGAGCCGGAGAACCCCCTCGTCCCCGGCAACACCACCGAGAGCGAGGGCGACCAGGTCGTCAACTCGCTGTGGACGGGTCTGGTCAAGTACTCGCCCGAGGGCGAGGTCGAGTTCACCGGTGTCGCGGAGTCGATCGAGTCCCAGGACAACCAGAACTGGACGATCACGCTGAAGGACGGCTGGACCTTCCACGACGGGACGCCGGTAGACGCGCAGTCCTTCGTCGACGCGTGGAACTACACCGCCAACCCCGCGAACGCCCAGGACGGCGGCTCGTACCTGTCCCGCATCGCCGGGTTCCAGGAGCTGCAGGACGGCGCCGCGCAAGAGCTCTCCGGCCTGGCCGTCGTCGACGACCGGACCTTCACCGTGCAGCTGAGCCAGCCCTTCTCGCAGTGGCCGGCGGTCGTGGGCTACAACCCCTTCTACCCGCTGCCGGACTCCTTCTTCGAGGACCCGGAGGCCTTCGGCACCCGGCCGATCGGCAACGGCCCGTTCCAGGCCGAGGAGGACTTCGTCCCCGGTGAGGGCGTCACCCTGACCCGGTACGACGACTACGCCGGCGACGACAAGGCGCAGGCCGCGTCGGTCCAGTACATCGTCTACGCCGAGGTGGGCACCGCCTACACCGACGTCCAGGACGGCAACCTCGACATCGTCGACGTCATCCCGCCCGACGTGATCGACTCGGCGCGCGACGAGTTCGGTGACCGGTTCATCGAGACCGAGTCCTCGCAGATCACCTACCTCGGCATGCCGACCTACGACCCGCGCTTCGCCGACAAGCGGGTCCGCCAGGCCATCTCCATGGCCGTGGACCGGCAGGCGATCAGCGACGCGATCTTCAGCGGCACCCGCGCCCCGGCGGACTCCTTCATCCCGCCGGTCCTCGACGGCTACCGCGAGGGTTCGTGCACCTACTGCACCCTCGACGTCGACCGGGCCAACCAGCTCCTCGACGAGGTGGGCTTCGACCGCAGCCAGCCGGTCGAGCTGTGGTTCAACTCCGGCGCCGGCCACGACGCCTGGATGGAGGCCGTCGGCAACCAGCTCCGGCAGAACCTGGGCGTGGAGTTCGTGCTCCAGGGCAACCTGGACTTCGCCGAGTACCTGCCGCTGGGTGAGGAGAAGGGCTACACCGGCCCGTTCCGGTACGGCTGGAGCTTCGACTACCCGAGCGCGGACAGCTACCTGACCCCGCTGTTCAAGCCCGAGTCGTTCCCGCCGCTGGGCTCGAACTACTCCTTCTACGACAACCCGCAGTTCAACGAGCTGGTGCTCCGTGGTGACCAGGCGTCGACGACCGAGGAGGCCATCGCCGACTGGCAGGCCGCCGAGGACCTCCTCGCCGAGGACATGCCGTTCGTCCCGATGTTCTTCACCGAGATCCAGTCGGTCACCTCGGAGAACGTCGACAACGTGCGGCTCGACCTGTTCCAGCGGGTCGTCGTCTCCGAGGTCACCGTCACCAGCTGACCTCACCCGCAGGACCCGCACCACCCGCCGGGGGCGCCCGTTCTGACCAGGACGGTCGCCCCCGGCGGCGCGCGTGCCCCGTACCGGGCACGATGGAACCCGTGTCACCGGAGGACCTGCGGTGACACGACGACCCGAGGGGGAACATGGGCCGCTACGTCGCGCGCCGCCTTCTGCTCACCATCCCGGTACTGCTCGGGGCATCGTTCCTGATCTTCACGATGGTGTACGCGCTGCCCGGCGACCCGATCCGCGCCCTGGGCGGTGACCGGCCGCTCTCGCCGGCCGTCGTCGCCGAGCTCCGTGAGCGGTTCCACCTCGACGAGCCGCTGTGGGCGCAGTACTGGGAGTACCTGAAGAACCTGTTCCAGGGTGACCTGGGCACCGACTTCCGCGGCCGGCCCGTGCTCGACACCATCGAGCGGACGCTGCCGGTCACGATCAAACTCACCATCGTCGCCATCGTCTTCGAGGCGGTCATCGGCCTCATCGCCGGCGTGCTGGCGGGCATCCGCCGCAACAGCTTCTTCGACAACCTGGTGCTGGTCTCGACGACGCTGATCGTCTCGATCCCGATCCTGGTGCTGGCCTTCGTCGCCCAGCTGCTGTTCGGCCTCGAGCTCGGCTGGTTCCCGATCGCCGGCACCCGCGAGGGCCTCTACAGCTACATCCTCCCCGGCCTGGTGCTGGCCTCCGGCTCGCTGGCCTACGTCGCCCGGCTCACCCGCACCAGCGTCGCGGAGAACCTGCGCGCCGACTACGTCCGGACGGCGAGGGCCAAGGGCCTGCCCAACCGGACGGTCATCGTGCGGCACACCCTCCGCAACAGCCTGATCCCGGTGGTCACCTTCATCGGCGCGGACATCGGCACCCTGCTGGGCGGCGCGATCGTCACCGAGTCGGTGTTCAACCTGCCCGGCATCGGCCGGGAGGTCTTCGACTCGGTCCGTTCCCAGGAGGGCGCGGTCGTCGTCGGCATCGTGACCCTGATGGTCTTCTTCTTCATCTTCTTCAACCTGGTGGTCGACGTGCTCTACGCCGTCCTCGACCCGAGGATCCGCTATGACTGATCAGCAGCAGATGGACCTGCGGCACGACGAGGTCGAGGCCGGCACCACCACCGGGCTGGCCAGTCCGTCGGTCGACGTCACCGAGGCCCGGCAGAACAGCCTGTGGAGCGACGCCTGGGGCGAGCTGCGGCGCAACCCGCTGTTCTGGATCGGCGCCCTGCTCGGCCTGCTCTTCCTGCTCATGGCGATCGTCCCGCAGCTGTTCGCCCGCGGTGCCGACCCGCGGGCCTGCGACCTGGCCAACTCCAAGGCGCTGCCCTCGGCCGACCACTGGTTCGGCTTCGACACGCAGGGCTGCGACTACCTCGCCAACGTCGTCTACGGCGCCCGCAACTCGCTGATCATCGGTGTCTTCGCGGTCCTCGTCGTCCTCGTGCTCGGCGTGATCGTGGGCGCGATCGCCGGCTACTTCGGCGGCGCCACCGACGGCGTGCTGTCCCGGATCGCCGACATCTTCTACGCCCTGCCGCTCATCCTCGGCGCCCTGGTGCTGCTGCGCGTCGGCCCCTCGACGGACCTGCCGATCATCAGCGACCGGGGGCCCGGGGCGGTCGCGCTCGCGCTGGCGCTGTTCGGCTGGATGACGGCGATGCGGTTGGTCCGCTCGCAGGTCATCGCGGTCAAGAGCTCGGACTACGTGGCCGCGGCCCGGGCCATGGGCGCGTCGAACAGCCGGATCCTGGTGCGGCACATCCTGCCCAATGCCGTCGCGCCGGTGCTGGTCTACACGACCATCACCATCGGCGTGCTCATCGCCGCGGAGGCCACGCTGACCTACCTCGGGGTGGGGCTGCAGCGGCCGGCGATCTCCTGGGGGCTGCAGATCGAGGCCGGGCAGGAGTCGATCCGGAGCGCCCCGCACCTGGTGCTGTTCCCCAGCATCGTCCTGACCCTGACCGTGATGGCCTTCATCATGATGGGCGACGCGCTGCGCGACGCCCTGGACCCGAGGCAGCGCGCATGACCCGACCCGACCTGTCCTCCAGCACCGCCGCGGCGCCCGCAGTGGGCTCCCCGGTGCTCGAGGTCGACGACCTCCACGTCGAGTTCCGCACCCGCTCCGGTGTGGTCAACGCCGTCAACGGCGTGAGCTACAGCCTGGCGGCGGGGGAGACCCTCGCCATCCTCGGCGAGTCCGGCTCCGGCAAGTCGGTCTCCGCGCAGGCGATCATGGGCATCCTCGACAGCCCGCCCGCGGTCATCACCGGCGGCGGGATCTGGTTCGACGGCAAGGACCTGCTCGAGCAGTCGCCCGAGGAGCAGCGGAAGGTGCGCGGTCCGGGGATCTCGATGATCTTCCAGGACGCGCTGTCGTCGCTGAACCCCGTGTACAGCGTCGGCTACCAGATCGGCGAGATGTTCCGCGCCCACCGCGGGATGTCGAAGAAGGACGCCAAGAAGCACGCGGTCGAGCTGATGGACCGCGTGCGCATCCCGGCGGCCGCCTCGCGGGTGGACGACTACCCGCACCAGTTCTCCGGCGGCATGCGCCAGCGCGTCATGATCGCCATGGCGATCGCCCTGGACCCCCGCGTGCTCATCGCCGACGAGCCGACCACCGCCCTCGACGTCACGGTGCAGGCGCAGGTCATGGACCTGCTCAAGGACCTGCAGCGGGAGACCGGGATGGGGCTCATCCTCATCACCCACGACCTGGGCGTGGTCAACGAGGTCGCCGACAACGTGGCGGTCATGTACGCCGGCCGGATCGTCGAGCGGGGCACCGTGGACGACGTCTTCTCCAACCCGGCACACCCCTACACCGACGGGCTGATGAGCTCGGTGCCGCAGGTGGAGGCCAAGGGTGGCCGGCTGCGGCCGATCGCCGGCCAGCCGCCGAACCTGGCCGCCATCCCCGGCGGCTGCCCCTTCCACCCGCGGTGCTCGCGCCGCCGGCTGGGTGCCGCCGCGGCTCCCGGCCGGGAGTGCGCCACCGACGTGCCGCCGCTGCGCCTGGTCGTCCCGGGCCGCGAGGCGGCCTGCCACTACAGCGAGGAGGTCCTCGGTGTCTGACGACAGCTCCGGGAGCATCGCAGCGCGGAACGAGCGAGGAGCGGACCGGGGCGCGGAGTCGGACCGGGGGGTGGTGTCTGACGACCTGCCCACCGGCGCCACCGCGGCGACCGCGGCCCGGCACGGCGCCACCGGCGAGACGCTGCTGGAGATCCGCGACCTGAAGAAGCACTTCCCGCTCACCCAGGGGGTCGTCTTCAAGCGGACCATCGGCCACGTCCGGGCCGTGGACGGCGTCAACCTGACCATGCGCCGGGGTGAGACCGTCGGTCTGGTCGGCGAGTCCGGCTGCGGCAAGTCGACGGTGTCCAAACTGCTCGTCGCGCTGGAGAAGCCGACGGCCGGGTCGATCGTCTACAAGGGCCGCGACGTGGCCAAGCTGGGCGGCCGGGCGCTCAAGGACTACCGCCGCGAGGTCCAGATCATCTTCCAGGACCCGTACGCGTCGCTGAACCCCCGGATGACCGTGGGCGACATCGTCGCCGAGGGCTGGTCGGTGCACGCCGACGTCGCCCCGAAGAAGGGCCGGCTGCAGCGGACCCAGGAACTGCTCGACCGGGTCGGCCTCAACCCCGACTACGTCAACCGCTACCCGCACCAGTTCTCCGGCGGTCAGCGGCAGCGCATCGGCATCGCGCGGGCGCTGGCGCTGCGGCCGGAGATCATCGTCTGCGACGAGCCGGTGTCGGCCCTCGACGTCTCGGTGCAGGCCCAGGTGGTCAACCTGCTCGAGGACCTGCAGGACGAGTTCGGCCTGTCCTACCTGTTCATCGCCCACGACCTGTCGGTGGTGCGGCACATCTCCGACCGGGTCGCGGTGATGTACCTCGGCAGCATCGTGGAGGAGGGCACCGACGAGCAGGTCTACACCTCGCCGTCGCACCCCTACACGCAGGCGCTGCTGTCGTCGGTGCCGCTGCACGAGCCGGCGCTGCGCGGGCAGAAGGACCGGATCCTGCTCCAGGGCGACGTCCCCAGCCCGGCCGACCCGCCCTCGGGCTGCCGGTTCCGCACCCGCTGCTGGAAGGCCCAGGACATCTGCGCGGAGGAGGCCCCGGCGCTCGTCGACCGCGGCCAGGGACACCCGTCGGCGTGCCACTTCGCCGAGGCCCGCATGGTCGTGCCTGTCGACGCCGAGTGAGCGGCCCCCTCGCGATCATGGAGTCCGGGAGTGGACGCGCCGTCGGCCGGCGGGGTGTCGCATCCGGGACTTCATGATCGCGGAGGCTCAGGGAGAATGCCTCGCCGTGACCGCTGACCGCCGCCTGCTGCTCGTGCACGCCCACCCCGACGACGAGACGATCAACAACGGGGCCACGATGGCACGTTACGTCGCCGAGGGGGCGGCGGTCACGCTGCTCACCTGCACACTGGGTGAGGAGGGCGAGGTCCTCGTCCCGGAGCTGGAACTGCTGGCCGCCGACCACGCCGACCAGCTCGGCGGCTACCGGATCAGCGAGCTGCGGGCCGCCATGGAGGCCCTCGGGGTCACCGACTGGCGCTTCCTCGGCGGCCCCGGCCGCTACCGGGACTCCGGGATGATGGGGACCCCGGCCAACGACAAGCCGCGCGCGTTCTGGCGGGCCGACCTCGACGAGGCGGTCGCGCACGCGGTGGCCGTCGTCCGCGAGGTGCGGCCGCAGGTCGTCGTGACCTACGACGAGAACGGCGGCTACGGCCACCCCGACCACATCCAGGCCCACCGCGTGGCCATGGGCGCGGTGGACGCCGCCGCCGACGCCGGGTACCGCCCCGACCTCGGCGAGCCGTGGGAAGTCGCCAAGGTCTACTGGTGCTGCATGCCGCGGTCGGTCCTGCGCGAGGGGATCGAGGCGATGCGTGCGCTGGGGGAGGCCTCGCCCTTCGACGACCTCGGCGACGTGGAGGAGGTGCCGTTCGCCGTCCCCGACGAGCAGGTCGCCGCCGCCGTCGACGGACGGGCGTACGCCGCGCAGAAGGACGCCGCCATGCGCGCCCACCCCACCCAGATCACCGTCGACGGCCCGTTCTTCGCACTGTCGAACAACCTCGGCCAGGAGGTCCTGGGCACCGAGTACTACCGGCTGGTCCGCGGTGAGCGCGGCCCGGTCGGGCCCGACGGCAGGGAGGACGACCTGTTCGCCGGCCTCTCCGGATGATCCGGCGCACCGGGGCCGCGCTGCTGGTCGCCGCGGTGGCCGGGTGGCTGGCGCTGGTGGAGGTGTTCTGGCTGCCGCTGCGGGTGGCCGGCGTGCCGGTGCCCGTGTCGGTCGTGGCGGCCGTCGCCGGCAACCTGCTCCTCGTGCCGCTGGCCGCCCGGCTGACCGGCTCCCGGATGGCGGCGGCCCTGCCGGCGCTGGTCTGGCTCGCCGTCGCCGTCGCGGGCAGCATCCGCCGCCCCGAGGGGGACCTGCTGATCACCGGTGGCGGGTTCGCCGGCGTCGTCAACCTCGCCTTCCTGCTGCTGGGCGTGGTCGCCGCCGCCTTCGCCGTGGGGCGGGTGCTCGCCGCGCCGGTCAGCCGGCCGCGTACCGGTAGTGGTAGCGGTGGTGCTCGATGAACCCGGCCTTCCGGTAGAGCGCCCGGGCGGGCGCGTTGTCCGACGCGACCTGCAGGTACACCCACTGCGCCCCGCGCTGCGCGCCCCAGCGCTGCAGGGCGGCCATGACGGCGGTGGCCAGGCCGCGGCGCCGGTGCTCCTCCTCGACGGTGACCGCGGCGACCCCCAGCCACCCGTCGGTGAGCACGCCGCGCGCGACGGCGGCCAGCGGCGCCGGCGACGGGTCCAGGCGCACCGAGGCGAAGACGACGTCCTCGGCGTTGGTGAGCACCGCGCGGGCCGACGGCGGCAGCGGCCGGCCGCGGTGGCGGTAGCCGGCCAGCCAGGCGTCGTCAGGCGCGGGGGAGAGGTCGACGGGGACGCCGTCCGCCGGCGGGACGGACAGCGGCGCGGTGAGCACGAGCACGTCCTCGTCCCGCTCCCACCCAGCGGCGGCGAACGCGGTGTCGGCGGTCCGGGACTGGCGGCCGGGCAGCATGGCGCACGGGCGCAGGCCGCGCTCGGCGTACCAGGCCGCGACGGCCGCCACCGCGTCCGGCAGGGCCCTGCCGGGGTCGCCCACGACCAGGGCCGAGTTGGCCCGCCCGGTGAACCCGCCGCCCGCCCGCAGCAGCCACTCGCCCAGGGGCGCCTCCTCCGACCCGCGCCAGCCGCGGGCGGCGAGGCGCTCGAGGCCGGCGACGTCGAGGGGCGAGCGGCTCTGTCCCATGGCCCGATCCTGCGTCCCGCGCTGCAGGCTCCCTCCGCGGGGGTGCCCGGCGGGCCACCCGTCGCGCTCGGTGCCCGGGGGACGGGCCATACTGATCGCGCGAACGACGACCCCGGCGTGCCCGGCGGTCACTGCCTGCGCGTCCCCGGGAGGGAACCTCCGTGACCTACGTCATCACCCAGCCCTGCGTCGACGTCCTCGACAAGGCGTGCATCGACGAGTGCCCGGTGGACTGCATCTACGAGGGCGACCGGATGCTCTACATCCACCCCGACGAGTGCGTCGACTGCGGTGCCTGCGAGCCGGTCTGCCCGGTGGAGGCCATCTACTACGAGGACGACGTCCCGGACAAGTGGAAGGACTTCTACAACGCCAACGTGGAGTTCTTCTCCGACCTGGGCAGCCCCGGCGGCGCCGCGAAGACCGGCAAGATCGCCAAGGACCACCCGCTCGTGGCCGCGCTGCCGCCCCAGGCGGAAGGGCACTGACGACCACCGTCGAGGGGACGGCGGCCGGCCGGCTGCCGGACTTCCCCTGGGACTCACTGGCCGGTG
Organism: Geodermatophilus sp. SYSU D00697; assembly: GCF_054050175.1. Classification (NCBI taxonomy): domain Bacteria; kingdom Bacillati; phylum Actinomycetota; class Actinomycetes; order Geodermatophilales; family Geodermatophilaceae; genus Geodermatophilus; species Geodermatophilus sp. SYSU D00697. The sequence continues at coordinate 147,131 of NZ_JBJGYV010000003.1, forward strand.
CGCGGGCCAAGGCGGCCCGGCACCCCGGCGGCGTCGTGGACCTCTCCATCGGGACGCCCGTCGACGACACCCCTGAGGTGCTCGCGGCGGCGCTGGCCGGTGCCGGCAACGCCCCGGGCTACCCGACCGCGCTGGGCACCGCCGACCTGCGCACGGCCGCGGCGGAGTGGCTGCGGCGCCGGCTGGGCGTCCATCTGGCCGACCCCCTGGGCGCCGACCCGTCGGTCATCCCGACCATCGGCTCCAAGGAGCTGGTCGCGCTGCTGCCCACGATGCTGGGCCTGCGCGGCGGTGGGACCGTCGTCGTCCCCGAGGTCGCCTACCCCACCTACGAGGTGGGCGCGGTGCTGGCCGGCCTGGCCGTGCGGCGCACCGACACGCCGCCGGACGACGCGACCGGCATCGTGCTCGCCTGGCTGAACTCGCCGGGCAACCCGCACGGGCGGGTGCTCCCCGACGAGCAGCTGCGCGCCTGGGTGGAGTGGGGCCGGGCGCACGGCATCCCGGTGGTCGCCGACGAGTGCTACGTCACGCTGGGCTGGGACGTCACGCCGCGGTCGATCCTGCACCCCGAGGTCGCCGGGCCCGACCACACCGGCCTGCTGGCCGTGCACTCGCTGTCCAAGCAGTCCACCGCGGCGGGGTACCGGGCCGGGCTCCTGTCAGGCGACCCGGCGCTGGTGCGCACGGTGTGGGAGGTCCGCCGCCACCTCGGGCTGCTGGTGCCCACCCCCGTCCAGGTCGCCATGACCGCCGGGCTGGCCGACGACGCGCACGTCGACGAGCAGCGGGAGCGCTACCGCGCTCGCCGCGAGCAGCTGGCCGCCGCCGTCCGCCGGGCCGGTGCCCGCATCGACCACTCCGAGGCCGGGCTCTACCTCTGGGTCAGCCGGGACGAGGACTGCTGGACGACGATCGACTGGCTGGCCGGGCTGGGGATCGTCGCCGCCCCGGGCGTCTTCTACGGCCCCGCGGGGGCGCGGCACGTGCGGATGGCGCTGACCGCCGCCGACGACCGGATCGCCGCTGCCGTGGAGCGCCTGGCGGGCTGAGCGCCGGGGGCGCCCGAGGGCGTCGGACACGGCGCGGGGCCCGTCCACGAGTGGCCGACCCGGCTGACGGACCCGAGACCGATGGTGGTCGGTGCGTGACGCACGTCCGGCCCGCGGCGCAGCGCAGAGAGCATTGACCCCGTGGCCCCGTGCCGACACGCTGATGATCTCGGCGGCTCGGGGAGGCGCTGTGGCGAGGGTGTTCATCAGCCACGCGACCGAGGACACCACGCTGGCCGGAGACGTGCAGCGGTGGCTGACTGCCGACGGCCACGAGACCTTCCTCGACCGGGACGCCCGAGACGGTGTCCGCCTCGGGGATGAGTGGGAGCAGCGGCTCTACGAACGGCTCCGCTGGGCCGACGCGATGGTCTGTGTGATGACACCCGCCTACGTGGCGTCGACCTGGTGCACCGCAGAGGTGGGGATCGCGCGGTCCCAGGGGGTCCGGTTGCTCCCCGTGCGCACGGATCCGCGCATCTCCCACCCGCTGCTCCACTCGGTGCAGCAGGTGGATCTCACAGCAGGCGCGGCCGGCGCCCGCGCCGCACTCGCCGCGGCGCTGCAGTTGGTGGACGTGGTCGGGGGGCTCGGCTGGTCGGACGACCGGGAGCCCTACCCCGGACTCAGACCGTTCTCCAGCGACCTGCGCCGCGTCTTCTTCGGCCGGGGAGCCGAGATCGAACAGCTCGCCTCGCTCCTGCGCTCGCCGGCGCACCATGCCGAGACAGCGGTCCTGCTCGTCGTCGGGCCGTCAGGGTGCGGGAAGTCGTCGCTGGTCCGAGCCGGCCTGCTCCCGGTCATGGGGGAGGAACCGGACTGGTGGACCGTGCCGCCGATGCTGCCCGGGACGGACCCGGTCGGCGCACTGGCGAGGGAGCTGGCCGGCGCGGCACGGGAGCTCGGCCTCGGTTGGTCCGTGGCGGACGTGCGAGACCGACTGGACGAGCGAGGACTGCGAGAACTCGTCGACGAGGTGCTCCTGGCGGTGCCGGGCCCGCGGCGACGGCACGTGCTGCTGGTCGTGGACCAGTTCGAGGAGCTGCTCACCCAGGCCACCGCCGCGCAGCGCGCCCACTTCGCCGGTGTCCTGGAACCGGCTCTGGCGGGGTCGGTGACCGTGGTGGCCACGCTGCGACCGGAGTTCCTCGATCGGCTCCTCGTCGACCCGGGTCTGGCGACACTGCCCACCCATCCGTACACGCTGCGCCCGTTGCGGGCCGAGGCGTTGCGTGACGTCGTCGGAGGTCCCGCCCGGGTGGCCGGCATCGGGATCGACGACGGCCTCGTGAGCCGGGTGGTGGCTGACACGGACGGCGGCGAGGCCCTGCCGCTGCTCGCCTACACCCTCGCGGAGCTCGCGCACGGTGTCCGGCGCGGTGGGCGGCTCCTCATGAGCCGGTACGAGCAGCTCGGCGGGGTCCAGGGCGCGATCAGCCGGCAAGCCGACGCGGCTCTCGGCGAGGCGCAGGAGACCGGCCGTCGGGACGGCCACCAGGTGATCAAGGAGCTGCTCCGGCTGGTCACCGTGGACGAGCAGGGGCGGCCCACCCGGTGGCGTGTCAGCAGGGCCGACCTCCCGGCGACCGTCGTGGACGAACTCGAGCCGTTCGTCGCACGGCGGCTGCTCACCACCGACCGCCACGACGGGGACACGGTGCTGGGGGTCGCCCACGAGGCATTCCTCTCCGCCTGGCCACCGCTGGCCGCCGCGATCGAGGGCGCGGCGGCGGCGTTGCGGGCGCGGCGGCAGATCGAACAGGCAGCGGCCGTGTGGGCCGGCGGTGGGCGGGATCCGGTGCGGCTGTGGGAGCGCGGTCAACTGGCGTCGGCTCTCTCGGACACGGGAGCGCACATGCGGGGGAGCGGCCGGCTCGCGCAGAGGAGTGCGCAGACCCCGGGCGGGGTCGCGCGTCACCGCCCCCACTGGCCGATGGGTCGTCGGGTGCTGGTCACGGACCGGGTCGACCTCAGCCCGACGGCGCGGGAGTTCCTCACGGCCAGCACCCGACGGGACCGGTTCCGCCGCCGCCGTGCGACCACGGTCCTGTCCCTCCTCCTCGGGATCGCCGTGTTCGCGGCGGGGGTCGCGTACGTGCAACAGCGCACCGCCACTCACCAGCAGACGGTCGCCACCGCCCGCCAGCTCGCGGCCACCGCCGTCTCGATCGAGGACACCCACCTCGATCTGGCTCAGCTCCTGGCTGTCGAGGGATACCGGCGGAACCCGGACACGCAGACGCGGGCGGCACTCTTCTCGGCCACCACGGCAAGCCCCCGGCTGGTCCGGTACCTGCACGCGGACGCGGAGGTCTCGGTCGTCGCTGCGTCCCGCGACGGTGCGGTCCTCGTTGCGGGGACGGAATCAGGGCGGTTGCACCGATGGACCCTGGGTGATCCAGGACGGGCGCAGGAGGTGGCCCGTCTCAGCGGGGAGGTGACCTCGGTCGGGGTCAGCGCCGACGGCACCGTGGTCGCGGCCACTGACGGCTCGCAGGTGGCGATCTGGGACGCGCAGGGCGGAGGCGCCTCGTCGTGGGTCCCGTCGGAACCAGGCATGAGCCCTGTGGCCGTCGGCATCTCCCCGGCAGGCAGATGGCTGGCTGTTGCCGGGCGTCACGCGTCGGACCAGTTCGGGTCACCCCCGACACTGACGGTCGAGGATCTGCTGACCCACCAGAGCACGGTGACGGTCCTGGCCACGGGGGCCACTGATCTGGTGTTCCCCGACGAGAGCCAACTCGTCGCGGTGGACATGGCTCATGGCACATGGCAACGACTCGGTCTGTCACCGCTGACCACGGTCACCACCTCCGGCCAGAGCCTGACGGGTGCGCACGAGTACGCAGCGGCCATCTCCTCCGACGGTGGGTACTTCACCTGGACGAACGCGAGCCGGGAGATCCCGGTCTGGACGACCGCGACGGCTGCCGACTCGGACCGGCCCGATCTCGTCGCGGTCGCGCCGGGCCGATCGCCCGAGGCTCTCGCCGTGTCGCCGGGGGGCGGGATGATCGCCGTCGCGGACGCAGGTGCGGTCTACCTGTCCCGGACGGGGGCGTCCTCCGCTGCCTCGGTGGCGCTGGACGTCCTCACCGGGAACTCCTCCGTGAACCCGGACGGCCTCGTGTTCGTCGGTGACCACGGCGAGGCCCTGGCATCGGCCAGCGGGAACTCGCTCGCGCTCTGGGATCTCGACCAGCTCGGTCGGATCGGCAAGGCGCTGCCTGTGCCGGTGCCCGCGGCCTGTAACGCCTGTCCCGGCCCCGAGGTCCTCGTCAGCCCCGACGGTCGGGGGGCCGCCGTGATCGACGGTTCCGACGCCACCCTCGCAGTCGCGGCCGGTCCGTTGAGGGCGGATCCGTCGTCACGGTCCCTGCGCTTCCTGTGGCTGTCGGGCGTTCCGAAACCGTTCGGCGCGGTCCACTGGTCCGAGGACTCGGCGAAGCTGCTGGTGCAGGTCCCGGACGACGCCACGGTCCGGGTGACGGTCGAAGCGCCGGACGGGCAGGTCGTCCAGACCGTCCCCGCCCCCTCCGGTGACGACCCCGTCTCCCTCCCTCTGCTCCGCCCCGGCGATCCCGAGATCGTGCTGGTCCCCCCGGACGGGCGGTCGGCCGATGGCGTCACCTCGGCGATGACCCGGGCGAGGGACCTGCTGGACGAGGCGCTCCAGGCGTACCCGGACGAGCGTGCGCAGGCGGCACGGATGGTCTTCGACGCCTCCGTCTCTCGGGCGGCGTCGGTGGTCACCTCCTGGACCGCGGAAGGGGATCTCAACTCGGACGTCTGGCTCGTCGACGTGGGACGAGGGGCCGTTGACGTCGTCCCCGTCGGAGACGCTGTCGGCGTGGCGTTCACCCGGGATCGGCTGCTCGTCTCGCGAGGGGACGGGCCGCTCGAGATCCGTGACACGTCGGGCCGCCGGGTCCTGGCGACGGCACCCGGTGGCGGTGCGGACACGCAGGCGCTCGCCGGGGCGGTCGGTTCGAACCTGGCGGCCCGCCTCCGGCAGGACGGCACCATCGTGCTGCTCGATGCGAGCCGAGGAGCGGTTCTGGGCTCGCTCGGAGAGCCGTCACCCGTTCACTACGGTCTGGCTCCCGGCTTGGCCTTCACGCCGGATGGGCGCTACCTCCTCGTCGCACTGCCGTACGAGGCCAGCGTCGCCGGGACAGGCGAACTGCGTCAGTACGTGACCGCATCCGATGCCTGGGTCCGCATCGCGTGCGAGACCGCGGGCCGTGTCATGACACCGACCGAGTGGCGGCAGTTCGTCGACATGGCCGTACCGACAGACCTCGGCTGCGGAGAGCCGAGCTGATCTGTCGGGTCCACGCACACCGTGCGTCGTCGTCGCAGTCGACCCCCGAGGGGAGGGTCACTCGCAGGAGAAGGCGGAGCCGTCCTGCGCCGCGAGGGCCTGCGCGAGTTCCACGGCCATCTCCTGCCACTGCTGGTACGCCTCGGGGAACCCGCTCAACTGGACGGCCTGGGCGGAGTCGGTCAGTCGGCGGGCCTCCCACCCGGGCACCTGCACCAGGCCGTCGTAGAACTTGCCGGCCGCGTAGACCGGGTCCTGCACCTGCGCCGGGGTGCCCCAGCCCTGCGACGGGCGCTGCTGGAACAGCCCGAGGGAGTCCCGGTCACCGTAGTCGAGGTTGCGCAGCCGTGACTCCTGCATGGCCGTCGCCAGGGCGATGACGACGGCGCGCTCGGGGAGGCCACGGTCGTACCCGACCTGCGCGATCGTCCGGGCGTGGGCGATCTGCTCGCCGGTGAGCCGGACGCCGGTTGCGGGCAGCGTGCACTCCGCGGTCGCCATGGGGGTGTCCTCGTCGCCGGCGGTCGCCGACAGGGCGACGAGCACGATCACGGTGAGCAGCGCCGCGAGCCAGGCCCAGGAGGCCGCCGTCCGGCCGCGTCCGCCGCGGGCCAGGGCGCGCCGCGCCGACGCCGGACGCCGTCCCGGGGAGGGCCGTCGTCCCGACGAGGGACGCCGGGTCGGCCGTCGGGCCGCGGCCGGGCGGCGGGCAGCCGGCGACCGCTGCACCGTCCCGCTCCGCCCGCTGGTCATCTGGTCGACTGTAGGTGCCGGACCTGGACGCGCGGTGGTGTCGCGACGAGGTGTCGGTCGTTAGCGTGTCGGCGCGCCGACGCCCCGTGAGGAGACCCGATGAGCGACGTCCTGCTGCCCGGCACCACCGCCACGCGCGTGCCGACCGGGCGGCTGACCCAGAACGTGCTGCACCCCGCCGGCGTGGACCCGGCCGGTCCGGGCGAGACGGTGCTGTTCGTGCACGGCAACGTGAGCTCGTCGCTGTTCTGGCAGCAGCCGCTGCTCGCGCTGGCCGAGACGGGCCGGGTCACACCGATGGCGGTCGACCTGCGGGGTTACGGCGACACCGACCCACTCCCGATCGACGCCCGCCGCGGGGTGCGCGACTGGGCCGACGACCTCGCCGCGCTGGTGGAGACGCTGGGGCTCGACCGCGTGCACCTGGTCGGCTGGAGCATGGGGGCCGGCGTCGTCCTGCAGTACCTGCTGGACGCACCCGAACGGGTCGCCTCGGTGGCGCTGGTCGCGCCGATCTCGCCGTACGGGTTCGGCGGCACGGCCGGCCCGGAGGGGCGGCGGCTGTCCGAGGACGGGGCGGGCGCCGGCGCCGGGGCGGCCAACCCCGCGTTCGTCGCCGCCCTCGCCGCCGGGGACACCACGGCCGACGAGCCCACCAGCCCGCGGTCGATCCTGCGCGGGTTCTACGTCGCACCGGGGTCCCTGCCGCTGGACCCGCAGCTCGAGGACGCCTTCGTCACGGCCATGAACAGCACCCGCACCGGCGAGGACCACTACCCGGGGGACGCCGCGACCAGCCCGACCTGGCCCGGGGTGGCGCCGGGCTCGCGCGGCGTGCTGAACACGATGGCGCCCACGGTGTTCGACCTCTCGGGGATCGTGGACCTCGCCGACAAGCCCCCGGTGCTGTGGATCCGCGGGGACGCCGACGCGATCGTCTCCGATGCCTCGCTGTTCGACCTGGCACAGCTCGGCGCCCTAGGCGCGGTGCCGGGCTGGCCGGGTGAGGAGGTCTGCCCGCCGCAGCCGATGGTCACCCAGACCCGCGCCGTGCTCGACCGCTACGCGGCCGACGGCGGCGCCTACCGCGAGGTGGTGTTCCCCGGCGTGGGCCACTCGCCGCACGTCGAGCGCCCGCAGGAGTTCGTCGTGGCGCTGCTGGAGCACCTGAGCTCCCCGGCGGCCGCGCCGTCCAACACGCCGGAGACCCCCGGCCCCGGTGACATCGGGTGAGGACCCCGTCGGGGGCCGACCTCAGTTCTCGTGCAGCTCGGCGTTGAGCGCGCCCCAGTCGCCGTCCCGGGGGAGCGCCTCGAGGGCGCCGGAGACCGAGTTGCGGCGGAACAGCAACCCGTCGCGCCCCGAGAGCTCCGCGGCCTTCACCACGGAACCGTCGGGCAGGGTCACCCGCGAGCCGGCGGTCACGTAGCAGCCGGCCTCGACGACGCACCTGTCGCCGAGGGAGATCCCGATGCCGGCGTTGGCGCCGAGCAGGCACCCCGACCCGATCGAGATGACCTGCTTCCCGCCGCCGGAGAGGGTGCCCATGATCGAGGCGCCCCCGCCGATGTCACTGTCGGCCCCGACGACGACGCCGGCGCTGATCCGGCCCTCCACCATCGACGGGCCCAGCGTCCCGGCGTTGAAGTTGACGAAGCCCTCGTGCATGACCGTCGTCCCCTCGGCGAGGTGGGCGCCCAGCCGCACCCGGTCGCCGTCGGCGACCCGCACGCCGGAGGGGATGACGTAGTCGACCATCCGCGGGAACTTGTCGACGCCGTACACGGTCACCTGGCCGTGGGCCGCGCGCAGCCGGTGCGCGTTGAACGACGCGGCCTCGACCGGGCCGGCGCTGGTCCAGGCGACGTTGGTGAGCAGCCCGAAGACCCCGGTCATGTCGGCGCCGTGCGGGCGGATCAGCCGGTGCGAGAGCAGGTGCAGGCGCAGCCAGACGTCGTGGGTGTCGACCGGCGGCGCGGACAGGTCGGGGATCACGGTGCGGACGGCGATCACCTCGACCCCGCGGGCCTCGTCGCGGCGCACCAGGCCGCCGTAGTCGGGGCCCAGCTCGCCGGAGAGCTCCAGCGCGCCCAGGCGGGTGGTCCCGGCGACCGACCCCTCGGGGGCGCCCAGGCGCGGCTCGGGGTACCAGGTGTCGAGCACCGTGCCGGAGGGGGTCACGGTGGCCAGGCCGGCGGCGACGGCGGAGAGCGGGGCGGCGTTCGTCACGGGGACGACGCTACCCAGCACGCAGCCGCACCCGGTCGGCGGCGGGGGACGCACTCGGAGGTGAACGGTGCGCAACCATCCGGCTACGTGGCGCGCTGCGGCGGCCCGCCCACCACGCCGCCCGTAGGCTCGGTGGCCGTGAGTGACCTGCCCGCGCTCGACCTGTCCGCCGACGTCCTCTCCCTGACCCGCGCCCTCGTGGACACGCCGTCGGTGTCGGGGGACGAGGCGGCGCTGGCCGACGCGGTGGAGGCGGCGCTGCGCGGGCTCGGCGGCCTGGAGGTCGAGCGGGTCGGGGACGCCGTCCTGGCCCGCACCACCCTGGACCGGAACAGCCGGGTGGTGCTCGCCGGCCACCTGGACACCGTGCCGATCGCCGACAACCTCCCCAGCCGGGTCGAGGACGGGCGGCTCTACGGCTGCGGCACGAGCGACATGAAGGCCGGCGACGCGGTCATGCTGCGGCTGGCGGGCCGGTTCGGCGTCCCCGGAGCCGAGCCGGCGCACGACCTGACCTTCGTCTTCTACGACAACGAGGAGGTCGAGGCGGTCAAGAACGGCCTCGGCCGGGTCGCCCGGGAGCGCCGCGGCTGGCTCTACGGCGACCTCGCGATCCTCCTCGAGCCCACCGACGGCGAGATCGAGGCCGGCTGCCAGGGCACGCTGCGGGCGGTGCTCGAGGTGCCGGGCCGGCGGGCGCACAGCGCGCGCAGCTGGCTGGGCGTCAACGCGATCCACGGGGCGGCCGGCATCCTCGCCACCCTGGCCGGCTACCGGGCCCGCGAGGTCGAGATCGACGGCTGCACCTACCGCGAGGGGCTCAACGCCGTCCGGGTCGAGGGCGGCGTCGCGGGCAACGTCATCCCCGACGCCTGCGCGGTGACGGTGAACTTCCGCTACGCCCCCGACCGCGACGAGGACGCCGCCGAGGCGCACGTCCGCGACGTCTTCGCCGACGCGGTCGCCGCCGGGGCCACCCTCACCGTCGTCGACAACGCCGGCGGTGCGCCGCCGGGCCTGTCCGAGCCCGCCGCGGCCGCCTTCGTCGCGGCCGTCGGCCGGCCGGCGCGGGCCAAGCTCGGCTGGACCGACGTCGCCCGGTTCGCCGCCTTCGGCATCCCCGCCGTCAACTACGGCCCGGGGGACCCGCAGCTGGCCCACACCCGCGAGGAACACGTCGTCGTCGACCGCCTGCAGCCGGCCGAGGACGCGCTGGTCGCCTACCTCTCGACTCCCTGAGGAGCTCCCACCATGACCGTCGAGTCCAACGGGGGACGCCGTCCCCGCCCGACCCGCCACCGCGGGCCGATCATGCTGCGGGGCGGGGAGCCCGACCCGCGGACCCAGGGGACGACGACCGACCAGCGGCTGCTGGACCGGCGGGGCCCGACCGACTGGGTGCACACCGACCCGTGGCGGGTGCTGCGGATCCAGAGCGAGTTCGTGGAGGGCTTCGGCCTGCTGTCGGAGCTGCCGCGCGCGGTGAGCGTCTTCGGCAGCGCCCGCACGCCGCGCGACTCGCCGCACTACGCCGCCGGGATCGAGATCGGGGCGGCGCTGGCCCGGGCCGGCTACGCGGTGATCACCGGCGGCGGCCCCGGCGCGATGGAGGCGGCCAACCGGGGGGCGTCGGAGTCCGGCGGGCTGTCGGTGGGGCTGGGCATCGAGCTGCCGTTCGAGCAGGAGCTCAACGAGTGGGTCGACGTCGGCATCGCGTTCCGCTACTTCTTCGTCCGCAAGACGATGTTCGTGAAGTACGCGCAGGCCTTCGTCATCCTGCCCGGCGGGTTCGGCACCCTCGACGAGCTGTTCGAGGCGCTCACCCTGGTCCAGACGCGCAAGGTGACCCGCTTCCCCGTGGTCCTCTACGGCAGCGAGTACTGGTCGGGCCTGGTCGGCTGGATCCGGGACACGATGGTCCCGGCGGCGACCATCAAGGGGACCGACCTGGACCTGTTCACCGTCACCGACGACGTCGACGAGGTCGTGCGGGTCGTCCAGGAGGCCGAGGCGGCCCGACAGGCCGGCGAGGAGCTCGGCGGCATGCGCGCCGCGCCGGTCGACAACGCACCCAGCGACGCCTGAGGGCACCACCGTGGTCTCCGTCGCCGTCTTCGTCCTCACCGTCCTGGTGGTCGGTGCGCTGGTGTTCCTCGCCGGCGCGCTGCTGCTCGGCCGGGGGGAGACGCAGCCGCCCGCGGACCTCGACCGGTCACCGGTCGAGCTGCCCGACGACCGGCCGGTCACCGGGGAGGACGTGCGGGGACTGCGGATCTCGGTGACCGCCCGCGGCTACCGGATGACCGAGGTGGACTGGCTGCTGGAGCAGCTCGCGCAGGCCCTCGAGGAGCGCGACGCGGAGCTGGCCGAGCTCCGGTCCCGGCTGGAGTCGGCCACCTCGCAGGGGGACGACGCGCCACCGCCCTCCACCGCAGCGAACGGAGCGCACGCCGATGCCTGAGCTGACCGAGACCGTCGACGTCGACGCACCGCCCGAGCGGGTGTGGGCCGCGCTCACCGACTGGACCCGCCAGGGCGAGTGGATGCTGCTCACCGACGTCGCCACCGTGGACGGCGAGGCCACCGGGGTCGGCGGCCGGCTCGTGGCCCGGACCGGCATCCCCTGGCGGCGCGGCCGGCACCTCGGTGTCGTGGACACCATGGTGATCACCGAGTGGGACCCGCCCCGGCGCGCCGTCGTCCAGCACACCGGGCGCATCGTCCGCGGGCCGGGCATCTTCGAGGTGACCCCGCGCGGGGAGCACGCCACCCTCACCTGGACCGAGCGGCTGTGGCTCCCGTTCGGCCTGCTGGGGCGGCTCGGCTGGCCGCTGGTCCGGCCGTTCGCGGTCGTGGGCGTGCGCCGGTCGCTGCGCCGGTTCGCCGCCTTCGCCGCCCGCCACCCGGGATGACCGGGGCGGCGATCCGCAGCGAGCTCGCCGCGGCGGCCGACCCGGGACGCGCCGAGGGGATGGCCCGCTACTTCCAGGCGCGGCCGGGCGGGTACGGCGAGGGGGACCGCTTCCTCGGCATCGCCGTCCCGGTGCAGCGGCGGGTCGCCCGCCGGCACGCGGCGACGACGTCCCCGGCCGAGGTCGAGGCCCTGCTGCGCAGCCCGCTGCACGAGGAGCGGCTGACCGCGCTGTTCGTGATGGTCGAGCGGTTCGGCGGGGCCGACGCCGCCGGGCGCCGGGACGTCGTCGACCTCTACCTGCGGTGCCGGGCGCACGTGGACAACTGGGACCTGGTCGACGCCTCGGCGCCGTACCTGCTGGGCGAGGTCGAGCCCGCCGTGCTGGACGAGCTGGCGGCGTCGGCGTCGGTGTGGGACCGCCGGATCGCGGTCATGGCCACGTTCGCCGCCGTCCGTGCCGGGCGGTTCGGGCCGACGCTGCACCTGGCCGACCGGCTGTTGGACGACCCGCACGACCTGGTGCACAAGGCCGTCGGGTGGATGCTGCGCGAGGTCGGCAACCGCGACCGGGCGGTGGCCGAGCAGTTCCTGGCACCGCGGTACCGCCGCATGCCGCGCACGATGCTGCGCTACGCGGTCGAGCGGTACCCGCCCGACCGGCGCCGCGCCTACCTCGCCGGAGACGTCTGAACGCCCGGCTCGATCCCGCCCCAGGGGCCGGCCGCAGGCTGCCGGTGCGGACGAGCACCTGCTGCGGGCCGGGGAGTTCCTCTCCCGCACCTGCCTGTCGCCCAAGGCCCTGCGGTTGTACGGCGCGCAGGGCCTGCTCGCGCCCGACCGGACCGACGCCCGGACCGGCTACCGCTGGTACGCCCCGGCACAGGTGGAACGGGCCCGGCTGATCGGGCTGCTGCGGCAGGCCGGCATGCCGCTGGCGCACGTGCGGGCGGTGCTGGACCTGCCCCCGGCCGACCGGCTCGCCGCGGTCGACCGCTGGTGGGACGGCGTCGAGGCCGACCTCGCCCGGCGGCGGGAGCTCGTGACCCATCTGCACCGCCGGCTGGCCGGCGGGCCCGACACCCCGGAGTACACCGTGCACGACGTCGCGCTGCGCACCACCGACGAGCTCACCCTGCTGAGCACCCGGCGGACCACGACCGTCGACGGGCTCGACGCCGTCATCACCTCCGCCCGGGAGGCGATCGAGGCGCACCTCGACGCCTCGGGAGCCGCCCGTGCCGGCGCGTTGCGGGTCGTCTACCACGGCATGGTCACCGAGGACAGCGACGGCCCGGTCGAGGTCGCCGTCCCGTTCACCGGCGCGGTCGAGCCGGTGGCCGACCTGCGCGTGCGCCGGCAGCCCGCCGACCGGGAGGCGGTCACCGTGCTCGCGCGCGGCGAGGCGGAGTTCCCGCGCCTCCTCGACGCCTACGACGCCGTGGCGCGCTGGTGTGACGCCGCCGGCCTGCGCCGGGCGGGCAGCCCCGCCGAGGTCCACCTGACCGGCCGGGACGTCGACCCGGGGGAGCCGCACCTCGAGGTGGCCTGGCCGGTCGCCTGACCCCGCGTGGTCATCCCCGCTGCGAGCGGGCGAACTCCAGGGCCTCCCGTGCCAGCGGCAGGTCGGTGGCCGGCTCGCCGTCGGGGAGGGCGACCCACTCGCGGTAGGGCCGGCCGCGGCCGGTGCCGAACGGGCCGCCCCGGCCGTCGGCCAGCAGCCCGGCCACCCGCGCCTCCGGCAGCTTGAGCACCACCGCCTCCCGGACGACCATCGCGAACGCCGCGCCGTCGACCTTCAGCGCCCGGGAGCCGAACCGGCGCGGGCCGGCGGTGTCGGGCGGGGTCACGTCGGGCTCGCCGGACAGGGCGTCGACGAGGGCGGCGAAGCGGTCAGCGGCGGTCTGCACGCCCTCATGCTGGCGCGGGAGCGGCTCCCGCAGGGCGCCCGGTCGCGCGGACGGCGGCACGGCTGACGTACCAGCGCCGCCACAGCACCGCGGCGACGGCGAGGGTCACGACCGCGCCGCCGTCGTTCATGAGCTGCGCACCCTCCGCGCCGTGCAGCACCCCGGCCGGCGGGTGCGCGTAGAGCCACCTCGCCAGGACGTCGTGGGCGGCGGTGCCGGCCGCCAGCGCGCCCGCGCGGACCCCGACCCCCCGCGGGTGCGGCGCGGGGTCGACCGCGAGCACGGACGCGGTCGCCAGGTAGCCGCTGACCAGCAGGTGCAGGGACACCACCGCCGCCAACCCGGGCCGGTGGGAGGCGGCGGTGTGCAGGCCGGTGCCGTACAGCGCCCACAGCCCCGCGGCGTGCAGGGGGACGGCGACCAGCGGGTCGGTGCCCCAGCGCGGCACCGGCGTGCGCAGCACCCGCGTCAGCCGCCGGGCCGCGGTCACCGGCAGCGCCCGCAGGGCCAGGGTGACCGGCGCGGACAGCACCAGGAGCAGCGGGGCGAGCATCCCGAGCAGCAGGTGCCCGGCCATGTGGGTGTGCAGGTCGCCGTGGGCACCGGCCAGTGCCGCGCCGACAACGGCCGCGGCCCCGCCGAGCAGCCAGGACGCCGTCCGGGCCAGCGGCCACGGCGACCGGCACCGCCATCCGGCCGCCACGTACAGCGCGCCGGCGGCCAGCGCGACGGCGAGCGCGGTCACCGGGCCGGCCGGCGACGGGCACGCAGCAGCAGGACCGCTCCGGCGAGCAGCAGGAGCACCGCGCCGGCGTTCCACGCGAGGTCGTAGCCGGTGAGGTCCACCCCGTAGCGGACCTGGTGCAGGCGCAGCAGCTTGTGGTCGACCACGCCGTCCCACAGCTGGAAGCCACCGGCGCCGAGCAGGACCAGCGCCCACCAGCACCCCTTGTCGAAGGCGCCGCGGCGGCGCAGGTCGGCGGTCAGCGCGAGCCCCGCGACCACCGCCGAGAGGGTCAGCGCGTGCAGGACCCCGTCGGAGACCAGCCCGACCGCGCCGCCGGCCCGGTCGTAGAGGTGGTGCCAGTGCAGCAGCTGGTGGAAGACGATCTCGTCGACCGCACCCATCAGGCCGGCGCCGACCAGCAGTCCCGAGGCCGTGAGACGCTGGCCGGGCACGGGCGGTGCACCGGTCACCGCCGATCCGTGCCCGCTCGCCTGATGCGGAAACCCGCTCAGGCGCGCTCGGTGGCCAGCCGGGCGCCGAAGCCCATCAGGGCGACGCCGGTCAGCGCGTCCAGCCCGCGGCGGACCGGCCGGCGGGCGAGCAGCGCCCGGGCACGGTCCAGCCCCGCCACGAGCAGCAGCAGCCAGGCCAGCCCCAGGACGGCGTGGGTGAGCGCGTAGGCCGCGAGCACCGGCACCGGGGTGCCCGGGCCGAGGAACTGCGGCAGCACCGCGAGGTAGAAGGCGAGCACCTTCGGGTTGGTGATGTTGGAGAGGAAGCCCTGCCGCCAGCCGGCCAGCGCCTGACCGGGGAGCCGCTCGCCGACGGGCAGCGCCGGGTAGCGGCCGCGGACGGCGGAGCGCAGCGCCTGCACGCCGAGCCAGGTGAGGTAGGCGATGCCGATCCAGCGGATGGTCTGGAACAGCGGTTCGACCCGCACGACCAACGCGCCCAGACCGGTCGCGGCGGCGGCGCCCTGCACGACGTTGGACGCGGTCACGCCGCCGGCCGCCCACGCGCCGCGCCGCCGTCCACCCGCGAGGGTGTTCTTGACGACCACGGCGAAGTCCGCGCCCGGCACGAGGACGAGCACGGTCGCGAACACGACGAACGTCCCGTACTGCGACACGCACCCACCGTAGGACGTCAGGGGGGTCGGGCAGGATGTCCGCCGTGAGGTCGTGCAGCGTGGCACGCGGGCAGCGATGAGCCGACGGGGCTGGGCGCTGTTCCTCGCCATGTCGGTCATCTGGGGCATCCCGTACCTGCTCATCAAGGTGGCGGTCGAGGAGGTGTCGCCGGTCGTCGTCGTCGCCGTCCGCTGCGTCCTCGGCGCCGCCCTGCTGCTGCCGTGGACGGTCGCCCGGGGTCAGCTGCGCCCCGCGCTGCGGCACTGGAAGGCGCTGCTGCTGTTCACGGTCCTGGAGATGACCGGGCCCTGGTTGCTCCTGTCCTACGCCGAGCAGACGCTGTCCAGCTCGCTCACCGGGCTGCTGGTGGCCGGTGTGCCGTTCGTCGCGGCGTTGGCCGGGCGGCTGTCGGGGGAGGAGGAGCGGCTCGGCCGGGTGCGCCTGGCCGGCATGGGGCTGGGCGTCGTGGGCATCGCCGTCCTGCTGGGGCTCGACGTCGAGGGGGTCGCCCTGCTGCCGGTGCTGGCGGTGGCCCTGGTCGTCGTCGGCTACGCCACCGCGCCCCTGGTCGTGAGCCGGGCGCTGCCCGACGTCCCCGGTGTCGCGGCGAGCGCGATCGCGCTGACCGTGACCGCGGTCGTCTACCTGCCCTTCGCCGTTCCGCAGCTGGACGAGGTGGCGCAGGCGCCGGGGCGGGCGCTGGGGGCCCTGGTCACCCTCGGCGTGCTGTGCACCGCCGTCGCGCTGGCGCTGTTCTTCGCGCTGATCCGGGAGGTCGGTCCGCAGCGGGCGCTGGTCATCACCTTCCTGAACCCGGCGGTGGCGGTGCTGCTCGGCGTCCTGCTGCTCGACGAGCCGTTCACCCTCGGCCTGGCCGCCGGCCTGCCGCTGGTGGTCGCCGGCTGCGTGCTGGCCACCCGGCGCTCCCCGGTGCGCCGGCAGCGATCCGAGCTCCCCGACGTCGACGCCGCCGTCCCCTGACCTCCGCGGGTCAGCCGAGCCGGCGCAGCTGCGGCCAGATCTGCGACCAGGACACCCGTCGGTCGGTGGCCAGCCGGATGGGCACGCCCTGCTCGTCGTTGTCCAGCCCGACGCCGTTGTCGACCCGCCCGGCCGGTTCCACCCGGGCGAACCAGCGCGCGAGCTCGTCCTCCGGGAACCCGACGGCGACCACCGAGGTCACCGTCTCCGGCGGCGGCCCCCAGTCCCAGTAGGCGTTGTGTCCGCTGTGGGCGGGGCCGAGCCGCGGCGCGTAGCGGTCCACCGCACCGGCCTCGCCGTAGTTGCGGGTGAGGACGGCCACCGGCTCGCCGGCCGGGAGCCGGTCGCGGGCCCGCTGCACCGCCGCGGCGAACGCCGGCCAGCCGACGGTCTCCCCGGCGTCGTAGTTGACGTCGACCACGGGGGTGGCGGCGAGCCGGTCGACCGGGACCACCGGCAACATCAGCACGCCGTCGACGAGCAGGCTCAGCGCGAGCGCGGCGGCCACGGCGGCGGCGCGCGGCCGGCCGGTGCCGGCGCGCACCCACGCCACCACCGGGCCCGCGCCGGCGGCCAGCAGCAGCGGGTAGAGCCCGGCCAGGTAGTAGGGCTTGCCGCCGGTCGCCAGGAACACCGCCGCGAGGAGGACGTAGGCGACGGCGAAGGCCCGCCACGGCCGCAGCGCCGGGTCCCGGACCAGCCGCACCCAGCCGGCGACCCACACCGGCACGAGCAGCGGGCTGACCAGGACCAGCTGGAAGGGCAGGAACAGGTACCAGGGCTCGCTGGTCCCCGAGCTGCCGGCGGCGATCGCCTCGGCCAGCTCCAGCTGGGGCCACCCGTTGGCCGCCTGCCAGAACAGGTTCGGCGACCAGACGGCCAGCGCCAGCGCGCCGCCCAGCCAGGGCCAGGGGGACCGCAGGGCCGACCGCGGCCCCACCGCCAGCACGCCGACCAGCACCGCGGCCAGCAGGAACGCCGGCTGGACCTTGTTGAGCAACGCCAGGCCGGCGACCGCCCCGGTGACCACCCAGACCCGCCCGCCGTCGCGCAGCGCCCGCACCAGCAGCCAGGACAGCGCGGTCCAGGCCAGCAGGTCCAGCGTCGAGGTGGACAGCATGTGACCGACGACCAGGAGGAAGGCCGACACCGCCATCGCCGCCGCGGCGAGCAGCTGCGCCGCGCGCCCGCCGCCGAACTCCCGGGCGAGCAGGCCGGTGAGGACGACGACACCCCCGGCCGCCAGCGCCGCCGGCACCCGGAGGGCGACCAGCGACCCGGGTGCGAGCGCGTCCACCGCCGCGGCCAGCAGCGGGGTCAGCGGCGGCTGGTCGACGTACCCGAACGCCGCCTCCCGGCCGGCCCGCAGGAAGTACAGCTCGTCGCGGTGGGGGCCGTACCGGCCGGCGAGGGCCACGAGGAGCAGCACCACGGCGCCGGCCAGCCCGGCGAGGGGACGCAGGGCCGGGCGGGGGCGCGCCGCCACCGGGGCGGGGGAGGTCGCGGTCGCCGTCACGCCGACGACCGTAGGGCTGTCGGTGCGCCGGGCTAGCGTTCCGCGCCGTGGACCGGATCCGTTGCGCGTGGGCCGACAGCACCCCCGAGTACGTCACCTACCACGACGAGGAGTGGGGCACCCCGCTGCACGGGGACGACCCGCTGTTCGAGCGGCTCTGCCTCGAGGCGTTCCAGTCCGGCCTGTCCTGGATCACCATCCTGCGCAAGCGCCCGGCGTTCCGGGCGGCCTTCGCCGGGTTCGCCATCGACGCGGTGGCCGAGTTCACCGACGAGGACGAGGCGCGGCTGATGGCCGACGCGGGCATCGTGCGCAACCGGGCCAAGGTCCGGGCGGCGATCGCCAACGCGCGGGCCGCGCAGCGGGTGCCGGAGGGCCTGTCGGACCTGCTCTGGTCCTTCGCGCCCACCGGACCCCGGCCCCGGCCGGCCACGCTCGCCGACGTGCCGGCCACGAGCCCGGAGTCGGCCGCGATGGCCAAGGAGCTCAAGCGCCGCGGCTTCGTCTTCGTGGGTCCGACGACGGCCTACGCCCTCATGCAGGCCACCGGGATGGTCGACGACCACGTCGCCGACTGCTTCCGGGCGACCCCCGAAAGGGGCTCGTGTTGGACGTGAGCGCCGGATACGGGATCATGGGGAGCAGAGCTCACGGCATCGACGAGACGCCACACCGCAGCTAGCCGAGGTTGCGGGTGGCCGATGAAGGAGGCACGCATGGCGGCCATGAAGCCGCGCACGGGTGAAGGTCCCCTGGAGGTCACCAAGGAGGGGCGCGGCCTGGTCATGCGCGTACCGCTCGAAGGCGGCGGCCGCCTGGTCGTCGAGCTGTCGCCCGACGAGGCCGCGGCTCTCTCCGAGGCACTGAAGGGCGCGACCAGCTGAACACCGCAGCGCAGCTGCCCCCGGGCAGCCCCGCGCAGGGCGACGCGGCCCCGGTCGCCGGCAGCACGCCGGCGGCCGGGGCCGCGCCGTTGCCGCGGGTCGAGGTCCTGGCATCCCTCCCCGTGCTGGGGGAGGACGACGTCCTGGCCGTGCCGGTCGGGACCGGCGGCGCGCTGCCCGGCTGGCTCTCCGGGCCCGGCGCGCCGGTCGACGCCGAGCTGCTCGCCGGCGCACTCCGCGACACCGGCACCACCGGCCGGCCGGGGACGCACACCGTCCTGCCGGTGCCCGGCCGTCGTCCGCGCAGCGTGGTCGCGGTCGGGGTCGGGGACGCGACGCTGCCCGACCTCCGCAGCTACGTGGGGGCCGCCGTCCGCCGGGCGCAGGCCCTCGCCGAGCACGGCGCCACCCGCCTGGTGCTGCCCGTCGACGACGCCGCCGCGCCCGCCGGCGCGGAGGAGGTGCGCGCCGCCGTCGAGGCCGCGCTGCTGGCCGGCTACCGGTTCCGCGAGACCTCCACACCGCACCCGCCGCGGCTGGCGACGCTCACCGTCGTGGCCGCCGACGCGGGGGACCCCGCCGTGGCCACGGCCGCCCGTGCGGGCGAGGTCGGCGGCCGGGCGGTCGCCTGGGCTCGGGACCTGATCAACACGCCGAGCAACACCAAGAACCCCGCCTGGCTGGCCGAGCAGGCGCTCACCCGGCTGGCCGGGCTGCGGCACGTCACCGTCACCGTGCTCGGCCCCGAGGAGCTCCGCGCCGGCGGTTTCGGCGGCGTCCTCGCCGTCGGCGGCGGCTCGGCGACCCCGCCGCGACTGGTCGTGGCGAGCTACCGTCCGCCGGCCGCGGGGTCCGCCCACCCGGTCCTGGTCGGCAAGGGCATCACCTTCGACACCGGCGGCCTGTCGATCAAGCCCAACGCGGGCATGCGCGAGATGAAGACCGACATGGCCGGCGGCGCCGCCGTGCTGGCCGTGCTCGACGCCGCCGCGCGGCTGGAGCTGCCGATCGCCGTGACCGCCGTCGTCCCGGCCGCGGAGAACGCCGTGTCGGGGTCCGCCTACCGGCCGGCCGACGTCGTCCGGCACGTCGGGGGGCGGACGACGGAGGTGCACAACACCGACGCCGAGGGCCGCATGGTGCTCGCCGACGGGCTGGCCCACGCCCGGCTGCACCTGGGCGCGACCGTGCTGGTCGACGTCGCCACGCTGACCGGGGCGATGAAGGTCGCGCTGGGCACCCGCACCGCGGGCCTCTACGCCACGACCGACGGGCTGGCCGACGCGCTGCGCACCGCCGCGGGCCACGCCGGTGAGCCGGTGTGGCGGATGCCCCTGGCCGAGGAGTACGCCGACCTGCTGGAGAGCACCGTCGCCGACGCCAACAACGCGCCGGGCAACCCGGGCGGCACCACCGCGGCGCTGTTCCTGCGGCCGTTCGCCGGCGACCTGCCCTGGGCCCACCTCGACGTCGCCGGCCCCGCGCGCGCCGGCTCGGACGACGCCGAGATCGTCAAGGGCGGCACCGGCTTCGGTGCCCGCACGCTGCTGCGCTGGCTGGAGGCGGGCGCGCCGGTCGACGCCCCGGTGACCGCCGACTGATGACGGCCGGCGAGCAGAGCGGCGTCGTCTTCCCGCCCGGGCCGGACGGACGGCGCAGCACCGCGGCCCTGGGGCGGGCCGTCGTCGCCGACGCGCTGCGCCCGGTCGACCCGACCGGCGCGGCGGCGGCCGAGCGGGAGACCAACTGGCGGGCCGGGTACCTGACCCACTTCCGCCGGCTGGTCGAGGCGGGGCTGGCCTCGCGCGAGGCCGCGCTGGCCATCGCCGACGGCGGCCTCATCTCGCTGCACGCCCGCATGCGGGTGGCCGGGCCCGGTGGCGCCGAGACGGGCCTGGACACGCTCGCCACCGCGCCGGCCGGACGCGCCCTGGCCACGGCCGAGGTACGCGGCACCGCGGAGCCGGAAGGGGAGCTGTCCCTGCCCTTCCACGGCCGGCGGCTGCGCGGCGACGCCCTGCTGCGGCAGCTGGACACCTGGGTCGCGGCCGGCGTGGTCGAGCCCTCGTGTGCCGAGGCGGTGCGCACGGTGGTGGCCAACCCCGGGTGGCTGTCGCTGCCGGACACCACCGTCGTCGTGCTCGGTGCCGGCGCCGAGATGGGGCCGCTGACCGCGTTGCTGCGCTGGGGCGCGCGCGTGGCCGGCGTCGACCTGCCGCGCGCGCCGCTGTGGGAACGGGTGCTCGACACCGCCCGGCGCGGTGCGGGCACCCTGCTGCTCCCCGCTGCCGCGGAGGGCGCGCCGGTCGCCGCCGGGGCCGGCGCGGACCTCATCACGGAGGTGCCGGCCGTCGCCGAGTGGGTCGCCGGGCTGCCCGGCCGGCCGGTGCTGGGCAACTACGTCTACGCCGACGGCGCCACCAACGTGCGGGTCTCGGTCGCGGTCGACGCGCTCACCGCTCGGCTGGCGGCGGCCCGCCCCGACCTGGCGCTGGCCTTCCTGGCGACGCCGACCGACGTGTTCGCCGTCCCCGCGGAGGCGGTC
Organism: Geodermatophilus sp. SYSU D00697; assembly: GCF_054050175.1. Lineage (NCBI taxonomy): Bacteria > Bacillati > Actinomycetota > Actinomycetes > Geodermatophilales > Geodermatophilaceae > Geodermatophilus > Geodermatophilus sp. SYSU D00697. Next base: position 168,093 of record NZ_JBJGYV010000003.1, read on the forward strand.
GAGCAGTCGGTGCGCGCCTACGCCGGCCGGTCGCGCACGGCGAAGCTGCTGGGCCGCCCGCTGCGCACCCTCTCGGCCGGCCGGCTGCTGCAGCGGGCCTACGTGCCGGGCACCGCGCCCGGGATCGCCGACAGCCTCGTCGCCCAGCAGGGCCCCAACTACGCGCTGGCCAAGCGGCTGCAGCGGTGGCGGGCGACGGTCGCGCGCGCCGCGGGGACGACGGTGTCGATGAACGTGGCCCCGCCGACGCGCACCCGATCGGTGGTCAAGAACCGGGCGCTGGCGGCGGCTTACGCCGGGGCGCACCGGTTCGGCGTCGAGGTGTTCGAGCCCGCCACGTCCAACGTGCTGATGGCCGCGCTGCTCGTGCACGACCTGCACACCGGGGGCGGCCCGGCGCGGGAGCACCCGTGGCAGGACGAGGCCGCGGCCGCCGCCCACGGTGGCCTGTGGCGCACCGCCTACTCGCCGCGCAGCGCCCTCGGCCTGGCCGCGCTGCTCGGCTACGGCGCCGCCCGCAGCTGAGCCGGCGGCGGACGTTCGGTGCCTCGATGGCCCGCTGAGAACTGTCCTACCCCGAACGTGGGTTCGACCCGTGACAGCGACGGCTCTGCGGCAGTCTCCCCTGGAGGAGCTGGTGGTCGCCTGGTTCGGCGACCAGCCCCTCCTGGGTCAGCGCCTGCCCGTGTCGACGCTGACGAGGTCGCAGGAGGCCGCCGAACTGCAGCGGGTGCAGCGCGCCGAGGCGATGTGCGCCGCGTACGAGGCCGAGCTGGTCATGGGGCTGGCCGACGACACTCCCGACACCCTGGACCCTCACCCGGACGACGCGACCACCGGGAATGCGAGAGCCGGCGCCCGGACCACCGGCAGCGGACGAGTCACCGACCCAGCTGCCACCGCAGAACGTCGATCCGCCACCGTTCTGACCCGAGCCCGGGGATCCGCCGGAACGTCCGCACGTTCGACGTGTCGCGCACCGGGGGCGGGAGCTCTCAGGAGGCCGACCCCGTGGCTCCGAGTCGGGCGAGCAGTTCCTCCTTGATCGCCGGGCGCGACCCGAAGACGAGCAGGAACACCGCCCTCCCGCGCCGTGCGCTCGGCGGTGCTGCCCTGGACGACGGTGCGGCTGCCCGTGGCCACCGCGAGCACGCCGGCCGCACGGTGGGCGAGCGCGGCTGCGGCGGCTCGCGCACCGGGGAGGTGCTCGGGGCCGGCCGCGTCGAGGCGCGCTCGGGTCGCGGCCAGCTCGTCGTCCAGTGGGGAGGGCCCGACCAGGCGCGCGCAGCGGAGGGTCAGCCCGAGTGCCAGCGAGCCGTTCAGTCGCAGCCCCGCTGCGTCCCGGGCGAGCAGGACCGCGAATGGGGCCGTGTCCACCGTGCGGTGGGCCGGCACCCGGTGCCCGGTCAGCGCCACCTGCACGGTGCAGCTCGCCTGCACCGCCGCCATGCGGTACGGCGTCGTCGCCAGGGTCGCGCTGGGGCGGGCGTCGACCAGGACGAACACCACGTCCTCGCCGTCCCGCGCGGCCACGAGGAGCAGGTCCACCAGGCCCCAGCCGCTCACCCACGGCACGGCACCGTCCAGCACCAGGTCGCCGCGGTCCCTCCGCAGTGTGACCGCGGGCGGTCCCGGCCGCAGGGCCGCCTGCAGCGCGATCCCGGCCCGACGCCGCCCGGTGCACAGGTCGGGGAGGAACTCCTCCCGCAACGGCGGCGCCCCCACCGCCGCGAGGCGACCGACCACCCCCAGGTGCTGCAGCCACACGAAGGTGGTGGCCAGGTCGCCGGCCGCGAGCTCCTCGACGACGGCGGCGACGGTGGCGACGTCGGCGGCCAGACCGCCAGTCTCCGCGGGGCCGGTCAGCCCGTACAGCCCCGCGTCGGCCAGCGCGTCGAGGTGGGCGCGGGGAACGGCCTCGGCGGCCTCGACCGCGGCGGCGGCCGGTGCGAGCAGGTCAGCTGCCAGGTCTCGGGCACGGGAGACGACGTCGGCCGTCTCGCCGTCCTGCGGTGGAGGGGCCTCACCCGGCGTACTCACGCCGGACCGACCAGGCCCGCCACGATCTCGGCCGACAGCGCCACCAGCGGCAGGCCGCCGCCCGGGTGCGAGGACCCCCCGACGAGGAACAGCCCGGGCACCGGCGCGGCGTTGCCGGGGCGCAGGAACGCCGCGCGCGCTCCGTTGCTCGACGTCCCGTAGATCGACCCGCCGACGCTGCGGGTGTCGCGCTCGAGGTCGGCCGGCGTCCGGACGACGCACCAGCGGACCCGGTCGCGGACGTCCAGCCCGCGGCGGGCCAGCACCTCCAGCACGTGGGCGGCGTAGCGGTCGGCGAGGCCGGGAGCGTCCCAGTCGACGCCGGCGGCGGGGTCGTGACGCGGTGCGTTGACCAGGACGAACCACGACTCGCTGTCGTCGTCCGGGCGGGTGGCGGGGTCGTCGGGCGCGCTGACGTAGACGGTCGGGTCGGCCACCGGCCGCGGCGTCCCGCGGCACGAGCCGACGCCGAAGACCGCGTCGAACTCGGCGTCGTAGTCCTCGGGGAACAGGACGGTGTGGTGGGCCAGCCCGGGCGTGCGCCCGCGCAGCGCCAGCAGCAGCACGAAGCCCGACAGCGAGGGGGTGCCGCGGGCGAGGCCGCGGCGCACCCGGCGGGTCGCGGGGGACGGCGGCAGGAGGCCGCCGTAGAGCCCCGCGGCGTCGGCGCCGGAGACGACGACGTCGGCCGGCACCACCTCCCCGCCGGCCAGGCGCACCCCGGCCGCGCGGCCACCCTCCACGAGCACCCGCTCGACCGCGCACCCCGTGCGGACGACGGCCCCCCGCTCGGCCGCCCGCGCCGCGACCGCCTCGGCCAGCCGGCGCAGTCCGCCCCGCACGTACCAGGACCCGAACGCCTGCTCCACGTACGGGACGGTGGCCAGCACCGCGGGCGCCCGCCGTGGGTCGGAGCCGGAGTAGGTGGCGTACCGGTCGAGCAGCGTGCGCAGCCGCGGGTCGCGCAGGTACCTCGCCCCCAGGCCGCGCAGCGTCCGCCACGGCGCCACCGTGCCCACGTCGGAGGTGCTGCGGGCCAGTCGCGCGAGGGTGGCCGCGCCGGCCAGCGGCGAGCGCAGGAACGGCTGCTCGGTGACCCGCCACATCGCCGCCGCCCGTGCCAGCAGGGCGGACCACTGGGCGCCGGCGTCCGGGCCGAGCGCGGCGTCGAGGGCGTCCGGCACGTCGTCGAGCCGGCCGGGCACGGGCAGCGCCGTCCCGTCGGCGAAGCGGTAGGCGACGGCGGGGTCGAGGCGCACCAGGTCGACGGCGTCCTCCAGCGGCCCGCCGGTGGCGGCGAACAGGTCGCGGTAGACCGAGGGGAGCGTCACCAGGCTCGGGCCGGTGTCGAAGCCGTGCCCGTCGCGGGCGTACCAGCCGAGCTTGCCGCCGACCTCCGGCGCCTGCTCGAGCACGGTCACCGCGTGGCCGAGGGCACCGAGCCGCGCCGCAGCGGCCAGCGACCCCAGGCCGGCGCCGACCACCACCACCCGCGCCACGCCGCCACGGTAGCCCGCCCGCGCAGCGGCGCCGTCCGGTTCCGGGCACCCCCCCCCGTCACCCCGGACGGGTGGTGGTCGTTTGGCATGGCCGCGGGCGGGGGTAGGCGCTCGTCCGGTCAGTGACCGCCGGACACGGATGGGGGCGGACAGGAGGCGCCGGTGCCGACCTCGCCGACGAGGGGGCTGGTGGTCGCCGCAGGGCTCGCGGCCGCCACGCTGCTGAGCGGCTGCGCGAGCCTGGAGACCGACGACGTGAGCACGGTGGCCCGGGCGTTCGAGGACGCCTCCGGGGACCCGGAGCAGCGGTGCGAGCTGCTGGCGCCCGCGACCAGAGCCGCGCTGGAGTCCGACGAGTCCGCGCCCTGCGCGGACGCACTCGACCAGATCCCGCTGCAGGGCGGCACCCTGGAGGCGGTCGAGGTCTGGAGTGGGAACGCGCAGGTCCGGCTCAGCGGCGACACCGTGTTCCTCACCGAGACCGACGCCGGGTGGCGGGTGACCGCCGCGGCCTGCCGGCCCCGGGGCGAGGCCCCCTACGACTGTGAGGTGGAGGGGCCGTGAACGGCGTCCGAGGGGTCTTTGTCGGCTTCCTGGTCGTGATCGCGCTCGGGATCGTGTACGTGACCGCGCTGGGGCTGCTGGGTCGATGAGCGCGCCCGACCGCTACGGGTTCCTCCGAGCCAACGCGCTGAGCCTGGCCTTCGGCGCTCTGTTCCTGGTCACCCTCGCCGGCCAGGCGGTGGCCGGCACGGCCGACGTCAACGCCCAGCAGGTCACCAACGGGCTGCCGACCGTCTCGTTCCTCGACTACGTCACCTCGTCGTCCTTCGGCGTGGACGTCATGGAGAACTGGCAGTCGGAGTACCTGCAGTTCTTCCTCTACGTCTTCGCGACCGTCTGGCTGGTCCAGCGGGGGTCGTCGGAGTCGAAGGAGCCCGGCCAGGAGGGCGTCGAGTCCGACCGGGAGCAGATGGTGGGCGAGCACGCCGGTACGGACTCCCCGGTGTGGGCACGGGTCGGCGGCTGGCGGACGACGCTGTTCTCCCGCTCCCTGGGCGTCCTGATGGGCGTGCTCTTCCTGCTCACCTGGGCCGCCTCGTCGGTCGCCGGGTGGGCGGCCTTCAACTCCGAGCAGCTCGCCGAGAAGCAGGACCCGGTCAGCTGGGTCGGCTACCTCGGCGAGGCCGACTTCTGGAACCGGTCGTTCCAGAACTGGCAGTCGGAGATGCTCGCGGTCGGCTCCATGGCGATCTTCGCCGTCTACCTCCGCCAGCGGGGGTCACCGGAGTCCAAGCCGGTGGGCGCCGCACACGCCGACACCGGGCAGACCGGCTGAACCGGCCCCTGCAGGGACCCGCCGCGGGCGTGCGAGTGGCGGGGGCAGGGGGTCCTTCACCAGGCGGGGACGGCGAGGGCCAGGACGGCGAGGTCGTCGGCCTCGTACCGGGAGTCGCGCAGCTGCTCCTCGACCGCCCGCGCGATGGCCGCGACGGTGGCCTCGGCGTCCCGCGGGCCGGTGGTCAGCACTCGCGCCAGCCCCTCCTCACCGAACTGCGCGCCGGTGTCGTCACGCGCCTCGGTCACCCCGTCGGTGTAGAGCACCAGCGTCGAGCCCGCGGGCAGGGCCACGTCGACCACGGGCAGGTCCAGCTCGGCCACCACGCCCAGCGGGCGCCCGCCGACGCCGACCTCCCGCGTGCCGGCGGCGGTGGCCAGCTGCGGCAGCGGGTGGCCGGCCACGGCCACGGCGGCCCGGACGCCGTCGGCGGCGGGGGAGAGGACCAGGCAGCAGGCGGTGACGAACCGCAGCGGGCCGTCGGCCTGCTCGTGCAGGAGTGCGGCGTTCACCGCGCGGAGCACCTCCGCGGGGTCCCCGGAGTCACCGGCGGCCCGCGCGGTGTGCCGGGTCAGGGCGGTGAGGGCGGCGGCCTCCGCCCCGGTGCCGCACACGTCGGCGATGAGCACCATCCAGCGGCGGTCGGGCAGCGGCATGACGTCGTAGGTGTCCCCGCCGACCAGGGCGCAGTCGCTGCCAGGGCGGTAGCGGGCGGCCAGCTCCACCCCCGGGATGGCCGGCAGGTGCGAGGGCAGCAGGCTGCGCTGCAGCGTGTCGGCCAGCTCCCGGACCTCGGACTCCGCCCGCAGCCGGCCCAGGAACTGCCCGATCTGGCGGCCGGCGTGCGCGAGCACCTCCAGCAGCTCGACCGGCACCGGGCGCTGCTCGCGGGAGAACAGCTCGCAGACGGCGAGCACGTCGTTCCCGCGCAGGACGGGGAAGGCGACCCCGGTCCGCAGCCCGTCGGCGCGCGCGGCCGAGAGACGGGTGAGGCGCGGCTCGGCCCAGAGGTCCTCGATGACGACCGGGGCCCGGCGGGACCAGGCCAGCCCGGGCAGCGGCTCACCGCGGCCGATCCGGTGGGCGTGGGAGGCCTCGTGCAGGGCCGGCGCCTCCGACCCCGGCGTGTTCCAGGTGCCGACGTGGTGCAGCCGGCGGCTGGCGGTGTCGGGCTCCCAGAGCGTCGCGGTGTCCCAGTCCAGCTCCGCGCACAGGGTCGGCAGCAGGTCGCGGAAGGCCACGTCGGCGTCGGGCGCCTCGGTGAGAGCGGCAGTGACCCGCAGGGTCGCGGCGAGGTAGCGGCTGACCAGCAGCTGGCGTTCGAGCAGGATCGTGGTGCTGGCGTCGCGCAGCACGGCGACCACGCCCGCCTCCTCCGGCCCGGCGCCCGGTGGCGGGGGCAGCATCGCCAGGGTCACGTCGATCGCGACCTCGTGGCCGCCGGCGTGCAGCGCCGGCAGCTGGGTGGTGCGCCCGGCCAGCTCGCCCTCCCCGGTGGCGAGGAACCGGGCGAAGTCGGTGCCGTGTCCGCCGCGGAAGCGCTCGGGCATGAGCACCTCCAGCGGCTGCCCCAGGACCGCGTCGGGCTCGTGGCCCAGGAGCACGGTGACGGCCGGGTTCACGTAGGAGATCCGCCCCGACGCGTCGGCGACGACGACCGTGTCGGGCAGCGCGGCGAGCAGGGACGGCGCAGCGACGGCGGAGTCCAGCTGGAGCGCCATGCTCTTCTCTCTCCGGGAGTAGCGGTCACCCCAGGGTCCCACACGTCGTGTCAGTGACTCGCCACTGAGCGTCGACATGTGGTCATGTCGACACCGCGCTCAGAACGCGTACCGGATGCGCAGCCACGGCGCGTGCGCCGCGACCAGCTCCTGCAGCCGGGTCACCCCCGCCCGCTTGACGTCGTTGCGGTAGCGCACGTTCCACTGCCCGTTCTGGCTGCGCTTGGGCTGCTGCAGGTCCGGCCGCCAGAGCAGGTCCTCGGCCTTCGGGTGCCAGCCGAGGTTGACCTCGTGCAGGTCGCGGTTGTGGGTCAGCATGATCACCTCGGCCGCGGCCTGGGCCTTGGCGGCGGGTGAGAGCTCGTCGTCCAGCCGGGCCAGCAGCTGCGCCCAGTCGGCCTCCCAGCCCTCGCGCAGCACGACCGGCGAGAGGTTGAGGTGCACCTCGTACCCGGCCTCCACGAAGTCGTCGACCGCGGCGACCCGCTCGGCGATGCGGCTGGTCCGCACGTCGAGCACCCGGGCGTCGGCGTCGGGCATCAGCGAGAAGCGGACGCGGGTGCGGCCCTGCGGGTCGAGCTCGAGCAGCTGCCGGTTGACGTACTTGGTGGCGAACGAGGCCTTGGCCGTCGGGAGCCCACGGAAGGTGGCGACCAGGTCGGCGACGTTGTCGCTGACCAGTGCGTCCACCGAGCAGTCGCTGTTCTCGCCGATGTCGTAGACCCAGCTGTCCGGGTCGCACTGGTCGGGCTCGGTCTTGGGGCCCTGCCGGGCGACGTGCCGACGCAGGTAGCCGGTGATCTGCTCGGTGTTGGTGAAGACGGTGATCGGGTTGGCGTAGCCCTTCTGCCGCGGCACGTAGCAGTAGGCGCAGGCCATCGCGCAGCCGTTGGCCGTCGACGGGGCGATCCAGTTCGCCGAGCGGCCGTTGGGGCGGGCGGTGAGCGACTTCTTGACGCCGAGCACCAGCGTCTCGGTCTTCACCCGGACCCAGCGGTCGACGTTGCCCTCGTTGCCGTGCAGCTCGGGGATCTTCCAGTGCGAGGGGACCTCCACCACCTCGGCGCCGGGGAAGCGGGCCAGCACCTGCTGACCCCGCGGTGAGGCGAGCGCGGCGGGCTCGGCGTACACCTCGCGGACCGACAGCAGCCGGCCGAGGTCGTCGCCCGCGCACCGTACGGCGGGGGAGGAGGCGGTGGAGGGGGTCGGCTGGACGGGGGACGGCGAGGCGGCGGCTCCCACACCGGGTACAGCGGACCGCCCGGGACCCCTGTTCCGCTGCCCGGTGCGCGACGCGCCACACCGTCAGCGCAGGTCGAGCCCCCGGGCGGTGAGGAAGGGCAGCGGGTCGGTCGGGACGCCGTCGAGCAGCACCTCGAAGTGCAGGTGGCACCCGGTCGAGTCGCCCTTCGTGCCGACGCGGGCCACCTGCTGGCCGGCCACCACCGGCTGGCCGACGACGACGAGCAGGTCGTCGTCCTCCATGTGGGCGTACCGGGTGACCACGCCGTCGCCGTGGTCGACGACGACGAGGTTGCCGTAGCCCGACGACGGCCCGGCACGGACGACGACCCCGGCGGACACCGCGACGATCGGGGCGTCGCACCCCGGCGCGAGGTCCAGCCCGGCGTGCAGCCGGACGCCGCCACCGGTCGGGTTGTCCCGCTGGCCGAAGCCGCTGGTGAGCGGGCCGTCCGACGGCGTCGTCCAGTCCCCGGTCACGGTGCGCAGCAGCGGGCTGGCACCGGTGCAGGACACCGATCCGGTCCCCGGCGCCAGGCCGGTGACGGTGGCGCCGGAGAGGGCGGCGGTGACCTCGAGGGCGTCGTCCCACCAGCGGGCGTAGTGGTAGGGGTCGGCGTTGCGCTGCGTGCGGTGCGCGGCGATGGTCGGCGGCAGCGTCTGCCAGCCCTCGACCTGCAGCAGGGCCTCGAAGAAGTTGGTGGCCGACGTGGTCGGGTCCATCCGGTCCTCGTAGCTGCCCCACGCCCCGTTGGCCCGCTGCTGGAACAACCCGCGGCTGTCCGGTCCCACGGCGTCCCCGTGGTCGACGACGGTCAGCGAGGACTCGCCCATCGCGGTCATCACCCCGATGACCTGGCCGCGGGCGTCGACCCCGAGCGCCTCGCCGGCCTCCATGACCAGCGCCGCGTTCACCAGTTGCTCGCCGGACCAGCCGGCGACCGGCCCGTCGGGCACCCCCGCGACGCTCACCGCGGCGCCGGCGGGGGAGCACGCGCCGGCCTGCGGGTCCTCCTCCGTGACCAGGGCCGCGGTCACCAGGCCCCCCGCGACGAGCACCGGCGCGAGCGCGGCGACGACGGCGACCCGCCTCACGCGGTCGGCTCCGGCAGCGTCCCCGGCTCGTCCTGCGGCAGCGGGATGGGGGTGTCCGCGGGCGGGGTCAGGGCCCCGGACGGGTCGATGGGGTCGACCGGCGTGATCCGCTCCACCAGCCACGGGCTGTCGCCGCCCTCGCGCGCGAGGAGGACGGCGTACTCACCGGCATCGGTCGGGAACAGCACGGTGGCGAGGTAGGCGCTGACCGAAGGCGTGGGACGGGCGGGTCCGGTGACGGCGGACGCGGGGACCGCCTGCGGGTCGGTGCCCTCGTACGCCGCCGCGGCCGTGGGACTCAGCAGGGGCGCGAGCTCGGCCCACCACTGCGCGGGGTCCAGCGCGGGCCGCGCGAAGGCGGTGAGCGCGGCGGTGGCGGCCTCGAGAGCGGCACGCTGTGAGGCGTCGTCCTCGGTGGGTGGGGGCGGCGGGGCGGGCAGGGCCGCGTGCGCGTCGCCGGGGTCGGGGGACGGCGCGGCCGAGGAGGTGGCCGCCGGCTGCACCGGGTCGGCCGCCGCGGCGCACCCGCCGAGCACGAGCGAGGCAACCAGGGCGGCCGCAGCCGCGAGGCGCCGTCCCGAGCCGGACATGCCGTGGCCTCCCGTCCGCGCCGGCGGGACCCCCGCCACGCCGGTGCTGCCGTCGAGTACAACGCGGCCGCCTCGGGGCGCGGCACCCCCAATCTCGGGCATTGCCGCACCTCGGGGACGGGACCGACCGTGGACGTCGACACGGAGGCGGGGTGGCAGCGCCCTGCCGCGGACCGAGGACGCGAGGACGGAACCGATGGGTGCGCACACCTCCCCGCTGGCCCTGGCCGTGGTCGACCCCGGTCAGGGGGTGGCCCCGCCGGGTGCGGAGGGGATCGTCACGATCGTCCAGTGGGTGGCGTGGACGGTGCTCGCCGTCTGCGTCCTCGGGGTGCTGCTCGTCGGTGCCCGCATGGCGCTGGCACACCGCCGGGGTGAGGGCGCGGAGCACGCGGTGAGCCTGGCCTACGTCCTGGGTGGTGCGGTCCTGGTGGGGTCGGCCTCCGGGCTGATCGCGGCCCTGGTCTGAGCGGCCGGCGCGGCGGGGATCGGACGTGGACGTCGAGGAGCGGGGTGGGGCGCGGTGACGACCCCGACGCCCACGCCGACGCCCCCGGCCGTTCCCACCACGCCCGCCCCGGCGCTGACCGACCCCGCTCCGCCGCCGCCTCCGCCGCCCCCACCGGTCGTGCCGGAGACGGCTGCCCCACCGGCGCCCCCGTCCACTCCCGACCCAGGCCCTCCACCGCCTGCGGACCCCGGGCCGGGCACCGGGACGCCGGCGCCGGGGACCGGGACGCCCGCACCGGGCAGCGAGTCCCCCGCACCCGGGACGGGCACGCCCGCACCGGGCAGCGAGACCCCCGCCCCGGGGACCGGGACCCCGGCACCCGGGACGGGCACGCCTGCACCGGGCAGCGAGACGCCGGCCCCGGGGACCGGCACACCCGCACCGGGCACGGGGACCCCCGCACCGGGCAGCGAGACCCCCGCCCCGGGGACGGGGACGCCCGCGCCGGGCAGCGAGACCCCGGCACCGGGGACGCCCGCCCCGGGGACCGGGACCCCCGCGCCGGGCAGCGAGACGCCCGCACCGGGGACGCCCGCGCCCGGCGGCGAGACGCCGGCACCGGGTGGGGAGGCCCCCGCGCCGGGTGGAGAGGACCCCCCGCCGGTGGAGCAGCCCCCCGCGCCGCCGGCCGAGCCGCCGCAGGAGCAGGTCGCCGTCGAGGACGACCGGATCCCGGCCGCCTTCGTGGACGACTCCGTCGTCCCGGTGCTGTCCGGAGCCGAGCAGCAGGCGGTGGAGGTCGACCGGATCCCGCTCGACCTGGTCTCCGACGGCCGGGACCTCGGCGGGCTGAGCAGCTTCGGGCCGGGCGACTCGATCAGCGGTACTGCGGACGTCAGCGGCGTCGACCCGACCGCCGGGGACCTGGGCGAGGCGTTCCTCGACCCGGCCATCCCTGCCGCGGGGATCGGCGTGCTGGACGAGAGTGGAGGAGGAGACGTCTTGGGTGACCTGGCGCGGGAGATCGTCGAGGCGGCCGGCGACGCGCTGGCCGCCGTGGCGCGACTGTGGGCCGACCCGCCGTCCCCCGGCATCGGGTCGATCGGCCCCGGCGGCGCGGCGACGCCGTCCGAGGCGGCCTCGCTGCTGGCCGGCTCGCTGGCCTGGTACTCGGCCGCGGTCGCGGTCGTGGCCGTGCTCATCGCGGCGGTGCGCATGGTGTGGCAGCGGCGCAGCCAGCCGGTCGCCGACCTGCTGCGGGGGCTGCTGACCCTCGTCCTCGTCGGTGGGGCGAGCCTCACGGGGGTCACGCTGCTGGTCACGGCGGCGGACGCCTTCTCCGTCTGGGTGCTGCAACGCGCGACCGGGGACGTCGAGGGCGGGCTGACCGAGCTGCTGGCGCTCCAGCAGACCGACGGCATGAACGACGTCCTTGTCATCCTGCTGGGCACCGCGGCGCTGCTCGGCGCCCTCGTCCAGATCGTGCTGCTGGTGGCCCGCGGGGTCGTCCTGGTCGTCCTCGCCGGCGTGCTGCCGCTGTCGGCGTCGGCGACGAACACCGACACCGGCCGGGCGGTCTTCGTCCGCACCCTGACCTGGACGGTCGCCTTCGTCCTGTACCAGCCGGCCGCCGCCCTGGTCTACGCGGCCGGCCTGACGCTGGCGCCCACCCCCGACGACGCCCCGCTGGTCGCCGCCCTGACGGGCACGACCTTCCTCGCCCTCGCGATCGCCGCCCTGCCGGCCCTGCTGCGGGTGCTGCGGCCGGTGGTGCGGACGGCGACCGACGGCGGCAACCGGGTGCGGGCGGCCGCCACCGCGGGGCTGCCCTCCGGCGCCCGCGCGGTCGTGCCGGTGACGGTCTCCCCGGCAGGGGGAGCCGGCGCCGGCTCGGTGCGGGTTCCCTCGTCGCGCGGCGGCGGACCCCGGGCCGGGGCCGCTCCGCTGGAGCGCGGCCGGCACTCCGCCGCCCGGCTGGGCCGGGTGACCGCCGGTGTCGACCGCGCGCCGGGCGCCGAGCCGGTCCCGGTGGCCGGCCCCGCGACCGGGCCGTTCCGCGCCACCGGCACCGCCGCCGAGACCCGCACCGCCGCCGTCGAGGCCCGCACCGTCCCCACGCCCCGACCCGACGCGGAGGACCCGCTCCCGTGACCCTCGCACCCCCCTCCACCGCCGCGCCCCGCACGTACGGCAACTGGCGCCGTCCGGCCAGCCCCGGGCTGGGCAGCCTCGGCGTCCTCGGCACCGGGCTGCTGCTGGCCGGGCTGCTCGGGGTGATCGCCACCCTGGTCCTCGCCGGCCCGGTGGCGGCGCTGGTCGCCGGCGCCGCCCTCGGCCTGCTGATGGCGCTCCTCGTGGTCCGCGACCGGCACCACCGGTCGGGGGTCCAGCGACTGGCCGGCCGCGTCGGCTGGGCGCGGGCGCGGCGCGGCGGGGCGCACCTGTACCGCTCCGGGCCGCTGGGCCGGACGCCGGAGGGCAGCTTCGCGCTCCCCGGGCTGGCCGCGGCCTCCCGGCTCTCGGAGTGGGAGGACTCCTACGGCCGTCCCTTCGCGCTGGTCACCGTCCCGGCCACGCGGCACGCCACCGTCGTCCTGGTCACCGAGCCCGACGGTGCCTCGCTGGTCGACGAGGAGCAGGTGGACACCTGGGTCGCCCACTGGGGCGCCTGGCTGAGCGCGCTGGGCAACGAGCCCGGCCTGGTCGCGGCATCGGTGACGATCGAGACCGCGCCGGACTCCGGCACCCGGCTGCGGCACGAGGTCGGCACCCACCTCGACCCGCGGGCGCCCGAGGTGGCGCTGGCGATGCTGCGCGAGGTCGTCGACACCTACCCCGCCGGGTCCGCCACGGTCACCGCGTACGTCTCGCTGACCTTCACCACGGCCGGCCGGACCGGGGGACGGCGCAAGGGTGACGAGGACGTCGCCCGGGACATCGGCACCCGACTGCCGGGCCTGACCACCGGGCTGAACGCCACCGGCGCCGGCGCGGTGCGCCCGGCCACCGCCCAGGAGCTGTGCGAGGCGATCCGGGTGGCCTACGACCCGTCGGTGGCGACCGCGCTCGACGAGGCCCGCGCCACCGGCGGCACCCCCGAGCTGCGCTGGTCCGACGTCGGCCCGGCCGCCGCGCAGGCCGGCTGGGGCTGGTACCGCCACGACGGGGCGCTGTCGGTGACCTGGTCGATGACCGAGGCGCCGCGCGGCGAGGTCTTCTCCTCGGTGCTCGCCGACCTGGTGGCGCCGCACCCCGACGTCGACCGCAAGCGGGTCACCCTCCTCTACCGCCCGTTGGACGCCGGCCGCGCCGCCCGCATCGTCGAGCAGGACCGGCGCACCGCCGACTTCCGGGCCTCGTCGTCGGCCCGGCCCACCGCGCGGGTGCTCCTCGAGCAGCGGGCCGCGGCACTCACCGCCGAGGAGGAGGCCCGCGGCGCCGGCCTGGTCGACTTCGCGATGCTCGTGACCGCAACCGTCGCCGACGCCGACCTGGCCGACGACCCGCGGGCGGCGCTCGACGTCGCCCGGGCCGCGATCGACAACCTGTCGGCGACCGCCCGCACCCGGCTGCGCCCGGTCTACGGCTCGCAGGACTCCGCGTTCGCCGCCGCCCTGCCACTGGGCATCGTCCCCTCGGCGCACCTCACCGTGCCGCGCGAGTTCCGGGAGGCGCTGTGAAGCACCGTCCGCCCTCCCGGCCGGCGCCGGCACCGGCCGCCGCACCCCGCGGCTGGCCCGGGCGCGGGCGGGGCGCCTCGCCCTACGTGCAGGCCCCCGACGAGTGGCGGGCGACCACGGTCCAGGCCTGCGGGCTGTGGCCGTTCGCCGCCGGCGCCGGGACGCCGATGACCGGGGTGCCGCTGGGTCGCAACCTGCTCTCCGGCGCGACCCTGTGCTGCGACCCGATCAGCTGGTTCCAGCGGGCCAACCTGATCAGCAACCCGTCGGCCTTCGTGCTGGGCAAGCCGGGCCTGGGCAAGTCCACCGTGGTGCGCCGGATGGCCCTGGGCCTGGCCGGCTACGGCGTCCTGCCGATGGTCCTGGGCGACCTCAAGCCCGACTACGTCGACCTGGTGGAGGCCATCGGCGGCCAGGTGATCCGGCTGGGCCGAGGCCGCGGGCACCTCAACGTCCTCGACCCAGGTGAGGCGGTGGCGGCCGCGGCGCGGCTGACCGGCGACGCCCGGGAGCAGGTCCTGGCCGACGCGCACGGACGCCGGCACGCGATCGTCTCGGCACTGATCACGGTCATGCGGGGCGCGCCGCCCAGTGACCGCGAGGAGACCGTCCTCGACCGGGCGCTGCGCGTCCTCGACGACACCCACGACACCGCCCGGCTGGGCGCCCCGACGCTGCACCACCTGCTCGAGGTGCTCCGGGCCGCGCCCGACGACGTCCGCGCCGCCGCCCTCGACCGCGGCGACCGCAGCCGCTACGACGACGTCACCGAGGACCTCGAGGCCACCCTCGTCGGGCTGACCGGCGGCGGGCGGCTGGGCCGCATCTTCGCCGAGCCGACCACGACGCCGATGCGCCGTGACCGCCCCGTCGTGTTCGACGTGTCGAGCATCGACGACGCCCAGACCGACCTGCAGGCGGCCGTCCTGCTCGCCTGCTGGTCGGCCGGTTTCGGGGCGATCAGCGTGGCACACGCGCTGGCCGACGCCGGGCTCGAGCCGCGGCGGCACCACTTCGTCGTCCTGGACGAGCTGTGGCGGGCGCTGCGGGCCGGCCGCGGCATGGTCGACCGGGTCGACGCCCTCACCCGCCTCAACCGCCAGCGCGGCGTCGGCATGGCGATGGTCAGCCACACCATGAGCGACCTGCTGGCCCTCCCGAGCGAGGAGGACCGGATGAAGGCCCGCGGCTTCGTGGAGCGGTCGGGCATGGTCATCTGCGGCGGCCTGCCCTCGGCGGAGATGCCGATGCTCACCTCCGCCGTCCCGCTCACCCGGGCCGAGCAGGAGCTGCTCGTCGGCTGGCAGGACCCGCCGGCCTGGAACCCGGGCACGGGTGCCGAGGCCGAGCCGCCCGGCCGCGGCCGCTTCCTGGTCAAGGTGGGCGGCCGGCCGGGCATCCCGGTGCACGTGACGCTCACCGGCGTGGAGCGGCAGCTCAACGACACCAACAAGCTGTGGCACGAGCTGTCCCGCTCCGCCGACGACCTGGCGTCGCCCTCGGCGGCCGAAGGCCCGGTCCGGGGCTGACAGGGTCCGCCCGTCCACCGAGTCCTGCGAACTCGTGGCGATCGACCGCTGATCGCCACGAGTTCGCAGGACTCGGCGCGTGCGGGGCCGGGAACCCGCGCGACCCGCGCCGCGGTGTCGAGGGGACGGCTCAGCAGCCCTCGGACGGCGAGGGGAGCCCGCCCGGCGAGGGCCACAGCCGGGCCGGCACCGACCCGACGAGTGAGGAGGTGGGCACCGGCCCGAAGGCGCGGGAGTCGATCGCGCCGTCCCGGTTGTCGCTGAGCAGGAACAGCGTGTCCGGGGGCACGGTGACCGGCCCGAACCACACGCCGTCGAGCAGCGCGGGGTCGATCGCGGGCTCGCAGACCGGAGCGCCGTCGACCACCAGGACGCCGTCCTCGATGGCGACCTCGTCCCCGCCCACACCGGCGACCCGCTTCACCAGCAACCCCTCCTGCAGGGGGTGCTCCACGGCCACGACGTCCCCGCGGTGGGCCGGGCCGTCGCCGTGCCGCACGACCAGCAGGTCGCCGGGGTCGATCGTCGGCTGCATGCTGTCGGAGTCGACCCGCATCACCTGGAGCGGGAGCAGGCCGGCCAGGCTCGCCACGAGCAGCAGCGCGAGGCCCCAGGCTCCCCAGACCGCGGCGCTGCGCAGCCGGGCCCACACCCCACCGCCGTGGTCACCGGTGCGGGGGTCACCGGTGACCGCGGCGGCTGATCGGGGGGTGTCGCTCACCCGAGGACGCCGGTGAACCAGAGCACCCACGCCAGCGCGCCGAGGGCCAGCAGGGCGTTGGTCGCGCGGCCCCGCCAGGAGGTCGGCAGGAGTGCGGCCAGCGCCGTCATGGCCAGCAACTCGACCGCGACCGTCGCCGTCCCGAGCCCCTCGGGCCCGTGCCCGGCCGCCGCCACGGGGGCGCCGGCCATCGCGACCGGCCCCTCCCAGGCGACCGGCATGCCGTCGGCGAACCGCACCCCGGTGATCGGGTCGACCGCGACGGTCTCCCGGCCGGGGACGTCGTGCTCGTGGGCCCCGGCCGCGGCGTCGTGCACCGCGAAGGCGTCGAGCAGGTTCGTCGTGTGCGCGACCAGGTACAGGCCCAGCAGGCCGACGGTGCCGAGCAGCCCGAAGGCCACCAGCTCCCGCCGGGGGCGGTTCCCGGCCCAGGCGGTGAGCAGCAGCCAGGCACCCAGCCCGACCTGGGCGAGCGCGGTGAGCAGGAAGAACCCGACGGCGAGGTCCCCGGACTCCAGGTGGTCCACCGCGGCGGCCACGTGCAGGACGCCGGCGGCTCCCATTGCTGCCGCGGCGACCAGCTGCCACCGGGAGACCCGCCGCCGCGCGGGAGCGGGAGGGAGAGGAACCGGAGCGGTCTCGGTGGTGGTCATCGCGCCCGCCTCCGAGGAGGGGTGGGCGTGCGGGTGGGCGGCGTCCCGAGGAGCAGCACGGTGCGGCGGTAGGGGCTGGGCGTGTCCATCGAGCAGGCTCCTCGCTACCGGGATCGGTGAGAGGAGCCTCTCGTCTCGGCGGTCGTCGGCACAGCCGCCTCCAGGGGAT
Organism: Geodermatophilus sp. SYSU D00697; assembly: GCF_054050175.1. Taxonomy (NCBI): domain Bacteria; kingdom Bacillati; phylum Actinomycetota; class Actinomycetes; order Geodermatophilales; family Geodermatophilaceae; genus Geodermatophilus; species Geodermatophilus sp. SYSU D00697. Next base: position 184,822 of record NZ_JBJGYV010000003.1, read on the forward strand.
GCGGAGCTCCCGCATTTGGGGGGTCGGCCCGGTCAGGCGCGGGACTGCGTCACTCGGGGTGGGTCAGCGGGACCACCGCGGTCAGCAGGGCACCCCCACCCTGCCGTTCCTCGAGGGTGACCGTGCCGCCCAGGTCGACCACGCGGTCGCGCAGCAGGGCCAGGCCCAGGTGCCCCTCCTCGCGACGGTCGGTGCCCTCCGCCGGGAAGCCCACGCCGTCGTCGGCGATCTCCAGCCGGACCGCCTGTGCGCCCCGCAGCTCGGTCTCCTCGAGGGTGATCCAGGCGTGCCGGGCCTGGGCGTGCTTGGCGACGTTGGCCAGCGCCTCCTTGGCCGTGCGGTAGAGCACGGCCGCGGCGTCCGGGGTCATCTCCGGCAGGGGAGCGGCGTCCATGAGGACGTCGACCCCCTCGGCGCGCAGCGGCTCGGCGACGTCGGAGATCGCGGCGCCGAGCCCCGGTCCGCTGAGGTCGGGCGGGTAGATGTCGACCATCAGCCGGCGCAGCGACTGGACGGCGTGGCGGATGGCGCCGACCAGCCGGTCCACCGTCGGCTGCCGCTCCTCGGGCAGACTGCCGCGCAGCGCCGAGAGGGCGTAGCTGACGCCCGCGAGGTCCTGCACCGGCCCGTCGTGGACGTCGGCGGCGATCGCCCGGCGCTCCCGCTCGGAGGCCTCCACGTTGCGCTGCATGAGCGCGGCGCGCTCGGCCTCCTGGCGGCGCACCCGCCGGGCCAGGGACGTGGCGATGGGGATCTGCACCACCTGCAGCAGGACCAGGGCCCCGATGGCCATGGGGATGATCTCCCCGCGCAGGAGCGCGGCCTGCCGGTCGATGCCCTCGTAGGCGAAGTAGGCCTCGAACGCCAGCTGCTGACCCGGGATGTCGAGGGGCGCGTACACCTCGAGCATGGCGGCCTGGTCGTCCGGGGCCGTCTCGGGGGCCTCGTCGACGTTGGACACCGTGTCCCCGCCGATCGCGGCGAGCAGCTCGTCGGAGGGCTCGACGACCCGGCCCTGCAGGCCCGGCTCGCTGGCGTAGAGGATCTCCCCGGTCGCCCGCCACACGATCACGCGCGTGACGGAGCCGTCGCTCATCCGGTTCTTCACGTCCCGGTCGAGCTCGTCCCACCGGCCGTCCACCCCGGCCAGGGCGTCGGTCAGCACCGGCGCCACGAGGAACTGGCCGATCCGCTCGGCGGCGCGTTCGGCCTCGGCCAGCGCGTTGGTGCGCGCGATCCGCTCGCTGAGCCAGATGGTGCCCGCGGACACCGCGAGCAGGACCAGCAACGCGGTCGCGCAGAAGGCAGCCAGCTCCCGTCGCGGACCCGCGCCGCGCGCCGGCGTGCGGCGGCGCGAGCTCGGACGGGTGGTGGCGCTGCCGGTGGAGGAGGGTGGCGCCTCAGCGGTCATTCAGGGAGCCGAGCAGACCCAGCTGCTGCGCCTTCACGACCGCCTCCAGCTGGGAGCGGACGCCGAGCTTGGCGTGCAGCGACTTCACGTAGCCGCGACAGGTCTCGAGGGTGATGCCCAGCACCCGGGCGATCGCCTTGACCTGCATCCCGCGGCCCAGGCAGTCGAGCACCTCCTGCTCGCGTCGGGTCAGCTGCGGCGGGGCGGTGCGGTCCGGGGAGGCCGGCGGCGCGCACGTGGCGCCCCCGGAGAAGGTGGAGGGGGCGACCAGCATCTGGCCGGCCTGCACCCGGGAGAGGACGTCGATCATCTCGGTGAGCGAGCCGTCCTTGGGGATGAACGCCGACGCGCCGGCCTGCGCGGCCCGGACGACCCAGTCGGGGTCCCGGTGGGCGGTCACCACGGCCACGACGGCCTGCGGCGCGACCTCGCGGATGCGACGGGTGGCTGCCAGCCCGTCCTGGCGTGGCATCTCGATGTCCATCACCACGATGTCGGGCTGCAGGTCCTGCGCCATGGCGACGGCCTGGGCGGCCGAGTTCGCCGTCCCGATCGCGTCCATGCCCGCGGCGGCCAGCGCCCCGGACAACAGTTCGGCGAAGGTCCGGTGGTCGTCGACGACCAGGACCCGGGTCTGGTCGAGCCGTGTCTGCCGGTCCAGCTGGGCGAGCGCCATGGAAACCCCCGTGAGTGGTGAGCGCCCCCACCACCACGCGTGGGGGAGCGCCGTCATGGGACCTGAGTCGTATGCCGTTTGGCCAGGGTCCAGGTCCCCACTGAGGACTTAGGTCCCGGCTGTCGTCCGGGGACGACGAGCGAGTCGGTACACAGTGTGACCGAGACGACACCGTTTCGTCCGGGGTGTCACCAGCGGGTTCACCCGTTCGAGGCACTCGCCGACGCCGCGGCGTCGCTCCAGGCGGTGCCCCCGGCGGCGACCGCGCGCACGTGACCCGGGAGCGCGCCGGGGTCGTCGTCCTTCAGCAGGTACCCCACGACCCCGATCTGCTGGGCCTCCTTGACCAGGGCCGGGGTGATCGACCCGGTGAGGACGACGACCCGTGCCTCGGGGTGCACCGCGAGCAGTTCCCGGGCCGCCTGGAGCCCGGTCACCCGTGGCATCGCCAGGTCGAGGAGGACGACGTCGGGCTGGGTGCGCCGGGCGGCGTCGAGCACCTGCTCACCGTCCTCGCACTGCGCGACCACGGTGACGTCACCGGTGGCGGAGAGCAGGTCGGTGAGGGAGTCGCGGACGAACGCGTGGTCGTCGGCGAGCAGGACCTTGATCACGAGCCACCTCCTCCTGGTCGCCGGGTGCCGGGCGCTGGGCACCGTACCCAGCAGCGGTGCCGGGATGCGACGGGGCTGCCGTGCCGGTGCCGATCCAGTCTCGCAACCGGCGGGAGCACCGGCGACATCCGAATGACGGGGATGCCCGACCCCCAATCGCGGGGGCATGCGAAACCGGGCGGTGACGCAGTGTGAGGAGAGGGGTTCACCCCACCGGCGCCTCCCCACCGGGCTCGAGGTCGGCGGGCTGGAGCCGGCCGGCGACGAGGTCGGCTGCCAGCTCGTCCACCGGCCGGCCGGCCGAGAAGGCCGCCGCCCGCAACAGGTCCAGCGCCGCGGGGGTGTCGGTTTCCAGCGACATGCTCAGCCGGCCGATGGCCTCCCACACCGTCGCCCGGCTCCGCGCAGCCGGCCCGTGCAGCCAGGCCGGCCCGCCCCGCGGTGACCACGACGACCACACGGCGGCCTCTCCGAGGGCGGAGGTCACCAGGTCGCCGACCGCCATGGCCTCGAAGACGTCGAGGTCGGGGACGGATGCCTCGTCGGTGAAGAACAGGTCGAGGGCCCCCTTGCCGGCCAGGGTCTCCCCGAGCGGGAGGGCCACGACCGCGCGGTAGGGCGTCTGCTCGACCAGCAGGCCGGCGAAGGTCGGCCACCGGCGGTGCAGGTCGAAGGAGGCCGCGAAGACCGGTTCGCGATGGAACTGGGCGGTCTCGCACGGTCCGCTGCCGGCGGTGAACTGCAACCGCTCGGCGAGGGCCGCCTCCTCCGAGCTGGCGCCCAGCGGGATCCGCCGTCCGGCCCCGTCGAGGACACTCAGGCCCGCACCGTCGACACCCAGGATCCGGGCCGAGGCCCGGGACAGCCGCACGGGGAGCAGCTCCGGGACGGCGAGCACGCCGTCGGAGACGTCGTCCACCGCGGCGTGGAAGCGCTCGGCGATCGACACGGGCCGATGATGCGCCATCCCCGGCCCGCGCACCCCTGGAAGCGGATCGGTTCGATCCGATTTCCTCCGGCCGCGTGACCGGCGGTCACCCGCGGTCGCGGTCGGCGGCGCGCAGCGGCAGGACGGCGGGGCCGTGCGGACCGGCCACCACCTGTGCGCGGGCCCCGTAGTGGCTGGCCAGCGCCTCGGCGGTGAGGACCGCGGCGGGCGGGCCCTCGGCCACCACCCGGCCGCGGGAGAGCAGGGCCAGCCGGTCGGCGTACTGCCCGGCGAGGCTGAGGTCGTGCAGGGTGCTGAGCACGGTCAGGCCGTCCTGGCGGCGGAGCCGGTCGACCAGGTCGAGGACCTGCTGGGCGTGGCCGAGGTCCAGCGCCGCGGTCGGCTCGTCGAGCAGCAGCACGCGCGGCTGCTGGGCGAGGGCCCGGGCCAGCACCGCGCGCTGCTGCTCCCCGCCGGAGAGCGTGGACAGCGGGCGGCCGGCCAGGTCGGTCAGCTCCAGCCGCGCCATCACGTCGGTCACCACCCGGCGGTCGCCGGCCCGGGGCGCGGCCAGCAGAGACCGGTGCGGGGTGCGCCCGAGGGTCACGTAGTCGGCGGTGGTCACGCCCTCCGGGACCACGGGGCGCTGCGGCGCGTAGGCGAGGTGGCGGGCGCGTTCCCGGCGGGGCATCCCGGTGGTCGCGACGCCGTCGACCCGGACCTGCCCCTCGTGCGGGTGGGCGCCCAGGACCGAGCGCAGCAGCGTGGACTTGCCTGCGCCGTTGGGACCGATGACCGCCGTCCAGCCGCCGGGCTCGACGTCGAGCCGCACGTCGTCGAGGACCCGCGTGCGGCCGAAGGCGGCCGACAGCCCCACCACCTCCACCCGGGCACCGCCGGTCACCGTCGCCGCGCCCCTGCCCACAGCAGGCCGGCGAAGAACGGGGCGCCGACGAACGCGGTCACCACCCCGATCGGCAGCTCGGCCGGGGCGAGGACGACCCGCGCCACCAGGTCGGCCAGCACGAGGAACGCGCCGCCGACGAGCAGGGCGGCCGGCAGGACGCGGGCGTTGGACCCGCCCACCAGCCGCCGCGCGATGTGCGGGACGACCAGCCCCACGAAGCCGATGAGCCCGCTGACGGCCACGGCGGAGGCGGTGGCCAGCGACGCGGCGAGGACGACCAGCAGCCGCATCCGTCCGGGGTGGACGCCGAGGGAGCGGGCCTCGTCGTCCCCGACCGCGAGCACGTCGAGCGCGCGCCCGCACAGCAGCAGGACCCCGCACGCGAGGCCGAGGTAGGGCAGTACGAGCACGACGTCGGACCACTGCGCGCGGCCGAGCTGGCCCAGCAGCCAGCCGTACACCTCGCGGAGGTCGTCGGTGTTCTGCTGCTGGACCAGCGTCTGCGCGGCGGCCAGGAAGGAGGCGACGGCGACCCCGGCCAGCAGCAGGCTCGGGCTGTGCGACCCGCCGGCGGCGGCGCCGAGGAGCAGCGCCGTACCCACGCCGGCCAGGGCCCCGACGAAGGCGGCCAGCGGGACGACGCCCACCGGCCCGAGCGACGTCCCCGGCGCGTAGGCGATGACCAGCGTGGCCCCCAGCCCCGCGCCGGCGGCCGCGCCCAGCAGGTAGGGGTCGGCCAGCGGGTTGCGGAACACCGCCTGGTAGGCGGCGCCGGAGACGGCCAGCCCGGAGCCGACCAGGGCGGCGAGCACGACCCGGGGCAGCCGCAGCTGCAGCAGCACCGCGGCTCCGGTCCCGTCGAGCCCGCCCGGGACGTCGACGCCCAGGGGTGCGAGCGCGCGGTCGGCCAGGGTCGCGACGACCGCACCGGGGGGCAGGGGGAGCGCGCCCACCCACACCCCGGCCAGCAGGGCCAGCACGAGCGCGGCCGCCGACGCCGACAGCACCCCCGCCGTCCGGCGTCGGGGCCGGACGGCGGGCGCTGCGGGAGCGCCGGTGTCCGCCGGAGCCGTCATCGCCCGCCCGCTCAGCCCCGCAGGACGGCGGCGACGGACTCGGCGAAGTCGGCCACGCGCGGCCCCCAGCGGGAGGCCACGGAGTCGTCGGCCGCCAGGACCCGGCCCTCGCGGACGGCGGGCACCGTGTCGAACGCCGGCCGCCCGGCCAGCGTCGCGGCGGTCTGCGCGCAGCAGACCGTGTCGGCGAGGACGACGAGGTCCGGCGCCTGGCCGACGACGTACTCGGCGGACAGTTGCGGGTAGCCGCCGGAGGTGTCGGCCGCGCCGTCGGCGATGTTCTCCAGGCCGAACAGGGTGTAGACGCTGCCGATGAAGGTCTCGCTGGTCGCGGAGTACCCGCTGGGGTCCAGCTCGTGGTAGACGCGCAGGCCCGCCGTCCCGGCCGGGACGGAGTCGACGGCGGTCGCGATCCGGTCCTGCACGTCGGCGACCACGTCGGCGGCCTCGTCGGCGTGGCCGGTCGCCGCGCCCAGCGTCTCCACCTGCGCGTAGCTCTCCTCGAGCGTGTCGACCGCGCCCAGCAGCAGGGTCGGCACCTGCAGCGCGTCGAGCGCGTCGACGATGCCGTTCATGTCGTCGCTGAGGACGACGAGGTCCGGCGCGTACGCGGCGATCGCCTCGGCGTTCGGGGTGAACGCCGACAGGTCGGTGACGGGTGCCCCGGCCGGGAAGTCCGACGTGCTGTCGACGGCCTCCACCTGCTCGCCGGCGCCGATGGCGAACAACATCTCGGTGGCCGAGGCCGACAGCGAGACGATGGCCTGAGGCCGCTCCTCGAGGGTGAGCTCGCCGTCGTCGCCGGGAACGGTGACCGGGAACGCCCCACCGGAGGCCGAGGACGAGGCGGAGGTCCCCGCGGACGAGTCGTCGCCGGCGCAGGCGGGGAGGGTCAGGAGGAGCGGGAGGAGCAGCGCGGCGGGGGAGCGCCGCAGGGCGGTGCGGGACAACAGAGGCCTCTCGTCAGCGGCAGGCACCGCCCACGGGCACCCGACGCCCGGTGCGCGACCCCTGCCGCGAGGGTCGGTACACGACGCGGGGCAGGCGATCTGGCTCAGGCCGGGGAGACCATCACAGTTGCGGGACAGCGCCGGGTTCCCACCGGACTTCGCTGCGCGGGCGCCGCCGGCGAGCCGCCGGCGGGGGAACGGTACCAGCGCCGGCGGTCAGCCCCGGTCGCCGAGGACGGCGGAGTAGACCCCGACGGTCTGCTGCGCGATGGCCGGCCAGCCGAACTCGGCCAGCACCCGCTCGCGGCCGGCGGCGCCCAGGCGGGCGGCGCGGTCGGGGTCGGCCAGCAGCTCGGCGATGCGCATGGCCAGGCCGGCCTCGAAGGACGCCGGGTCGTCGGGGTCGTAGGGCACCAGCAGGCCGGTGCGGCCGTCGTCGACCACCTCGGGGATGCCGCCCACCGCGCTGGCGACGACGGCGGTGCCGCAGGCGGCCGCCTCGAGGTTCACGATGCCGAGCGGCTCGTACACCGACGGGACGACGAACACCGTCGCGCCGGTGATCAGCGGCACCAGCTGCTCGCGGGGGAGCATCGCCTCGATCCAGACGACGCCGCCGCGCCGGCCCTGCAGCTCGGCCACCGCGTCGGCCACCTGCTGGCGCTCGGCCGGGGTGTCGGCGGCCCCCGCGCACAGCACCAGGCCCGCCTCGGCGGGCAGCTGCTCGGCCGCCCGCAGCAGGTGCATGACGCCCTTCTGGCGGGTGATCCGGCCGACGAAGAGGGCGTAGGGCCGGTCCGGGTCCACGCCCAGCGAGCGGACGACGTCGGGGTCGTGCACCGGCCGGTAGGCCTCGGCGTCCACCCCGTTGCCGACGACGTGCACGCGGGCCGGGTCCAGCTCGGGGTAGACGGCGAGGATGTCGGCCTTCATGCCGCCGCTGACGGCGATCACCCCGTCGGCGGCGAGGTAGGCGGTGCGCTCCACCCAGGAGGAGAGCCGGTAGCCGCCGCCGAGCTGGTCGGCCTTCCACGGCCGGCGCGGCTCGAGGGAGTGGGCGGTCACCACGTGCGGCGTGCCGTGCACCAGGCCGGCGAAGAGCCCCGCGGCGTTGGCGTACCAGGTGTGGCTGTGCACCAGGTCGGCGTCGGCCAGGGCCCCGGCGACCTCGACGTCGACGCCGAGGGCCTGCAGCGCCCCGTTCGCCGACCGCAACCCCTCCGGGACCGGGTGGCCGGTCGCGTCCGGCCGCGGGCCGCCGAAGCAGTGGACGTCGATGTGCGGGCCGGCCGGCAGCGAGCGGAGCGCCGCGGCGAGGTGCTCGACGTGCACCCCCGCACCCCCGTACACGTCCGGCGGCCACTCCCTCGTCACCATGCCGATGCGCACGCGCCTCACCCTAGGGGGCGGAGCCGTGCGACGCGGTGCGGCGAACACCCCGCTCAACGGCTACGTTGCGTCACATGCGCGGCGGTCCTCGGGTTCTCGGCATCGTCCTGGCGGGCGGTGAGGGCAAGCGGCTTGCGCCTCTGACACAGGACAGGGCCAAGCCGGCGGTGCCCTTCGGCGGCAACTACCGGCTCATCGACTTCGTGCTCTCCAACCTGGTGAACGCCGAGATCCGGCAGATCGCCGTCCTCACGCAGTACAAGAGCCACAGCCTCGACCGGCACATCACCACCACGTGGCGGCTGTCGCAGATGCTGGGGAACTACATCACCCCCGTGCCGGCGCAGCAGCGGCTCGGCCCGCGCTGGTACACCGGCAGCGCCGACGCGATCTTCCAGAGCCTCAACCTCATCTACGACGCCCGGCCCGACATCGTCGTCGTCTTCGGCGCCGACCACGTCTACCGCATGGACCCCGCGCAGATGATCGACCAGCACGTGCAGACCGGGGCCGGTGTCACCATCGCCGGGTTGCGGGTGCCACGCACCGAGGCGACCGGCTTCGGCGTCATCGATGCGGACGCCGACGGCAAGGTCCGCGGCTTCCTGGAGAAGCCGGCCGACCCGCCCGGCCTGCCGGACTCGCCGGACGAGAGCTTCGCGTCGATGGGGAACTACGTGTTCACCACCGACGCGCTGCTGGAGGCGCTGCGGGCCGACGCCGAGGACGAGAACTCCGCGCACGACATGGGCGGCTCGATCATGCCGATGCTCGCCGAGGCCGGGGACGCGTGGGTCTACGACTTCTCGACCAACATCGTCCCCGGTGCGACCGAGCGCGACCACGGCTACTGGCGGGACGTCGGGACGATCGACTCCTACTTCGACGCCCACATGGACCTCGTCTCGGTCACCCCGATCTTCAACCTCTACAACGACCGCTGGCCGATCCTGACCCTGCCTCCACAGCAGCCCCCGGCGAAGTTCGTGCTCGGCGGGCGCGCGGAGGAGTCGATGGTGAGCGCCGGCGCGATCATCGGCGGCGGCTCGGTGCACAGCTCGGTGGTCTCCCCGGGGGTGCGCGTGGAGCGCGGTGCGCGGGTGGAGGACAGCGTGCTCATGGACGGCGTCCACATCGGCGAGGGCGCCTACGTCCGTCGGGCGATCCTCGACAAGAACGTCGTCATCCCGGACTGGGCGCGGATCGGCGTCGACCTGGCGTCCGACCGCGAGCGCTACCACGTCAGCGCCGGCGGGGTGACGGTCCTGGGCAAGGGAGCCCGGGCCCACGTCTGAAGAGGGACCCTCGTGCCCCCCCCGGCCCTCGCTCCGCTCGGGGCGGGCCCCGGGGCGGGGCCGGTCCGGTGACGTCCTCCGAGCCACTGGTCGTCACGCTGCTGCTGGAGGCGGAGGCACAGGAGCGGTTCGACCGGCTGCGGGCGGCGCACTTCCCGGCCGAGCGCAACCACCTGGCCGCGCACGTCACGCTGTTCCACGCGCTCCCCGGCGAGCGGGTCGACGCCGTCGCCGCCGACCTGGCCGCCGCGGCCGCCCGACCCCCGTTCGAGGTCGCGGTCACCGGCCTGCGGCTGCTGGGCCGCGGTGTGGCCTACACCCTGGAGTCGGCGGAGCTGGCCGAGCTGCGTGGCCGCCTCGCCGCGGCGTGGGAGCCGTGGCTGACCCCGCAGGACCGCCAGCGGCACGCACCCCACGTCACCGTGCAGAACAAGGTGGAGCCGGCGGTCGCCCGGGCACTGCGGGACCGGCTGGCCGCGCAGTTCACCCCCGGGCAGGTGCCCGCCCGGGGCCTGGGCCTGTGGCGCTACCTGGGCGGGCCGTGGGAACCGGTGGCGGAGTTCCCCTTCGGTTGACCGCGCTCCCGGTCAGCGACGCCGGGTGGCCACGAGCAGTCCCGCCCCGATGGGGAGGACGGCGGAGGTGAGGTCGTCGTGCTCGCGGATGGCCCGGGCCAGCTCGCGCCAGGTGACCGTCTGCTCGTCGCGCGCGGTGCGGTCGGCGATGCGGTCCCCCGCGAGCAGCCCGTGGCAGGCGACCGTGCCGCCGACCCGCACCAGGTCCAGCACGGCGGCCAGGTGGGGGGCGTACTCGGTCGGCGCCCCCGCGCAGACCACCATGTCGTAGGCGCCCGGGGAGAGCCGGGGGAGCACCTCGGCCGGCGTGCCGAAGATCATCCGGGTGCGGCCGGGCGGGTGGCCGGCCTCGGTGAACGCCCGGCGCGCGGAACGCAGCTGCTCGGGCTCGCCGTCCAGGGCGGTGAGCAGGCCGTCGGGGCGCATGCCCTCGAGCAGCCACAACCCGACGACGCCGCCGCCGCTGCCGATGTTGACCACCGCGCGGGCTCCGCCGCTCGCGGCCAGGACGGCCAGCGTGGCGCCGACGGCCGGCTCCACCGGCGGCAGGCCGCCGAGCCGGACCGCCCGGGACCGGGCCGCCGCCAGCGCGGAGGTCTCGGTCGCGAAGCGGTCGGCGTACGCGGCGCCGTCCCTCCCCGGCCTCGGTCCCTCGGTGCTCACTGCTCGACTCCGGACTCGTTCCGCTGCTCGGGTCGGTGCCGCGCCGGCTGCCGGCTCCGCACGCCGGCGCCCGCTGCGCTGCCCGCTCCCCGCCGCCGGCCGCCGGGCTGTGGTGCTCGCCGGCCCGCCGTCCCCGCGACGCTCATCACCGGGCGAGGGTAGTGGCCGGTGCCCCCGCGGCCGCCCGCGACCGGCGAGCTGTGAGCTCCCTGTGAACGGGAACACCACCCGACCGCCGGCCCGTTGGACCGGTCGTGCCTCCCAAGCGAGCCGGAACCGATCGACCCACCGACGTCGGGGGGTCGGGATCGGCGTCGGTCTGCGATCCTGGGACCGTGAGCGACGCCGTCCCCGCCGCGCCGGCACCGGGCCCGGACGCGCCCGCCGCCGGTGGCGAGGCCTGGGTGGCGCCGACGTGGGAGCAGGTCGTCCGTGACCACTCCGCCCGGGTCTACCGGCTGGCCTACCGGCTGTCGGGCAACCCGCAGGACGCCGAGGACCTCACCCAGGAGACGTTCGTGCGGGTGTTCCGCTCGCTGGCGGACTTCTCACCGGGCACCTTCGAGGGCTGGCTGCACCGGATCACCACCAACCTGTTCCTGGACATGGTGCGGCGCCGGCAGCGGATCCGGTTCGACGCGCTGCCGGAGGACACCGAGCGGCTGCCCGGCACCGCGCCCAGCCCCGAGCAGGTCTACGCCGACACCCACCTGGACCCGCAGGTGCAGGCGGCGCTGGACGCGCTGTCGCCGGAGTTCCGGGTGGCCGTCGTCCTGTGCGACATCGAGGGGCTGACGTACGAGGAGATCGCGGCGACCCTGGGCATCAAGCTGGGCACCGTGCGCAGCCGCATCCACCGCGGCCGCGTCCAGCTGCGCGAGGCCCTCGCCCACCTGGCTCCGCGCCGGCCGGGGGTCCCCGCCAGCGGTGTCATCGAGGGGAGCGCGGGGTGAACATCCCGGAGAGCCACCTGGCCCAGGAGGCCATCACCGCCCTGGTGGACGGCGAGCTCGGGGGCGGCCCGGCCGCCCGCGCGGCCCGCCACCTGGCCGGCTGCGCGCAGTGCCGGATGGCGGTCCAGGCCCAGCGGGAGGCCAAGGACGCGCTGCACGAGTCCTCCGACGTCGCCGTCCCCGGTGACCTGCTCTCCCGCCTGCGGGCGATCCCCTTCACGGCCGACGTCCCGGGCGGGGGCATGGGCGCGCTCAGCGCCGGCCCGGACCAGCTGACGATCCGCGGCACCACCGGGTCCTGGGCCGTGCCGCTGGACCCGCCACCGGCCCGCTCCGAGCGTCCCGGCCAGGCGCGCTGGTTGCGGCGGGGCGTCGCCGGGGCCCTGGCCGGTCTCGGTCTCGGGGTGACCGCGCTCGCGTTCAACCTGCCCACCGGCGGCGCCGCCGGGGACGCCCCGCCGCCGGCGTCGGTGGCCGGTCCCTCGCCGGAGGAGCGCACCGAGATCGTGCCGCCGGTGGTCCGGGCCATCACCGTCGGCCGGCCGTCCGCCGGCACCCCGGGCGGAACGCCCTGAACAGCCGCACCGAACCACCCTCCGGGGAGGACCCGCTGCCCGAGAACCCGCAGACCCCGGACGAGTCGCGGCCCCCGGCCGGCGCCTCCGTGGAGGAGGGCGCCCCGGTGCCCGACGAGGCCTTCGCGCGGCCACGGGAGGGCGTCGGTCCCTTCGACCCCCCGCCGGCCCGCACCGCCCCTGCCGTCGTCCCGACCCCGGCACCCCACCCCGCGCAGCAGGCCGCCTTCGGCCGCCCGGCCGCGGTCTCCGGGAGCTTCGCCGGCGACCGGCCCACCCCGCCACCGCCCCCGGTGCTGCCGCCGCCGCCCGAGGCGGTGCTGCGCGCCTTCGCCCCGCCCGGCCCCGGCCGGCGGGGGCTGGAGGAGCCGCCCGGCGGCCGCCCCGGTCGCCGGCGCACGTCCCCGGGCCCGTGGTGGAAGGCCGATGCCCGCGCCGACCCCTGGCGGGACCCCCACGCCCCGGCCGGTCTGACCGGGCCGGCGGTCTTCGAGGAGGAGGCCGAGCAGGCGGGCCCGCTCGTCGTCGACCCCCGCGGCCGCCGGAAGCTGCGGTTGCGGGACCTCTCCGTCCGGCTCTCGGTGCTCGTGGTGCTCGCCGTGCTGCTGGTGGGTGCCGTCGGCGGCGCCGCCGGCTACCTGCTGACCCGCACCGCCGACGAGACGCCGCTGCTGGCGCCGGGCACCCAGCTCAACGAGACCGACGAGGGCATCGCCCGCGAGCCGGGCTCGGTCTCCGACATCGCCGAGCGGGTGACCCCCACGGTCGTGTCGGTCGAGGTGCGCCTCGGGGAGGCCGGCGCCACCGGCTCGGGCGTGGTCATCGACGGCGAGAACGGCTACATCGTCACCAACAACCACGTCATCTCCGGCGCCGACGGCGTCGAGGGCGCCGAGATCCGCGCGGTGTTCTCCGACGGCAGCGGCTCCGCGGCCCGCATCGTCGGCCGCGACCCGGCCAGCGACATCGCCGTCCTCAAGGTCGAGAAGCCCGGGCTGGTCACCGCCGCGCTGGGCAGCTCGGACTCCGTGGTGGTCGGGGACCCGGTGGTGGCGATCGGGTCGCCGCTGGGCCTGGCCAGCACGGTGACCAGCGGGATCGTCAGCGCTCTGGACCGCCCGGTCCGGCTGTCGGGGGAGGGCAGTGACACCAACGCGGTGATCAGCGCCGTCCAGACCGACGCGCCGATCAACCCGGGCAACTCCGGCGGCGCGCTGGTCAACGGTGCCGGTGAGGTGATCGGGATCAACACCGCCATCGCCTCGCTCGGCGGCGGCAGCGTCGGGTTGGGGTTCGCCATCCCGATCGACACCGCCCGTGACATCGCCGAGCAGCTCATCGGCACGGGGGAGGCGGTGCACGCCTCGCTCGGCGTGAACGCCCGCTCGGTCACCGACGGCACCCGCGACGGCGCCCTCGTCGTCAACGTCGAACCGGGCAGCGGCGCGGCGAACGCCGGCATCCGCGAGCAGGACGTCATCATCGCCGTCGAGGACCGGCCGGTCGGCAGCTCCGAGGAGCTGGTCGTCGCCATCGACGCCCACGAGCCGGGGGAGACCGTCACCGTCGAGCTGGTCCGGGGCGGCTCGTCGACGACGGTCGAGGCGACCCTCGACACCGCCTGAGGGGGATCCCCCGGATCGGGGCGCTGACCCGGGGGGCGCTGCCGCCTACGCTGGGAGGCCGCGGCGGTCCGGGTCCGCTGGGAAGGGGAGCAGCGCGTGTTCGACTCGATCGGCTGGGGCGAGATCGTCGTCCTCGCGCTGGCCGCGCTGTTCATCTTCGGGCCGGAGCGGCTGCCGCACCTGGCCAAGGACGCCGCCAGCGGGCTGAAGAAGGTCCGCGAGGCGATCACCGGCGTCCGCGCCCAGGTCGACGAGTCGCTGGGCGACGACCTCGCGAAGTTCCGTGACCTCGACCTGCGCCAGTACCACCCCAAGACCTTCATCCGGAACCAGCTGCTCGCCGACGACGACGGGCCCACCACCCGCCGGGGCAGCGCCACCGGTTCGGCCGGGCTGGCCGCGACCGGGGGAGCGGTGACCGCCCGCAACGCCGTCCGCACCCGGGACGCGGCGACCCCGCCACCGTTCGACCCCGACGCGACGTGATCTGTCGTCGCGGCCGGGCCGCCGTCCCCTGACGGGATCGCCGGCGTTCCTCGCGCACTGCGGGTGCTGCAGGACCGGCACAGGGCGAGGAACGCCCGCACTGCCGCCGGGAGCGGACCGTTGCCGACCGCGCGGCCGGCACGTGGCTGCGTGGACCGGGCTCTGGCGGGCTCCTCGTCGCTGCCGCGGCTGTTGCACCACCGCAGGAGCACGCGGAACACCGCAGGAGACGCGACAGAGGCCGGTCTCCCGGGTTGGGGGGACCGGCCTCTGTCGGGTCAGGTCAGCGGCGGACCGGGGTGAGACCGAGCGACATGCCCGACAGTCCGCGCTGGCGGGTGGCCAGCCCGTCGGCGATGGCGGTCAGCGCCCGTGCCGCAGTGGACTCCGGGTCGGCGAGCACGACCGGGGCACCGGCGTCGCCGGCCTCGCGGACCCGGGTGTCGAGCGGGATCTGGCCGAGGAGCGGGACGCGGGCACCCAGCGTGCGGGTCAGCGCGTCGGACACCGTCTCCCCGCCGCCGGAGCCGAAGACCTCCATGCGGGAGCCGTCGGGCAGGTCCAGCCAGGACATGTTCTCGATGACGCCGACCACCTGCTGGTGGGTCTGGGTCGCGATCGCGCCGGCCCGCTCGGCCACCTCGGCGGCGGCCAGCTGGGGGGTCGTCACGACGAGGATCTCGGCGTTGGGCAGCAGCTGGGCGATGGAGATGGCGACGTCACCGGTGCCGGGCGGCAGGTCCAGCAGCAGGACGTCGAGGTCGCCCCACCACACGTCGGCGAGGAACTGCTGCAGCGCGCGGTGCAGCATCGGCCCGCGCCACACCACGGGGGTGTTGCCCGGGGTGAACATGCCGATCGAGATGACCTTCACGCCGTAGGCCTGCGGCGGCATGATCATGTTGTCGACCTGGGTCGGCTTGTCGTCGACCCCGAGCATCCGCGGCACCGAGTGGCCGTAGATGTCGGCGTCCACGACGCCCACCGACAGCCCGCGCTGGGCCAGGGCCGCGGCCAGGTTCACCGTGACGCTGGACTTGCCGACGCCGCCCTTGCCCGAGGCGACGGCGTAGACGCGGGTCAGCGAGCCGGGCTGGGCGAACGGGATGACCGGGTCGGCGGCGTCGGTGCCGCGGACGGTGCGGCGCAGCTCGGCGCGCTGCTCGTCGCTCATCACGTCCAGGCCGACCCGCACCGAGGTCACGCCGGGGACGGCGGAGACCGCCTGGGTCACCCGGTTGGTGATGGTCTCGCGCATCGGGCAGCCGGAGACGGTCAGGTAGACCTCGACGTGGACGGTGCCGTCGGCGTCGATCCGCACGTCCTTGACCATGCCCAGGTCGGTCAGCGGGCGGTTGATCTCCGGGTCCTGGACGGTGGCCAGAGCGGCGTTGACGGCGTCGAGGGCCGGCGCGCCGGTCAGCTGGTCGGACATGGTGTTCGTCTGTCTCCTTCGACGGGGGACCCGGGCCGGACCGCCGAGGGCGGCGGCGACCTGCGCACACGGGTCTCCTGCCACTGTACGGCTGTCGCAGCGGCCGACCGGCGGTCGCCGGGGTGATCCGGTACGCACCCCCGGAGGTCGTCGGACCCGGTGGTTAGCCTCCGTCCGTGCCCGCCGACCGCTCCGCCACCCTGCGCGACGCGGTCGGGCTGGGGTTGGCGGTCGGGCTGTACGGGGTGGCCTTCGGCGCCGCTGCCGACGCCGCGGGGCTGAACCTCTGGCAGGCGATGACCATGTCCCTGGTGATGTTCACCGGTGCCTCGCAGTTCGCGCTGGTCGGCGTCCTGGGGGCCGGTGGCGGCGCGGCCGCGGCCGTCGGCAGCGCGCTGCTGCTGGGCACCCGCAACACCGTCTACGGCGTCCGGCTGGTGCCGCTGCTGCGCCCGCGCGGGGTCGTCGGGCGGGCCTCCGCGGCGCACTGGGTCATCGACGAGACGACGGCGCTGGCGATCGCCGCGCCGGACCGGGGGCTGGCCCGGCTGGCCTTCCTCGCCGGTGGCGCGACGATCTTCGTGGTCTGGAACCTCACGACTGTGGTGGGCTCCCTCGGCGCGGCCGCGCTCAGTGGTCCGGCGCTGGCCGCCCTCGACGCCGTCGTCCCCGCGGCGTTCCTGGCGCTGCTCTGGCCGCGGCTGCAGCGCACCTCCCCCGAGGCGAGGGTGCAGCGCCGGGTGGCCGTCGGGGGGGCGGTGGTGGCGCTGGCCCTCACCCCGTTCGTCCCGGCGGGGGTGCAGGTGATCGCCGCGGTGGTGGCCGTCGCCCTGGCCGGCCGGCCGCGCCCGACGGTGGCCGCGGAGGAGGGCACGTGACCGAGCGTGTGAGCTCACGCATGAGCACGGCACCCACGGGCACGGGGTGGACGAGCGCCGGCGAGGAGAGCCCGTGACCGGCACCGCGCTGTGGGTGACCGTCCTGGCCGGCTCGCTGGGGTGCTACCTGCTCAAGCTGGCCGGGCTGTCGGTGCCCGCGGCCTGGGTGGAGCAGCCCTGGGTGGCGCGGGTCGTCGACTTCGTCCCCGCGGCACTGCTGGCCGCGCTGGTCGCCGTCCAGGCGCTCACCAGCGACGGTCGGATCGTGGTCGACGGGCGGCTGGCCGGGCTCGCGGTCGCCGCACTGGCGCTGGCCCTGCGCGCGCCGTTCATCGTCGTCCTCGTGCTCGCCGGGGCCGCCGGGGCGCTGGTCCACGTCCTCACCGGCTGACGCGGGCTCAGAACAGCCGCTGGCCGCGCTGCTCGAGGTCGAGCAGCAGCCGCTTGCGGTGCAGTCCGCCGCCGAAGCCGACCAGGCTGCCGTCGGCGCCCACCACCCGGTGGCACGGGACGACCACCGGCAGCGGGTTGCGCCCGCAGGCCGCGCCCACCGCCTGCGCGAGCGTCCGGTCGCCGAGCCGCGTGGCGAGGGAGCCGTAGCTGCGGGTCTCGCCGTAGGGGATCTCCGTCATCAGCCGCCAGACAGCCAGCTGGAGGTCGTTGCCGGACGGCCGCAGGGCGAGGTCGAACGCGGTGCGGTCGCCGGAGAAGTACTCCTCGAGTTGCCGGACGACGTCGGTGAGCCCGGTGTCGTCCCGCTCCCCGAGCACGGCCGGGTCGGGAGGCCGGCCGGGCAGGTCCATGAACAGCGCCACCAGTGCGCCGTCCTCGGCCACGGGCGTCAGCGGGCCGATCGGCGACCCGGTGACGGTGTGCGTGCGCGTCACGGCGTCATCGTGCCGCGGGGGGACGACAGGACCGGCGGGTCGCCGGTACCGGCCGCCGCTCCTCGCCGATCATGCGGCGGTGACCGCCACCCGCACCCGGCTGTGGGCCGTGGTCCTGCTCGCCCCGGCGACCTGGCCGGCCGGGGCCTGGACGTCCTGGGACAGCTGCTGGGCCGAGGCGGGCCTCAGCCGGTCGCCTCGCGGGCCGCGGCCTCGCGCTTCTTCCGGGCCTTGCGCTCGCGCCGCTCGGCGTCCTCGGCGTTCTCCTCGGTCAGCCGGCTGAGCTCGCCGCGGATGAAGTCCCGGGTCGCGAGCTCACCGATGGCGACCCGCAGCGCGGCCAGCTCGCGGGCCAGGTACTCGGTGTCCGCGCGGGTGGTCGCCGCCCGCGCGCGGTCCTCCTCGGCCTGCACGCGGTCGCGGTCGGCCTGCCGGTTCTGGGCCAGCAGGATCAGCGGCGCGGCGTAGGCGGCCTGGGTGGAGAAGGCCAGGTTCAGCAGGATGAACGGGTAGGGGTCCCACTGCAGCCGGACGGCGAAGACGTTGAGCGCGATCCAGACGGCCACGACCACCGTCTGGACGGCGAGGAAGCGGCCGGTGCCCAGGAAGCGGGCGATGGCCTCGGCGAACCGGCCGACCGCGTCGGGGTCCAGCCGCAGGAAGCTGCCGAAGCCGCGCGCGCCCCGCGGGACGTCGAGCCGCCGTCCCTCAGCCACGGCGGGCCCGCTCACGCCAGTCGTCGGGCAGCAGGTGGTCGAGGACGTCGTCCACGCTGACCGCGCCCACCAGCCGGCCCTGCGGGTCGACGACCGGCGCCGCGACCAGGTTGTAGGTCGCGAAGTAGCGGGTCACCTCACCCAGCGGCGCCTCCGGCCGGAGCGGCTCCATGTCGTCGAGGACCCCGCTGACCAGGGTGGACGGCGGCTCGCGCAGCAGCCGCTGGATGTGTGCCAGGCCCAGGTACCGGCCGGTCGGGGTGGCCGACGGCGGACGGCAGACGTAGACCTGGCTGGCCAGCGCCGGGGAGAGCTCGGGCTCCCGGACCCGGGCCAGCGCCTCGGCGATCGTGGCGTCGGGGGTCAGGATCACCGGCTCGCTGGTCATGATCCCGCCGGCGGTGTCCTCGGAGTACTGCAGCAGCTGGCGCACCGGCTCGGCCTCGTCGGGCTCCATCAGCTCCAGCAGCCGGTTGCGGTCGACGTTGGACAGCTCGGCCAGCAGGTCGGCGGCGTCGTCGGGGTCCATCACCTCGAGCACGTCGGCCGCCCGGCTCTCCTCGAGCGTGCCCAGGATGGTGATCTGGTCGGCCTCGGGCAGCTCCCCCAGCACGTCGGCCAGCCGCTCGTCGTCCAGCGCCTCGGCGACCTCGTGCCGCCGCTTGATCGGCAGGTCCTGCAGCGCGTGGGCGAGGTCGGCGGCGTTGAGCTCGCGGTAGGTGGCGATGAGCGTCTCGGCGCCCTGCCCGGTCTCGGGGAGGGCCAGCCCGATGACCTCGTCCCAGTTGAGCTGGTGCAGCTGCCCCCGGCGGCCGAGCCGGCCCGGCTCCTGGACGGCGAGCTTGGAGAGCACCCAGTCACCGGTGCGGGTCTGCTCCATGCCGGCGTCGACGACGTGGGCTGGCCGGCCGGACTCGGCGATCTGCACCCGCCGGTCGAGCAGCTCGCCGAGGACGAGGGTCTCCCCGCGGCGCTGCTCGAAGCGCTTGAGGTTCAGCGTCCCCGACCCGAGCACCACCGAGCCCGGGTCCAGGGCGGTCACCCGGCCCATCGGCACGAAGATCCGGCGGCGGGCCACGACCTCGACCACCAGGCCGAGGACGCGCGGCGGTGCGGTGCCGACGCGCAGCGCCACGACGACGTCCCGGACCTTGCCGACGCGGTCACCGTTGGGGTCGAAGACGGGCATCCCCGCGAGCCGGGACACGTAGGCCCTGGTCACCGTGGTCATGGCACCTCCTCGCCGGCGCTCGTCCGCCCCGAGCGGGCATGCTGGATCGGCCGGTGACCTCGCGGCTCGGTCACCGACCGCTGAGGCTACCGTCGGGGACGTGTCGTCCCCCGGAGCCGAGCTCGAGTACGAGGTCGTCGACGTCTTCGCCCCCCGCGCCTTCGCCGGCAACCCGCTGGCCGTGGTGTTCGACGCGGACGGGCTGAGCACCGAGCAGTGCCAGGCGCTGGCCAACGAGTTCCACCTCTCGGAGACCTCGTTCCTGTGCGCGCCCAGCGAGGGCTCCGGAGCCGACTACCGGGTGCGGATCTTCACCCCGTACGCCGAGCTGCCCTTCGCCGGCCACCCGAGCGTCGGCGCGGCGCACACGCTGGTGCGCGCCGGGCGGCTGGCCGAGGGCACGCTGCGCCAGGAGTGCGGCGCCGGGGTCCTGGACGTGGTGGTCGAGGCGGACGGCGCGACGCTCTCCGGCGGCCGGCCCACGCTGGAGGACGGCCCGGGACCGGGGACCCTCGCCGAGGCGGTGGGCCTGTCGGCCGCCGACGCGGTGGGGGTGCCCGCGCACGTCGCCGGGTGCGGCCTGCCGTTCACCTACCTCGCGGTGCGCCGCGAGGTCGTCGACGACGCCGCGCCCGTCCCCGCGCTGCTCGGCGAGCTCGGGGTGGGGGAGGGGGTCTCGGTGCTGTCGTGGGACGCCGCCACCTCCACCGCGTACGCGCGGGTGTTCGCGGGCGACCTGGCGTGGGGGGAGGACCCGGCGACCGGCTCGGCGGCCCTGGGCGCCGGGGTCTGGCTGGTCGCGACGGGGCTGCTGGCCCCCGAGGGGACGTCGTCCTACGTCGTCCGGCAGGGCGAGGCGATGGGCCGGCCGTCGGTGCTCGCCTGCACCGTCACCGCCTCGGGCGGCCGCGCGGTGGGGGCGACCGTCCAGGGCGCGGTGGTGCCG
Source organism: Geodermatophilus sp. SYSU D00697 (assembly GCF_054050175.1). Lineage (NCBI taxonomy): Bacteria > Bacillati > Actinomycetota > Actinomycetes > Geodermatophilales > Geodermatophilaceae > Geodermatophilus > Geodermatophilus sp. SYSU D00697. Next base: position 205,038 of record NZ_JBJGYV010000003.1, read on the forward strand.
GTCGCGCGCGGCCGGATCCGGGTGCCTTGAGGGAGGACCCCCTCCCCTCTGCCTCCCAGCAGGAGGGCCGGGCGGCGCCGGGCGGGGCCTCCGGCGCCTGGGCGGTCCACCGCCCCGGTGGGCGTGACGTCGGGATCATGGCCGTCGCGGTCGTCGGCATCTCCCTCTCCGCGCCGCTGACCACGCTGATGGCCGCGCCGATGCTCGCGCTGGCGTTCTGGCGCAACGTGGGCGGCGCCGCGGCGCTGTTCCCGGTGCTGCTCCTGCGCGAGCGCGCGCAGCTCTCCGGGCTGCGGCCGCGCGACCTCGGCAGCTCCGTCGTCGCCGGGTTGTTCCTCGCCGCGCACTTCGCCGCCTGGCTGCCGAGCCTGTCCATGACGACCGTGGCCGCCTCCACGGCGCTGGTCACCACCACCCCCATCTGGACGGCGCTGGCCGCCCGCCTCAGCGGGGTGCGGCTGTCCGCGGCGATCTGGTGGGGCCTGGTGCTCGCCGTGCTCGGCGTCGCGCTCATCGCGGGGGTGGACGTCACCGTCAGCCTGCGGGCGCTGGCCGGCGACGGGCTGGCCCTGCTGGGGGCGATCTGCGCCGGCGGGTACGTGCTGGCCGGGGCGCGGGCGCGGCAGCGGCTGTCCACGTCGGCCTACGCGGTCGTCTGCTACTCCGTGTGCGCGGCGACGGTCGCCGTCGCGGCCGTCGTCACCGGGGTGCCGCTCGGGGGCTTCGCCGCGCGGGACTGGCTGCTGATCGCCGCGATCACGTTCTGCGCCCAGCTGCTCGGGCACACGCTGCTCAACCTGGTGCTCTCCTCGGTCGGCCCGACGATGGTCAGCCTGGTGGTGCTCCTCGAGGTGCCGGGCGCGCTGCTGTTCGCCCTGGTGCTGCTCGGCCAGGTCCCGCCGCTGCTGGCGCTGCCCGGGGTGCTGCTCGTCGTCCTCGGGGTGGCTCTGGTCGTGCGGGCCAGCCGGCCGGAGACCCTGGTCGAGCCCGCGACCTGAGCCACCTGCAGTCTGGCTACCCTCCGGGGACGAACCGACCCCAGCTGTGTTGTCCGCCCGCCCACCACCCCGACGGAGGCACCGTGGCCGAGCTCCGATCCCGCCGTTCCAACCTGGCCGTCCCGGGCAGCAACCCCCGGTTCCTGGAGAAGGCGAAGGGCCTGGGGGCCGACCAGGTGTTCCTCGACCTGGAGGACGCCTGCGCTCCGCTGGCCAAGCCGGGGGCCCGGAAGAACATCGTCGCGGCGCTCAACGAGGGCGGCTGGGGCGAGAAGATCCGCACCGTCCGGGTCAACGACTGGACGACGGAGTGGACCTACCGCGACGTGGTCGAGGTCGTGGAGGGCGCCGGCGCGAACCTCGACTGCGTCATGCTGCCCAAGGTGGTCGACGCCGCGCAGGTGCAGGCGCTGGACCTGCTGCTCACCCAGGTCGAGAAGGCCACCGGCCTCGAGGTCGGCCGGATCGGCATCGAGGCGCAGATCGAGAACGCGCAGGGCCTGATCAACGTCAACGCGATCGCGTTCGCCAGCCCGCGGATCGAGACGATCATCTTCGGCCCGGCCGACTTCATGGCCAGCATCAACATGAAGTCGCTGGTGGTGGGCGCCCTGCACCCGGACTACGCCGGCGACCCGTTCCACTACATCCTGATGCAGATCCTCATGGCCGCCCGTGCCCGCGGCGTGCAGGCCATCGACGGCCCGTTCCTGCAGATCCGCGACGTCGACGCGTTCCGCGAGGTCGCCAAGCGCTCGGCGGTGCTCGGCTTCGACGGCAAGTGGGTGCTGCACCCGGGCCAGATCGACGCGGCCAACGAGATCTACGCGCCGTCCCAGGAGGACTACGACCACGCCGAGCTCATCCTCGACGCCTACGAGTGGCACACCTCCGAGGCCGGTGGCGCCAAGGGGTCGGCCATGCTCGGCGACGAGATGATCGACGAGGCCAGCCGAAAGATGGCGCTGGTCATCGCGGGCAAGGGGCGGGCCGCCGGCATGCAGCGGACGTCCTCGTTCACCCCGCCCGAGGGCTGAGCGCCAGCGAGCGGTGGCCCGCCCGGTTCTCCCGGGCGGGCCGCTCCTCAGGGGCCGAATGAGGCGCTCGACAGCGACGCGAGCGCGACGAACCACAGCACGATGCCGAGCACGACCAACGCACAGGCGATCGCCCCGACGATGATGCCGGCGAGGGCCAGGCCGTCGCCCTCCTCGCCGGTCTCCCGGATCTGCCGGCGCGCCACGATGCCGAGGACCAGCCCGGCCGGGGCGAAGACGAAGGCCATGACCAGCGCCAGGATGGCCAGGGTGTTGGTGGGGCGCCGGTAGGAGCCGGGGGGAGGGCCGTAGCCGTAGCCCGGCGGCGGCCCGTAGCCGGCGCCGTACCCCGGAGGGGGGCCGTACCCCGGAGGTGGGCCGTACCCCGGCGGGGGCGGTGGAGGCGCCGGCGGGGGGTCGCCCCGGTACAGCCCGTCGTCAGTGGTGCTCATCGTGTCCTCTCGTCGCTGCCGGTCAGCGGTCGACCGCTGCGCCGGGCAGGGCGGCCATCCGGGCGGCGACGGCCCGTGCCGCCGTCGCGCCGGCCGCAGGATCCTCCGCGATGAGCACCGACACCACCGCGCCACGCCCTTGGGCCAGGACGTCCTGCGTCGTGCCGTCCTCCAGCCGGTAGCGCGCGACCACCACGGTCCCCGCCAGGCCGTCGACGACCGGGGGCTCCACCAGGACCCGGTCGCCGGCCGGGCAGGACTCGAAGGCGTCGCGCAGCTCGGTCAGCGCCAGCTCGCCGGACGCGGCTGAGTCGTAGGCGATGGCCTCCGACACGACCGTCGCGGCGCCCCGGGGGTCGATCCCGACGATCGGGTGCTTGGTCGTCCGGTGCTCCTCGGAGGCGAAGGCGACACCGCAGATGCCCGACAGGCTCGGGTCGTCGGACAGGTCGCCGTCGGCGACGGGGTTGGCCTGCACCGACCAGCCCGCCGGCAGGTCGGCCGCCCGCAGCGCGACCGCCAGGGCCGCCTCGTCGGGGGTGGTGGCGGCCGCCGGGTCGGCCGACGCGGCGGCGGACTGCTCGGCCTCGGCCGGGGCGGGCTCCTCCGGCGGGGCGTCGTCGGTGCTGCCGCAACCGGAGAGCAGCAGGAGGGCGGCGAGCGCGGCGGCCAGGGACCTCACCCCCGCGACGCTAACCCCGGGGACGCCGACCCCGGCGGCGCCCACCCCGTCGGCGCAGGCCCGCGCCGACGGCATTCGCCCGAGGTGACCGGGACCACACCGGGCCGTCGGCGACGGTGGCCCATACTCGCCGGTAACCACGGACACCGGAGTCCCGGAGGAGCGAGCGATGACCCGCCTGGCCCAGACCGCCGACCTGACCGACATCCAGCAGGAGATCCTGGCGACGGTCAGGCAGTTCGTGGACAAGGAGATCATCCCGAACGCGCAGGAGCTCGAGCACGGCGACGTCTACCCGCAGGAGATCGTCGACGGGCTCCGGGAGCTGGGGGTCTTCGGGCTGACCATCCCCGAGGAGTACGGCGGCCTCGGTGAGTCGCTGCTGACCTACGCGCTGGCGGTCGAGGAGATCGCCCGCGGCTGGATGAGCGTCTCCGGTGTCATCAACACCCACTTCATCGTGGCGTACATGGTCATGCAGCACGGGACGCCGGAGCAGAAGCAGAGCCTGCTGCCGCGCATGGCCGCCGGCGAGGTGCGCGGGGCGTTCTCCATGTCCGAGCCGGGGCTGGGGTCCGACGTCGCCGGCATCCGCACCCGGGCGGTGCGCGACGGCGACGGGTACGTGGTCGACGGCCAGAAGATGTGGCTGACCAACGGCGCCAGCTCGACGCTGGTCGCCGCGCTCGTGCGCACCGACGAGGGCGCCGAGAAGCCGCACCAGAACCTCACGACCCTCCTCGTGGAGAAGCCCGCGGGCTTCGGCGAGGTACTCCCCGGGCTCACCGTCCCCGGCAAGATCGACAAGATGGGCTACAAGGGCGTGGACACCACCGAGCTGGTGTTCGACGGCTTCCGCATCGGGGCCGAGCACGTCCTCGGCGGGACGCCGGGCCGCGGCTTCGCCCAGATGATGGACGGCGTCGAGGTGGGCCGGGTCAACGTCGCCGCCCGCGGCTGCGGCATCGCCCTGCGGGCCTTCGAGCTGGCCATCGAGTACGCCCAGCAGCGGGAGACGTTCGGCAAGCCGATCGCCCAGCACCAGGCGATCGCGTTCAAGCTCGCCGAGATGGCCACCAAGGTCGAGGCCGCCCACGCGATGATGGTGCGGGCCGCGCGGCTCAAGGACGCCGGCTCCCGCAACGACGTCGAGGCCGGCATGGCCAAACTGCTGGCCAGCGAGTTCGCCGCCGAGGTGACCCAGGAGTCCTTCCGCATCCACGGCGGGTACGGCTACTCCAAGGAGTACGAGATCGAGCGGCTGATGCGCGAGGCGCCGTTCCTGCTCATCGGCGAGGGGACCAGCGAGATCCAGAAGACGATCATCAGCCGCGGCCTGCTCAAGGAGTACGCGATCGACCGCTGACGACACGACCGCGGCCCCGGCCCTCCGCGAGGGGGCCGGGGGCCGTGAGGTGTCCGGGGCCGCGAGGTGTCCGGCGCGTGCTCGTGCTCTGCGTACCCGGCGCACGCAGAGCACGAGCACCCGCAGGGGGACCACGTCGGCCGGCGGCGCCGGGGGCCGCTCTCAGCCGGCAGCGCCGGGGGCCTCCGCGAAGCGGACCTCGACCTGCTCGACCCCCAGCGACTGCGCCAGTGTGGTCAGCATGCTCCGGGTGTTGTCCTCCGCGCGGGCCACGAGGTCGCTGGCGGCCGCCGCCCCGGCGAGCTTCTCCTCGGCCAGGGCGTACAGCTCCGTGTCGTCCACCGGGTCGTCACCGATCGCGTCCCCGACCCGGTCCAGCAGCCCGCGGTCACGGTCGAGCACCCGGCTCTGCGTCGGGTCGACCCGCACCTCCGCCAGGCGCGGGGCCGGCAGGTCGATGGTGGCCGACGTGCCGTCGGCGGAGAGCTCCACGCGGCCGGCGTCCAGGCCCTCGAAGTCGACGTAGGCGTCGGCGGTGCCCGTGGCGAGGAAGCTGACCCGCTCGCCGCTGATCACCGACGGCAGGTACCGGGTGTCCACCTCGCGGTCGACGACGACCTGGAAGGTGCCGGTGGCGGCGTGGTACTCGTGCAGGTCGTCGAGCGCCAGCAGCAGCGGCGTCGTGCTGCGGTCGACGACCTGCTGCTCGAGCGGGGCGCCCGGCAGCCAGTCACGCACCTGGGCGGCGACCGGGACCAGCACCGCGACGCCGATGCCCGCGGCGACCAGCCGGCGCGGGAACGGCCGGCGGGAGCGGGGAGTCCCCTCGGTCGCGGGAGCGGGCGTGGGACGGTGCTGCAGCAGTGCGGGCATGCGCGACCTCTCACGATCGGGGGGAGTGCCCCGTTCAGCGACGGCCGCGCGCGACCCATTCCCGACACGCCGGACGGCGTGCGGTCAGCGGGCCGGCCGACGCTCGTAGTCCCGCGCGCCCACAGGTGGCCGACCAGCGCGATGGCGGCGCACCAGCCGACCGACACCGGTGCACTCGACCCCAGCGGGTTCTGCCGGGCGGAAGGCGGGGGACCCGCGTCGTCCGACGGGTACCGGCTGAGGCCATGAGAGCTGTCGGAGTGACCGAGTACGGAGGCCCGGAGGCCCTGCGCGTCGTCGACGTCCCGGCGGAGCCGCTGGGGGCGGGGCAGGTCCGGCTGCGGGTGACCGCCGCGACGGTCAACCCCACCGACACCTACGTCCGCAACGGCGTCTACGCCGAGCGCGACCCGGTGGAGGAGATGCCGAAGGTGCCGGGGATGGACGCCGCCGGCGCGCTCGCCGAGATCGGCCCGGGGGTGGACACCGACCTGCGGGTCGGCGACCGGGTGATGGCGATCGTCCTGCCCTCGGGCGCGCACGGCGGCTACCGCGAGGACCTCGTCGTCCCGGTCGGGTCGGTCGCCCGCTCGCCGGAGGACAGCACCGACGCCGAGGCCGCGACGCTGCCGATGAACGGGCTCACCGCGCGGCTGGCCCTCGACCGCATGGCGCTGCAGCCCGGTCAGGTGCTCGCCGTCACGGGCGCGGCCGGTGCGTTCGGCGGCTACGTCGTCCAGCTGGCCAGGCAGGAGGGGCTGACCGTCGTCGCCGACGCCTCCGAGGCCGACGAGCAGCTCGTCCGCGACCTCGGCGCCGACGTCGTCGTCCGGCGCGGGGACGACGTCGCCGAACGGATCCGCGAGCGGTACCCCGACGGGGTCGACGGCCTGGCCGACGGGGCGGTGCAGGACGAGCGGGTGCTGTCCGCGGTGCGGGACGGCGGCACGGTCGCCACGGTCCGCGGCTACCGGGGGGACGGGCAGCGGGGGCTGCGGGTGCACCCGGTCCTGGTCCGGACCTACGCCGAGGAGCAGGCGCGCCTCGACGGGCTGCGCGAGCTGGCCGAGCAGGGGGTCGTGTCGCTGCGGGTGGCGCGCACGTTCCCCGCGGAGCAGGGCGCCGAGGCCCACCGGCTGCTCGAGGGCGGCGGCATCCGCGGGCGGCTGGTCATCACGTTCTAGAGGTCGCGGGAGTGGCCCCGCTCCTGCCAGGGTGGGGCCACTCCCGGGCAGCGGGGCCCGGGCCGGATGGAGGTGCCCACATGGTGCACAGGCTCGTGGTCAGCTACGGACAGCCCGAGGACCCGGGGTCGTTCGACGAGTACTACCGCGACACCCACGTCCCCCTGGCGATGGAGATGCCCGGGGTGCTGCGGTTCAGCGTCGGCCACGCCAAGGCGATCGACCCCTCGCAGCAGGTGCCGTACCTCGTCGCCGAGCTGGACTTCGAGTCCGAGGAGGCGATGGGCAAGGCGTTCGCCTCGCCCGAGGGGCAGTCCGCTGCGGCCGACGTCGCCAACTTCGCCACCGGGGGCGCGACGATGGCGCACTTCGAGGTGCGCGAGATCCAGGCCGGCATGCCGAACCTGCCGTGACGGCACCGCAGCAGGGTCGAGGGGGACGCGCCCGGTGAACGGCGCCCAGGCGCTCATCCGCACGCTCGTCGGGGCCGGGGTCGACGTCTGCTTCGCCAACCCCGGCACCTCCGAGATGCACTTCGTCGCAGCCCTGGACGACGTGCCGGAGATGCGCGGCGTGCTGACCCTCTTCGAGGGCGTGGCCACCGGCGCGGCCGACGGCTACGCCCGGATGGCCGGCCGCCCCGCGGCGACCCTGCTGCACCTCGGGCCGGGCCTGGGCAACGGCCTGGCCAACCTGCACAACGCGCGGCGCGGGGGTGCGCCGGTGGTGAACGTCGTCGGCGACCACGCCCGCTCGCACAAGCGGCTGGACGCGCCGCTGGAGTCCGACGTCGACGCGCTGGCCGGGGCGGTGTCGGGGTGGGTGCGCCGTTCGCTGTCCCCGGCCGACGTCGCCGCCGACGCGGCCGAGGCGGTCGCCGCGGCCGCCCGCGGGGCGGTCGCCACGCTGGTCCTGCCCGCCGACGTCTCCTGGGAGGAGGGCGCGACGCCGGCCGACCCGGTGCGGGTGCGGCCGGCGCCGCAGGTGCCCGCCGCCGTGGTGTCCGACGTGGCCGCCGCGCTCACCACCGGGGAACCCACGGTCCTCCTGCTCGGCGGCGACGTCGTGGCGAGCGAGGAGGGGCTGCTGGCCGCGGGCCAGGTCGCCGCCGGCACCGGCGCGCGGCTGCTGGCCGAGACGTTCCCCACCCGGATGGTCCGCGGGGCAGGCCTGCCCGACGTCGGCCGGCTGCCCTACCCGCCGGAGATGGCGATGGCCGCGCTGGCCGGGACGGCACACCTCGTGCTCGCCGGCGCGACCGCCCCGGTGCACTTCTTCGGCTACCCCGGGGTCCCGGGGACACCGGTGCCGGAGGACTGCACGGTGCACGTGCTCTCCGCGCGCGGTGAGGACGGCGTGGCCGCGCTGCAGGCCCTGGCCGACCTCGCCGCGCCGGACGCCAAGCCGGACCTGCTGGAGGCCTCCCGCCCCGAGGTCCCGTCGGGCGAGCTGACCCCGCGGTCGATGGCCGCGGTGGTCGGGGCGCTGCTGCCGGACGGGGCGGTCGTGGTCGACGAGGCGCTGACCTCGGGCGTGGGCCTGGCCGAGCTCACCTCCGGGGCGCCGCGGCACGACTGGCTCTCGCTCACCGGCGGCGCCATCGGCGACGGGCTGCCCATGGCGGTCGGCGCGGCGGTGGCCAGCCCGGACCGGCCGGTGCTCGCCCTGCAGGCCGACGGCAGCGCTATGTACACCATCCAGGCGCTGTGGACGATGGCCCGCGAGCGGCTCGACGTCACGGTCGTCGTCTGCGACAACGGCTCCTACGCGATCCTCGAGCACGAGCTGTCCCGCGTGGGTGCGCGGGGCGACGGCGAGCGCGCCGGGCAGCTGCTGCACCTGGGCGGCCCGGGCCTGGACTTCGTCGCGCTGGCCACCGGCATGGGGGTGCCGGCCACCCGGGCGACGACGGCGGAGGAGCTGGCCGACCGGCTGCGCGCGGCGCTGGCCGAGCCCGGCCCCCACCTGGTCGACGCCGTCCTTCCCGGTCGGAGGTGAGGTGGCCGCGCCGGGCCGCGCCCGGCGTGCGCTGCGGGCCGGGGTCGTCGTCCTCGCGGTGCTGGCCGTGCTGACCGGTCTGCTGTGGGGGCTGCAGCGCCGGCTGGTCTACCTCCCCGACGACGGCCCGCTGCCGGCCGCCGCCGCGGTCCTGCCCGGCGCGCGGGACGTCGTCCTGACCACCGCCGACGGGCTGGCGCTGGGCGCCTGGTTCGTGCCCGGCCCTGACCCGGCCGCGCCCGCGGTGCTGGTCGCCAACGGCAACGGCGGGCACCGCGGGCTGCGCGTTCCCCTGGCCCTGGCGCTGCGCGACCGCGGGCTGGCCGTGCTGCTGTTCGACTACCGCGGCTATGGCGGGAACCCGGGCAGCCCCAGCGAGGAGGGCCTGGCATCCGACGTCCGCGCCGCCCGCGCGTACCTGGTCGAGGAGGCCGCGGTGCCGCCGGAGCGGCTGCTGTACCTGGGGGAGAGCCTCGGTGCCGCGGTGGTCACCGAGCTGGCGACCGAGCACCCGCCGGCGGGCCTGGTGCTGCGCTCCCCGTTCGTGGACCTCGCTGCCGTGGGCAGCGTGCACTACCCCTTCCTGCCGGTGCGGGCCCTGCTGCGGGACCGCTATCCGGTGGCCGAGCAGATCGCCGGGGTGCGGGTGCCGACGACGGTCGTGCTCGGGGACGCCGACTCCATCGTGCCGCCGCAGCAGAGCCGCGCCGTCGCCGCGGCCGCGGCCGAGCTGCACCGGCTGGTGGAGGTGCCCGGGGCCGACCACAACGACCGGGTGCTGCTGGACGGCGACGCGCTGGTCGACGCGGTCGCCGAGCTGGCCCGCTGACCGGCGCCCGGGCTCAGGCGGTCGCGCGGTAGGTGGCGAACCGGCCGATCCGGCGGTGCTCGCCCGAGCCGGTCTCGGCGACGTCGGCGAAGCCGGCGCGCCGGAGCAGGTCCGGGATGCCGTCGACCGCGTGCGGCCCGGTGTGCTCGTGCCGGTGCCCGCGGTTGCCCCGGTGCGCGCGCCGGCCCTCGGCGGGTGTGACCCCACCGGCGACGTCGAGCAGGTGCAGGGCGCCGCCGGGCCGCAGCACCCGGAGCACCTCGCGCATCGCCGGCTCCCGCTGGTCGTCGGGCAGGTGGTGGAGCATGAACGACGAGAGGACGGCGTCCACGCTGTCGGCGCCGTAGGGCAGCTCGTCGGCGTAACCGCGGTCGAGCTGGACGGCCAGCCCCCGGCGGCGGGCCTTGCGGCGGGCCCGGGCCAGCGAGCCCAGGTCCGGGTCGAGCCCGACGAGGACGGCGGCGGGCTCGGCCCGCTTCGCCGCCATCAGCAGGTTGCCGGTGCCGCAGCCGATCTCGAGCACCCGCTGCCCGGGGCGCAGGCCGGCCTGGTCGACCAGCCGCCGGTGCAGCCGGTCGACGCCCAACAGCCGGGTCATCGGGTCGTAGAGGGGGAGCAGCCACTCCCGGGCCATCCCGGGGAGGAAGGCGCGCTCCTCGCCGGTCACCGCGGTCCGGGTGCTGACCTCGCTCATGGGTGCCTCCTCGGCGGTCGGCCCGCCACCGCGGACGGGACCATCTTCGGGATCCTCTCCGCTACCCTCGGCCGCTCGGGACGTGCGGACAAGGGCGGGACCTCGGGCGGTATGGGACGTTCTTCCGACGATCCGGCGCCGGTCGGCCGGGTGCTGCAGGGCCGGCAGGTCGACGGCGCACCGGTCTACGGCTACGCGCGCGAGGCGGGCGCTCCACCGGTGACCGTCTCCCGGTTCGAGGGCGCCCACGCGCCCGAGGGCGCCCCGCCCTCCCATCCGCACGCGCACGACTTCCTCGTCCTCAGCTACGTCGAGCGGGGCGCCGGCCGGCTGCGCGTCGACGCCCGGACGTGGGAGGTCGCGGCCGGCGACCTGTTCGTGGTCGCCCCCGGGGAGGTGGTCGCCCCGGAGCTCTCGGTCCACCAAACCGACGCCGTGGTGTGGTCGGTCTACTTCCCCCCGGACGCCGTCGAGCGGCGCAGTCCCGGCAGCTTCGGGTCCTGGCGGGCGCACCCGCTGCTGTTCCCCTTCGTCGGCGGGCGGGCCGGCGGCGTGCAACGGCTGGGCGTCCCGGAGCCGGAGCGGACGGCGTGGTCCCGTCGGATGGCCGACCTCGCGCGCGAGGTCCGGGAGCGGCGGGAGGGGTACGCGGAGGCGGCGCTGGCCATCCTGACGCTGCTGTTGGTCGACCTGGCCCGGCTGGCCGCCGACGTCCCCGGGCACCTGCGGCTGCGCGACGAGCCGCTGCTGGCCGCGGTCTTCGACGTCGTCGAGCGGCGCTTCGCCGAGCCGATCTCGCTGCGCGAGGTGGCCGAGGCCGTCGGGCTCTCACCGGGTCACCTGACCACGGTGGTCGGTCGGCGCACAGGGCGGACCGTGCAGCAGTGGATCACCGAGCGACGGCTCGCCGAGGCCCGGCGACTGCTCGCGGAGACCGACCTGACCGTGTCGGCGGTGGCCGGCCGGGTCGGGTACGCCGACGCCGGCTACCTGATCCGGCGGTTCCGCGCCGCGCACGGCGTCCCGCCGCAGGAGTGGCGCCGGGCCAGCCGGGCGCGCTGACCGGCGGCTCCGCGGCTCCGCGGCTCGCCGGCGGTCCGGTGGGTCTCGGGACGATCGGACCCAATCTGGTTGCGTGAGACACATCGGGCCGGGGTAGGGCGGCGGGGTCTCTCAGCGGTGCTGGGCAGGAGGCGCCCCGGCCGTGACCCGTTCGACTCATCGGAGCTCACCCGTGTGCGCAGACTGTCCCGTCTCGTCCTCCTCCCGGTGGCGGTGCTCGGCACCCTCGTCGTGACCTCCACCCCCGCCCTGGCCGCACCGTCGGACCAGGACGTCACCTGGATGCAGGCCGCCCACCAGAGCAACCTCGCCGAGATCGCCGCCGGCAACGCCGCGCAGCAGTCGGCGACCACCCCCGAGGTGCGGGACCTCGGGGCGATGTTCGTGCAGATGCACACCCAGCTCGACCAGCAGCTCACCCAGGCCGCGCAGCAGTTCGGCGTCGAGCTGCCCGGCGAGCCGCCCGCCGAGCAACAGCAGCAGCTGGCCGCGGTGCAGCAGAACTCCGGGCAGGCGTTCGACACCGCCTGGATCGCCCAGCAGATCGGCTCGCACTCGACCACGCTGGCCGCCACGCAGCGCGAGCTGCAGAACGGCTCCGACCAGACGGTGCTCCAGCTGGCGAACGCGGCCACCCCGGTCGTCGAGCAGCACCTGACCGAGCTGCGCGCCGCGGCGCAGCAGTACGGCGTCCCGACGTCGGTGCCCGGTGGCACCGGCGGCCAGGCGGCCGACGACGGTCTTGGCACCACCGGCTGGGCGCTGACCGGCGTGGGTGCGCTGGCGCTCGTGGCGGGCGCCCTGGGGCTGGCCCGCCGCCGGGCGACAGCCGCGTGAGAGGCCCGCGGCTCCGGCACCTGGTGCTGGTCGTCGCGGGCGTGGTGCTCGTCGGCTCGGGGCTCGCGCTCACCCGCGTGCAGCCCCGGGCCGACGCGGCCGACATCGGAACACCGGTGGCGGCCGTGGCCCCGGCGCCGGGAACGTCGCCGTCGGCCGCCCCGTCCCCGCCGCCGGCCACGCCCACCGTGCCGCCGGCCTCCCCGGCGCCGGTGGCGCTCTCCCTGCCGCCGGCCACGACCCCGGACCCGGTGCCGCTGGTATCGGTCGGGGTGCTGGCCTCCGGTGCGCTGCAGCTGCCGGAGCGGCCGACGGTCCTCGGCTGGTACGCCGGGGGAGCGGTGCCGGGAGACGCGACCGGGACGGCGGTCGTCGCCGGGCACGTCGACTCGGCCCACTACGGCGCCGGCCCGATGGAGGGGCTGCTGTCCCTGCGCGAGGGGGACGTCGTCGAGGTGACCGACGCGGCCGGCGGCACGCACCGGTACGCGGTGGCCTCGCGGACGTCGATCCCGAAGTCGGCGCTGCCGCCGGAGCTGTTCCGCACCGACGGGCCGCCCCAACTGGCGCTGGTCACCTGCGGCGGCGCCTTCGACGAGCGCACCGGCAACTACACGGACAACGTGGTGGTGGTCGCCGTCCCCGTCCCCTGACCCGGGGTCTCGTCTCCTGAGCCGGGGGCCGCCCCGTGACCCCGGGCGCCGTCCCCGGACCCGGGCGCCGTCCCCGGACCCGGGCGCCGTGGGTCCCTCCGCGGGTGCTCGTGCTCTGCGTACCGCGGGGATGCAGAGCACGAGCACCCGCAGACACACCCTCTCGGCCCGGTCGCTGAGGGCGTGACCGTCCTCGGCGGTGGGTGACACCGGGTGCTCGTGCTCTGCGTGCCGCGGGGATGCAGAGCACGAGCACCCGTCGGCACACCCTCGCGGCCCGGTCGCTCCACGGCGTGACCGTCCTCGGCAGTGGGTGACACCCGACCGGGTGCCGTTCCCGCGACGTCGTCCACAGACCGTCGCTCCCGCGCCCCGCGGACGGTTGCGTTCTCCTACAGTCCGTCGTCCTGAGATCCGGAACCGGACACAGGCCGACGGGGGTGGGCGTGCCGACTGCGACCAGTGCGCTGGAGGTCGTCGACGGCGAGGTGCGCGAGCTGATCCGCCGTCGCGGGCTGGACCCGTTCGTCGACCCGGCGCCGGTGAGGGTGCTGGTGCGCGAGGTCGTCGCCGACTACTCCGAGCGCTCGCTGACCTCGGCGCTGCCACCGATCGTCGACCCGGAGTCGGTGGTCCGGGACGTGCTGGATCGCGTGGCCGGCTTCGGCCCGCTGCAGCGCCACCTCGACGACCCGGAGGTCGAGGAGATCTGGGTCAACGAGCCCGGGCGGGTGTTCGTCGCCCGGCGCGGCCGGTCCGAGCTGACCACGACGATCCTGGGCGCGGGCGAGCTGGCCGACCTGGTGGAGCGGATGCTGCGCACCTCGGGACGGCGGATCGACATGTCGACCCCGTTCGTGGACGCGACGATGCCCGACGGGTCACGGCTGCACGTGGTCATCCCGGACATCACCCGCCGGCACATGGCGGTCAACATCCGCAAGTTCGTGCTGCAGGCGCACTCGCTCGACGAGCTGGTCGGGCTGGGCACCCTGACCGGACAGGCAGCGCGGTTCCTGGAGGCCGCGGTCGCTGCCGGGCTCAACATCCTCGTCGCCGGGGGCACGCAGGCGGGGAAGACGACGCTGCTGAACTGCCTGTGCGCGGCGATCCCCGCCCGGGAGCGGGTGATCACCTGCGAGGAGGTCTTCGAGCTCCGCCTGCCGCTGCCCGACGTCGTGGCGATGCAGACCCGCCAGCCGAACCTGGAGGGAGCGGGGGAGATCCCGCTGCGCCGGCTGGTGAAGGAGGCGCTGCGGATGCGGCCCTCCCGGATCGTCGTCGGCGAGGTGCGCCAGGAGGAGTGCCTGGACCTGCTGATCGCGCTCAACTCCGGTCTGCCCGGCATGTGCACGCTCCACGCCAACAGCGCCCGTGAGGCCGTGGTGAAGATGTGCACCCTGCCGCTGCTGGCCGGCGAGAACATCGGGCACGCCTTCGTCGTCCCGACCGTGGCGGCCAGCGTCGACCTGGTGGTCCACGTGGGTACCGACCCGGACGGCCGCCGGCGGGTGCGCGAGATCGTGGCCGTCCCCGGTCGCGCCGAGGACGGCGTCATCGAGCTGGCCGACGTCTTCACCACGCGGGAGGGCCGGCTGGTGCGGGCCGACGGCTACCCGCCGCACGCCGAGCGCTTCGCCGCCCGCGGCCTCGACCTCGCGGCGCTGCTGGACGACGTCCGGTGGGCCTCGTGACCCTGACCGGCGCGCTGCTGGGCCTGCTGCTCGGGGTCGGGCTGCTGCTCGTGTGGCACAGCGGCCCGCGCGCGCCCCGGCGGACGGTCCGGCCCCGCGGGGCATCTCGCCTCCAGCAGCGGCTGGCCGCGGCCGGCCTGACCGGCATCAACGCCGCCCAGCTGGTCGCCCTCCAGGTCGGGCTCGGCCTGCTGGCGTTCGTCGTGGTCCTGCTGACCACCGCCACGGTCACGGTGAGCCTGGTCTTCGGTGCGTTCGGGTTCGCCCTGCCCGCCGTCCAGGTACGGCGGCTGGCGGTCAAGCGCCGCGCGGACCTGCGGGAGGTCTGGCCCGAGGTCGTGGACAACCTCTCCTCCGCCGTGCGCGCGGGCCTGTCCCTGCCGGAGGCGCTGGCCGCCCTGGCCACCCGCGGCCCGGAGGTGCTCCGCCCGCCCTTCGCCCGCTTCGCCACCGAGTACCGCTCGACCGGCCGCTTCGGCGTCTGCCTGGACCGGCTCAAGGACGACCTCGCCGACCCGGTCGGCGACCGGATCGTCGAGACGCTGCGCGTGGCGCGCGAGGTCGGGGGCAGCGACCTCGGCCGGGTGCTGCGGACCCTGGCCACCTTCCTCCGCGAGGACGCCCGTGCCCGCGCGGAGCTGGAGACCCGGCAGGGCTGGGTGGTGCAGGCGGCGCGCCTGGCGGTCGCCGCGCCCTGGGTCGTGCTGCTGCTCCTCGCCACCCAGTCCACGACGCTGGACGCCTACGACTCCCCGGTCGGCACGGCGCTGCTGCTCGGCGGCGCCGCGGTCTGCCTGGCCGCGTACCGGCTGATGCTGCGGATCGGCCGGCTGCCGCAGGACCTGCGGGTCCTGCAGTGACCACGTCGCTGGCCGGGATGCTGCTCGGGCTGGCCGCGGCGGCCGGTCTGCTGCTGGTGGTCGGTTTCGCGCCACCGTTCCGGTCGGTCCGGCTGGTCGACCGGCTGGCGCCGTACGTGCACGACACCCCGCCCCCGTCCCGGCTGCTGGGGACGGCGACAGAGGCCGGCCTGCTCACCGCGGCGCGGCGGGTCTTCGGGCCGGTGGTCGCCGACGGCGCCCGGCTGGTGGACCGGGTGGTCGGCGGCCGGACGGCGGTGCGCCGGCGCCTGGACGCCCTCGGCGGGGACACGACGGTCGAGGACTTCCGCGTCGAGCAGGTCGTCTGGGGCGGCTTGGGGCTGCTCGGGACCGCGCTGCTCGCGGCGGTCGGCTCGCTGCTGGCCGGGAGCGTCAACGTGCTGTCGGTCGCGCTGCTGTGCCTGGCCGGGCTGGTCGGTGGGGTGCTGGGCCGGGACTGGTGGCTCACCCAGCAGGTGCGCCGTCGCGAGGAGCTGCTGCTGGCCGAGTTCCCGGTCGTCGCCGAACTCCTGGCGCTGGCCGTGACGGCGGGGGAGAGCCCGACGGCGGCGATCGCCCGCGTCACCCGGCTCTCCGGTGGTGAGCTGGCTCGCGAACTGGGGTCCGCCCTCGGCTGCGCCCGCGCCGGGGTGCCACTGGTCGACGCCCTCCAGCAGGTGGCCGACCGCACCTCGCTCGACGCCCTGGCGCGGTTCATCGACGGCCTGCTGGTCGCGATCGAGCGCGGCACACCTCTCGCCGAGGTGCTGCGCGCGCAGGCGGCCGACGTGCGCGAGGCCGGCAAGCGCCGGCTGCTGGAGGCCGGCGGCCGGAAGGAGATCGCGATGATGGTCCCGGTCGTCTTCCTGGTGCTGCCGGTGACCGTTCTCTTCGCCCTGTTCCCGGGGCTGATCAGCATCGTCTCGCTGGCGCGATGAGCCGGCGGACACGACAGGAAGGACGACGGATGCCGGGCTTCACGGGGGTCCTCGCGGCGCTGGCCGCACTGGCCGAGCGGGTGCGGGGGGAGGATCCCGAGCGGGGCGACGTCCCGGGCTGGGTGATGATCACGGTGATGACGGCGGCCCTGGTGCTGGCCATCCTCATCCCGTTCCGCGAGGCGATCGTCTCGGCAGTGACCAACGCGCTGGACTCCGTCACGAGCGGTGGCTGAGGGAGGACCCCGTCCTCCCCACCCCTCGCTGCGCTCGGGGCGGGCCCCGGGACGGAGCCGTTCCATCACCTCACCGGACGACGGGGAGCGCGGCGCCGCGGTCGTCGAGTTCGTCTTCGTCTCGGTGCTGGTCGTGGTGTTGCTGCTGGCGGTGCTGCAGGTGGCGGTCTACGTGCACACCCGCAACGTGGTGACCGCCAGCGCCCAGGACGGCGCCCGGTTCGCGGCCAACGCCGATGTGCCGTCGTCCTCGGGTGCCGACCGCACGGTGGCGATCGTGGCGCGGGCGACGTCGGTGCAGACGGCCGAGGGGCTGGCGTGCACCGCGGGCGAGGAGGCCGATGTCAGTGGTCTGACGCTGGTCGTCGTCCGCTGCTCGGGGACGGTGCCCACGCTGCTGGCGGGGCTGGGCAACCTGCTGCCGCTGGAGGTCACCGGCCGGGCGGTCAAGGAGACCGCGGCATGAGGTGGCTGCGGGCGCGGCTGGGCCGGCTCGATGGGGAGCGCGGCTCGGCGCTGGTGGAGTTCGTGTTCATCGCGATCGTGGTGTTCGTGCCGCTGGTCTACATCGTGGCGGGGTTCTCGGCGGTGCAGCGCGGGGTGTTCGCCTCGACGGCGGCGGCGCGGGAGGCCGGACGGGCGATCGGCACCGCGCCGGACCCGGTCAGCGGTGCCGCCCGGGCCGAGGCGGCGGCGCGACTGGCGGTGGCCGACCAGTCCATCGACGCCACCGACGTCCGAGTGGCCTACGCGCCGGCCGGTGCCGGGTGTGACGCGGCCGGGGGTTACGCGCCGACGCTGACGCCGGGGGAGGAGTTCGCCGTCTGTGTGACGGTGACCGTGCGGATCCCTCTGCTGCCGGAGTTCATCGACGCCAACACCGCGACGGGGGAGTTCCTCGTCGAGCGCGACCGCTACATCGATGGCTGACGCCCCATGGGCTGCCTTGACCAGGGTCACTTCCCGGGTGGCGGGACGGGTTCCTCGACGCGGTCCCAGCTGTGGTGGCTGAAGACGACTTTGTGCGCGCCGTCGTAGATCACGAGGTGGCCGGTGGCGGTGAAGCTGAAGCGGGCGTCGTCTCCGTAGCGCATGACCTCGCCGTCGGCTCGGTGGAGATCGAAGCTCATCTCGAGGTCCTCTCGTCGGCGGCGGCAAGCAGGTGTTCCCGGAGGCGGAGGGCCCATCGACGGTGATGGGCCGCCCGCCATTGCAGCATGGCGACTTCGCGGCGCGGCTCGTCCTGCAACGACTCGAGATCGAGCATGGCCGCTGTCTCCTCGTGGAGGAGCATCTGGCGGTATTCCTCCGCGACCGCGGCGGAGTCGATGGCCCCTCGGGCAGAGGCGTGCGTTGATGGGCCGGGTTCTGACCGCATAGACGAAAGAGTGAGGTCAGGTGGAGTCGTCCGCCATGCGAGGCGGGCCCTGACCGTCCGGTACAGCAACCACCCATGCCCGAGTGAGCCAGACCTCCGCGGGACTTCGCCGCTGAGCAAGGCCGCGCAGCTGTGCGGCGGTCAGCTGGCACCTTGCGGTGCAGTCGAACTCAACCGGTTGGTCATCGATCCAACCCACTGCCGCGGTCCGTCCGCAGCTCGGGCAGATCTCCCAGGTGACCCGATCGCTCATGGATTCCCCCACCCACACGACCAATCGGTCGCGGGTTCGGCGCAGAGCCCCGGCCGCGCTGTTGGAGCCGAGGGCCCTGCAATCCGGGGTTACCCCTCACGTCAGCGCACGAACACCGAGGGCACGGCTGTCGACACCCGCAGAGGTCAGGCCGACAGTCGCCCGCTCGCGCAGCGCGCAGATCGGACCACCGCGGCAGTGTCGGAGGCCGCCACGTCGCCCGCTCGAGGATCTCCTCCCAGGGGCTCGGCGAGGTGCTCCCAGGCATGCGGCGTGCTCGCGGCCGTCGAGCAGCGTCACCCACAGGAGCCCCTGGTGCATGTCCTCGCCTGGCCCGTGCCTTGCGTTGCCACTGCAGCAGCGCACCTGACGGTCCGGGCTGACGGTCACGTAGGCGGGGCAGCGCTCGGCGCTCATGGGGCGGCAGCGCGTTGGCTCGCTTCCACGGTGGCGGTCCACTCGAAACAGACGCGTCCACGCTGGTCCGGGGCCTCGGCTCGGGCCGTGTCACGCTCCTGGATCGCCTGGGTATTCGCTCGAGGAGCCGTTCCACCTCATCGTCCAGGTCGTCGATCTTCTCCCGGCGGTCCGCGGACTGCGCCTGGGCGGTGTCCGCGCGAACTCCCGTTGAGGTAGAGCGAGGTCAGCCCTCGGATGGAGTCAGCGAGCGGTGGCGCCCCTGCTTGAGTAGGTCGCTGCCTCAGCGCCCCACGGATGGCCGGCCCAGGGTCGAGCCCCACAGTGGGCTCTGTCTCCGGATGTCCTTGACCCGTGTCTCGAGGACCCCGATGTCGGTCATCTCGTCGGCACCGGCCCGGAGCAGAGTGGGCACCCCTGGTGCGGCGGCGATGTCGCCTGGTGGCCGGATGTCGATGGAGCCCGGTCGGGAACGGGCTCGCCCGTCTCTGACGTCAGCGGGGCTGACCGGCGCGACGTGTACACCAGGTACATCGCCAGGCGCTGGTCCATCGCGGTCTGGGCGCCGGCGAAGAACCGAGAGCCCTGGGCATGGTCCCGGTGCACCTCGACGGCCACGTACAGCAGAGCGAAGACCGCCAGGATCACAGCGACGCGCAGCCACGGTTGAGGGAGAAGCGCTCCCTTCCAGATGTCCCCTCGTCTCTCCTGGCCGTCGCCGAAGATCCATCCCGCAGCGACCCGGGGCTTGACCGTGAGCTTGCAGATGAGGAAGAGAAGCGCCGCCGAGAGAAGGGTGAGGGGGGCGAGGACGAGCCCCTCGTACATGGCGAGCACCGCGATGGCGTTCAAGCGCGACCTACCCCGCAACGGCACGACGTGCTCGTCGCGTCGAGGGGCGATCCCCTTCCACTCGTCCACGAGCGACGACAGTGCTGCGTTGCCGGTGGCGGCTGATGCAGCAAGCTCTTCGAGCCTCGCGCGCTCGAAGGACACCTGCGCCCCCACGCGTGTCGCCGCGGTCCACAGGACGACCACCAGCACGGTGGCGAGCAGGAGGGCCAACAGGGCGGTCAACGCCGCTGGTGAGGCGAGGTGGGCGACCTGCCAGGTCTCCTGACTGAACGTGAAGAACGTGATGAAGACGACCAGCAGCGGCAGCCCTTCAGTCACCCCGCTGCCGATGTTGCGCAGGTTGTGGCGGGCTTCTCGTGCCGCCCAGATGGCCAGGCGGTCCAGGCCGAAACTCACGACGAAGACCGTGAGGGCCAGATACCCCAGGTGAACGAGGCTGGCGACCAGTAACGCGTCCAACCCCGTGACATAGGTCTCAAGGGGGTTGATGTAGATGTGGCCGTAGAACATGACGAGGAGGGGGTACGACGCCAGGGAGACCACCAGCAGCAGCGTGACGACGACTGCACTGCCGAGTCGCCACCCTCGAGCTCTCGACTCCTCGCCATCCGCCGATCGGCTACGCGCCATGCCCAGAACGGCCGCGCAGCACACGGCGGTCATCGCACCCGCTCCCACCACCATGGGATCGACGAACGTGTGCGGGAAGATCGCTGTCTCAGCGGCCAGGACGACGAGCAGGAGTGGTACGGCGGGAACGACCATCAGTGCTCCGGCCGACGGCGCTCCCTGGAATCCACCCGGGCTCTTGGAGGCGTGCAAGCAGGTGATGCCGATGAGGATGGCCGTCAGGAGCGCCGGCGTGGCCTGCGGGATGGCCTCAGGCCCGACGGGCGCGAACCGCGACCACAGTTCGGCGAAGGACGGGAAGATCGCTCCTTCCGCTGCGAACAGGATGACAGTCGCGATCGTGGTCCGTAGCAGGATCCGAGCCCGGCGCCCGGGAATGGCGCACACCCCCGGGCGCAGCAGTACCACTGACGCTCCCAGGAGCAGCAGGATCGTCAGGCCGTCGACCGACTCGTTGTTCAGACCGAGCGTCAGCCCGACGTGGTTCAGGTACAGCCCCACGACCAGACCCGAGCCCAACATCAGACACAGGTAGACCATCACCCAGACGAGAGCCCGGGCATGGGCCCAGCGTCTCGGCGTCTCGTGCGATCGACCGCCTTGCCAACGCAGCATCGCCACATAGGCGAGGACGAGCGGCGGTGCGGTGAGCAGGTGGAAGAGGGTCGGCGGGCTCCAGGGAGCCATGCCGAGCTCGAAGGCCACGAGGACCAGCAGCGGCGTGATCAGTGATCGCCACCGCTCTGCCGCGCTGTAGCGCTCAAGGAAGTGCGGCACGCCGTTGTCGATGAACCAGTCCTCTGCGGCTCTCATCGAGGCGTTCCCATGAGGCGTCCGCGAGGTGCGCATGGCCACCTCCGAGGGAGGTCAGCGGACCGGGAGGCAGGGAGCAGCGGCCGGTGAAGGGACGATGCCGTTCCGTTGCGCGAGTGTGCCGCTCGGGCCGGGAGGCGACAAGCCTTCCGGCCACCGCCGTCGACTCACTGCTGCGCCGCCTGCGGCGGCTCGCGCAGCCCGACGAGCTGGAGCGGAAAGCGCGTGACCGGGGCGTGGGCCGGTCATCACGATGCCGGGGTGGACCAGCCGTGGCCAGCGCGATCGCGCACCGCTGCAGCCCGTCGCCGCCCCCCTTCCCAACGAGAGCGTCCGCCAGCTGCTGGAGCGGCTCGGCGGCGCGGCATGCCCAGGTCGAGGCGGGCAACGCCTGGCCCGGTGGCGAGGTGGCCTTTGGATCAGGAGCACCTGGCCAAGGCAATTCGGTTACCGGATCAGCCGCGGTCTTCTCCGGGCGGCCACTACGCAGGCGGCATCCGTCGGAGCCTCGCCGGGGATCGGGGCCTGTGAGGCGCCGGTTCCGGGACGGGAGGTGCCCGCGTACCTGACGAATCTCACTGCCGGGGACTGGCCGGCCAGACGGTGCGGGATCGTTTGGCGCTGTGGACGTCGGCACGGCGCGTGTGGCATGAGCAGCACGGCAGGCCCGGTGGCCCGCTCGCTTCCCTGCGCCGTGAGTCCGTGGGTCCTGCAACCCCGAAGAGTTCGTCGCTCCAGTACGCAATGCGAGTCAACGGCGGTCCGCAGACAGTCCGCAGGGTGTCCGTATCCGGCCATCAACGGCCAACAAGTGTCCTTGCAGGCCAGATGGCCGGTCGAGTGCCTTCGAGCAGGTCAGCTACCCCCGCGTATGTCATGTCCGGGATGACGACGTGCATGCGATGACAAGGACACCCCGTCTCCTTTGCGGTCCCGGTCGTCTTTCCGGTGCGACCCGTCTGAACCAGGCACGTTTTGCCCACCCTCGACTCAGACCGCGCCGTCGTGGTTGAAGCAACGGCCAGGCTTAGCCAGGCTGTTCACAAGGCGGTCTGTGGCACTGCGGTGACGCCTCCGTGACGGCGGCGAACTACCTTCCACAGATACGTGGCGCGCAAGGGGCGGCACTACTGCCCTCCTAGCGCATACAGAAAGGAGGGAGCGCGTCACGGCCCCTCTGTCTACTTGCCGTGCAGGTCCTTCCTACTGATAGCGGTATGTTGCGGCCCTCCGCAATATCCCGAAGGAGGTTGCAAAATGGCCCGCCCTCAACCACACCCGCACCTCAAATTCTTGGTCGAGCGCTTCGAAGGAACGCCGTTCGTCAGGTTGAGCGGCTTCGTGGCCCCCTCTCCGGAGGGTGTTGTGCGGATTTCGCCAAGTCCGAGCGAGTTTGGCAGTTATATCGACGTGCCCGAAACCGCAGTCTTGCACTACGAGCAGTCGAGCGAGACAGACCCCGTAGTCATATTTCTGCATCCAGATGCGGGGATTCGCGTCGTGCAGGTGCGTACGGGTGGCCTAACTAAGGCTCTCGAGCGGGCTGCCAGTCGTGAGAAGATCGGGAGCCTCGCGAATGGAGGGGCCGCAGGAGGAGTCGCTGGGAAGTGTATCGATGAATACATTAGGGCATGCAAGGCCGATCCGATGGTGCCAGACCACTCGTGGTGCGACAGCAAGGATGCGCGGCTGGTCTATGGGTTACTGTGTGATATCGGAATAGAGCCGCTGCCCGAGGGCAATCAAGGGTAACTGTCAGGCTTGCGGATCGCTCAAGGCATGCAGGCCTGCTTCCGCGCCATTCGCTTCCGACGTCTGTGCGGTGCATGCATGTCCACCGGCGACGGTGTTTTTCTCATTGTTGGGCCTGTACGTCGACAGCGGTGGCGGTCGTCTTCCTGGTGCTGCCGGTCACCGTTCCCTTCGCCCTGTTCCCGGGGCTGATCAGCATCGTCCCGCTGGCGCGATGAGCCCGCGGACACGACAGGAAGGACGACGGATGCCGGGCTTCACGGAGGTCCTCGCGGCGCTGGCCGCACTGGCCGAGCGGGTGCGGGGGAAGGATCCCGAGCGGGCGAGGTCCCGGGCTGGGTGATGGTCACGGTGATGACGGCGGCCCTGGTGCTGGCCATCCTCAACCGTCGCCGCACCACGGTCATCCCCGTGCGATGGCCTCCTCGGGACTGAGCACGGGACAGCGGGGACCGTCGGCACGGCGCAGCCGGTCGTCCGCCGTGACCAGGGTCGCGTCGAGAGCCTCGGCCAGCGCGACGTACCAGGCGTCGTACACGGTCACGTTCTCCCGCAGGGCCCACACCCGCTCGAGGAACGGCTCGAACGGGTAGTGCCGCGAGCGCAGCCGTGAGGCGCGGACCGCAGCCGCACGGGCGTCGCCGGCGCTGAGCAGGCCCCGGAACGCCATGTTCCGCAGCGCGGAGGTGATCTCCGCACCGGCCACTGCCGGCAGGTGCAGCCAGGACTCCTCGGCGACGAGGGAACGGGCGCGATCACCGGCGACCCCGCGGACGGCCATCGCGTCGGTCACGACCGAAGCATCGAGCACCCTCACCGGCTCTCGCGTTCGGCCCGGACGAACTCGGCCGAGGAGGTGCCACTGAAGCCCTGACCAGAGCTGCGCTCGAGTTGCTGTCGCACCTCGGCGACCACCTCGGCCGGCGTCTGTGCGCGGGCGCCCTCGACGAGCTCTGCCAGGAGGAACTCCTGCAGGCTCATGCCGGCGTCCGCGGCCCGACGCCGATACGTCCGGTGGACGTCCTCGGGGACGTCTCGGATCTGGATCGTGGGCATGCATGCAGATTAGCGCTGGGTGCGCCACTGTGCCTGCCGCCCGTCCGCGCAGGACAGGGGACGCCAGTGCGCAGGGAGGACCGGCCGGGGGACGGCGAGGTGGCGGGTCACCCGCCGCCCCCCGGGGGCTCCGGTTCCTCGTCCTCGGTCGGTGGCCGGGCCTGCATCCGGGCCACGTACTGCGCTGCGGTGGCCCAGCGGTCGACCCGGGCCAACCGCCGCCGCTCCAGCTCGCGGAGCCGGCTCTCCGGCGCGGCGACGACGAGGTGGTCGGCGGAACGCTCCCAGACGTCGAGTCCCAGGGGCATGCCGAGCAGTTCCGCGACGCTGGTGCCGGTCTCCGGCGTCACGCGGGCGACCACCGGCTCGTCGCCCTCGCCCGTGTTCACCGGCTTGCAGCGCCGGGGGCCCGCCTCGCCGCGAGGCTGCACGTGGGCTCTGGCCGCTTCATGACAGGTCAGTGCTCCGGTCGCTCGAGCGTGTGCCGGATGAACTCCAACGCCGCGGGGCGGTTCTCCTCCCAGCAGGGCTGGATCTGGCTGGCCGGCAGGATGAACCCGCCCTCCGCCGCGGAGGCCGGGCGCAGTTCGACGGTGACGGACACGGCGTCGTACTCGCCGTAGGTCCAGTCAGTGGTGTCACCCGCCGTCGGGTACAGCTCCGAGGACTGCTGCGCGGTGTAGGTCCTCCCGTGCACCTTCCGGATGAGCTGCTCCATGTCCTGGGCGAGGTCGCGGTGCTCACCCAGGTCGGCCTCGTCCTCGATCGGCTCGGACGTGTAGCCCCACGGGTACAGGATCAGCTGCGAGTAGCTGTGGTAGGTGAGGACGCCGCTGAAGAGCTGCCGGGCGACGAGGTCCCGCACCGCGCGCACCTCGGGCTCCGAGAAGGCCCGGGGGCCGACGTACGTCTCGTCCGAGGGGACGTGACTGGAGGTGCTGATGTCGAGCGTGCCCCACATGTAGCCGTAGTTGCGGTTCGGGTCGACGCCCACGCTGCCGTCCCGGTTCCGTCGCCGGTTCTTGCGCCACAGGCGGAAGTCGGTGCGGGAGAACTCGTGGCCGTCCGGGTTGACCATCGGCGCCACCCACACCTCGCCCCGCTGCAGCCAGTCCCGCACCGGGTCCGACGACGAGTTCTCCAGCAGGTGCTCGGCCAGCCGGTAGGGGACCTCGACGGAGATCCACTCCCGCGCGTGGTGACAGCCGAGGAAGGCGACCTTGCGGGTGCTGCCCCGGCGCTCGCCGATGCGCAGAGCCCACAGCGGCCGCCCCTCGACGCTGCGGCCGATCTCGTGCAACTCGGCGATCTCCGGGTGCTCCTCGGCCAGGCGCCGCATGTCCTGCTCCAGGCTCGCCGCCGTGTGGTAGCCGGTCGCCGCGGCGTCGGTCGCGAAGGTCGACAGGTAGGGCTCGAGCATCTGCACCTGCTCCACGCCGTACCCCATGGCCTCCAGCCGGGCGGCCTGGGCCTCGTCGGCCTGCAGCACCAGGTGGTCGGACCTGACCTCCCACACGTCCAGGCCGAGGGGTGCGGTGAGGAGCCGAGCCAGCGGGGCTCGCGCGCTGGTGGACGTGACTCTCGCGATCAGGCGCGCCATCGGTCTCTCCTGCTCTGCGGAGGGTGCACCGGCGCAATGCGCGTCTCCTCAGCCTGACAGCAAGAGCTCGTTCCCGGGAGCCCCACCGGACGAGGAGCCGCAGCGCCGTGCGCGAGCACGAAGCAGAGGCCGACGACGTCGCGCGAGATACACCCACGACTGCACCCGGCGCGGTCGGGCGGGTCGCGACCAGAGCTGCGGGAGGTGCACGTAATGGCCCCGTGACGGCGCGAGAGTTCGGTGGTGTGCATGACCGAACTCTTGGGACAGGCGATCTCGGGCACCCTGACGACGGGCCCGATCGAGGAGGCAGGGACGCACCACGTCGGCCGGACCTTCCTCGTGGGTGTCCGCGCCGGCCGGAACAAGGACTTCGACCGGCTCGTCTTCGACTTCGAGGGTCCGGCGCCCGGGTTCCGCGTTCGGTACGTGGACCAGCTGATCGAGGACGGTTCCGGCCGGCCCATCCCCCTCCGCGGTCGGGCCGTCGTCGAAGTCACCTTGCAGCCTGCGGCCGCGCACCGGGACGACGGCACCCCGACGCGGACCGGCCCGCTACCCGACGTGACGGGGTTCGCGGCGTTCCGTCAGATCGCCGACGCGGGTGACTTCGAGGGCGTCCTCACCTGGGGGATCGGAGTGGCCGCCGAGACCGGGCTCCGAGCCACCACGCTCAGCGGCCCGACCCGCGTCGCCGTCGACGTCGTCCACGCGCAGCCCGGGACCGGGGACCAGCTGCTCCGCCGCGGTGACCGCGGAGCTGCGGTGGCGACCTGGCAGTGGCGTCTCGTCCAGGCCCTCGACCGGCGTCTCGACGTCGACGAGGTCTTCGGGTCGATGACGGAGCAGGCGACGCGCGACTTCCAGAGCGCTCAGGGGCTCGCCACCGACGGTGTGGTCGGGCCGCGCACCCGTGCCGCGATGGTGCGCGCCCTGGGTCTATGACGCGCGCGGGGATGGCCCGCCGACAGCGAGGGGTGTCCCCCTCAGCGGCGGCGCGGGTGGCGGTGGCTGACCAGTCGACCGACGCCGCCGACGTCCGGGTGGCCTACGCGCCGGCCGGTGCCGGGCGCGACGCGGCCGGCGAGTACGCGCCGACGCTGAGCCCGGGGGAGGAGTTCGCCGTCTGCGTCACCGTGACCGTGCGGATCCCGCTGCTGCCGGAGTTCATCGACGCCAACACCGCGACAGGGGAGTTCCTCGTCGAGCGCGACCGCTACGTCGACGGCCGAGAGCACACGACGGCCGCCCGTTCGGAGGAGCGGGCGGCCATCGCGTGGTGACCGGGAGATGCCAGTACTACCGGACCTGGACGGAGTCGCCGACCGGGACCGAACCGGCAGCCACCGAATTGCCGCCGTAGTGCAGCCGCCAGATCCCGGTGGCGCTGGCCGTCGCGGTGGTGTTGACCCAGCCGTTGCGGTCTGTCTTCACGGTCTTGACGGTCCGGTACGTGCCGTTGAG
Source organism: Geodermatophilus sp. SYSU D00697 (assembly GCF_054050175.1). NCBI lineage: Bacteria > Bacillati > Actinomycetota > Actinomycetes > Geodermatophilales > Geodermatophilaceae > Geodermatophilus > Geodermatophilus sp. SYSU D00697. The sequence continues at coordinate 231,649 of NZ_JBJGYV010000003.1, forward strand.
GGTCCGGTACTGGACCTGGATGGTGCGTCCGGCGTAGCCCACGTAGGCCATGCGGTCCCAGTCCGCGACGAGCAGGCGACCCTTGACGGTGATCTGGCTGCCCTTCCTCGCCGGCTCCGGGCTCGCGTTGAAGGTGCCGCTCTGCCATGTCGTGCGGCGTAGCAAGGAGAAGCCGTCGACGAAGGTCCGTTCGGTGGTGACCCAGTCGCCGTTCTCCGCCTCGACGATCACGTCCTTGGGTCCTGCGTTGCTGTTCCAGTAGAGGTTCGGGTTGAACGTCTCCTGGGGGTAGTAAGTAGACGCATAGAACTCGGAGCCGGCGTGATCGACGTTCCAGTAGTCCACAGACCAGCAACCCGACGTCGAGACACCGAAGGTCCGCGTGACGGGGGAGAGGCCCACGACCACGGACCGGGGGCTGAAGTTGGTGATCGTGCAGCGGACGTCGGCCTGGGCCGGCGCTGCCACTGCGACGCCTCCTACCGTGAGCCCAAGAGTGGCCAGCACTGCCACCAGGCGCTTCCTCATGTCTGCCGTTCCTGTCCGATGTCAGGCGATCACTCGCTGTACAAGTCGGACCGGAAGCTAGGACGCTGCCGGGCGGGTGGAGCCGTGACACACCCGGCAGCGCCGACACCGTTACCGGAACAGACGGGTCCGGTAACGCCTGCAACTCCCGTCGCTGCGGTGACAGGCGCACAGGCGGCCCAGTTGCGGTCCCGCGCAAGCAGCTGGAGGGGTCGGCTCATCTGATGTGTGGACGAGCGCCCCTCGTCCAGGTCGGCGGCAGGAACGCTCCGTCGCGGTCCCGCCCGGCCGCCGGAGCACAGGTGCTGGCGGAACCGGCCGAGCGGCGGCCACAGTGGCGCGGACTCCGAGGGAGGAGGCCACCGTGCCGAGGATGCTCAGCGCGCGGGCGACGGTGCAACTGCTGCGCGCCGGTGACCTGCGGGCCCGGCTGCGGGCGACGCGCGAGGGGCTGGCCGCCGTCCGCCTCTCCCTGGTCGCCGCCGCGCTGGAGACCGGCGTCCTCGACGCGCTCGCCGACCGGCCCGGCTCCACCGACGACCTCGTCCGCCGCACCGGCGCTGGCGACCCGGAGCTGTGCGCGGCGTTCCTGCGCGTCGTCGCCGCAGCCGGCCTGGTGCGGGGGGACGACGCCGCCTGGGAGCTGACCCGGCAGGGCCGCGCCGTCGTCCGCGACGACCTGGCGCGCGCCACGTACGAGGCCTTCGCCGGGTTCCACACCGGTGTCTACCGGGAGCTGCGGACCCAGCTGGCCGGCGGCCCACCGCGCCGCGACGTCGCCGAGCGCGGCGCCCTCATCGCCCGCGTCTCCGCCGCCTTCGAGCCGTTCGTCCACGACCTGCTGACCCGCACCGTCGCCGAGCGGCGGCCGCGGCGGGTCCTCGACGTCGGGTGCGGCACCGGGCTGGAGCTCGCCGCGATGCTGGCCGCGGCGCCGGAGGCAGTGGGGGTCGGGGTGGACGTCGACGCCGACGCCGTCCCCCTCGCCGAGCGCACCCTCGCCCGGCGCGGGCTCGACGAGCGGGCACAGGTCCTGCGGGCCGACGTCCGCGAGCTGGCCGGACGGGTCGACCCGGTCGACCTGGCCCTGCTGGCCAACGTCGTCTACTACGTGGCCGCCGACGAGCGGGTCGCGCTGCTGCGCGCGGTCGCCGACCTGCTCGTCCCCGGCGGGGTCCTCGTGGTGATCACCACCGTCGCGACGCCGCACCTGTTCAGCCGGCACTTCGACCTGCTGCTGCGCGCGCAGGAGGGCGCCATGGAGCTGCCCGACACCGGCGCGCTGCTCGCCCAGCTGACCGCGGCCGGTCTCCGCCCGGGGCCCCCGCTGCGGATCGCCCCCGGCACTCCGCTGGTCGCCGTCGTCGCGACGGCACCGGGTCACCCGCGGGGGTGAGGTCCCGCCTCCGCCGGTACAGCCGCCCGGCCGCCGCGTCGATGCCACCGCCGACGGACGAGGAAGAGGCGGTGGCGCGTGAGCGCAGGAGTGCTCCAGCACGGGAGCCGGCGGAGGCCGGCGTCGCGGGTCTGCCTGGCGCTGGTCGCGGTCGCCCTGGCCGCCCACGCCGCCTCCTACGGGACGGGGACGGCCGACGGCATCTACCTGGCCGTGATGACCGCGGCCTCACTGCTGGCCTGGCGGGGCGCGCTGCGGCAGGGCCGGCGCTCTGCCGCCGTGCTCGTGGCCCTCGGCGTCACCCTCACCACCCTCGGCGACGTGGTGTGGTTCCTCTACAGCTGGGCGGGGCAGATCCAGGACGTCTCCGTCGCCGACGTCGCCTACCTCGGCGGCTACCTCGCCCTGGCCCTCGGCCTGGTGCGGATGGCCAACAGCGGTGGCCGCTCGCGGGGGCAGCAGTTCGACGGCTGGCTCGACGGGGCCGGCGTCTTCGTCGCGATGCTCATGCTCGTCTGGCAGCTGTCGGTCGCCGGCACGATCACCGACAACACCCTCCCCGTGCTCACCCGCATCGTCTGGGCGTTCTACCCGGCGCTGGACGCCGCGTTCATCGGCCTGGTCTTCCGCCTGGTCGCCACCCGGACCCGCGGGGAGCGCGCACCGCTCGCCGTCGCCGCCGGCGCCGCCTGCTGGCTCGTCTCCGACCTGGGCTTCCTGCTCATGGCCGACCCCGAGATCGCCAGCGTCTGGTTCGACACCGGCTGGCTGCTCGGGGCGCTGCTGCTCGCGGTCGCGGCCGGCTCCCCTCCCCGTCCGGAGCACGGCGCGACCGAGCCGGCCGACGCCGTCCCGTCGCTGGCCCGCCTCGCGGTCAGCCTCGGCGCGCTGCTCGTGCCCGCCGGCCTGGAGGTGCTCCGCGGGATCACCGGGGCCAAGGGGGCACCGGTCACCGTCTTCGGCGGCACCCTCGTCCTCGCCCTGCTGGTCTTCGTCCGGGTCAGCCGCGTGCTGCGGGCCGAGGCGGCCACCCGGGCGCTGGTCCACTCGCAGCAGCGGTACAGCGCCGCCCTCGCGCGGCACTCCTCGGACGCCGTCGCCGTCCTCACCGCGGACGGCCGGCTGCTCAGCGACCCCGCCACCCTGCGCAGCGTCCTCGGCGCAGGGGCCCCGGCCGAGCTGACTGCCGGAGACCTCGTGCGGCTGTCCGGGGTCGACCGCGACGAGGCCCGCCGGGTGTTCGCGCAGGCGCTGGCCGCCGGCGGGGCCGTCGTCGATGCCGAGCTGACCTGCCGCCGCGACGGCGAACAGCGCTGGCTCGGAGTCCGGCTGGCCGATCTGAGCACCGACCCTGACGTGGGCGGCGTCGTCGTGCACCTGACCGACATCACCGCCCGCAAGCGCGCCGAGGAGGCGCTGACCCACCAGGCCTTCCACGACACCCTCACCAGCCTGGCCAACCGCGCGCTGTTCGCCGACCGGGTCGGCCAGGCGCTGCGCCGCCGCGCCCGGGGCGACGTCTCCGCGGCGGTCGTCTTCATCGACCTCGACGGCTTCAAGGCGGTCAACGACACCCTCGGCCACCAGGCCGGCGACGAGCTGCTGCGGGAGGTCGCCGCCCGGCTGCGGTCGGCCGTGCGCGCCGGGGACACCGTCGCCCGGCTGGGCGGCGACGAGTTCGCCGTCCTCGTCGAGGGCACCGGCGACGGCGGGAGCGAGGCCGGTGTCACGGCCGACCGCGTGCTCGCCGTCCTGGCCGAGCCGATGCTGCTGGCCGGCCAGCAGGTCAGGATCAGCGGCAGCGTGGGCATCGCGGTGGCCGCCGAGGACGCCACGGGCGAGTCGCTGGTCCGGGACGCCGACATCGCCATGTACGCGGCGAAGGTCTCCGGTCGCGGGCGCTCCGTCGTCTTCGACCCCGACATGCGGGCGGCCGCCGTCGAGCGGCGCCACCTGGAGCAGGAGCTGACCGGCGCGCTCGCCGCCGAGCAGTTCCGGCTGGTCTACCAGCCCGTCGTCGACCTGGCCGACCAGCGGGTGCGCGGGTTCGAGGCGTTGCTGCGCTGGCAGTCGCCCACCCTCGGCGCCGTGCCGCCGATGCGGTTCGTCCCCGTCGCCGAGGACCTCGGCCTCATCGGGGACATCGGCGGCTGGGTGCTGCGCGAGGCGTGCCGGACCGCCGCCGCCTGGCGCCGCGAGCACCCCGCCGCCGCGGACACCACCATGTCGGTCAACGTCTCGGCCGTGCAGCTGGCCTCGCCGGACCTGCTCGACCAGGTGCGCGACGCGCTGTCGGCCAGCGGCCTGCCGGCGTCGGCCCTGGTCCTGGAGGTCACCGAGACCGCGCTCGTGGGCAACCCGGAGCGCGCCGCGGAGTCCCTCTCCGCGCTGCGGGCGCTGGGCGTGCGGGTCGCGCTCGACGACTTCGGCACGGGCTACTCGTCGCTGGGCTACCTGCAGCAGTTCACCGTCGACGTCCTCAAGATCGACCGGTCCTTCGTCGCCACGATCACCGGCGAGGAGGAGATGCCGCCGATCGTCCGCGGCCTGGTCGACCTCGGCCGCGCCCTGGACCTCGAGGTCGTCGCCGAGGGCGTGGAGTCGGAGGCCCAGCGCGCCCGGCTGCTCGACGGCCGCTGCGCGGTCGGCCAGGGCTACCTGTTCGCCCGGCCGCTGGAGGCCACGGACGCCGAGCTGCTGCTGCTCGGCCAGCGCCCGCAGACCCCGGCCGCGGAGCTGCCCCGCACCTGACCCGGCGTCAGCCGGCCGCGGTGCGCTGCCACTCCCGCGGGGTCGTCCCGAACGCCGCACGGAACCGCCGGGTGAAGTGGCTCGGGTCGGCGAACCCGCAGGCGCGGGCGGTCGCCGCGATGGACCGCCGTCTCCCGGACGGCGACACCAGCCGCGCCCGCGCCAGCTCCAGCCGCTCCCGGATCACGGTCTGCTCCAGGCTCACCCCGGCGTCGGCGCAGGCCTTGTACAGCTGGCGCACCGACACGTTGTGCGCCGCGGCGATCCGCTCCGGCGTGAGCTCCGGATCGGTCAGGTGCCGGTGGACGTGGGCCAGCACCCGGGTCACCAGCGTCTCGGCGCGCACCGCCGCGGCCAGCCGGTCGGGTGCGGCGGCCGACACCAGCAGCGCCCGCACCAGCTCGGTCGTCGCCGTCCCCACCGCCGCCGCACCGGGGTCCCCGGCGATGCGGTCGGCGTCCCGGGCCAGCCGGACGAGGTGGTCGCGCACCAGGTCGTGCAGCGGGCTGGCGCGCAACCGCGGCGCCGCCGCCCGGACGACGGCGGCCGGCACCCCGAGCCGCTCGGCGGGCACCTGGAAGGCCCGCGAGCCGCCCGCGCCCGACCAGGAGAACGCGTAGGGCTCGGCGAGGTCGTTCACCATCAGTTCCCCGGCGCCCACCAGGCGGTCGGTGCCGAACTGGCTGAACTCGCCCACCCCGCGCAACTGCACGGCGAGGGCCACGACCGGGGTGCTCTCCATCCGGACGTGCCGGTCGTCGCGCACGAGCCGGAAGCCCGAGGAGTCGGTGGTGAACAGGTTCGCCTCGCCGTAGTGCCACAGGTGCATGCGCGTGCGCAGCTCCCGCGTCGGGCCCAGGTGCTCGATCCGGCAGGGCACCGACGCCTGGCCGAACGCGGCGCGGAAGGCGTCGGCCCGCTCCTCGGGTGGCAGCGCGGCGGTGTCGAGCAGGAGCATCGGGACCCCCTCGGGGACGCACGAGGACGGGAGCCGACGGACCTCGTCGTGCGCCGGACCTGGGAAGCGCGCGCGACGAGTCTGGCAGCGCGGACCGCCGGGGAGAAGGGCCGTCCGGCCGGACCCGGCGTGCAGGCAGGGGCCAGAGGTGTGCAGCGAGGGTCCAGCAGCGCCGACGGCGTCCTGCCAGGCTGCGCCGCGGGAGGCAGCCGAGACCACCGACGGGAGCTGCGAGATGACCGCGTTCACGACCTCCGACGGCACGGACATCTTCTTCAAGGACTGGGGCTCGGGGCAGCCGGTCGTGTTCAGCCACGGCTGGCCGCTGTGCGCCGACGCCTGGGACCGGCAGATGTTCGCCATGGCCTCGAACGGCTTCCGCGCCGTCGCCCACGACCGCCGCGGACACGGCCGGTCGAGCCAGCCGTGGGACGGCAACGACATGGACACCTACGCCGACGACCTGGCCGCGCTCATCGAGTGGCTGGACCTGCGCGACGTGATCCTGGTCGGGCACTCCACCGGCGGCGGCGAGGTCACCCGCTACATGGGCCGCCACGGCACCGGCCGGGTCGCCAAGGCCGTGCTGCTCGGTGCCATCCCGCCCACCATGCTCCGGACCGACGCCAACCCCGAGGGCCTGCCCATCGAGGTCTTCGACGAGATCCGGGCCGGCGTCCTGGGCGGGCGCTCGGAGTACTACCGCCAGCTGGCGATCCCGTTCTACGGGCCCAACCGGCCCGGCAGCGAGGTCCCCCAGGGCCAGCTCGACGACTTCTGGCGGATGAGCATGATGGCCGGCCTCAAGGGCGCCCACGACTGCATCCGCCAGTTCAGCGAGAGCGACTTCACCGCGGACCTCGCGCGCATCGACGTCCCGGTGCTCGTCGCGCACGGCGACGACGACCAGATCGTGCCGTTCGCCGACTCCGCGCCGAAGACGGCGGAGCTGCTCAAGAACGCCGAGCTCAGGGTGTACCCGGGCCAGCCGCACGGCCTCACCGGGGCGCACGAGCAGGAGTTCACCGCCGACCTGCTCGCCTTCGCGCGCGCCTGACCGAGGAGCCGACATGACCGACGCCGTCCCCACCCCGCGCCCGGCCGAGGGCCCGCCTCCCGGCACCCCCGACACGATCGTGCTCGTCCACGGCTTCTGGGTGACCCCGCGCAGCTGGGAGAACTGGAAGGCGCGCTACGAGCGCCGCGGCTACCGGGTGCTCACCCCGGCCTACCCCGGCTTCGAGGTCGAGGTGGAGGCGCTCAACGCCGACCCCACGCCGATCGCCGAGGTGACTCTGCCGCAGATCGTCGCGCACCTGGAGTCGGTGCTCGGGGAGCTGGACCGCCCGCCGATCCTGATCGGCCACTCCGCCGGGGGCACGCTCGTGCAACTCCTGCTGGACCGGGGCCACGGCGCGGTGGGCGTCACCCTGAACTCCGCGCCGACCGAGGGGGTGCGGGTGCTGCCGCTCTCGCAGCTGCGGTCGGTGTTCACGGCCTTCAAGAACCCGGCCAACCGGCACCGCGCGGTGCCCCTGACCCTCGAGCAGTGGCACTACGCGTTCACCAACACCTTCAGCGAGGAGGAGTCGCGCCGGCTGTACGAGCGCTACGCGATCCCCGCGCCCGGGCGGATCCTGTGGAGCACGGTGCTGGCGAACTTCATGCCCGGCCCGCAGGACGCCGCGGTCGACTACGCCAACGACGCCCGGCCGCCGCTGCTGTTCGTCTCCGGCGGCGAGGACCACATCATGCCGCCGAGCGTGCAGCGGTCGAACGCCAAGCACTACCGGTCGCCGCGGACGGTCACCGAACTCCGGGAGTACGCCGGCTACGCACACCTGCTGCCCGCCCAGGAGGGCTGGGAGGAGATCGCCGACACCGTGCTCGAGTGGGCGGTCACGCACGCCCGGGGGAGCCGGCCCGAGGTCGCCGGCGCCCAGTGACCGCCGGGCCGGGGGACACCGTCCGGCTCACCCACGTCGGCGGGCCGACCGTGCTGATCGAGGTCGGTGGCTGGCGTCTGCTCACCGACCCGACGCTGGATCCACCCGGCCGGCGGTACGCCTTCGGCTGGGGGAGCTCCTCGCGGAAGGTGCACGGGCCGGCGGTCGGCGTCGACGACCTGGTGCCGGTGGACGCCGTCCTGCTCAGCCACGACACCCACGGCGACAACCTCGACGACGCCGGCCGGGCGCTCCTGCCCTCGGCCGGCGTCGTCGTGACCACCCCCTCCGGCGCGCGACGGCTGGGCGGCACCGCGCGCGGGCTGCCGCCCTGGGCCACCACGACGCTCACCGCGCCCGGCCGCCCGGCCATCGAGGTCACCGCGACCCCCGCCCGGCACGGCCCGCCGCTGAGCCGACCGATCAGCGGCGAGGTGACCGGCTTCGCGCTCCGCTGGGAGGGGCAGGCCGACGGCGTGCTCTGGATCTCGGGGGACACCGTCCTGTTCGACGGCGTCCGCCGGGTGGCCGAGCGCCTGCGGGTCGGCACCGCGCTGCTGCACCTGGGCGGGGTGCGCTTCCCGGTGACCGGGCCGGTCCGCTGGTCGATGACCGGCCGCGACGCGGTGGAGCTGTGCCGGCTGCTGCGCCCCCGCACCGCCGTCCCGGTGCACTACGAGGGCTGGACGCACTTCCGGCAGGGGCGCTCGGCGGCCGAGCGGCAGCTCGCCGCGGGGCCGGCCGAGGTGCGCGAGCGGTTCCGCTGGCTGCCCGCGGGGCTCCCCGTGGAGCTGCCGGCCTGAGCCCCCCGCCGGGTGCCGGCGACGTGCAGCCACCCGCCGGATGTGACTGTGCGTGATTCTCGGAGCTCGGACGCCCGTCACTGAACGTGATCGGCGCGCCGGGAGTGGAGTGACGGGGCGCGACCCGCTCGTTCAGGTGGATGCGCTGCTCAACCAACAGTCGTGGGCTGGTTGACCGGTGACCGGTGACACACGGTTCTGGGCTCGGTGCTCCACGAGGTCACTCGTCCGGGTGAACCACCCCGACGAGGTAGCTCTGTGTGATGAGGTCTGGCTAACGTCGGTCACGGCACGTGAACTCGTGCCAGGACGACGTGGAGATCCGGGTGGTCCCACCGACGCCGCATCGGTGCACGGGGGAGAAGACGGTCGCCAGACCATCCGGGGAACGAGTGGCGAGACCGCCGTCCTGTCAGGTCCGACCCGCCTGAGCAGGAGAACCATGACCCGCGCCGCGCGCCCCCGCCCGCCCACGCGAGTGGCCGCCGCGGGCTAGCCGCCCGCTCTGCGCGCACCCCTCCTCACCGGCGCCTCGTCGGTCCCGATCGACGGACCGCGCGGCTCCCGGTCCCGGCCCTCCCTCCGTGCCGGCTGCTCCCGCTCCGGAGCGCGCCGGCCGGCGGCCGCCTGCCCGGCGCGCCGTCCCGGAGGTGCCCTTCGCCCTCGTCCGCCCTCGAACCCCGCACCGCGGGGTCCCCGGCTGCCCTCGGCTGACCGGTTCCCGGGAAGGAGGCAGCCCCGTGGTCACGTCCCGACGTGGCTGAGCTCGCCGCCCAGCCGACCTACCCCTACGACGACTTCAGCGAGCTCGCCGGTCCGCTGGAGGCACCGCCGGCGGACTCGCGGGTCCGGTTCCGGCCGGTGACCCGCGGCCGGGCGCGCGCCCGGGCCTGGCTGCTCGTCAGCACGGCGCTGCTCTTCGAGCTGGCGTTCCTCGCCTTCCTGGTGCGGCCGGCGCACCACCCCGAGCTCGCCGCCGACTGGCAGTCGGTCCTGGCCGTGGCGCTGATCGTCAGCGTCGCCGTCATCGAGCTGCTGCGGCTGGTCAACGTGTTCACCCTCGCGGTGGCCACCCTCAACGCCCGCGACCCGATCCCCGTGGCACCCCTGACCCGGCAGCGCATCGCCTTCGTGACCACGATCGTGCCGAGCAAGGAACCGCTCGAGATGGTGCGCCGGACGCTGGAGGCCGCGGTCGCGGTCCGGTATGAGGGCGCGCTGGACGTCTGGCTGCTCGACGAGGGCGACGACCCGGACGTGCGCGCAATGTGCGCCCAGCTCGGCGTCCGGCACTTCACCCGCCACGGCGTCCCGGACTGGAACCAGGACACCGGGCGCCACAAGGCGCGGACCAAGCACGGCAACTACAACGCCTGGCTCGACGCCCACGGCGACGACTACGACTTCTGGGTCTCGGTCGACTCCGACCACGTGCCGCTGCCGAACTTCGTGGAGCGGCTCATGGGCTACTTCCACGACCCGGACGTCGCCTTCGTGGTCGGCCCGCAGGTGTACGGCAACTACGACAACTTCATCACCCGCGCAGCCGAGTCCCAGCAGTACCTCTTCCACAGCGTCCTGCAGCGGGCCGCGAACCGCTTCACCACCGCGATGTTCGTCGGCACCAACAACGCCGTCCGCCTGTCCGCGCTGCGGGCGATCGGTGGGCTGCAGGACTCCATCACCGAGGACGCCGCGACCAGCGTCGTGTGGCACGCGAGCGTCAACCCGGAGACCGGCGCGGCGTGGAAGTCGGTGTACACCCCGGACGTCCTGGCCGTCGGGGAGGGCCCGTCCACCTGGCGGGACTACTTCACCCAGCAGGGCCGCTGGGCCCGGGGCACCGACGAGGTCGTCCTCCGCCGGTTCCGCACGGCGGCCCGCGGGATGTCGGCGTGGCGGCGGGCGCACTACCGGCTGCTCATGGCCTTCTACCCCGCGACGGCACTGAGCTGGGTCCTCGGCGTGACCAACCTGGTGGCCTACCTGCTCACCGGCGTGGCCGGGCTCCTGGTCTCCGCGCAGCTGTGGGTGATGCTCTACGCCAACGCCGCGGTGCTGCAGGTCGGCGTCTACTTCTGGAACCGCCGGCACAACGTCAGCCCGCACGAGGAGGAGGGCTCCTCGGGCATCAGCGGGATGCTCGTGTCGGTCCTGTCGACGCCGGTGTACGTCAGCGCGCTGTGGGCGGCGATCCGCAACCGCGACATCAGCTTCGCCGTCACCCGCAAGGGCGCGGTCAGCGGCGACCGGCCGGGTTCCTTCGCCAAGCACCTGCGGTGGGCCGGGCTGCTGGTCGTGGCCCTCGTGATGTCGGAACTGTGGGGGCACACCCACCCGGAGATCCGCGTCTGGGCGGTCCTCAGCCTGGTCGCCTGCCTGCTGCCGGTCGCGATCTGGGTCGCCGGCCTGGTGCGCGCGCGCCTCCGCAGGCCCGGCCGGACGACGGCCGCCCCGGTCCTCGCCCCCACCACCGGTCCCTGCGCACCCGCCGTCACCTTCGTCGGCAACCACGCCGCCGCCGTCCCCCTGGCCCAGGAGAGCTCCCGATGACCCGCCGCAAGCCCCGGCCGCTGCGCCGGCTGCGCAACGCCGCCCTGGTCCTGGCCGCGGTGGCCGGACTCGTCGCCGCCAACGGCCCGGTCGTGACCGCGGTCGCGCAGGACGCCTACACCGAGTTCCAGCGCAGCCGCCCGGACTACAAGGCCCAGTTCGGCTCGTGGGAGACCATCGAGCTCCCCGAGGAGTACCGCGTCCAGGCCGTCCACGCCGCGCTGCTGTACACCGGCAAGGTGCTGCTGATCGCCGGGTCGGGGAACGACGCCCGGGACTTCGAGGCCGGCACCTTCCGGACCGTCGTGTGGGACCCGGTCACCGGGGAGTCGAAAGAGGTCCCGACCCCGGAGGACCTCTTCTGCTCCGGGCACGCCTACCTGCCCAACGGCAACCTGCTCATCGCCGGCGGCACCCGCGAGTACGAGGTCCTGGCCGCGGACGTCGACCGGGCCGCCGGCGTCCTCACCGTGAAGAACGAGCGGGACGGCGCCGCGGTGACCCTGCCCGCCGGCACCCGGTTCACCGCCGAGGGCCGCACCTACCTGTCGACCGAGGACGTCACGGTGCCGCCCGCGCACGCCATGCCCGACGGCACCTGGATGGCCGGCGCGCAGGCCGTGTGGATCGAGGCCGAGGAGGAGGGCGACGGGTACGTCGTCACCGGCAGCCGGCAGTTCCAGGTCGAGGACGTCGCGCCCGACCGGCGCAGGGACCTCTACGGCCAGGCCGACAGCGTCACCCTGGACAAGCAGAACTACCGGGGCCTGGACGCCTCCTACGAGTTCGACGTCGCCTCCGAGACCTACGTGCGGACCGGCCGGCTCACCGAGTCCCGCTGGTACCCGACGCTGGTCGGCCTGGAGGGTGGCGAGGTGCTCGCCGTCTCCGGACTCGACGAGCACGGCCTGGTCATCGACGGGGCCAACGAGGTCTACGACCCCGACACCCGCACCTGGGAGGAGCGGCCCGAGCTGGAGCGCTACTTCCCGACCTATCCCGGCCTGTTCCGGCTGGCGGACGGCCACCGGCTGTTCTACAGCGGCTCCAACACCGGCTACGGCTCGCACCTGGAGGGGCGTCAGCCCGGGATCTGGGACCTGCGGGACAACTCCTGGACCGACGTCGAGGGCCTCGAGGACCCGCAGTACAACGAGACCAGCACGTCGTTCCTGCTCGCGCCGGCGCAGGACCAGCGGGTCGCCATCGTCGGAGGGGGCGGTGTGGGCGACAGCGAGGAGTCGACGGCCCGGTTCAACGTCGTCGACCTCACCGACGCCGAACCCCGGTACGTGCCACTGGCCGACCACCCGAGCCCGGCCCGCTACGTCAACGCCGTCACGCTGCCCGACGACCGCACGCTGCTGACCGGCGGTTCGGTGGGGTACCGGGGCAACTCGCACAGCGACCTGCACCTGACGACCCTGTTCGACCCGGAGACCGGGGAGGCGGACGAGGCGGCGCCGAACGAGGTGGGCCGCAACTACCACGCCACCGCGCTGCTGCTGCCCGACGGCCGGGTCATGACGATGGGCTCGGACCCGCTGTTCTCCGACGAGGAGAACACCATCCCCGGGCGGTTCGACACGCGGATCGAGATCTACTCCCCGCCCTACCTCTTCGCCGGGGACCGGCCGGACCTCACCTCCGCGCCCACCGAGGTCACCCGGGGGAGCACCTTCCGGGTGACCGTCGACGGCGCGGAGGTGGCCGGGGCCCGGCTGCTGCGGCCCAGCGCGGTGACCCACCAGACCGATCCCGAGCAGCGCTCGATCGCCCTGGACGTCGCGCCGGCCGGGGCGACGTCCTGCCCGCCGGGTGACCCCGCGGCACACCCGTCCCGGGCGCAGGGGCAGGAGCACTGCCCGGAGGGCTGCTGCGGCCCGGGCACCTACGACCTGGGGGTGCCGGTCGAGGAGGGCCTCACGCCCTCGGGCTGGTACATGCTCGTCGTCCTCGACGCGGAGGGCGTCCCCTCCCCGGCGCGGTGGGTGCACGTCGCATGAGCCGGTCCACCTCCCGGCGGCGGCCGGTCCGGGCGGCGGTCCTGGCCGTCGCGGCGAGCACGGTCGTCGCCTGCAGCAGCGCCGCGGCGCCCGAGGCCGACCGACCCCCGGCCGGCGCGCCGTCGCCCGCCGCTCCCGCCGAGCCCGGCCGGCTGGCGGGCGACCTGTGGGTCAACCCCGAGGGGCACGGTCCCCTCGCCGTCGAGCAGGCGCGGGCCGAGGGCCGGGACGCCGAGGCCGAGGCGCTCGCCCCGCTGGCCGAGCAGCCGACCGCCACCTGGATCGCCGCACCGGGCAACCCCTACGAGGCGGTGCTGGAGGTCTCCGAGGGCGCGGCCGCCGCCGGGCAGCTGCCGGTCCTGGTGGCCTACAACGTCCCAGGCAGGGACTGCGGCTCCTACTCGGCGGGAGGAGCGGCCGACGTCGACGCCTACCTGAGCTGGATCGGCAGCTTCGCCGCGGCCCTCGGCGACCGGCCCGCCGTCGTCGTCCTGGAGCCGGACGCCGTCGCGCACGCCGTCGCCGGCTGCGCCGGCGTCGACCCCGCGGCGCGCTTCGACCTCCTCGGGCAGGCCGTGGCGATCCTCGACCGGCAGCCGCAGGCCCGCGTGTACCTCGACGCCGGCAACGCCAGCTGGATCCAGGACCTGCCGGTGCTCGCCGACGCCCTGCGGCGCAGCAACATCGGGCAGGCCGACGGGTTCGCCCTGAACGTCGCCAACTTCGAGACGACGGGTGCGAGTGCCGACTACGGGCTGGCCCTGTCCCGGGAACTCGAGCGGGGAGCGGCGCCAGGGACACCCGTCGCCCACTTCGTCATCGACACCAGCCGCAACGGCGCCGGCCCGGTGCCGCAGGCGGACTCGGACGAGGACCGCTGGTGCAACCCGCCGGGGCGGCGGCTGGGCGAGGCGCCCACCACGTCGGCCGGCCACGAGCGGGTCGACGCGCTGCTGTGGATCAAGCAGCCCGGCGACTCCGACGGCACCTGCCGGGGTGCGCCGCCCGCCGGGCAGTGGTGGCCGGAGGGGGCCGCCGAGCTGGTGGCGGACTGACCCCCGGCCGTCTCCTCAGCCGCCGCGCTGCACCTCGGCCTGGACCACCCCGTGCAGCGCCGTCCGCAGCGCCTGGTCGTCGGTGTCACCGCGCTCCAGCGCCGCCCGCGCGGCCTCGGGCAGCAGGCCGGGGTCGACGTCGTCGAGCCAGGTGACCTCGCCGGCCACCCGGCGGCCCACCCGCAGGCTGCCGGCCTCGAGGCGCAGCACGTACTCCTCGCTGTCGAGCTGGATGGTCATCTCGTCGCTCATGCCGGGGCCCTACCCCGCGCGGCGGCCGGTCCACGCACGCGCGCCGGGCGAGGATGGGTGTGTGGAGGACTGCTGTGAGGTCGTCGTCACCGGCGCCGACGCCGACTGGCTGGCCGGCTACACCCGGACGCTGGTGGAGGAGCGGCTGGCCGCCTGCGGGCACCGGTTCGCCGCGATCCGCTCGGTGTACCGGTGGGAGGGCGAGGTGCACGACGAGCCCGAGGCGCGGGTCGCGCTGCACACCCGCCGGTCGCTGGTCCCCGCGATCGTGGCCCGCACCGTCGAGCTGCACCCGTACGACGTCCCCTGCGTGATCGCCCTGCCGCTGGTCGACGGGTCGCCGGACTACCTGCGGTGGGTGGTCGCCGAGACCCGGGAACCGGAGCGCTGACCCGGTGGTCGCCCGGCCCGGCCTCCGGGGTATGACGGATCCCGCGCCGGCTCCAGCGCCGGCCGGGGAAGATCGAGGGGAGGCCGCCGGGGGCGGTGGCCGGCAGACCGCAGGAGAGTGCGTGGCGCGACGACCGGAGGAGCACCAGCTGCCGCTGGACGTGCGCCGCCGGGGTGGTGGCCCCAGCAGCAGCTCCGCGGTCGCGGTCGAGGCCGTGCTCGACGCGCTGCCCTCGCCGACGCTGCTCATCGACGCCGAGGGCCGGGTGCTGCTGGCCAACACCGCCTGGCAGAGCGCCGCGGACCTGCTCGACGACGACCGGATCCGGGTCGGCCTGGACGGCGACTACTACGCCATGGCGCGGCGGCTGAGCGCCGGCTCCGGCACGGTGTCGCTCATCGACCGGCTCCGGGCGCTCTCCCGGGGCGAGTGCGCCTCGGTCCAGGCCGACTACGCCCTCGAGCGCCCCGACGGCACCCGCTGGTACCACCTGCAGGCCTCCCGGGTCGACCAGGCCGGGCAGGTCGTGGTCACCCACACCGACGTCACCTCGCGGGTCCGGGCCGAGCGGGCCTCGGACTGGCGGGCCCGCCACGACACCCTCACCGAGCTGCCCAACCGCGCGCACCTGCACGAGCTCATCGACGCCGAACTGCAGCGGGCCGACCGCGGCCCGGTGTCGGTGCTCTTCCTCGACGTCGACGGGTTCAAGACCGTCAACGACTCGCTGGGGCACGACGCCGGCGACGACCTCCTCCGCCAGATCGCCGGCCGCCTCACCGGCAGCACCCGCGCCGGCGACACCGTGGGCCGGCTCGGCGGGGACGAGTTCGTCGTCCTGTGCCGGGACTGCGACACCCCCGGTGCCGAGGCCCTGGCCGACCGCTGCCGGAGCAGCATCGACCGGCCCTTCGACCTGGGCGGCCGGATGGTCCGGCTGGGGGTGAGCATCGGCATCGCCACGGCCCCGGACCCCGGCTCGCCGCGAGTGCGCTCGACCGACCTGGTCCGGGACGCCGACCTGGCGATGTACGCGGCCAAGGAGGCCGGCCGCAACCGTGTCCGCCTGTTCACCGCCGACCTGCGCACCGCCGCCCAGCGGCGGGCCACCGTCGCCGCCGAGCTGCGGGAGGCCGTGCTCGACGACCAGCTGGTGCTGCACTACCAGCCGGTCCTGCACCTGCCGACCGGGCGGATCACCGGCGTGGAGGCGCTGGTCCGCTGGGAGCACCCCCAGCGCGGGCTGCTCCCGCCGGCCGACTTCCTCCCGATCGCCGCGCAGCACGACCTGATGACGCCGGTCGCCCGGTGGGTCCTGCGCGCGGCGACCCGGCAGGCCGCGGCGTGGGCGCGCACCGGGCTCCAGCTGGTGATCGGCGTGAACATCAGCGCCGGTCACTTCTCGACCGGCACGCTCCTCCGCGACGTCGAGGACGCGCTGACCGAGTCCGGGCTGCCGGCCGAGCAGCTGGTCGTGGAGCTGACCGAGAGCTCGGTCGCCGAGGACGCCGAACGCGCCGCCGCCCAGTTCGCCGAGCTGCGCCGCCGGGGGGTCGAGGTCTGCATCGACGACTTCGGCAGCGGCTACTCCTCGCTCGGCCAGCTGGTCGCCATCCCCGCCGGGATCCTCAAGATCGACGGCAGCCTGGTCACCTTCCCCGAGGGCCGCCGGAGCGCGGCAGCGGCGGCGATCGCCGCCGTGGTGGCCCTGGGCCGCGCGTGTGGCATGCGCAGCCTGGCCGAGGGCGTGGAGACCGCCGAGCAGCTGTCCCTGGCCGCCGAGCTGGGCTGCACCTCCGCCCAGGGCTTCCACATCGCCCGGCCGATGCCGGCGGCGGAGGTCGTGCCGTGGATGGCGGAGCGGGCCACGGCCCGGACGCCGGCCCGGGGTGTCGCCGACTGACCCGTGGACCGGCTCAGCCGGGCTCGCCCCGTCGCTTGCGGCGGGCCACCACGACCAGGTCGACCAGGGCGACGACGGCGAGCACGAGCAGCACCACGGCCGGCCACACGGGCAGGTCCGCGGTCAGCCACAGCACTCCGGCGACGGCGCAGACGACCAGGCCGAAGGCGGCCAGCACCAGCCGCAGGGTCAGGGCTGACCGCGCCGGCGCGGCGCCACCGATGCCGGCCGTGGGGTCGTGGTGGTCGGGGAGTCCGCGCTGGTAGTCCGCCCGTGTCCGGCGCCGGCGAGGCTCGGTCATGCAGCCAGTGTCTCCCCGTGGCGGGGGCGCACTACCCTGGGAAGGCGTGGCCGCTGACTTCTCCGTCGTCCTGGACGAGCTCGACACGACCCTGAGGTCGATCGAGGCGGTCCTCGACGTCGACCGGCTGCGCCGCGAGGTCGCCGACCTCGAGCAGCAGGCCGCCGCGCCCGACCTCTGGAACGACGTCGAGGCCGCGCAGGCGCTCACCTCGAAGCTGTCCTACCTGCAGGGCGACCTGCGCCGGGTCGAGGAGTTGCGCAGCCGGCTCGACGACGTGGGCCTGCTGCACGAGATGGCCGCCGAGGAGAGCGACGAGGCCACGCTGGCCGAGGCCGAGCGGGAGCTGGAGAGCCTGCGCAAGGCGATCGACGAGCTCGAGGTCCGCACCCTGCTCTCCGGGGAGTACGACTCCCGCGAGGCGCTGGTCACCATCCGCTCGGAGGCCGGTGGCGTCGACGCCGCCGACTTCGCCGAGATGCTCATGCGCATGTACCTGCGCTGGGCCGAGCGGCACAAGTACCCGGTCGAGCTCTACGACGTCAGCTACGCGGAGGAGGCCGGGATCAAGTCGGCCACCTTCGCGGTCAAGCAGCCCTACGCCTACGGCACCCTCTCGGTCGAGCAGGGCACCCACCGGCTGGTGCGCATCTCGCCGTTCGACAACCAGGGACGCCGGCAGACCTCCTTCGCCGGCGTCGAGGTGCTCCCCGTCGTGGAGCAGACCGACCACGTCGACATCCCGGAGAACGAGATCCGCATCGACGTCTTCCGGTCCTCGGGCCCGGGTGGGCAGAGCGTCAACACCACCGACTCCGCCGTCCGCATCACCCACCTGCCCACCGGCATCGTCGTGTCCTGCCAGAACGAGAAGAGCCAGATCCAGAACCGGGCGGCGGCGATGCGGGTGCTCCAGGCGCGGCTGCTGGCCAAGCGGCAGGAGGAGCAGCGCGCCGAGATGGACGCGCTGCGCGGGGAGGGCAGCAGCTGGGGCAACCAGATGCGCTCCTACGTCCTGCACCCGTACCAGATGGTCAAGGACCTGCGCACCGAGCAGGAGACCGGGAACACCGGCGCCGTCCTGGACGGCGACATCGACGCGTTCATCGAGGCCGGCATCCGGTGGCGGCGGCAGCAGGAGTCGGTCACCGCCGGCTGACAGCCGCGGGAGCGTCGCAGCCAGCGCGGCCGCCGACAGGGAGTGAGCATCGCAGCGAGCGCCAGCGAGCGAGGAGCGGAGCGACCGCGGAGGCGGCCAGGGGACGCAGCGAGCGAGGAGCGGACTGCGGCGCGGAAGCCGGCCGGGGTCACCGCCGGCTGACAGCCGCGGGAGCATCGCAGCGAGCGCCAGCGAGCGAGGAGCCGAGCGACCGCGGGGGCGGCCAGGGGACGCAGCGAGCGAGGAGCGGACTGCGGCGCGGAAGCCGGCCAGGGTCACCACCGGCTGAGGGAGACCGCGGGAGCCGGCCGGCGCTCCGGGGAGCGACGTCGTTCCGGCGTCGCAGACGTCCCGTTCGTCACAGGCGTCCCCCGGCGCGTCGGGGAATAGGCCACGCTGGGTGACGGGGGACCTGGCACGTCCGCGGGCCCCGTCACGCTGCGCGGATCCCGAGCCGGGGCGGTTCCGTGGCGAACGCACCAGGATGCGCCTCGGGGAAGGTACCGTGGCGCCTCGTGATCGAACTGCAACACGTCACCAAGCTGTACCCGGCCAGCTCCCGGCCGGCTCTCGATGACGTGTCCACGGAGATCGACAAGGGGGAGTTCGTCTTCCTCATCGGCTCCTCCGGCTCTGGCAAGTCGACCTTCCTGCGGCTGCTGCTCAAGGAGGACGACCCCACCAAGGGCACCGTCAAGGTCAACGGCAAGACCCTCAACACGATGAGCAAGTGGCAGGTGCCGAAGCTGCGCCGCACGATCGGCTGCGTCTTCCAGGACTTCCGCCTGCTGCGCAACCGCACCGTGGCGCAGAACGTCGCCTTCGCGCTGGAGGTCATCAACAAGCCCCAGCGCACCATCAAGCGCGTCGTCCCCGAGGTGCTGGAGATGGTCGGCCTGGAAGGCAAGGCCAACCGGCTGCCCAGCGAGCTCTCCGGTGGTGAGCAGCAGCGCGTCGCCATCGCCCGCGCGTTCGTCAACCGGCCGCTGGTGCTGCTCGCCGACGAGCCCACCGGGAACCTCGACCCGGAGACCAGCGAGGGGATCATGCTGCTGCTGGAGCGGATCAACCGCACCGGCACCACCGTGGTCATGGCGACGCACGACTACCACATCGTCGACTCCATGCGCCGCCGCGTCATCGAGCTCAACGGGGGAGTGCTCACCCGCGACCAGTCGCGCGGCGTCTACGGCGTCGGCCGATAGGTCCCACCGGCTCCAGGGCTGCCGAGCCCCCGCCTGCCTGAACTCACGACAGGGAATCCATGCGCGTCAACTTCGTGCTCTCCGAGGTGGCCACCGGGCTGCGTCGCAACCTGACCATGACGGTCGCGATGATCCTGACCACGGCCATCTCGCTGGGCCTCATGGGCACCGGCCTGCTGATCGCCGGGATGATCTCCGACATGAAGGAGATCTACTACGACAAGGTGCAGGTCTCCATCTTCCTGGCCGACGACGTCACCGACGAGCAGCGATCGGCGATCGAGCAGCAGCTCGCGGACTCGCCCGAGGTGGCCAGCTACCTCTACGAGTCCAAGGAGGAGGCCTACCAGCGCTTCCAGCAGCAGTTCAGCCAGCAGCCGGAGCTCGTGGAGAACACCCCGCAGGACGCGCTGCCGGAGAGCTTCCGCGTCGAGCTGGTCAACCCCGAGCGTTACGAGGTCATCGCCGCGGAGTTCCCCAACGGGGAGAACGGCGTCGACCAGGTGCGCGACGAGGGCGACTTCCTCGACCGGTTGTTCAGCCTGCTCAACGGCGCCCGCAACGCGACGATCGCGGTGGCCGTCGTCCAGGCCCTGGCGGCGCTGCTGCTGATCTCCAACACGATCCAGCTGGCGGCGTTCAACCGGCGCAACGAGACCAACATCATGCGGCTGGTCGGCGCCTCCCGCTGGTACACCCAGCTGCCGTTCATCCTCGAGGCGGCGCTCGCCGGGCTGATCGGTGCGCTGCTCGCGGTCGGCGGCCTGGTGCTCACCAAGGTCCTCTTCGTCGACAAGACCCTGGCCGGGCCGATCAAGGCCGGGATCATCCCGCCGGTCGACTGGTCGGCGATCGCCTTCATCAGCCCGATCATCGCCGCCGCCGGCGTGGGGCTGGCCGGGATCGCCGCCTACGTCACGCTGCGCCTGTACGTGCGGCTGTAGCCCGCGACCCCGTCGGCGAGATCTGCACAGTGGTCGCCATCAACGCCCTGATGGCCGCCACTGCGCAGACCTCGTCGCGTCGGCACGGGTGCGTCACCCGAACAGCTGGCCGGCCTGGTCCCACAGCAGGATCGCCGAGAAGAAGCCGTAGAACAGCACGGCCCACCCGATCGCCACGAGCCGGCCACCGCGCAGCCCGATCTCCCGGGGCAGCGTCCGCCGGTTCAGCTGGATCAGCAGGCACGAGTACACGAACATCACCAGCCCGTTGAGGGCCGAGGCGATGACGAGCAGGACCAGCGGCTGGGTCACCCCCGACAGCAGGATGACCGAACCGAACACGATCTCGGCCCACACGGTGGCGAAGTAGATCCGGCTCTCGGTCCACGTGGTGCTGGCGGCCAGCGGCCCGGTCTTGAGCACGTCGGCCGTCACCCGTCCCACCATGTCCAGCACCGCGAGGTTGGTGGAGAAGAGGACGACGGTGCCGATCAGCCAGAACGTCACGCCCAGCCAGTCGCCCTGGCGGGCCTGCAGCGCCTCGCCCTCGACCCGGATGAAGTCGAAGCTCTCGGCCGAGCCGCCGACGCCGACGGTCACGTACGTCAGCGCCATGAAGGTCAGCAGCGCCACCGCGCCGACGACGAAGAACGTCACGAACTGCTCGCGGTCGGCGACCCGCCACCAGCCGCGCCACCGCCGCATGTTGCCCTCGTCGCGGCGGAAGAAGTAGCCGATCGAGGGTTCGGCCTCCTCCTCGCCCGTGATCGGCGAGACGATCTTCGGCAGCCGGGCGCCCATGCCGAGGCCCTTGTCGCGGGCCCAGTTGGACTGGACGAGGTTGAGCGAACCGCCCGCGCCGGCGAACGCGATCGCGCCCAGGAGGGTGGCGGCG
The DNA here is from genome assembly GCF_054050175.1 of Geodermatophilus sp. SYSU D00697. Classification (NCBI taxonomy): domain Bacteria; kingdom Bacillati; phylum Actinomycetota; class Actinomycetes; order Geodermatophilales; family Geodermatophilaceae; genus Geodermatophilus; species Geodermatophilus sp. SYSU D00697. The sequence continues at coordinate 252,695 of NZ_JBJGYV010000003.1, forward strand.
CCGATCGCCTGGACCCCCTCGGGGATCCGGCCGACCTCGACGAACCCCCGGCCGAGGGCGGCGTAGCCGTCGGCGCCGAGCAGCGCGACGAGCGCGTACAGCATGAACAGGACGATCAGCCCGACGAAGAAGAACTGGATCTTCTCGACGGTCCGGTAGACGACCGGCGACACCGTGAGGACGGCGCCGATCAGCAGCAGGACGCCGATCGTGATGTAGGGGACCGCCGCCTCGGAGTACCCGAGCACGAAGCCCAGCGTCGTCGTCCCGCCGGTGGCCCAGCCGGGCCACGCCCACGGCACGACCGTCATCACGATGAACAGCGGGCCCCAGGCCTTCCACAGCCGGGTGAAGCCGGTGACCGCGGTCTCCCCGGTCGCCAGCGTGTACCGCTCGATCTCCATGTTGAGGAAGTACTGGGTGCCGACGCCGATCACGACCAGCCAGACCAGGCTCAGCCCGACCTGCGAGGTGATGTAGGGCCACAGCACGTACTCGCCCGAGCCGATCGCGCCCGCCAGCAGGAGCACGCTCGGCCCGAGCACCTTCCGCATGGGCAGCGGCTCCGGCAGGTCGGCGTACGTCAGCGGCGCCAGGTTCCTACTGGGGATCTCGGTGGCGACGTCCCCGCCACCCACGGTCTCAGGGCGCGACTCGGCCACGGTCCTCTCCTCGGGGAGTGGGAGCCCACCGGCCCGGGGCTCCCGGGATCTCGGCGCCGAGGAAGGCGGCGGCCGGGGCGGTCGGGCCGCCCGCCCGTCGCGACGCCGACGCGGTCTGCACGGGGCACCCGGGATCGGCGGGGACGCCGACTCCTGCGGCTGCGGCCATCGGCTCCTCCAGGCTGACCGGCCGGTCGTCCGTGGGGTGGAGCGGTCGTGCGTCGTAGCAGGTTAGGCCCGGTACACGCGCGGTGGAAGGTCCCGGTGCGGCGTTAACCTGGGGACATGCCGCGAGAACAGGGGCGGAAGCTGATCGCCCAGAACAAGAAGGCGCGGCACGACTACTCGATCCTCGACACCTACGAGGTGGGCCTGGTCCTCACCGGCACCGAGGTGAAGAGCCTGCGTGAAGGCCGTGCCTCGCTCGTCGACGGGTTCGCCACGGTGGACGACGGCGAGGTGTGGCTGCAGCACGTCCACATCCCCGAGTACACCCAGGGCACCTGGACCAACCACGCGCCGCGGCGCAAGCGCAAGGTGCTCATGCACCGCGCCGAGATCGACAAGCTGATCGGCAAGACCAAGGAGGGCGGCCTCACCCTCGTGCCGCTCGACCTCTACTTCAAGGACGGCAAGGTCAAGGCCACCCTCGCCCTGGCGAAGGGCAAGAAGTCCTACGACAAGCGGCAGGACATGGCCGAGCGGGACTCCCGCCGCGAGATCCAGCGGGCCTTCGGCCGGTACGTGAAGGGCCGCCGGTGAGGGGCGCCGCCTACGACCGGTTCGGCGACCTCGACGTCCTCTCCGTCCGCGACGACCTGCCCGACCCGCCGGTCGGGCCGGACACCGTCCTGGTGCGGGTGCACGCGGCCGGGGTCAACCCCGTCGACATGGCCATCCGGCAGGGGTTCCTCGCCGGCGCGTTCCCGCACCACTTCCCGATCGTCCCCGGGTGGGAGCTGTCCGGCGTGGTCGAGGCGGCCGGTCCCGCGGTCGTCGACCTCCGGGCCGGTGACGAGGTCTTCGGCTACGTCCGCCGGGACGACGTCCAGTGGGGCGCCATGGCCGAGCTGGTGCCCGCGCCGCAGCGGTGCCTGGCGCACAAGCCGGCCTCGCTGTCGTTCGCCGAGGCCGGCGCGCTGCCGCTGGCCGGCCTGACCGCCTACCAGGCGCTGACCGAGGTGCTCGACGTCGGGGAGGGCGACCGCGTGCTGGTGCACCGCGCCGCGGGCGGGGTCGGCTTCAACGCCGTCCAGATCGCCGTCGCGCTCGGCGCGCACGTCGTCGGCACGGCGAGCCCGCGCAACCACGGGTTCCTGCGCGACGCCGGCGCGGCCGAGGTGCTCGACTACTCGGCCGGGCCGATCAGCGCCCAGCTGTCCGAGCCCGTGGACGCCGTCTTGGACCTCGTGGGCGGCGACACCCTGGCCGACGCGCCGAAGCAGGTCCGGGACCGCGCGCGGATCGCCAGCGTCGTCGACCCCGTGGTGAACGAGATGGGCGGGCGCTACGTCTTCGTCCGGCCCGACGCCCACGACCTCGAGGAGCTCGGCCGGATGGCCGACGCCGGCCAGCTGCGGGTGCCGATCGCCCGGGCCTTCCCGTTGGAGCAGGTGGCCGACGCGCAGGCTCTCGTCGCCGAGGGGCACGTGCGGGGCAAGGTCGTCGTCACGCTGCGATGACGACGCCCGAGCGAGCATCGCAGGGAGCGCCAGCGACCGAGGAGCGGAACGAGGGCGGAGTCGAGCCGGGGGTCCTGCGATGACGACGCCCGAGCGAGCATCGCAGGGAGCGCCAGCGACCGAGGAGCGGAACGAGGACGGAGTCGAGCCGGGGGTCCTGCGATGACGACGCCCGAGCGAGCATCGCAGGGAGCGCCAGCGACCGAGGAGCGGAACGAGGGCGGAGTCGAGCCGAGGGCGCTCCGGTGAGCGGGCTGCAGCCGCCGGTCGACGACGCCGACGTCCCGCGCTACTGGCGCGAGCTCGGCCTGCCCGGGCTGGTCGACGTGCACGTGCACTTCCTGCCCGAGCGGGTGCAGGCCAAGGTGTGGCGGTACTTCGAGGCCGCCGAGACGCACTACGGCGCCGCCTGGCCGATCCAGTACGCGCTGCCCGACGACGGCGAGCGGCTGGCCGTCCTCGAGCGGCTCGGCGTCCGGGCGTTCCCGACCCTGCCCTACCCGCACAAGCCGGGCATGGCCGCCTGGCTCAACGACTGGTCCGCGCGGTTCGCCGCCGAGCACCCGCAGGTGCTGCGGTCGGCGACGTTCTTCCCCGAGCCCGAGGCACCGCACTACGTCGCCGAGGCGCTGGACGGTGGCGTGCGGGTCTTCAAGGTGCACGTGCAGGTCGGCGCCTTCGACCCGCGGCACCCCCTGCTCGACCCGGTCTGGGCGCGGCTGGAGGAGACGGGGACCCCGGTGGTCATCCACTGCGGCTCGGGCCCGCTGGCCGGCGAGCACACCGGCCCCGAGCCCATGACCGGGCTCCTGGAGCGCCACCCGCGCCTGCGGCTGGTCATCGCCCACCTCGGCATGCCGGAGTACCGGCAGTTCCTCGACCTCGCCGAGCGCTACGAGCGGGTGCACCTGGACACCACGATGTTCGCCACCGACTTCACCGAGCGGCTGATGCCCTTCGACCCCGTCGACCGGCCCCGGCTGGCGGCACTGCAGGACAAGGTGCTGCTGGGCAGCGACTTCCCCTCGATCCCGTACCCCTACGCCCACCAGCTGGCCGCGCTGCACCGGCTGGGCCTGGGGGAGGAGTGGCTGCGCGCCGTCGTGTGGCACAACGGTGCCCGGCTGTTCACGATCGAGCCGTGACCCCGGCCCTGCGCCTCACCGCCGCCGTCCTCGGGACGCCGGACCCGCGCGGCCTGGCCCGCTTCTACGGCCGGTTGCTGGGGTGGCCGCTGCGCGACGACAGCCCTGACTGGGCCACCCTGCGCCCGGCCGACGGCGGCCCCGGGCTGTCCTTCCAGCGCGAGGAGCAGCACGTGCCGCCGGTGTGGCCGCCGGAGCCGGGCACCCAGCAGATGCAGCTGCACCTGGACTTCGAGGTGGAGGACCTGGCCGCGGCGAGCGCGCACGCCGAGGCCGCCGGCGCCCGGTTCCTCTCCCGCTACACCGAGCCGCACGAGGACGTCCGCATCTACGCCGACCCGGACGGTCACCTGTTCTGCCTGTTCGTGCGCCTCGGCGGCGGGGAGCCGTCGTCCGGACCGGAGGCCTGATGCCGTCGTTCACGCTGACCGCGACCGTCCTCGACACCCCGGACCCGCAGGGGCTGGCGCGTTTCTACCGGCGGTTGCTGGGCTGGCCCCTGCGCGAGGACACCCCCGAGTGGGCCACCCTGCGGCCGGAGGACGGCGGCCCGGGGCTGTCCTTCCAACGCGAGGAGCAGCACGTCCCGCCGGTGTGGCCGGCCAGGGACGGCGACCCCCGCATGCAGCTGCACCTCGACATCGAGGTCGACGACCTCGACGCCGCCGTGGCGCTCGCCGTCGAGGCCGGTGCGACGGTGGCCGACGTCCAGCCGCAGGACGGCGTCCGGGTCTGTCAGGACCCCGCCGGCCACCCGTTCTGCCTCTTCCTCCCCGGCTGGTGAGCTCCTGGCCGGGAGGGCACTTGGCCACTGGCCCGGCGGTCGGCTCCCGGTGTGGGCTGGCGGTCGACCCGCTGTCTGCCGGGGGAGGGCCGGAGATGACCGAGACACCCACCGACCGCAGGGACCCGGGGACCGGCTCCGCGGTGGTCATCGGCGCGAGCATGGCCGGCCTGCTGGCCGCCCGCGTGCTGGCCGGCCACGTCGACCGGGTGACGATCGTGGAGCGCGACCTCCTCCCGGACGGCGCGGACCACCGCAAGGGAGTGCCGCAGAGCCGCCAGGTGCACGTGCTGCTCGCTCGCGGGTCGAGCGTCCTCGACGCGCTGTTCCCCGGGTTCTCGGAGGACGTGCAGGCGGCCGGGGCCGTGCCGCTGCGCGTGCCCGGGGACATCGCGCTGCTCTCGCGGGCGGGCTGGACGGACCGGCGGGCGCGGGGATGGACCCTGCTGTCGGCCAGCCGCCCGCTCATCGAGGCGATGGTGCGCCGCCGGGTGCGGGAGCTCCCGGGCGTCACCGTCCTCGACGGGCACGAGGTGACCGGGCTGCGGACGTCCGAGGACCGTCGGGCCGTCCGGGGCGTGGGCGTGCGGGGGGTCGACGGGGGTGCGGTGTCCCTCGCCGACGGCGACCTGGTCGTCGACGCGTCCGGGCGCGGGTCCCGTACGGTCCCGTGGCTGGCCGGGCTCGGGTACCCCACGCCCACGATCACGCAGGTGGACTCGCACATCGCGTACGCCAGCCGGGTCTACCGGGTCCCCGACGGCTTCTCGGCGGACTGGCGGGCCCTCATGCTGATGGCCCAGGCGCCCGAGAACCCGCGCACCGGGTACCTGTTCCCGATCGAGGGCGGGCACTGGATGGTCTCGCTGATGGGCGCGGCCCACGAGCACCCGCCGACCGACGAGGCGGGGTTCACCGCGTTCATGCGCCGCCTCAGCTCCCCGGTCCTCGCGGACGCGGTCGCCGTCGCCGAACCGGTCACCGACATCCGCGGACACCGGGGCACGGTCAACCGGCAGGTGCACCTGGAGCGGATGCGCCGGTGGCCGGAGCGGTTCGTCGTCCTGGGGGACGCCGTCTGCTCCTTCAACCCCGTCTACGGGCAGGGGATGACCACCGCCGCGGTCGCCGCCGAGGCGCTCGACGACTGTCTCCGCGCTCACCGGCAGCGGCGCCCGGCCGGGGACCTCGACGGGCTGGCCCGTCGGTTCCAGCGGGAGTTGGCCCGGCGCAACGCCGACCCCTGGATGCTGGCCACCGGCGAGGACCTGCGCTACCCGACGACCACCGGCACGACCGCCGGCCCGCTCCTGCGGATGCAGCACCGCTACCTCGACCGCGTCGACGCCGCCTCCACCCGGGACCCCGTCGTCGCGGACGTGTACTCCCGGGTGATCGGCATGCTCGAGAAGCCGACGGCGCTGTTCCGGCCACGGATCCTGGCCGCCGCCGTCCGGGCCGGCCGGGGCACCGGGGCGGCCGCGCCACCGGCGCCGCCGACACCGCCGATCCCGGCGCCGCGCGCTGCCGTCGACCGCGAGGGGATGCCGGCATGACCGCCGACCTGGCGCCGGTGAGCGAGGGTGCGGTCACCGTGGCCGGCGTCCGGTCCCCGTACCTGACCGCGGGCCCGGCCGACGCCGACGAGGCCGTCGTGTTCCTGCACGGCAACCCCGGCCCGGCGGAGGACTGGCGGCGCCTGGTCGCCCGCACCGGGGCCTTCGCGCGGGCGGTCGCCCCGGACATGCCCGGCTTCGGCGGTGCGGACAAGCCCGGCACCTTCGTGTACACCGTCGACGGCTACGCGCGGCACCTCGGCGGTCTCCTCGACGAGCTGGGCATCCGCCGGGCGCACCTGGTGCTGCACGACTTCGGCGGTCCGTGGGGGCTGTGGTGGGCGGCCGACCACCCCGACCGGTTGGCCAGCGCGACGCTGGTCGACATCGGGGTGCTGCGCGGCTACCGCTGGCACGCCCTGGCGCGGATCTGGCGCACCTCGGGGCTCGGCGAGCTCTTCCTCCGGACCGGCACCCGGCGGGGGATGCAGGCGGTGCTCGGTCGCGGCAACCCGCGGGGCCTGCCCTCGGACGCCGTCGACCGGATGTACCGCAGCTCCAAGGACCGGGCCACCCAGCGCGCCGTCCTGCGGCTGTACCGGGCCACCGACATGGCGGCGGTCTGCGAGGACCTGCACCGGCGACTGGCGGGGATCGACCGTCCGGTGCTGGTGGTGTGGGGAGGTCGGGACCCGTACCTGCCGGTGGAGTACGCCGAGCGGCAGCGCGAGACGTTCCCGCAGGCCCGCGTCGTGGTGCTGGCCGACAGCGGCCACTGGCCGATGCTGGACGACCCGGTCGGCGTCGAGCAGGCGGTGCTGCCGTTCCTGCGCGCGGTGACGGGGGCGGTGCTGCCCGCCCGAGCCGGTCAGCCGGGCCCGGGGGAGTAGGAGGGGTGCAACTGCGCGGCCCGGTCGAGCTCCTCCGGGGGCAGTAGGACGACGGTGCGCACGACGGCCACCCCGCCGCCGCTGATCGTGAGCGACAGGGCGGCGGCCGCGGCGGCGTCGGGCAGGTCGACGATGGCGTAGACGTCGTCGGCGCCGAGTGCGAAGTCGAAGGTCTCCAGGCGCCCGTGCAGGTCCAGGACGGCGTGCTCGAAGACGCTGCGCCGGGCCGACCCGCCCGCGGCCATGACCGCCCGCGCCCCCTGCGGCGAGTACGAGGCGATGACGAGGAAGCGGGACACGGGCCCTCCTCTCCACGGCGTCCTGCGATGCTGGCGGCGCCGCCGGTGCGGGCGCAAGCCACCCCGGGAAACCCGGTCGACCCCGGCGGACGCCGTCCCTACGCTCCGACCCCGTGCACGCGCTGCCCGAGGGCCTCACGGCCCGCCCGCTGAGCCTCGACGACGCCCCCGCCGCCGCCGAGCTGCTCGCCGCCGCGGAGACCGTCGACGGGACCGGGGAGCACGAGGACGCCGACGACCTCGTGGAGTTCTGGGGCAACGACCGCGTCGACCTGGCCCGCGACGGCCGGGCCGTGTGCACGGCCGACGGGCGGCTGGTCGGCTGGGCCACGGCGATCTCCCCGGGCGGCGGGCGCGACGCCTTCCGGGTGTGGCTGGAGGGCCGGGTGCACCCCGACGCGCGCGGGCGCGGCATCGGCCGCGTCCTGCTCGACTGGCAGCTCGGCCGTGGCGCGGAGCTGCACGCCGCGGAGCAGCCGGAGGCCCCGGCGCGGCTGACCGTCTCGGTGTACCGGGCGATGACCTCGCTGGAGGGTCTGCTGCGGCGGGCGGCGTTCGAGCCCGAGCGCTGGTACTGGGACATGGAGCGGCCGCTGACCGACCTGCCCGAGGTGCCGGTGGTGCCCGGGATCGACCTCGTGCCGTTCGGCTGGGACCGCGACGAGGAGGTGCGCCGGGCACACAACGCCGCCTTCACCGACCACTTCGGCTCCACCGAGCGCGACGAGGCCGCCTGGCGCAGCTGGTTCACCGGGCAGCGGGCGTTCCGCCCCGACCTCTCGGTGCTGGCCCTGGCCGACGGGGCGGTGGTCGGCTACGTCCTGGCCTACGTCTACGAGGCCGACACCCGCGCCACCGGCGCCCGGCAGGCCCACCTCGGTCAGATCGGCGTGCTGCGGCCGGCCCGCGGCCGGGGGGTGGCCACGGCGGCGATCACCGCGGCGCTGCGGGCGGCGGCGGCCGCCGACTGCGCGACCTCGGGGCTGCAGGTCGACAGCGAGAACCCCACAGGGGCGCCGGCCCTCTACCGGCGGCTGGGGTTCGCGCCGGTCCGCACGCGCACCTCGTGGGCGCGCTGCCTGACCCCGGTCGGCTGACCGCCGATGGGCTGGCCGGAGGGCGACGACACCGGCATCGTCGTGCTCCCCGGCGGTGCCCGGGTCCGCGGCCGCCGCCTCGCCGCTCCGGCGACCCCCGCCGACCACACCGTCGTCCTCGGCGCCGGCCCCCTGCCGCCCTGGCCGGCCCGCCGGGTCCGGTGGCCGGACTTCGGGGTGCCCAGCGACCGCGCCGACACCCTCGACGCCCTGCGCGAGGCGCTGGAGCGGGCGCGCGCCGGGGATCGGGTGGAGGTGGCCTGCCACGGCGGCGTCGGGCGCACCGGCACGGCGCTGGCCGCGCTCGCCGTCCTCGACGGGCTCCCGGCCGAGGAGGCGGTGGGCTGGGTCCGCGCCCGGTTCCACCCCCGCGCGGTCGAGACGCCCTGGCAGCGCCGCTGGCTGCGCTCCCTCGACCCGCCCGACACCGGCCTGCCCTGAGCCTGCGAGGGGCGGGGCAGGGCGGCCCCCTGCAGGGTCCCGCCGCGAGCGTGCGAGGGGCGGGGGTAGGGCGGCCCCCTGCAGGGTCCCGCCGCGAGCGTGCGAGGGGCGGGGGTAGGGCGGCCCCCTGCAGGGTCCCGCCGCGAGCGTGCGAGGGGCGGGGGGCAGGGGGTCCTTCTAGGGTGCCCCGCATGGTCAGTGCCGATCACCTCGCCGACGTCGCCCGCGCCCACCGCGCTGTCGAGCCGCTGCACAACCACCTGTACTTCGCGCCGGAGCAGGACGAGCACCTCACCGCGCTCGGCCTGCGCCCGGGCCGGATGTGCTATTTCGCCGGGCGTGCGGCACCGATGGGTGCGGTCGGCCCCGGCCTGGTGACGGCGACCTTCTACAACTTCGCGCCGGCGATCGTGGCCCGCCACATCCCGCGCGCCTGGACCCTGGCCACCCCCGAGCAGGTCGTCGCGGCCCGCGCCACCGCCGCGCGGGCGTCCCTGACCCGGCTGCTCGGGCCGGCGGCCGCGGACGCCCCGGAGGTCGCCGAGCTGGCCGGCCTGCTCCGCGAGGCGTGCGGCACCCTGACCCCCGAGGGCCGCCCGATCTACGCCGGCACCGCCGACCTGCCGTGGCCCGACGAGCCGCTGCTCGTCGTCTGGCACGGCGCCACCCTGCTGCGCGAGCACCGCGGCGACGGCCATGTCGCGAGCCTGCTGCGGCACGGCCTGTCCGGGCTCGAGGCGCTGGTCACCCACACGGTCACCGGACGCGGCTTCACCGTGGCCGCGGCGCAGGCCACCCGGGGCTGGAGCGAGGAGGAGTGGCGCGCGGCCGGCGCGCGGCTCACCGAGCGGGGCCTGCTGGCCGACGGCGGCCTGACCCGTGCCGGTCGGGAGTTGCGCGCCGCGATCGAGGCGGAGACCGACGAGCTGTCGGCGGCGCCGTGGCAGCACCTGGGACCAGAGCGGACGGCGCGGGTCGTGGCGCTCGGCAAGGGACTGTCGGCGCGACTCGTCGCGGCCGGCGCCTACCCGGCGGGGACCTTCGCCGCACGCTGACCCGGACCTCCGCCAGGGTCGCGCCGCGAGCCGCCAAGTGGTGGGGAGCAGGAGGGTCCTTCTCCTATGGTCTGGGTCACATCCCAGGGGAGGGCGGCATGACGACCACCGATCGCAGGCCCGGGTCCGGACAGCGGACCGACGTCGACGCCGCCTTCCGCGGCTCCGCCACCTACCGCAGCCTGGGGGAGCAGCAGCTCAGCCCGGCCGAGGAGCGGTTCGAGAAGGGCCGCCGCACCGTCGGGTTGTTCCTCGCCCCGATCGTGTCCATCGTCTTCGCGCTGCTGCCGCTGGACCTGCCGCGAGACCAGCACCTGCTGGCCGCCGTCCTGCTCGGGGTCATCGTCCTGTGGATCACCGAGCCGGTGCCGATCCCGGTCGGCGGGCTGATCGGGGTCGGGGCGATCGTCGTCCTCGGCGTGGTGCCGGCCGACGACGCGCTGGGGCCGTTCGGGTCGACGACGGTGTTCACCTTCATCGGCGCGTTCATCCTCGCCGCCGCGATGCTCAAGCACGGCGTCGCCCGGCGGTTCGCCATGACCATCCTGTCCATGCGCTGGGTCGGCGGCTCGACCGCGCGCGTCATCATCGCCTTCGGGCTGATCACCGCCCTGCTCTCGGCGTTCGTCTCCAACACCGCGACCGTGGCCATGCTGCTGCCGACGGCGATCGGCATCCTCTCGGTGATCGCCAAGCTGATGCAGGACAAGGAGCTGGTCGCACCGGACTTCGACCCGCTGCGGCTGCGCGTCGGCGTGGCGCTGATGCTGATGCTCGCCTACGGCGCCAGCGTCGGCGGGCTGATCACGCCGGTCGGCACGCCGCCCAACCTGATCGGCCGCGGGCTGATCGAGGAGGCGACGGGGGAGCGGATCGGCTTCCTCGACTGGATGCTCATGGCGCTGCCGATCTGCGCGCTGATGTTCGTGGCGCTCGCCGCCGTCCTGCTGCTGCTCAACCGGCCGGAGATCAAGCGGATCGAGGGCGTGCACGAGTACGTGCAGCGGGAGCGCGCCGAGCTCGGCCCGGTGACGCGGGCGGAGAAGAACACGCTCGTCGCGTTCGGCGTCACCGTCGTCCTGTGGATCTTCCCGGGCGTCATCGCGCTGACCGCCGGCACCGACTCCGACCTGTACACGACGATCAGCGACCGGCTGGACGAGGGCATCGTCGCCGTCCTCGGCGCCTCGCTGCTGTTCCTGCTGCCCACCGACTGGAAGGCGCGGGAGTTCACGCTCAACTGGTCGGACGCCGCGAAGATCGACTGGGGCACGATCCTGCTGTTCGGCACCGGGATCATCTTCGGCTCGCTGCTGGCCGACACCGGCCTGGCCGAGACGATCGGCCAGGGCTCGTCGGACGCGCTCGGGCTGACCAGCACGATCGCGATCACCGTCTTCGCGGTGATCCTGGCCATCGTCATCTCCGAGACGACCAGCAACACCGCCTCGGCCGCCGTCGTCGTGCCGATCGTCATCCCGGTGGCCGTGGCGGCGGGCATCAACCCGTTCGTGCCGGCGCTGGCGGCCACGTTCGCCGCGTCCTTCGGGTTCATGCTGCCGGTGTCGACGCCGCAGAACGCGATCGTCTACGGCTCCGGCGTCGTGCCGATCACCAAGATGATCCGGTCGGGGATCTCCTTCGACGTCCTCGGCGCGCTGCTGATCGTCGTCCTGCTGCCGCTGCTGATCGACCTCGTGCTGAACGTCGGCTGACACCGCCGGGGGCATCGCAGGGAGCGCCAGCGACGGAGGAGCGGACCGGGGGTGGAAGCCGACCCGTGCCCGGCGTCGGCTGACCCCGCCGGGAGCGCCGTCCGGCCGATGCGCGGCCGCGAGGCAGTGTGCGGCGGTGGCGGGTCCCGGCCGCGGGAGTCGCCACGGACGCACACCGCCGGTCGGTGGACACGCGGACCCGGCCTCGGCTAGGTGTCCAGCCCGTCGCCGTGCTCGGGGAGGGCGGCGGCGCGGGCGACGACGTGGTCGACGAGGCCGTACCGGAGGGCCTCCTCGGGCGTGAACCACCGGTCGCGGTCGGAGTCGGCCTCGATCTGCTCGACGGTCTGCCCGGAGTGCCGGGCCTGCAGCTCGTTGATCTCCCGCTTGAGCCGCCCGAACAACTCGGCCTGGATGGCGATGTCGGACTGCGTGCCCCCGACGCCCGCCGAGGGCTGGTGCATCATGATCCGGGTGTGCGGCAGGGCGTGCCGCTTGCCGGGCGTGCCGGCGCTGAGCAGGAACTGGCCCATCGAGGCGGCCATGCCGAGGCCGTAGGTGGCCACGTCGCAGTCGACGAACCGCATCGCGTCGTAGACGGCCATGCCGGCGCTGACCGAGCCGCCGGGTGAGTTGACGTACAGGTGGATGTCGCGCTGCGGGTCCTCGGCCGACAGCAGCAGCACCTGCGCCGCCACACGATTGGCGACGGCGTCGTCGACGGCCTCACCGAGGAAGACGATCCGCTCGCCGAGCAGCCGGTCGTAGACGGCGTCGGGGAGGCTCAGGGACGGGCCTCCGGTGAGCAGCAGGGGGACGTTCGGGCTGGTCGACGCGATGGTGTGCATGGTCCCGGGCCTCTCGGAGAGCAGGGTGTGCCGACCTCCCGGAGTCTGCTCGGAATGGCGCGGGAAATGCGTGACGAAATGGTACGTTCCGCCGACTGCTGAATTGTTGTGCTCTCCGAGAAATGCGGTTGACGGTCCCTGGACCGGGTCCCGGCACGGCCTGGTCGTCCCGGCGACGGCCGCCGTTCACCCGCTCGGGGGAGGCGGTTGGACAGGACGTGTCACGATGGACGACGGCCTGCCGACCGGAGGCCCCACGGACGGCGGGAAGGAACGAGCGCGTGCGCAGCGAACCCCCCAGTACCGGCTCCGAGGTCCGCGCCGCCCGGTGACCGACCCCGCTGCCCCGCCGCTCGCGGCCGGGGACCAGCAGCGGGCCGAGGCGGGTGCGGGCCTCCGACGCGTCCCCCCGCCCCAGCGTCCCCCGGGAGTCCGTCGTGGTCGACCGCCGTCGTGCGTCCCTCACCGCCCTGTCCCTGGGCCGCCGCTCGCGGCCCGAGCTGACCCTCGCGCCCGCCCCGGCGCAGCCGGCCGCCCCCGTGGACGGCGCGCGCAAGGTGCTGATCGTCGACAACGCCGTCTACTCCGCAGGCCGGCGGGTGGCCACGCCGGAGACGGCCGCCGAGAGCCACGAGTGGCTGCTCGAGGACCCCGAGCGCCTGGTGTGGCTGGGCCTCTACCGGCCCGAGCCGGGGGAGCTCGGTGAGCTCGCCGAGCAGTACGACCTGCCCGAGCTCGCGGTCGAGGACGCGATCAAGGCCCACCAGCGGCCCAAGTTCGAGCGGTACGGCGACACGCTGTTCGTCGTCCTCAAGGCCGCCCGGTACCTCGACGCGGCCGAGGAGGTCGAGTTCGGGGAGCTGCACCTTTTCCTCGGCCGCAACTTCGCCATCACCGTGCGGCACAGCGAGTCGCCGGACCTCTCCCGGGTGCGCCGCCGGCTGGAGAGCGAGCCGGCGCTGCTGGAGAAGGGCAGCGAGGCGGTCCTCTACGCGATCCTCGACGCCGTCGTCGACGGCTACTCCCCGGTGGTCGCCGGGCTGGCCAACGACATCGACGAGATCGAGACCGAGGTCTTCCGCGGGGACCCGGGGGTGTCGCGGCGCATCTACGAGCTCTCCCAGGAGGTGCTGGAGTTCCAGCGCGCCGCCGCGCCGCTGACCGGCATCCTCGACCAGATCACCGCGGGGTTCGACAAGTACGGCGTCGACGAGGACCTGCGCAGCTACCTGCGCGACGTGGCCGACCACGTCGTCCAGGTCACCGAGCGGGTCGAGGCGTTCCGGCTGCAGCTGCGCGACATCCTCACGGTCAACGCCACACTGGTCGCCCAGCGGCAGAACGAGGAGATCCGCGAGCTCACCGAGGCCTCGATCGCCCAGGGCGAGGAGGTCAAGAAGATCTCCGCGTGGGCGGCCATCCTCTTCGCGCCGACGCTGGTGGGCACCGTGTACGGGATGAACTTCGACGCGATCCCCGAGCTGCACTGGCACCTCGGCTACCCGTTCGCGCTGGTGCTGATGGTCGGGGTGAGCGTGACCCTCTACTGGGTGTTCAAGCGCCGCGGCTGGATCTGAGCGCCCCGGTCAGTCGCGGTCGGACCGGCCGCCGTCGGATCCGCACCGCAGGACCGCGTCGACGATCGCGTCGTAGCCGGTGCACCGGCACAGGTTGCCGCTGAGCGCCTCGCGGACCTCGGCCTCGGTCGGTGCGGCGACCCGTTCGAGCAGGTCCTCGGCGGCGAACAGCATCCCGGACAGGCAGAAGCCGCACTGGAAGGCGTTGGCGTCCCAGAAGGCGCGCTGCAGCGCGGTGAGCTCCTCGCCGTCGGCCATCGAGGCGATCGTGTCGACGTCGGCGCCGTCCTCGGCGACGGCCAGCCGCAGGCAGGACTTCGCGATCGCGCCGTCCACCCGCACGGTGCAGGCGCCGCAGTCGCCGGTGCGGCACCCGGCCTTGGGGGCGGTCGCGCCGAAGTCGTCACGGAGGGCGTCGAGCAGCAGCGAGCGGGGGTCGACCGCGGCCGTGCGCCGCCTGCCGTCCACCGTCAGCGTGAGCTCCACCCGGTCGGCGTCCTCCGTCACGGCCGTGCTCCCTCCGTCCGGGCGGTGGCCCCCTGGGCAGTGGCTCCTCGGGCGGTGGCTCCTCGGGCGGTGGCTCCTCGGGCAGTGGTTCCTCGGGCAGTGGCCACTGCCGCCGCCAGCGCGCGCCGGGCCACGGGGGAGGCGACCGCGGCCCGGTAGGACGCCGGCGCGAGCACGTCCTCCCAGGGCTCGGTGACCGCGGCGGCGGCGAGGTCCGCGGCGGCCCGCAGCTCCTCCTCGCCGGGGACCGAGCCGACCAGTGCCGAGACGTCGGCGCGGACCGGGACGGCGGCCACCCCGCCGAGCACCAGCGTGGCGTCGGTGCAGGCCCCGGCGTCGTCCAGTCGCACCAGCGCGGCGGCGGTCGCGATCGGCCAGGAGCTGGCGCCGCGCTTGAGCTTGACGTAGCCGGAGCCGGCCCCGGCCGCGGACGGCAGGTCGAAGCCGATCAGCAGCTCGCCGGCGCCCACGGTCGACCGCGAAGCCCCGGCGAACAGCTCGTGCGCGGGCACGGCCCGCTCCCCGTCGGGGCCGGCCACGAGCGCGACCGCGCCGGAGGCCACCAGCGCGGCCGGGACGTCGGACTGCGGGCGGGCGGCGACCGCCGCGCCACCCACCGTGGCCTGGCTGCGCAGCGCCCAGCCGCCCGTGATGCCCCCGGCCATGGTCCGCAGCAGCGGTGCCTGCGTCGCGACCGCGGGGCTGGCCAGCAGGTCGGCGTAGGTGCACATCGTGCCGAGCCACAGCCCCGTCCCGGTGACGGCGACCCCGCCGAGGCGGGCCCGGCGCAGGTCGACCAGCCGGGTGGGGGCCGACTCGCCGCGGTCCATCTCCGGCAGCACCCAGGTCCCGCCGGCGAGGACACGGCCGCCGCCGGCCAGGGCGTCCAGGCAGCCGGGGAGGTCCCGCGGCGCGACGTAGCCGAACCGGGTGGCGATCACGCGTCGGCCCCCGCGAGGGCCGCCAGCACCCGCGGCGGGCTGACCGGGGTCGAGTCCAGCGCCGCTCCGCGCGGGGCGAGGGCGTCGTTGACCGCGTTGACGACCGCGGCCAGCGCGCCGGAGAAGCCGGCCTCGCCGACCCCCTTCGCGCCCAGCGGGGTGCCGGGGGCGGGGGTGCACAGGTGCTCGAGCTCGATCCGGGGCAGGTCCAGCGCCCGGGGCAGGAGGTAGGTCTTGAACCCGGTGCTCAGCGGCGCCCCGGCGGCGTCGTACCGCAGCTCCTCGCCGAGGGCCGCCCCGATGCCCATCGCCACGCCGCCGGTGACCTGCCCGTCGACGAACAGCGGGTTGACCACGGTGCCGCAGTCGTGGGTGACGACGTGCCGCAGCAGGGTGACCACCCCGGTCTCGGCGTCCACCTCGAGCACCGACGCGTGCACCGCGTAGGGGTAGGTCGTGTAGGTCTGCATCCGGCCCAGGGCGTCGGGCTGCTGCCGGACGTTGGTCGGCCGGTAGGTGCGGGTCGACTCCAGCTGCGGCTCGATGTCGAGGTCCAGCCGGTAGGTCAGCGTCGCGACGGCGTTGGCGACCGCGCTGATCGGCACGGTCCGTCCCGGCGCAACCTCCGCGATCCCGCCGGCCAGCCGCACCTCCTCGTCCGGCCCGGCCCCCAGCAGTGCCCGCGCCGCGGTGCGCAGCGTGCCGGCGACGTCCCGGGCGGCGAGCACCGCGGCGTTCCCGCCGGTGATGATCGACCGGCTGGAGATGTTGCCGAAGCCGTAGGGGCACCGGTCGGTGTCGCCCTGGACGACGGTGACCGCGCCGAGGCTCACCCCGAGCTCGTCGGCCACCAGCTGCGCGATGGCGGTGTCGTTGCCGGTGCCCGGCGAGGTCACCCCGGTGAGGACCGTGACCCGGCCGGTGGGGGAGACCCGCACCGTCGAGGTGTCGAACGCGGCGACCAGGGCGCCGGGGATGTCCGCGCTCTCGGGCATCAGCTCGAAGGCCAGGCCCACGCCCAGCAGCCGGCCCTCCGCGCGGGCGGCCGCCTGCTGCGCGCGGACGGCGTCGTGGTCGAGCCGGCGCAGGGTGAGGTCCAGCGCCGTCGCGTAGTCGCCGCTGTCGAGCTCCAGCCCCGAGGTGTGCGGGTACGGGAACGCGCCGGGCGGCACGAAGTTGCGCCGGCGGACCTCGGCGGCGTCCACGCCGACCGTGGCCGCCACCCGCTCCAGCACGCGCTCGACCAGCAGCGTCGCGCTGTCCTTGCCGAAGGGCTTCGTGCCCACCCACGGCGTCTTGTTGGTGACCACCACCTGGTAGCGCACGTGGCAGGAGGGCAGTGCGTACCCCAGCCCGGTGGCGAGCGCGCCCACGTGGGCCATCCCCCAGCCGTGGGTCGCCGCGGCCGCGCCGTGGTCGGAGACGGCGTGCACGTCGAGCGCGCACAGCCGGCCGTCGTCGTCGAAGGCCACCCGGTAGCGCATCACCTGCTCGCGGGTGCCGGCCTGCAGCGTGGCCGAGCGCTCCTCCACCCACGACACCGGCCGGCCGACCAGGAGGGTGAGCAGCGGAGCGAGGAAGTCCTCGCGGTTGCCGTACATCTTCAGCCCGAACGATCCCCCGAGCCGCGGCGCGACGACCCGGATCTGCTGCTCGTCCAGGCGCAGGCAGGCCGCGAGCACGGTGCGCAGCACGTGCGGGTTCTGGGTGGTGGCGTGCACGGTCAGCCGCTGGCCGGCCGCGTCCCAGGAGGCCACGGACGCGCGGGGCTCCATCGGCGCGGCGGTGCCGCGGTGCGCGCGCACCTCGCCCTCCAGCAGGTGGGCCGCACCGGCCGAGGCGGTGGCGAAGTCGTCGGGGCCGACCTCGCGCTCGATGAGCACGTTGTCGCCCCACTCCGGGTGGACGAGGGGCGCGCCGGGGCGCAGCGCCTCCTCCGCGTCGAGCACCGCGGGCAGCGGCTCGTAGGTGACCGCGACCGCCGCCGCTCCCGCGGCGGCGTCGGCGGCGGTCTCGGCGACGACGGCGGCCACCGGCTCGCCGGCGTACACGACGGTGCCGACGGCCAGGGGCCGGACGACGGCGTGGTGGCCGCCGAGGTGGCCGGCGTCCAGCCCGTGCGGGATCTCGTCGCAGTGCCGGGCCGCCTCCGCGCCGGTGACGACCGCGACCACCCCGGGCAGCGCGCCGGCCGCCTCGGTGTCGATCGCCACCACGCGGGCGTGCGCGTGCGGCGAGCGCACCAGCGCGGCGTGCGTCGTGCCCGGGAGCCGGACGTCGGCGGTGTAGACCGCCCGGCCGGTGAGGTACGCGTCGCCGTCCTGGCGGCGCACCCGCTGCCCGGTCAGCGGGCCGGGCAGGGTGGCGGTCACGGCTGCGGCGTACCCGCGGGCTGGACGACCAGGTCGATCACCGCGTGCCGGAAGGGGCTCTCGACGCCGAAGCCGGCCGCCCGGTCGGCGTCGTCCACGGGGGCGAAGTCCCGCACCAGGCTGCGCTTGACCGCGAACACCGCGTCGGAGTCCAGGTAGGGGCTGCCGGCCACGAAGATGTGCGTGGTCACCGGCACGTGGCCGGCGGCCTCGGCGATGAAGTGGATGTGCGCCGGCCGGTAGGCGTGCCGCGAGGTGGCGGCCAGCAGCTCGCCGACCGGGCCGTCGGTGGGGATGGGGTAGGGCGCCGGGACGACGGTGCGGAACCAGAACCGGCCCTCGTCGTCGGTGGTGAACAGCCCGCGGCCGTTGCCGGGCGGCTGGACGTCGGGCCGCTGCACGTCGTAGAAGCCGTCCTCGTCGGCCTGCCAGACGTCGACGGTGGCGCCGGGGATCGGCGCGCCGTCGGTCGACAGCACCCGGCCCTCGACGACGCACACCTCGCGGCCGCCCACCTCGTCGATGGAGTCGCCGTTCTCCCGCACCGGGGAGACGGTCATGTGGAAGGGCCCGAGCACGGTCGCCTCGGTGGCGCCGGCGACCTTGCGGTGGTTGATGTTCTCGACCAGGGCCGAGACCCCGAGGACGTCGGAGAGCAGCACGAACTCCTGCCGGACGTCGTCGCACTTCTGGCCGGTGCGGGTGAGGAAGTCGATCGCCGTCTCCCACTCGGCGATCGTCGGCTCCACCTCGCGGATCGCCGAGTGCAGGCCGCGGACGACGGCGGAGAGCAGCTCGCGCAGCCGCGGGTCGGCGGTGTGCGCGAAGCTCTCGACGGTCGCGTCGGTGACCGTCTCCTCGGTGACGTCCTCGGGCTGGACGGGGGCGTCCTCGCGGGGGGTGTGCAGGTCGGTCATGAGTCGGTGCCTCCGGGTGCCGGTGGGTCCAGCGGGATGACGGGCAGCAGCAGGGCCGAGGGCCGCGCCGTGTCGTGGTAGATGCTGTGCAGCGTCGTCCGGGAACTGGTCACGTGGTAGGGGACGTACTCCGCGTTGGTCGCCCCGGCGACGCCGGTGGGCACGTCCATGCTGCTGATCTCGACGCAGATGCGGTGCCCCTTCTGGAAGAGGTTCGCCGTCGCCAGGATCTCGATCTCGTACTCGACGACCTCGCCGGGCGCCACCGGCTGCGCGGCGGCCCGGGTGAGCTCGTGGAAGGGCTTCCACTCGGTGCTGCGCTCGGGGTCCAGGGCCCGGTTCGACGCCTTGAGCCAGCCGCGGGTCAGCTCGCGCTCGGGCAGGTCGCTGCGCAGCTCGCGCTCGCCCTCGCGGACGGTCATCACGTGCGGGTCGGGGCCGATGTCCTTGAGCGTGACGATCCAGGTGGTGTCGTCCTGGTCGATCGCGGCGAACAGCCGGAGCTTCGCCGGCCCCGCGACGAGCACCGGCTCGCTCAGCGGCTCGCTGACGTAGCGCAGGCTGCTCACCGTGCGGGTGTGGGTGAGCGGCATCTGCACGAACGCGTCGGGCGGGATGGTGTCGTCGACCGACGAGGGCACGAACGGCTGCGGGCGCAGCCGCTCCCAGCTGTTCAGGTAGAACGGCGTCCACTGCGTCTCGGGCAGCGGCCAGTCGGTGCCGGTGCGCCACTCGTTGGCCCCGGTCACCCAGTACCGGACCGGCGGCTCGTCGAGGACGCCGGTGTCCATGCCCTTCAGCCAGTGGTCGTACCAGCGCAGGATCTCCGAGTGCAGCCCGTGGAAGGGCCGCTCGAGGTGCGCGGGCCCGGCGAACAGCAGCTTCTTGTCCCGGCTGGCGATGTGCCGCCAGTAGGTCTGCGCGCCCTGCAGGTGGGTCTTGTACGTGTAGCCGTACCAGCCCGAACCGGTGTAGACGGGCAGGTCGATCTGGCCGAACTCGGCCTCGCTGCGCTCGACCACGCCCTCGGCCTCGTACGGGTCGATGAGCACGTTGAAGAAGGCCGGCATGAGCTGGCCCTTCATCGTGATGACGTTGTAGAGGTGCGGGTGGATGGCGTAGTCGGGGTCGGCCATCGCCTCGCGCCAGAGCGCCTCGCGCTCGGGCGGCAGCTCCCCGGGCGCGCCCCGGTCCTGGTGGAAGGTGCCGAAGTGCCCCACGAGGTAGCGGAACAGGTGGACGACGCCGCCCGGGTACTCCTCGCGGAACCCCCCGAGCTCGCCGTAGGCGCCGCGCGGGTCGAAGGGGAAGACCGCCTTGAGCGACGGTGGCCGCTGCCGGGCCACGTGCACCTGCTCCGCGCCGAAGCCGGAGATGCCGACCATGCCGACGTTGCCGTCGCACCACGGCTGCTGGGCGATCCACTCGATGAGGTCGTAGGAGTCCCACGTGCGGGCGCCGCCGCTCTCGGACTTGCCCACCCCGCGGGGCATCCCGATGACGTGGACGTAGCCCCGGGAGGTGAGGAAGCGGGTGTCGCCGGCCTCCATCGGCCCGCTCCACAGCGGCGACCAGGCCGGCTGGGGCGGGACGTTCTGCGCGGTGTCGGGGCCCTGGATGTCCTTGTTGTAGATCGCGAACGCCAGCAGCGCCGGCAGCGGCTCGTCGGTGTCGGGCCGGTAGACGTCGACGCACAGCGAGACGCCGTCCCGCATCGGCACGTACACGTCCCGCTCGGCGACGATGCCCTCGTACTGCGGGGGGCGGTCGTACCCCGGGGGCACGTGCTCGGGGGACGGCGGCAGCGTCATCGGCGGCAGCACCCTTTCTCGGCGGCGTGAGCCCGGTCACGCTAGCCAGGGGTCCCCACCGGGGCTGTCCGCCCTGCGCGGGGGGCAGCCGGAAACCGCGACGGGTCGCCGCGGCGCCCGGTCAGGCCAGGACGACGTCCGCGGCGTCGGCCTGCAGGGTGAGGTCGGCGGCCGTGGTCAGCCAGCCCGCGACCAGCAGCAGCGGCCACGGCTGCTCGTCGTCCAGCGACGCGGTCGTCGCCACCAGTGAGGCCTGGGCCACCGCCCTGCACGCCATGGTCCGCACGACGAGCTCCTTCCGTCCGAGTACCGGGAGGTTCGGCACCGGGGGAGCGGGACTCCAGCCGCGAAACCGGAACGTCATCCCGACGGGGTGGGTCGGGGGACCCGCGCAACCGGCCGGAAACCGCGCCGGCGGTACCAGCCCAGCGGCCAGTCGTCCTCGTCGGCGGCGACGACCAGCGTCGCCACGCCCTCGCCGGCCAGGCGCCGGCGGACGGCCTCCAGCAGTCCGTCTCCGGAGCCGGCCCCGCGGTGCCCGGGGAAGACGTCGACCTCCTGCAGCCGCGCCGTCCGGACGTCGGAGGGCAGCCGGAGAGCGCCGATCGCACCCACCAGGTCGCCGTCCGCGCCCGGCGCCAACCACAGCCGCAGGCCCAGCCGCACCGTGCGCTCGCGGGTCCGGCCGACCAGCGCTCGTGCGGCGTCCTCGTCGAGGCCGAGGGCCGCCTCGACCGGCAGCCGGGCGGCGGCGTACCGGGCCCAGTCCTCCTCGGTGCGGCAGGCCCGCAGCGGCAGTGCGCGGCCCGCGATCGGGTCGGCGGCGGAGCGGACCAGCAGCGTCCGGCCCGCTCCGGCGTCTTCTCCGTCGCCGAGCACGCGGACGCCGGGGCGCAGCAGCCGCTCGGTGGCCACCGCGCGGTCGGCCTGGAGGTCCACGGCCGACAGCCTGCCCGCCGGGGACCGTTGACCGGCGCCGGTCCGCGCGCGCAGCATCGGACGGTGCTCCTCCTGCGACGGCGGGACGTCGAGCAGTTGCTCGACGTGCGCGACCTGGTCGACGCGCTGGCGACGGCGATGGCCGACCTCTCGGCCGGGCGGGCCTCGGTCCCGCCGCGGGTGGCCGCGCTCGTCGACGAGCGCGGCGTCCTCGCCGCGATGCCCGGCTACAGCCCCACGCTCGGCTGGCTGGCGGTCAAGGTGCTCTCGGTGTTCCCGGGCAACCCCGCGCCGGCCACGCCCACCCACCAGGCGCTGATCGGGCTCTTCGACCCGCAGACCGGGACACCCTGCGCGCTGATGGACGGCAACGCGATCACCGCGGCCCGCACGGCCGCCTGCTCGGCCCTCTCCATCCGCCTGCTCGCCCGCCCCGACGCCACCGTCCTGGCCGTCCTGGGCACCGGTGTCCAGGCCCGGGCGCACGCCCTGGCCGCCGGCGTCGTGCGGGACCTGTCGGACGTGCGCGTCGCCGGGCGGCACCCGGAGCGCGCCGAGGCGCTGGCCGCCGAGCTGCGCGCGGCGGGGCTGCCGGCGCGGGCCGTGGCGTCGTGGCCGGAGGCGACGCGCGGCGCCGGGCTGGTCTGCGCGGCGACCGCGGCGGAGGAGCCGGTCGTGCGGCGGGACTGGCTCGACCCGGGCACGCACGTCACCTCGGTCGGCTTCACGGCCACCGGGCGCGAGGTGGACGACGACACCGTCGCCGACGCCCTGGTCGCGGTCGAGCACCGGGAGACCGCGCTGCAGCCGTACCCGGTCGGGAGCACCGACCTCAGCGACCCCCTCGGCCGGGGGCTGCTGCTGCCCGACGACGTCGTCGAGATCGGCGAGCTGGTCGAGGGGCGGCGACCGGGGCGCACCACCGCCGACCAGCTCACCCTGTACAAGTCCGTCGGCGTCGCCGTGCAGGACGCGGCCGCCGCCGGGCTGGTGTTCGCGGCGGCCCGCCGTCGGGGCGTGGGACACCGGATCACCTTCTGAGCGGCGCGGCTGCGGGCGGTGGTCGCTCGGCAGTCCGACCCGTGTTCCCAGGGTCACCACGCGCCGCTGCACCCGCCCGGCGTGCGCGCGGGGACTCCGGTCACTGACGCCTGTGCCAGAGTCCTGGTCGCTCTCAGCGGTGCTGCGCCACCAGGGAGCAGCCTGCGGGCTCAGAGGGGGCCTGTCATGCCACTCGACGACCAGACCACCACCCGGTTCCTCCGCTCCTTCCCGGGGGAGGTACTGCGACGGGCCGACGCCGGGTTCGCCCAGGCCCGGGCCGAGGCCGTCTGGAACGGCGCCGTCTCCCGGCAGCCGGCGCTGATCGTGCGGCCCACCTCCACCGACGAGGTCGCCCGGGCGCTGACCCTCGTCCGCGAGGCGGGCGCGGAGGTCACCGTCCGTGGCGGCGGGCACAGCGCGGCGGGCAGCTGTGTCGCCGAGGGCGCGATGATGATCGACCTCTCCCGGATGAACGGCGTCCGGGTGGACCCGGCGGCGCGGCGCGGGTACGTCGGCGGTGGGGCCACCTGGGCCGCGGTGGACGCCGCGACCGCCCCGCACGGACTCGCGACGGTCGGTGGGACGGTGAGTCACACCGGGGTCGCCGGCCTGACGCTCAGCGGTGGGATGGGCTGGCTGACCCCGCAGCACGGGCTGGCCTGCGACAACCTGGTCGCGGCGACGCTGGTCACTGCCGACGGCCGGACCGTGACCGTGTCCGACCAGGAGCACCCCGACCTCCTGTGGGGGTTGCGCGGTGCGGGCAGCAACTTCGGGGTCGTGACCGAGCTGGTGTTCGACCTGCACGACCTCGATCCCACGGTGGACCTGGGGTTCTTCTTCTGGCCCGTCGAGCGGGCCGGGCAGGTGCTCGCCTTCGCCCGGAGGTACCTCTTCGAACTCCCCTCCAGCGCCAGTGCGGTCGCGGCGTTGCTGTCCGCACCCCACGAGCCGTTCGTCCCCGCGGAGCACCGCGGGGTCCCGGGGGTCGCCGTCATGGTCACGGGCTGGGGCGACGCTCGACGACACGCCGACGCGGTGGCGCCTCTCCGCGACCTCGACCCGCTCGTCGAGCTGGTCACGCCCCTCCCGTACGTGGCACTGCAGCAGATGCTCGACGAGGCCGAGCCGTGGGGCATCCGCGGGTACGCGAAGAGCGTGAACCTCCAGGACCTGCCGGACGGTGCGATCGACGTCCTGCTCGACCGGCTGCCCCGTCGGCGGTCCCCGATGTCCTACGTGCCGATGTTCTCGCTGCGCGGTCGGTTCGCCGAGGTCCCGGACGACGCGACGGCGTGGGGGAGCCCGCGCAGCACGCGCTGGGCGCTCGCCCTGCTCGACATCGCGCCGGACGAGGAGGGTTTCGAGGCCGACCGCGTCTGGGTCCGGGAACTCTGGGAGGCGCTGCAGCCGTACGTGTCCGACGAGGGGGCCTACCTCAACTTCGAGACCGACACCGACCAGCGGCGGGTGCGGGCGTCGTACGGCGAGGACAAGTACCGCCGGCTGTCCGCGCTCAAAGCCGAGTGGGACCCGGACAACCTCTTCCGGCACAACCCCAACGTCCCTCCCTCCGGGCCGGGCATCCCGATGCCGCGGCAGTCGGAGACCGCTCGCGCGGAGGAGCCCACCCGCTGACCTCCCCGGGTGGCCGGCGGCGGGCGTCGGCGCCTGGCGACGGGCTGACACGATCGGCGGCATGACGACGACCGAGCGGGCCATGCCGCCGCTGGAGGCCGACGAGCGCACGACGCTGGACGGCTGGCTCGACTTCTACCGGGCCACGCTGGCCGGCAAGTGCGACGGGCTCACCGACGAGCAGCTGGCCACCGCGTCGGTGCCGCCGTCGCCGCTCACGCTGCTCGGGCTGCTGCAGCACATGGCCGAGGTGGAGCGGAACTGGTTCCGCCGGGTGCTGGCGGGGGAGCAGGTGCCCGCCATCCACGACCCGGACACCGACCCCTCCGGCCACGACGGCGGCTTCGACGTCGCCGACGGCGCCTCGCTCGCCACCGCCCGCGCGAGCTGGGCGGCCGAGGTCGACCGGGCCCGGGAGAACTGCGCGGCCCGCGAACTGGACGAGACAAGCCCGTTCATGGGCGGGCAGGTCACCCTGCGGTGGATCTACAGCCACATGATCGCCGAGTACGCCCGGCACGCCGGCCACGCCGACCTGATCCGGGAGCGCATCGACGGCGCCACCGGCGTCTGAGACCGGGCGCTCGACGGACGCCCAGGGGCCGGTCCGGCCGGGCGGGCGGTGCTCAGCTGCCGGGTGCCGGGGGCTCCTGCTCGTCCAGGCGCGCCGCCAGCCCGGCCAGCCCCTCCCTGATCGAGGCGCCGTAGGGGTCCTCGCCGAGCGCCGGCGCGGCCTGGCGGGCCAGGTCGAGGTGGCGGCGGGCCGCGGCGAGGTCCCCGAGCTTGCGGTGGTCCTCCCCGAGGTTGAGGTGCAGCGAGGGGTAGAAGGCGGCCACCGGCGCGATGGCTCCCGCGGCGGCGGCCCGCTCGTCGGTCACCGACTCCGCGAGCGCCAGGGCCCGCAGGTCCCAGGCCAGCTCCTCCCGCGGGTCGTCCTGGACGTCGGCCATGGAGTGGGCCAGGAAGCAGCGGTGCAGCGGGTCGCCGCCGGGGCCGAGGACCTCCCAGAGCTCGGTGAACGCGGCACGGGCCTCGGCGCGCCGTCCCTGCTGCCCGAGCGCGATCCCCTGCCGGATGCGCTCCAGGGTCTGGTCCACCGTGGCCTCCTCGCCGTCGTCCGCCGTCGGGGTCGTGCCGGGACGGTAGGGGCCCGCTACGACAGTCCGGCTCGGTCCGCGGCCGGCCGGCCCGGCAGGGATCGTCCGAGGACCAGCGCGGTGGCCCCGGCGAGCACGACCGCGAGCAGGGCGACCCGCAGGCTGGTCGCGTCGGCCAGGGCCCCGATCAGCGGCGGCGAGACGAGGAAGCCGATCCGGAGCAGCCAGTTGATCACCGCCAGCCCCAACCCGTGCGGGAGCCCGGGCAGCTCGTCGGCCGCCTGGTAGACGGCCGGGACCAGGGTGGCGACGCCGAGCCCGGCGAGGGCGAACCCGGCCAGCGTGGTGGGCACCGACGGCAGGGCCAGGGCCAGGCCCATCCCCGCCGCGGTGAGCGCCCCGCCCGCACGGGCCACCCGCCGCTGGCCGAAGCGGTCGACGACGCGGTCGCCGGTCAGCCGCCCGACGGTCATCGCGACCTGCAGGGCCACGAAGCCCAGCCCGGCGGTGGCCGCGCCGGTCGCGAGCTCGGTGCGCAGGTAGAGCGCGCTCCACGAGGCGCCGGCGTCCTCGACGAACGCGCCGCACGCGGCGAGCACGCCGAGTACCGCGAGCGCCGGGACGGCGGCCCGCCGGCGCGGGCGCTCCCGCGGGTGCTCGTCGGCGGCCTGCTGGGGCTCGTCGCGGCCGGGCAGCACCGCCCGCGAGACCACCACGGCGAGCGCACCGAAGACGACGGCAGAGCCGGCGGTCTGGGCGACGAGGGGCACCCCCAGCCCCGCCGCGGCCGAGCCGAGCAGGCCGCCGGTGACCGCGCCGACGCTCCAGATGCCGTGGAAGGCGTTGAGGATCGAGCGCTGGTAGAGCCGCTGCACCCGCAGCCCGTGCGCGTTCTGGGCGACGTCGATGATCGCGTCCAGCGCGCCGACCACCAGGAGCGCCGCGGCGAGGCCGAGCCAGTTCGGTGCCACCGACACCGTCCACACGGTGACGCCGAGCAGGACCAGGCCGTAGGAGGCGACCCGGCCGGAGCCGAACCGGCGGATGAGCGGCGCGGAGGACAGGCCGGCCAGCAGCGCGCCCAGCGGTACGGCCGCCAGGGCCGCGCCGAGAGCGGTGCTGCTCAGCCCCAGCTCCGCCTTCACCTCCGGCAGCCGGGGTACGAGGCCGGCGTAGAACACGGCGTTGAGGAAGAAGCAGGCGGCGACGGCGCTGCGGGCACGGCGCAGGCGCGCGGCGTCGAGGGTGGCGGTCTCCACGGGGTCCTCGGGGGTCGGGTCTCAGCCGGCGAGCCGGGAGAGGGCGGAACGGATCCCTGCTGTGTCCATCGGGTCGGTGGACAGGGCGCTGTGCAGGACCAGGCCCTCGACGAGCGCGTCGACCTCCCGCGCGGTGACGGGGTCGAGGTGGCGTTCGAGGCTGCGGCGGCTGCGGGACATCCAGTCCTGGGTGACCGCGCGCAGGGCCGGGTTGCGGGCCGCGGCGACGTAGAGCTCGACGGCCAGCACCAGGTCGCGCTGTGAACCCAGCAGGTCGCCGGTGAGGTGCTCGACCAGCGCCTCGAGCGCGGCCGCCCGGTCGGGTGCGGCACGCATGCGCTCGTCGAAGCGGGCCGCGACGGTGTCGACGTGCCGGGTGAACGCCGCAGCGAGCAGGTCGGTCAGCGAGTCGAAGTGGTAGGTCAGCGACCCCAGCGGGACGTCGGCCGCACGCGCGATCGCCCGGTGGGAGGCGGCAGCGACGCCCTGCTCGGCGATGACGTCCAGCGCGGTGTCCACCAGCCGGTCGCGCCGGCCCGGGTCGTACCGGCGGGCCCGCCGCACCGGGGTGGGGGCGGCGCTCACCGGCCGGGCTCGTCCAGCGTGCGGACGACGCGGGCGGGGTTGCCCACGGCGACCACGTCGGCCGGGAGGTCCCGGGTGACCACGGAGCCGGCGCCGACGACGGTGTTGTCCCCGATCGTCACGCCGGGCAGCACGATCGCCCCACCACCGAGCCAGACGTTGTCGCCGATCGTGATCGGCGCGGCCGCCTCCCACTTGGCCCGCCGCGGTCCCGGCTCGACCGGGTGGGTCGGGGTGAGCAGCTGGACGTTGGGCCCGATCTGGACGTCGTCCCCGATGGTGATCGGCGCGACGTCGAGGGCGACCAGCCCGAAGTTCGCGAAGCACCGGGCGCCGATGCGCAGGGAGCTGCCGTAGTCGACGTACAGCGGCGGCCGGATCTCGGTGCCCTCGCCGATGGCGCCGAGCAGCTCCTCGAGCAGCCGGCGGCGCAGGGGGCCCTGGCGGACCGTCGTCGCGTTGTACGCGTCGGCCAGGTCCAGGGCACGGGTGCTCGCCTCGGCGAGCTCGGGGTCGTCGGCGATGTAGAGGTCCCCGGCGAGCATCCGCTCGCGCATGGTCCGGGGATCGCCCGTGTCGGGCCGGAGGCTCATGAGAACGAGCGTACACATCGGCATACCCGTGCCGACGCCGGCGTGCGACCACGCCGGGGCTCCCCTCCGTGACGCCGATCATGCGCCGATCACACGAGGTAACACAGGTTGTGTTGCAAATATCAGCTTTAGTGTTAGATTGGCGTCGACGCGGCATCGTCGTCACGACCGGGAGGCCGGCCATGTCCACATTGGCCCAGCGCGGGAGCAGTCACGCGCTCCGTCGATCGCAGATCGCGGAGCTGGTCAAGGCGCAGGGTTGGGCGCGGATCGACGACCTGGCCGAGCAGTTCGGCGTCAGCACGATGACGATCCACCGGGATCTCGACCACCTCGACAGCCAGGGCGTGGTGCGCAAGGTGCGCTCGGGGGCCGAGGCTCCCCCGAGCGAGGCCTTCGAGCGCAACGTCGACCTCCGCCGGACGCTCAACGTGAGGGAGAAGAGGGTCGTCGCGCAGGCGGGCTTCGCCTGGGCGACCGAACGCGTGCAGATGCAGGCGGTCGCCCTCGACGACAGCACCACGGCCCTCCACGTCCTGCCGCTGCTCCTCGAGCGTCTCCCGCTGACGGTCGTGTCCAACTTCCTGCCCGCCATCACCCAGCTCGCGGCCGAACCGCGGGTGCGGCTCCACGCGATCGGTGGCGACTACGAGCCCGACTTCTCCGCCTTCACCGGGTCGCAGGCGATCGGCGCCCTGGAAGCGGTGCACTACGACGTCCTGTTCATGTCCGTGCCGGCGGTGACCCGGGGCACCTGCTTCCACCCGTCGAGTGCCGCGGCCGACCTCAAGCGCGCGTTCATGGGCAGTGCGGAGCTGCGCGTCCTCCTCGTCGACCACACCAAGACGGCGCGCCGCGCGGTGCACCGGATCTGCGCGCTGGCCGACTTCGACGCCGTCGTCGTCGACTCCGGCCTCGACGAGAGCGAGGTCGAGCAGCTGCGTGCGAGCGGCGCGAACGTCGTCGTCGCACCCGTGCCCGCCACCTCCCCCGAGTCGGGGTACGAGCCGTGACCGCGCCCCTCGTGGTGGCGATCGACTGCTCCACGACGGCGGCCAAGGCCCTCGTCGTCGACGCCGGGGGTCGGGTGCTGGGCAGCGGCGCGCACCCGCTGGACACGGCCACCCCCGCCCCCCGTCGGTTCGAGCAGCACGCCCCCGACTGGTGGAGCGCCACCGACTCGGCCGTCCGCGCCGCGCTGGCAGAGGTGCAGCACCCCGAACACGTCGCCGCGGTCTGCGTGACGCACCAACGCGAGTCCTTCGTCTGCCTCGACGACGCCGACCAGCCGCTGCGGCCGGCGATCCTGTGGATGGACGGGCGCGCCGAGTCCCAGGCCGAGCGCCTCGGCACCGACCGGATCGAACGGCTGTCGGGCAAGCCGGCCGACATCACCCCGGGCCTCTACAAGCTGGCCTGGCTGCGGGAGC
The DNA here is from genome assembly GCF_054050175.1 of Geodermatophilus sp. SYSU D00697. NCBI lineage: Bacteria > Bacillati > Actinomycetota > Actinomycetes > Geodermatophilales > Geodermatophilaceae > Geodermatophilus > Geodermatophilus sp. SYSU D00697. Next base: position 281,579 of record NZ_JBJGYV010000003.1, read on the forward strand.
ACGAGCCGCGCACCACCGCCGCCACCCGCCGGGTGGTCGACGTGCACGGGTACCTGGTGCACGCGATGACCGGCCACTGGGTCTCCAGCACCGCGTCGGTCGACCCGCTCGCCCTCCTCGACGTCAGGACCGGCGACTACAGCAGCGAGCTGCTCGACATCGCCGGCCTCCGGCGTGACCAGCTGCCCGACCTGGTCCGGACGGGTGCATCGCTCGGTCCCCTGCGTCCCGAGGTCGCCGAGCGCTGGGGGCTGCCCAGCACGGTGGAGGTCGTCGCCGGTCTCGGTGACGGCCAGGCGGCCGGGCTGGGCCTGGACGTCACCGAACCCGGCAGTGCGTACCTCGTCCTCGGGACGGCGGTGGTGATCGGGAGCGAGAGCACCGCCTACCTGCCCTCGCGCGCCTACCGGTCGATGGTGTCGGCGCTGCCGGGCCACGTCACGGTCGAGGCGTTCACCTCCTCGGGCACCTTCCTGCCGACGTGGTTCCGCCGCGAGTTCGGCGCACGGGAGCTGGCCGGCGCGCCGGACCCGGAGCTCGAGCGGGAGGCAGCGGCCGTGCCGATCGGCAGCGAGCGGCTGCTCACCCTGCCGTACTGGAACGCGGCCCAGACGCCGCACTGGGACGGCCGGGCCTCCGGGCTGACGATCGGCTGGCGCAGTGGCCACGGCCGGGCCCACTTCTACCGTTCGCTGCTGGAGGGCATCGCCTACGAGCTGCGGCTGCAGCTCGACGGCCTCGAGGAGGCCCGTGGCGAGCGGGTCCAGGTGATCCGCGCCATGGGCGGCGGTGCCCGCAGCGCCCTCTGGACGCAGGTGCTCGCCGACGTCTTCGCCCGGCCCCTGGAGGTCCGCGCCGAAGGCGAGGTGAGCGCGCTCGGCGCGGCGGCCGTCGCACTCACCGCCGTCGGCGCGTTCGGCTCCCTGCGCGAGGCCGCCGCGGCGCTCGCCGCCACCGACCGGGTCGTCGAGCCCCGGCCCGACGCCGTCGCCGCCTATGCCGACCTGCTGGCGGTGTACCGGCGTCTCTACGCCGGGACCCGCGACCTGCTGCACGCCCTCCACGAGACGACCGACTCGGACGGCGCGGCGCGCAGCCCTGGGCCCATCGACGACGCGAGACCACAGACGGACGTCACGTGAGGAGCAGCATGATGAGAGGTGCACACGCATGAGGGCAGCGGTGTTCTACGGACCGGGGGACCTCCGGGTGGAGGACGTGCCGGCACAGGAACCGGGGCCGGGGGAGCTGCTGGTGGACGTGCGGGCGGCGGCCACCTGCGGCACGGACCTCAAGTCCTACCGCCGCGGCCACCCGAAGCTGTTCCCGACCCTGCCGTCGCGCTTCGGGCACGAGTTCGCCGGCGTCGTGGCCGCGGTCGGCGACGGGGTCACCGACTTCTCCGTCGGCGACCGGGTCGTGGCGGCGAACACCGCGCCCTGCGGCCACTGCTGGGCCTGCACCCGGGGCCGGGAGAGCCTGTGCGAGAACCTCGAGTTCCTCAACGGGGCCTTCGCCGAGCAGGTCGTCATCCCGCAGGCCATCGTGCAGCGCAACACCTACGTCCTGCCCGACGACCTGGAGTTCGCGGCCGCCGCGCCGCTCGAGCCGCTGGCCACCGTCGTGCACGGCATGGCCGAGACCGGCATCGAGCTCGGCGACACCGTCGTGGTCCACGGGGCCGGGCCGATCGGGTTGATGTTCGTGCGCCTGGCGACCCTGCGCGGGGCCAACGTGATCTCGGTGGACCAGACCCCGTGGCGCCTGGAGCAGGCCCGCCGGGTCGGCGCTGTCGACACCATCGACCTGTCCGACGTCGCCGACCCCGAGGAGCGCGTCGCCCTCATCAAGGGCCGCACGCCCGCGGGACGCGGCGCCGACGTCGGCATCGAGGCGGTCGGGCTACCCGGCGTCTGGGAGCAGACGGTGCGCACCCTCCGGCCCGGCGCGACGGCCGTCCTCTTCGGCGGCACCCCGAAGGGCGCGCCGTTCTCCGTCGACTCCTCCGCGATGCACTACGAGGAGTACACGCTCAAGGGCGTCTTCCACCACACGCCGAACTACGTGCGCACCGCCGTCGAGCTGCTGGCGTCCAAGAAGGTGGACGGCCACTCGCTGGTCACCGAGGTCCGCCCGCTCGAGGCCCTGGTGCCCAGCCTGGAGGACATGGCTGCCGGTCGCGGCTCGAAGTACGTGCTCGAGCCGTGAGCGCCGGGACCGCGCGACCGGACGCGCCCGACCTCCTGCTCGCCCGGCAGCGCCAGCAGGTGGCGGACGCCTGCCGGGAGCTGAGCCGCTCCGGCCTGGTCGTGGGGACGGCGGGCAACGTCTCGGTGCGGGTCGACGACCTCGTCGTCATCTCGCCGAGCGGGGTGGACTACGAGGCGATGTCCGCGCGCGACGTCGGCGTCCACGACCTCGACGGGAACCCCGTCGAGGCGGTCCTGCAGCCCTCGAGCGAGCTGGCCCTGCACCTGGCCGTCTATCGGGAGTCGGCCCGCACGGCCGTCGTGCACACCCACGCCCCCGCCTCGACCGCCCTGTCCACCCTCGTCGACGAGGTACCCGCCTCGCACTACTACACGGCGATGTTCGGCGGCCCGGTCCGCGTCGCCCCCTACGCCACCTTCGGCACGAGCCGGCTGGCCGACAACGTCACCGCCGCGCTGCGCGACCGCAGCGCCGCGCTCATGGGCAACCACGGCGCGGTCCTCACCGGCGAGGACCTCGCCAAGGTCATGGGGCTCGTCCCGTACCTCGAGTACATCTGCGACGTCCAGCTGCGCGCGATGGCGACCGGGGCGCCGGTGCGGGTGCTCGACGCCGAGGAGGTCACCGAGGTCGGACGGCGGCTGCGTGGCTACGGCCAGCAGGCCACGGCCCCCCGCGAGGGGTCGCCCTGACCGGTCGGCGTGCGCAGGGGCCCCCGGGTCGAGTCCGCCGGCCGTGCTCGACCTCGCCGGCCGCGGGGCGCGCCACCACGCCTCGCGAGATGCCGACGGAGGTGGGGCCGGCGGGGCCTGCGGCTCCAGCTGCACGACCCGTCGAGGGGGTGGCACGCGGTCGGGGGAGGGCCCGGACCTGACGTGGGACCCGGAGAGGACGAGAGCCGGGCCACCGCTGTCCGCGGTGGCCCGGCTCCTCGCCGGCACCGGGCCTGGCTCCTCGCCGAGGCCCCTGGGGTGGGTGGGTGGAGGTGGCGGGAATCGAACCCGCGTCCTTCGACGCATGTCCAGGGCTTCTCCGAGCGCAGTCCGCTTCGTCTCTGCTCGACCCTCCCGATCTCGCGGACGAGACGGGATGACGGGCCCAGTCGCTGTGCGGTGTCCCGTGCGCGCCCGCGACCGGCACGCACGGTGAGTCATCTAGCTGATGCCAGGATCCGGGTCGATGACGAACCCGGGCTGACAGACCCGCCTACGCTGCTCAGGCAGCGAGGGCGAAGTCGCGCTGACTGGAGTCGGCGCTTGATTGGTTTCCGACGCGTGGTTAACGAGCTCATCGTCGGCTTCCTCGGCTCGCTTCCCCTGGCCACCCGACCGAAGTCGAGACCATTCACCCCCTGTGTAGTTGTGCAGACAGGGTAACCGTCCCGGCTCCCGCGTTGTTCCCCACGCGGGGTGACACGGCCGAGCGACACGGGAGCGACGAGCCGGGGCCGGGTCTGTCCTCCCGGTGAGGGGGCATCTACCGTGGAGCGGCACCTGTGTCCACCGTCACGTCGCAAGGGGCCTGATGACACCGGCACCGCCGTTGCAGCGTTTCCCGCTCTGCCGTTCCAGCGACGTCTCCGAGTTCACCTCCCGGCTCAACGCCGTCTACTACCCCGCGGAGGTCCGGCCCCAGGTCACCGGCCGGTTCCCGGCCGCCTCCGTGCTGCACGCGCTGCACGAACCGGACTTCACCCTCGGCTACATCCGGCCCGGCGGCGACGTGCAGGTGACGCCGGACCAGGACGCCACCACCTACCACGTCAACCTCGTCCTCTCCGGGTCCGTGGTGGCCGTCAGCGGCAGTGACGAGGTCCTGGTGCAGCCGGGGTCGGCCGCGGTCCACGGCGCGCGGGAGCGCCACCAGTTGCGGGCGCGGGCGGGCAGCGGCCTGGTCGGCATGAAGCTCAGCCGCGACCTCGTGGAAGCCGAACTGGCCGCCATGCTGGGGCGTCAGGTCACCGGCCCGGTCCGGTGGGCGCCGGCGTTCGACCTGCGCACCGGCGCGGGCCGGTCGTGGCTCTCGCTGGTCCGGTTCACGCTGGCCGAGCTCGACTCGCCCGGGTTGCTGGACTCCCCGCTCGTCCGTCGTCGGCAGGTCCGCACCCTGGTGGCCGGCCTGCTGGCCGCGCAGCCGCACAACTACTCGGCGGCCCTCACCGAAGCCGCGAGCCCGCTGCGCCCGCGGACCGTCCGGCGGGCGCAGGAGTTCATCCGGGACCACTACGCCGAGCCGTTGACGGTCACCGACGTGGCGGCCGCCGCCGGGTCGAGCGTGCGCCGGCTGCAGGAGGCCTTCGGGACGGCGTTCGGCCTCTCCCCGATGACCTACCTGCGCGACGTCCGGCTCGACGAGGTGCGCCGGCGGCTCGCGGACGGCGACGCGAGCGTCACCGACGTCGCGCTGGCGTGCGGCTTCACCCACCTCGGCCGCTTCTCGGCGGCCTACCGGGCCCGGTTCGGGGAGCTCCCCTCGCGCACGCGCGCCGGCTGACCCGGGGGCTCAGGCCTCGTCGGGCAGGTTGCCGCCGACGAGCACGAAGGCCATGAGGCAGGGCTCGTCGGACCGGTTGGACCAGGCGTGCGCGGTGCCCCGCTGCACGAGGACGTCGCCGGCGGTCATCCGCACCTCGGTCGCGTCGAGGACCGCCCAGATCTCGCCGCTGAGCACGATCGCGTAGTCGATGGACCGGGTGGTGTGGAAGGCCAGCGGGCGGATCTCGTCGCCGTCGGCGTCGAACCGCCACTCCCGGTCCGGCGGCAGCTCCAGCGTGCGGAAGATCGTGCCGTTCTGCGGCGGCCCGACGCTCAGCGGCTGGTCGGTGTCGTACGGGTCGCGCAGGGGGCCGGTGTTGTCCGCCGGTGAGGTCTCGGTCCGCCACAGCTGGGTGGCCACGTAGGTGGGGACGCCGTGGCCGGCAGCCGCGTGCCGCCCCTCGTCCTCCAGCACGATCGTCGACCGGCCCTCGGCGTCGAGGCCGGTGACCAGGCGGCGCACCCTGCGCGTCGTCGGAGCGGGATCGACGCCGCTGGAGAACGGGTTGTAGTCGGCCACGTCGCCTCCTGGTCGCCGGCTCCCGGGGGCGGTCGGGGCCCCCGGCGGACCTGCGGACGCTAGGCCGGCCACCCCCTCCCGGCTATCCCGATCACGGTGTCGCTGTCCGGATCGCGCGGCCTCCTGGGGCCTCTGGGGCCCTCGATAACGAATGCGAGACGCGTCTCACACGTGTGCTTGACAACACCCCTGGGGTCGCTCAGGGTCCTCCGACAAACGCGGACAAGTGTTCGCAGTGCGAACGAGTCCGGGGCGTTCCGTCCCCCCGGACGCGCCTGCGGACGACGACCGCCCCACCCAGGGGACGACTGAGGAGAACCACGTGGACGTCGCCAGCGACCGGCCGCTCTCGGCCACCCCGCACTCGTGAGCGAGGCCGCGGTCTCGCCGCAGTCCGCAGCCGGCACCCAGCCCGGCCCGGCCGGTGGGCGGCCCTCGAGCGGCCCCGGGGGGGGGCGGGGGGGGGGGGGCGGGGTGGGCTCGGTGGCGTACAGCCGTGTGCTGTAAGCGAACCTAGTCATAATTAAAATC
>NZ_JBJGYV010000004.1:0-276652 GCF_054050175.1 Geodermatophilus sp. SYSU D00697
CCCCCCCGCGGGCCCCAACCACTCTCGCCCGCCCCACCCCCCGCCCCCGGGGGAGGCGGCGGCCCGCCCCCCCCCGCGCCGGCCCCCCCCCGACGCAGCCACGGCACCACGTGCCGCCGGCGCGCTCGTGCTCTGCCTGCGCCAGGGAGGCAGAGCACGACGCAGCCACGGCACCACGTGCCGCCGGCGCGCTCGTGCTCTGCGTGCGCGAGGCAGGCAGAGCACGAGCATGCGGAGAGGTACAGGTGCGCCTCGCCAGGGTGGACAGCGCACGAGTGACCCCGGACCGGGTACCGGCCCGGGCGGAGCTCAGGTCCAGGCGAGCAGGCCGTCCAGCGCCGCCGTGACCTCGGCGACGGTGATCGCGCCGAGCGCGGGGTCGAGCTCGGTGCCCCACGGGTCGCCCGTGCCGTCCCCGTGCCACAGGACGACGTGCAGTGCCCCTCCGTCCCGCCCGACCCGCGGGGGAGGGCCCCACAGCGCCGGGGACACCGGCCCGAAGAGCACCACCGACGGACGGCGGTAGGCCGTCGCGAGGTGCGCCATCCCGGTGTCGCCGCTGACCACGACCCGGGCGCCGGCGACGACGGCGGCCAGCTCCAGCGTCGACGTCCGGCCGGCCAGGACGGCGTCCTCGCCCAGACCGGCGCCCTCGGCGACCGCCCGGGCGAGCGGGACCTCGGCCGGGCCGCCGGTGACGCGCACGTCCAGGCCGGACGCGGCCAGGTGCCGGGCGACCGCGGCGAACCGGTCCGGCGGCCAGCGACGTCCCGGGAAGGCTGCGCCGGGGTGCACCAGCGCCACGCCGCGGGGCGCCGGGGAGGGCACGGAGGGGACGGCGAGGTCGAGCGCGTCGGGGTCGGCCGCCACGCCCAGGCCCTCGGCGACCAGCCGGCACCAGCGGCGGACCTCGTGCTCGTCGGGGTACCAGGCAGGGCCGGGGTAGCCGGGGCTGGCGAAGGTGAGCAGCCGGTCGGGGTGGAGGGCGTCGACCACGACGTGCGAGGCCGGGCCCTTGCCGTGCAGGTCGACGGCGAGCTCGGGGGGCGGACCGGCCCAGTCCAGCCGCTCGAGCTCGCGGGCGGGCAGCACCTCGTCGACCGCGTCGACCAGCCCGGCGAGCGGTTCCAGCGCGGTCGTCGTCGCGAGCACCAGGCGGTGCTCCGGCACCGCGGCGCGCACCGCCCGGATCGCGGGCACGCCGGTGAGCAGGTCACCGAGGCCGAGCGGCCGCAGCACCACCGCGACGGGGCGGTCCTGCGGATCGCCGGGACGGCCTCGGTGCCGCGACCCGCCCCGACCCTGCCAGCGGTGAGGGGGACGGGGTCCTCCCCGGGAGGCGGAGTGCGCCGTGCTCACACGCGCGAGCGCTCAACCAGGGCGGTCGTGGAGTGCCCGTCGAGGTAGGGCAGGACGACGGCCTGGCCACCCCAGCGCCGCAGCACCGCCGCCTCGGGCAGGTCGGCCCCGGCGTAGTCGCCGCCCTTGGCCCACACGTCCGGGCGGAGCCGGTCGAGCACCTCGGCCGGGGTGTCCTCCTCGAAGACGACGACGGCGTCGACGAACTCCAGCGCCTCCAGCACCCGCGCGCGGTCGGCCGCGGTCACCAGCGGGCGGGAGGGGCCCTTGAGCCGGCGCACCGAGTCGTCGGAGTTGATGCACACCACCAGGCAGTCGCCCAGCCCGCGCGCCGCGCGCAGGGTCGCGACGTGGCCCGGGTGCAGCAGGTCGAAGCAACCGCCGGTGGCCACCACGGTGCCGCCGGCGGCCCGGACCCGGGCGATCACGCCGTCGGCACCCGGCGCGGCGGCTCCCACCGGCGCCGGGGAGGCGTCCCACGCCGATGCGCCGCCACGCGCGACGAACACCCCCGCGGCGGCCACCGCCGTGGCCACCGCCTCGCCGGTCACCGCCCCGTCGGCCAGGGCCAGCGCCGCCGCCGCGGCGAACGAGTCCCCGGCGCCGCACGGGTCGCCGCCGGTCACCGGCACCGCGGGCACCACCATCGGCGCGCCCTCGCCGTAGGAGAGCAGCGCACCGCGGGCGCCCAGGGTCACCGCGACCGCACCGACGCCCCAGTGCCGGATCAGCGCCTCAGCCCGCGTCCCGACCGCGGCCAGCCCGTCGCCGTCGGCGGACACCCCCACGGCCGCCGCCACCCGCGCGGCCTCCGCGCCGTTCGGGGTCACCAGGCGGGCCGAGGGCGCCGGGTCGGCACCCCGCGGGTGCGGGTCCCAGACGACCGGCCCGCCGGCCTGCGCGAGCGCGGCCCGGACGTCGGCCGCGGCCGTCGTCCCCCGGCCGTAGTCGGCCACCAGCACCGCGGCCGCGGAGCGGATCGCGTCGGCCGCCTCGGGCGGCAGCGCGCCGAGGCCGGCTGCCGGGGAACCGCTGTCGATCCGCACCAGCGAGTGGTCGCCGACGCGGACCCGGCGCTTCACGGCCGTCCCGCCCGTCGCCGGGATCCCGACCAGCCGCACCCGGCCGGCCAGCAGCGCCCGCAGCCGGCCGGCGCCTTCGTCGGCGGCCATGGGGGTCACGAGCACCACCTCACGGCCGGTGCTCCGGGCCGCGACGACCGCGGCCAGCGCCGCGCCGCCGGGGCGCTCGCGGGTCTCGACGTCCTCGACCACCGGGACCGGCGCGTCGGGGGTCAGCCGGGACGCCGTCCCGACCAGGTCGACGTCGAGCAGCGCGTCCCCGACGACGACCAGCGGCCCCCCGCTCACCGGGCGACCCCGAGCCGCGCCTCGGGGATCCGCGCGGGCTCGGCGAGCACCGCGGCGTCGAAGGCGGCGCACACCAGGTGCAGCGCGACCAGGTGGCACTCCTGGACGCTCGCCGTCCACGGGGAGTCGATGCAGACCGCGTCGTCGGCGGCGGCGGCCAGCGGGTTGGGCGCCGGGCCGGTCATCGCCAGCACGGTGATGCCGCACTCGCGGGCGCGGCGGGCGGCGGCGACCGCGTTGGGGCTGCGGCCGGAGGTCGACAGCAGCACCAGGACGTCGCCGGCCCGGCCGTGCGCCTCGACCTGACGGGCGAACAGCTCGTCGGCCGGGTAGTCGTTGACGATGGCGGTCAGGGACGAGGTCTCCGCGGTCAGGCAGATGGCCGAGAACGGCGGGCGGTCGGCCCGGTAGCGGCCCACCAGCTCGGCGGTCAGGTGCTGGGCCTGCGCCGCGCTGCCCCCGTTGCCGGCGGCCAGCAGCCGCCCTCGGGACTCCCCGCAGAGGACGTCGGCGATCATCCGTCCCCAGCGGTCCAGGGCCTCGAGCTGTCCCTCCAGCGAGCGCAGCGCCGCCATGAGGGAGGCGACGTGGTCGGCACCGGTCAGGTGGGTGCAGACGTCGGGGGACACGACCTCGGCGGCGGAGTGCGGTGCTCCGCCGATCGGGGCGACGCTCATCGGGCGACCTCCACGGGGCTCGTCTGGCTCTTCTCGCTGCGTACGGGACCGTCCAGGACCTGCCGGTAGACGGTCTCGGTGTCGGCGACCACGCGGGCCCACCGGTAACGGGTGCGGGCCCGGCGGACCCCGGCCGCCCCGTAGGCGGCCCGGCGGGCGTCGTCGGCGAGCAGGGCGGCGAGCACCGCTCCGAGCCGCTCGGGGTCCCGGGGCGGGACGAGGTCCCCGGTCACGCCGTCGGCGACGCTGTCCTGGAGCCCGCCGACGGCGGTGGCGACCACCGGGCGGCCGCAGGCCATGGCCTCCAGCGGGGTGATGCCGAACGGCTCGTACCAGGGCACGGCCAGGACGACGTCGGCCGAACGGACCCACGCCGGGACGTCGGCCCGGGCCACCGCGCCGGTGAACACCAGCCGGTCGGCGACCCCGGCCTCCGCGGCCACCGCGCGCAGCCGGCGCACCTCCGGGTCGGCGTCCAGCCCGTCGGCCGGTGGGCCGCCGACCACCACCAGCTCGGCGCCCGGCACCGCGGCCAGCGCCCGGACCGCGTCGTCCTGTCCCTTGCGCTCCACCAGCCGGCCGAGGACGAGCAGCCGCTGCCGGTCGGGGGTGCGGGGGGCGACCGGTCCCTTCGGGGTGAACACCGCGGTGTCCACGCCGCAGGGCACGATCGAGGCGCGGTCGCGGTCCAGGCCGAGCCGGCGCAGCTCGAAGACCTCGTCGGTGCAGGTCGCCACGACGTGGGTGACGTTGCGGCACAGCGCCCGTTCGAGCTCGACCCGCTGCGGCGGCGAGGTGTCGGCGGCGCCCTGGTGACGGCGCTTGACCGAGCCGAGGGCGTGGAAGGTCTGCACGACCGGGATCTCCCCGGCGGCGGCGACGGAGGCCAGCCCGCTCATCCAGAAGTGCGCGTGCACCAGGTCCGGCGGCGCCTGGGCCCAGGTCCGGCGCAGGCCCGAGGCGAACTCGGGCATGTGCCGCAGCAGGTCGTCCTTGGGCAGCACCCGCGCCGGCCCCGCAGTCACGTGCGCGACGTCGTACCCGTCGTCGGTGGTCACGCGGTCGGGCTGGTCGGGGTCCTCCCGGCGGGTGTGCACGGTGATCTCGTGGCCGCGCCGGGCCAGGCCCGCGGCAAGTGCCGCGACGTGCACGTTCTGCCCTCCGGCGTCGACCCCGCCGATGGCGGCGAGCGGGCTCGCGTGCTCGGAGACGAGGTCGATCTTCATGGGCCACGCGCCCAGCCGGTCGGTCCTCATCGGGTCACCTCCTCCAGCAGCCGGTCCCAGTCGGTCAGGAACCGCTGGAGCCCGTAGCGCTCCAGCGCCGCCGCGCGGGCGGCCTTGCCGGCCAGCCGGGCGGCGTCCTCGTCGTCCAGGTACCTGCGGACCGCACCCCAGAGACGCTCGGGGTCGGTCGAGAGCACGCCGGCCTCGCGCGGCACCGCCTCCACCGCCTCGGTCGTGGCCAGGCCGACGACGGGCATGCCCAGGTGCATCGCCTCGAGCAGCGAGAGCCCGAGGGAGGTCCAGCGGACCGGGTGCACGTACACCCGGCGGCGGGCCAGCTCGGCGTGCATGGCGGCCTGCGGCGGGTCGTCGTGCAGCGCGACCCGGCCGGGGTCGAGGCCGTAGCGCTCGTGCAGGCCGGACAGGCCCATCCCGAAGACGTCGACCGGGGCGACCGCGGCCAGTCCCGGCAGCAGGTCGGCGCCGACCGTGCGGCCGCGGCGGACCGGCTCGTTGGTGACGACGGCGGCGCGGGCCAGCTCCCCCGTCCAGCGCTCGCCGGGGTCGACGATGCCGTGCTCGATCACCGTCGTCGGGGCGCGGCCGTTGTCGTAGAAGAGCCGGTTGAAGTGCGTGACGTGGGCGATCGGGATGTCCGACCGGTCGGCCAGCGGGTGCCGGGTGAGCGGGACCGGCCCGTTGTCGGGCTCCAGGCCCGGGGCGTTGTGCTCGAGGAACACCGCTGGGAGGTCGCGGCCCGGCTCGCGGCCCAGCCACTCGCGCACCAGCTCCAGGTCGCGCACCCGCTGGAGGACGACCACGTCGACGTCCTCCTCCCGCAGCTGCTCCGGGGTCACCTCGCGGGCGGAGGCCGGCCAGTCCCAGGTGCGGGCCCGGCCCAGCCCGTCGGGGCCACGACTCCCCCCGGGGCCGTCCACCACCGGCAGCAGGTACTCGTGCGCCCCCTGCACGAAGGCCGTCGTCCACGACCCGTGCACGTGCCAGAGCAGGACCTTCACGACGCGACCACCTTCTCGACAGCCGCGACGACGTCGGCCGCGGTCACGGACGTGAGGCAGGGGTGCCCCGGCACCGGGCACTCGCGGGCGCGGGTGCCGCGGCAGGGAGCGTCCTGGTCGCCGAGCAGCAGCGCGGGCACGCCGTAGGGCGCCCACCGCGCGGCCGGCACGACCGGGGAGAACAGCGAGACGACCGGCGTCCCGACGGCGGCGGCCAGGTGCGCCGGGCCGGTGTTGCCGACGACGACCGCTGCGGCGCCGTCCAGCACGGTGGCCAGCTCGGCCAGGCTCAGCGCCCCGCCGAGGTCGACGCCGCGGGTGCCGGCGACGGCGGCGGTCAGCTCCCGCTCCCCCGGCCCCCCGGTGACCAGCACCCGGTGCCCGGCGTCGGCCAGCGCCTCGACGGCCTCCGCGCAGCGCTGCGCCGGCCAGGCGCGGGCCGGGACGCTCGCGCCGGGGTGCACGACGACGTACCCGGGCGACAGATCGGGGCCCCCGGGCTCATGCGCCACCGGGGGCAGGGGTCGGCGCACCTCCAGTCGGCCGTCGTCGCCGGGCGGCAGGTCGAACCCGGCGGCCCGGGCGAGGGACAGGGCCCGCTCCGGCTCGGGCAGGTCGTCGTCCACCCGGTGGCGGACGTCGAGCAGCGAGCCGGGGTAGTCGACGCTGATCGCGGAGATCCGCGGCACGCCGGCCGTGCGGAGCACCAGCGCCAGGGGCAGGGGCGACTGGTGGAAGGACGTGGAGACGACCGCCTCGTCCGGCGCGAGGGCGCGGACGCGGTCGGTGAGCGCGGCGAGGTCGGCGGGGTCGACCGGCGGCGGGTCGCCGAGGATCCACGGGCAGGACCAGGTCCAGACCTCGTCGACCCCGGGCAGCAGCCCGGCGGCCTCCGCCCCGGCAGGCCCGGCGAGGAACACGACCCGGTCGGCGCCGGCGGCCACGGCGCGGACCAGCGGGCCCTGCACGAGGACGTCACCGGCCGAGTCGAGCCGGGCGACGAGCACGGTGCCCCTCACCACTCACCCGCCAGGACGTCGTCGACCGCCGCGGTCAGGGTGTCCGCCCGGCGCCGGGCCGCGGCGACCTCGGTCTTGCGGGTGACCGGGGTGGGGACCAGGATCCCCGAGGCCCCGGCGGCGGCCGCCGCGTCGACGTCGGCACCGATGTCCCCGATGACCACGCACCGGGCCGGGTCGACGTCGAGCTCGGCGCAGGCGGCCTTGACCATGCCGGGTGCGGGCTTGCGGCAGGTGCAGCCGTCGTCGGGCCCGTGCGGGCAGACCTGGACGGTGTCGAACGGGCCCAGCAGCTCGGCCAGCCGGGCCATGCAGGCGTCCACCTGCTCGCGGGTGATCAGCCCGCGAGCGACACCGGACTGGTTGCTCACCACGCCGACCCGCACCCCGCGGGCGCGCAGCGCGTCGACCGCCTCCCTCGCCCCGGGCACCGGCTTCACCAGGTCCGGGTCGCCGTTGTAGGGGTAGTCGCGGACGAGGGTGCCGTCACGGTCGAACAGGACCAGGTCGGGCAGCCCCCGCCAGGGCCGCACGCGCCGGTGCTGCACGACGCCACGCAGGACGTGCCAGGTGGCCAGCGGCGGGATGAGCGCGCTGGTGGCCAGCATGGTGCCCACCTCGGCGCGGTCCCGCGGGCCGGGGGCGATCCGCGCCCAGGCGAACTCGGCGGTGCCGGCGGCCCAGGCCAGCGCGGCCACGGCGGCGGCCCGCGGACGGCGGGCGGCGGCCAGGCCCAGCGCGGCCACCCCCGCGGCGGTGACGGCGAGGTGCTGCGGACGGCGGCCGAGCGGGGCGTCGGCGCGCTCCCGCCAGTCCGCCCCGTGCAGGCGGCGCATGAGGACGTCGTCGGTGTTGCCGGCCTGCACCCGCAGGCTCACCCAGCGGTCGACCGGCCGCACCGGGTGGGTGATCCACCGCTGCCCGCGGGTGAGCCGCGCACCGGTGTCCATGACCCGCAGGGCGAGGTCGGAGTCCTCGCGGAAGGCACGGGGGAAGCGCTCGTCGAAGCCGCCCACCGCCGCCAGCGCGGACCGCCGGTAGGCCAGGTCCGCGGTGATCCAGGAGCTGGTGGCCAGGCCCGCGGTGCCGCGCTCCCAGTCGGTGGGGCGCCGCCCCTCGGGCAGCGGCACGCGGACCCGGCCCTGGCTGCCGGCCACATCCGCGCCGAGGGCCGTGAGATCGGCAGCGAGCCGCTCGTACCAGTCGGGGTCGGGGACGACGTCGTCGTCGAGGAAGGCGATCCACTCCGTGCGGGCGGTGCGCCAGCCGAGGTTGCGGGCGCGAGCGGGGCCCCCGCCGCCGGTGCGGACCACGCGGACGGGCGGCAGCCCGGGCCGCTCAGGCCGCAGCGGCGCTCCGGAGGGGCGGTCGTCGACCAGGACGAGCTCGGCCGGACGGGGGCCGGGAGCCTGCGCGAGGGCGTCGAGCAGCACGTCGAGGGAGGGCCGGCCGACCGTCGGCACGACCACGGAGCACTCCTCGATCCCCACCTGCATGTTTGCGTCCTGCCCTCGTCGGGGACGCGGGAAACACTACGGGCTTGAAGTGTCCCCCGATCGGGGCCGGACACGGCCCTCCCGCAGGGCCCGCCGCGAGCATGCGGGGGGTCGGGGCAGGGGGGTCCCTCGTCAGCGGCGTGTCTTGGCCGCCGCAGACACCCGTGCGAGTGCATCGGTGACGACGGCCGCGTCGTCACCCAGGAGAGTGAGCAGGTGGGCGACCAGCCCGTCGTGGGTCGGCGTGGCCTCCTCGACCCTGGCCCGCCCGGCCGGCGTGAGCCGGGCGTGCAGCAGGCGCCGGTCCCCGGCCGTGCGCTCCCGGACGACGAGGCCGTCGGCGACCAGCCGGCTGACCGTGCTGGTCACCGCCGCGCGGGAGAGCCCGATCGCCTCGGCGACCTCCCCCATGGTCGCCCGCTCCTCGGGGGCGTCGGCGATCCGCCGGAGCGCCTCGAAGCCGGTGAGGGAGATGTCGTGCTGGCGGTGGAGGGCCGAGTCGACGCGCCGGGTGATGCGGTCGTGGACCTGCACGATGCGCAGCCAGGTCTCGGCCGGGCGTGGCGCGACCCCGGGCAGGTGGGCGACATCGGGCGGGACGTCGTCGGGAGAGAGGTCCGGCGCGAGTGCGTCCTCGGGGCGCGGCACCCCTCCATGGTCACCGACGGAGCGCTCAGGCGCTCCCGGGAGGCAGCGGACCGCCCGGTGGGGCCGCCTGTGGCCGGGAGCCCCGGCGCCCGGAGACCGCGGCCAGCCCGCCCCCGGCGGCCAGCAGCGCGACCCCGGCGGCGAGCGCCGGCCAGGGCACCCCGTCGTCGTCCGGGAGCGGCACCTGGGTCGCCGCCTCCTGCGGCACCGCGTCCACCGCCGCCGGCGCCACGTCGCCGGGCGTGGGCAGGCCGGGCACCGGCATCGGCACCGCCTCGTCGGCCGGCGCCGGGAGCCCGACCGGCGGGGTCCCGGGGAGGGTCCCCGGCGACGGCACCGTACCGGCGCCGGGCGGCGCGGCGATGGCGGCGCAGTCCTCGGCCGACGGCCGGGTGAAGCTGTAGCCCTCGAGCTCGTCGACGTAGGTGGCACCCGAGCCGTCGAGCGCCGCGTAGTGCAGCAGGGGGTCGATCGTCTCGCCCCAGTCGACGTCACCGGTGCTCAGCACGACCACCGCGCCGGGGGCCACCTCCGCGACGGCCTCCCCTGCGGGCCGGCGGGTGGTGGCCAGGGTGACGGCGTAGGCGACGGCGCCGCCGGTGACCTCGACGACGACCCCGCCGGGACGGCAGCTGGGGCCGTGGGTGACGCGGGCGTCGGGCCGAGTGGGGTCGTCGACCGCGACCGCGGGCCCGGCGCCGGCGATGCCGGCACACAGGAAGAGGGCCACCAGGCCCAGCGTCCTCGTGGCAGTCGGGACGAGCGCGGGGCGCGGCGGGGCGCTGCGTCCGGCCCGCGGACCTGGCCGAGTGAGGACCGGCACGCGCACTTTCCCCCTGGAACTCCTGCACGCCGCCGCATCTCCGGATGCGCCGTGCGCGCTCCCATGATGACCTGCGCGGAGCCCCGCCGGACGGGGGTTACCGGCCGGTTGCGCGTGTCGCGGCGGCGTGTCGGGAGAAAACCGGTCCGGGACCGGACCGGAACCTGTGACGCGGCACTCACTACGGTGGCCGGGTGGACTCTGCGGCGGGCACCGGTCGGCGTCGGCAGGACGAGGTCTACCGCGCCGGCGTGTACGGCCGGCGCCCGCGGGTGCCCACCGCGGCGCGCGCCCTGCAGCGCCGGGCGCGGGAGCGCCTGAGCGCCCGGGCCTACGCCTACGTGGCCGGCGGCGCCGGGGACGAGGCCACCCAGCGGGCCAACCAGGCGGCCTTCGACCGGTGGGCGGTCGTCCCCCGGGTGCTGCGCGACGTGAGCGTCCGCGACACCTCGGTGGAGCTGTTCGGACGGCGGCTGCCCGCTCCGCTGCTGCTCGGCCCGGTCGGCGCGCTCGAGCTCGTGCACCCCGAGGCCGACCTCGCGGTGGCGCGCGCGGCGGCCGACCTGGGCGTGCCGATGGTCTTCTCCAACCAGGCCTCGGTGCCGATGGAGGAGTGCGCCGCGGTGATGGGCTCCTCGCCGCGCTGGTTCCAGCTGTACTGGTCGACGTCCGACGAGCTCGTCGAGAGCCTGGTGGCGCGGGCCGAGGCGAGTGGCTGCGAGGCCCTGGTGGTCACCCTCGACACCACGATGCTGGGCTGGCGGCCGCGCGACCTGGACCTGGGGCACCTGCCGTTCGCGCTGGGCAAGGGCATCGCGCAGTACACCTCCGACCCGGTGTTCCGGCGGCTGGTCGAGGAGCGCGCGACGGCCCCCGCCGCCACCGAGGCCGGCGCCGCGGCGCAGCGCGACCGCCAGCCGCGGCCGACGATGGCCGCCCTGCGCGCGCTGGTCGGGATGGCGCGGGCGTGGCCGGGCCCGCTGGTGGAGAACCTGCGCTCGCCGCTGCCGCGGGCCGCCGTCGAGACGTTCCTGGCGATCTACTCGCGGCCGTCCATCACCTGGGCCGACCTGGCCTGGCTGCGCAGCCGCACCCGGCTGCCGATCCTCCTCAAGGGCGTGCTGCACCCCGACGACGCGCGGCGGGCCCTGGACGAGGGCGTGGACGGCGTCGTGGTCAGCACGCACGGCGGGCGGCAGGTGGACCGGTCGGTGCCCGCGCTCGACGCGTTGCCGGACGTCGTGGCGGCCGTCGCCGACCGCGCCCCGGTACTGCTCGACAGCGGGGTGCGCAGCGGCGCGGACGTCTTCACCGCGGTGGCGCTCGGCGCCCGCGCCGTGCTGCTCGGCCGGCCGTTCGCGTGGGGGCTGGGCCTGGCCGGCGAGGACGGCGTGCGCCAGGTCGTGTCCGACGTCCTGGGCGAGTTCGACCTGACGCTGGGGCTCACCGGGCACACGTCGGTGGACCAGCTGGACCCCGGCCTGCTGCGCCGCGTCGGCTGACGCCCACGGAGCATCGCAGCGAGCGAGGAGCGGACCGGGGGCGGAGGCCGACCAGTGACATGGCGTGGGCTGACACGCCGGGTTGCGGGGTCGCGGACGACACGCCGGACCGCCCTTGACCCCTCGGTGTGACCGGAGTCACAGTAGGGACGGGCGGGGGAAGCCGGCTACGAGTGGCCACCCACTGCTGGGTGGACCGACCAACGCGGCCAGACCGTCAGGACCGGCCCCCCGCCCCTCGACCTCCCGACCGTGGGTTCGGCGCGCGGACGCGAACGGTCGTCCTGACCACGGTGGCGCTTCCCGCTCTCCTACGGGCCGGTGACGGGCCTGGCTCGCCTGTCGGTGCTCACGTCGCTGAACCGCCCGGACGGCACGGTCCTGCCCTCGCGAGGCGACCGCGGACCTCACCGTCACCTTCGTGGACCAGGAGACGCGGTGCGGGGCCTTCCGCTCACCTGAGGACGGCGCCCGGCGCCCAGGACCGCGATGCCCCCCTTCCGCTGACTTGGCGGCGGGTGGTCCGGACGGCTCGGAACAGGCCGGAATCGCGGTTCCGGCTGCGCGAGCAGGGTCGGGAGGTCCCAGGCGTCGCGTCGGCCGGTTGGAGGCTCGCCTTCACCCCGCTTCTCGGGCGTCCTCGGCAACCGCGGGCCGGACGTCGAGCGGTTCCCTCTCCCGATCACCGCCCAACCCGAGGCTGGCGTAGGCGGACAGGTAGATCTCCTTCTGCGCGGACCAGCCGAACTCGCGGCAGCGTTCCCGCGCAGTAGCGACCAGGGACTGCCGCCGGTCCGGGTCCCCGTGCAGTCGGACGAGCGCGTCGGCGAGACTCTCCGCCGAACCCGGCTCGAAGTACTCCACGGCGTCGTCCCCGAAGTACCGGGCCGTCGACCGCAACCGGCTGGCCACCACGGGGATGTCGAGGAGCATGTACTCGTACATCTTATTGGTGTGGACGAGATTGGAGTACGGCGATGACTTCTGGGCGACGATCCCCACGTCGGCCGCGCTGAGTTCCGCAACCAATTGGGGCATGTCGAGCCAGCCGAGGTACTGGACCCGGCCCTGGAGGCCCTCGCGCTCGATGAGCCGCTGGAGTTCGGGCACGTAGTCCCCGGTCCCCGTGATCCGGAGGCGCAGGTTGGGGATCCGGTCCCGGGCCAGCGCCACCGCGCGGACCATCGTGTCGTGGCCGTAACGGTCATCGACGAGACCGTGGCACACCGCGGTGAACCACGCCGGATCGGGTCGAACGTCGCGACGGTGCTCGAGCAGGTGCCGGGCCTCGGGGCCGTTCAACACCACGACGATCTTGTCCGGGTCCGCCCCCCGGCTCACGTACCTCTCCTTGAGGTCCTCCGTCACCGTGAGGACCACGTCCGCGTATCGGATCGCCGCCCGTTCGACGACCCGGAGCACCCGTGCCAGCCGGACCGAGCCGTACTTCGTCTCACCGAGTTCAGGTGTGGGCTCCTTGAGGAAGACCACGACCTTGGCCCCGAGCAGGTGGGGCACGAGCGCAGTGAAGGCCAGAACGTCGGGCATGGAGTTGGCCTGCACGGCCCGGAACGGCCGCTGCACATGGAGTCGGGCCACCGTG
Organism: Geodermatophilus sp. SYSU D00697; assembly: GCF_054050175.1. Classification (NCBI taxonomy): domain Bacteria; kingdom Bacillati; phylum Actinomycetota; class Actinomycetes; order Geodermatophilales; family Geodermatophilaceae; genus Geodermatophilus; species Geodermatophilus sp. SYSU D00697. Next base: position 12,743 of record NZ_JBJGYV010000004.1, read on the forward strand.
ACTGTCGCCGCCACGAAGAACGCCAGGTAGTCCCACAGGTAACTCAGGGGACCGCCCCGCCGGCGCGTCAGCGGGAGCCGGTGCAGGGTCACGCCGTTGTCGATCTCGACGGCCGGGGTGCCAGGCTCGCGCAGGCAGACGATGTCGACGTCGAAACCGGCGTCCCGCAGGGCTTCGGCCTCCCGTCGCAACGACAACTCGTAGTACTCGCGTTGGCGCACGAGGCAGACACGGTCGGCTGGGCCTCTCCTCGTCGACCGCCTAGTAACCGGCCTCAGCCGCATCGGTCACCTCCGTGTCGTAGGACGTCCCGTAGTCATGACGCCAGTAGTGATGGGCGGTGTAGCGGAAGTTGTCGGCGGGATCGACGATCCAGCCCTTCAGGTGCTCTTCGGTCCACCCGCCCAGGTGTGACCAGCCGTAGCCGGGCACCATGACGAGCTTCCGGTCGCCGGAGGCGCGGATGGCGGTCAGCGCCTCTTGGCTCACCGCCTCCCACAACCGCGCTGCCGACGTCCTGTTGGTCGACGCCGGGTCGATCGGCTCGTTCATGAGGTCGTAGGCGACGACCGCCGGGTCGTCAGCGAACGCGTCGCTCAACCGTCGCCACAGGTCCACGAAGTCCGCCCGGCCGACCTGGGGGCTGCCGATGGCCCGCCGCACCCCACGGCCACCCTCGTCGAGGTGGTACGCGGCGAAGTTGTGGACGTCGAGGATCGCACCCAGCCCTGCCTCGTGGGCACGCTGGACCGCGGCCCGCAGCCGATCGAGTTCCGCCCGGTTCAACTCGTCCCCGAGCGTCGGCTGGATCCGCTCCCACCGGAAGGGCAGGCGAACCGTGTCCAACCCCTGCGCGGCGAGATACCGGAACGTCGCCTCGTCGGCGTACTTGTAGTCACGGCCGTAGGTGCCGGGGTTCGCATTGGAGAACTCCGTGACCTGGTTGCCACCCCCCGGCGCACCGAATTCGCCCCCACTGACGTTGACGCCCACGGGCACGCTCGCCGATCGGGCCACTTCCGTCAGCAGGCGGCCTGCGGGTCGGGCCGTGGGGGCCGGCGCACCCTCCCCGGTCCCGACGAAGGGGCAGTAGTCGTAGTCGCTCCCCCACCAGTCACCGACCGACCATGCGTCCACCCAGAGCCCCGCCTGCTCGGCGCTCTGGAACCACTTCCGAGCCAGGTCGATCCACCGGTCATCCCCGTCGTTGGGAATGCCGATCTCACCTATGTAGCCCTCGGCTCGGTTGTCCTCGAGCCACTGCGTGAAGCTGGCGAGCTCTGCCAGGACCCGGCGCTGCAGCGGGTCCTCTCCCATCGGGGCGCCATCGGCCGTGCCCGCGATCGACAGGACGCGGCGGACTGCCGGGACGCCCCACACCAGCGTGGACAGCAGGACCGCCACTACGACCAGGAGCACGAGGACGGGTCGCCGCCGCCGAGGCTGGCGCGGCCCACCTGACGGACAGGAGCCGGTCCCGGGTTCGGGACACGCCGCCCACCTGTCGGGCGCTCGGTTGCCCGTCTCAGGCGCTGGAACGGTCACGCGAGCCTCCACCGGAGAGGAGCAGTCGGGTCGGGGAACCCCGGCGCCGGCACGCGGTTGCGCCCCCCACCCTGGACGTCATCTCTGCACCGTGGCCTCGCGCGGCGTCGACGCACCCGACGGCGTCCCGGCACCCGGCTCGGATCCAGGACCGCGCCGATGGGCTGCGTCCAGGGTCGCGCCGATGGCGAGGAGGAGGAACAGGAGCTCCCCGCCGCCTCGAAGTGTCAGGTGGGGATCGAAGAACATCAGGACCCCGACCGCCCAGACCACCGTCGTCACGGTGATCCCGATGGCACCGATCACCGGCTGGCGTACCGATGCCAGCCGCCTCCCCGTGCGAGCCGACACGACCAGCAGTGCCAACACCGAGGCCAGGAGTGGCAGTCCTCCGCTCCACAGCGCCCACGTGTAACCGCTCTCGATGTAGACGAAGTCCCCCCGGAACACCAGATCCGGGACCCGGCCGGCCGTCTGCACCCCGAACAGCCAGTTGTAGTCACTGCTGATCGGGGGCCAGAAATACCGCTCCAGGTTCGCCAGGCGGCCGTACGGACCGGTCCACGAGTCGGGCAGACCCGTTTGCGGATCTGTGACGTCGAGTCGGGCGGCCAGGACCGGCTGCAGCACCTGGATCCCGACGGCGAGGAAGGCGACGCCCGCCAGCACAGCTTGCGGGATGGTCCCGGTCACCACCGCGAAGGCGATGCCGGCAATCACCACTCCCACCGCGACGGACGCCTGACCGGAGGCGAGGGCGAACAGTCCCAGGACCGCTGCCGCCAGCCACCACAGGCGGCCCCGGCCGGACAGACGCAGGGCGAGCGCCGCAGCGATCACTGCCGCATAGATCATCACGTCGCCATAGGCGATGGGATTGCCGAGCGTCGCCGTGGCCCGGTTGCTGGCGAGGTCGTACCCGTTCTCCTCGGGCGGGACCAGCGCCGTCAGCGCGTTGATGACCGGTCCGACGCCCACGGCCTGCAGGACCCCGAGCACACCCATGATCACGGCGGAGACCAGGACCCCACCCAGAGCCCACCGGACGGCGCGGAGGTCGCGGAGGATGAGGCGCACCACCGCGTAGAGGAGCGCGAGCTTCCACGGCGTGAGGGCGTAGAGCAGGTCGTCCATGGTGATGTCGCGTGCACGCGCGTACATCCACAGGAGCGTGGTGATCGAACTGGTGAAGGCGAACGCGAAGACCATGAGGTCGAGCCGATGCCCGCCACGCGGCACCGCCCACCCCGATCGGGCCCACCGCCGGAGGACGACGGGCACCAGGCCGCACAGGACGAGCGCCAACAGGCCTTCGTTGAGGCGGAGGTAGGGGATGACCGTTCCCCGGCTCACGCCGGCGAGCAGCGGGTTCAGCGTGATGAAGGCGACGACCGCACCGACCGGCCGGAGCGCGGTCAGGACGACCAGCAGCGCTGCCGCGCTGAGCACGACGACGGACGTCGGCGCCGCGGCAACGACCGGGACGAGCAGCACCGCGACGACCACGAAGCCCACCACGATGACGACGTCCGCGACCGCCGCCTGCTCCCGAGCCGGCGGTCCGGGCCGTTCACCGGCTCCGACCGCCGGCTCCCGCCACCGGCTGAGCGCAGCGGAGACGCGCCGCCCGACGGCGCCGACGGAGGGGGGGCTCAGAGCTGTCACGAACCGGGATACCCGCTTCGCTGACGACGCATCCGGAGCAGCGTGAGCAACGCCACCGTCAGGAGGATCCCGACCAGCAGACCGCCAGCCGCGGCGCGCAGCGGCTGCGGCGACACCGGGTCCGGGAGGACCTCGGGGGACCCGAGAGGGGTCACGGTCCCGTGGTTGGCGAAAGAGGCGATCCGTGTCGACTGCGCAGCGTATCTACTGACCAGGTAGTCCGCAGTTGCCAGACCGCGAGCCCGCAGCGGGTCGAGGACCTGCACCCGCAGGACGCTGCTGTCCTCGACAGGCTCTGCGCTGACGGAGTCGAACAGCTCCTGGGGGGCGCGGCCCACGGCATCGGCCGCGCCCTGGAGGAAGTCGCGGCGGGTGATCAGCACCGCGTGGGTGGCGAGCTGCCTCGTGATGCTGTCCACCGTGGCCGTGTCGCTGGGCTCGTGGAGGAACTCGACCTGGATGGCGTAGACCGGCGGCTGAGAGGCGCTCTCCAGGGCCGCCCCCAGGGCGGGCAGCACCAACAGGGCCGCGACGAGCAGGACCACCAGGGCTCGGCGGGTGCCGACCCGGCCGCGGGCCGTCCGTGGAGCGCGGTCGACCTGCGTGGTGTCCTCGCCCGTCGCCACGTGGACGGAGTGCCGATCCGCCTCACCCGTCGCGGGAGGAGGCGTCAGTTGGCTCATCGCCGCGCTCCGCGCCTCGGCATCAGGACCGCCGACAACAGCGTGGGGACGGCGGAGGGGCGTGCCTGCGGGTGCGCACCGCAGCGCTCTGAGGACTGCTGTAGCGGACGCCCACGCTCATCGGCTCACGCCTCTCCTCGGCTCAGCGAGGTGGCGGACGCTACCTCAGCGATCCCGCTGAGATAAGGACCCCGCGAATACCCGAGGCGCAAGGCAGGAATTGCGCTCCGTACGCCACTATTCGCAACGGAACGAGAACTGTTCGTATCCATTTGCCCTTCGTGTGAACCCCCCGCGATTGACGATCAGTCGCCGGCCACGTTGCGGCGCATCCGCTCCAGGACGGCGGCGACGCGGGCGAGGTCCTCCCCGTCCAGCCCGGCGCGCAACTGCTCGTCGTGCGCGCGTGCCGCATCCCGCAGGCGGTCGAACAGCCGCAGGCCCGCCTCGGTGAGCTCCACCCGGCGCACCCGCCGGTTGCCCGGGTCGGCGACGCGGGCGACCAGTCCCGCCGCCTCCATGGCGTCGAGCTGCTGGGTGAGCGTGGCCGCGCGCACGCCGAGGGCGTCGGCGAGCTCCCGCTGGGTGGCCACCGGGCCGGCGCGCAGGGAGAGCAGGACCAGCCACACCGTGCGCGACCCTCCCGCCGCCACGAGCCGGGCGTCGAAGGCGCGGCTGACCTCCCGCGCGACGCGGGCCAGGAGCAGCCCGATGGGCGGGCCGCCGGGGGGCCGGGGCACGCGGCCACACTAGCGCAACAGTCAGGTCTCTGATCTTTCGGTACCTCACGATCCGGCGTACGGTCGAGGGCGGCCGATCCCCCCGCCGAGGAGGGCGCGATGACCGCGACCGCCCCCACCTCCGCCGTCCGGCTGCGCCTGGGCCGCGACACCCGCCGGCTCGTCCTGCTCCTGCACCTGGCCTGCTCGCTGGGGTGGCTGGGTGCCGACGTCGTCCTGGGCGTGCTGGCGGTCACCGGGTTCACCTCCGACGACCCGTTCCTGGTGGCGTCGAGCTACACGGCGCTGCACACCTTCGCCGTCCCGGTGCTGCTCGCGCTGGGGCTGGGCAGCCTCGCCAGCGGCGTGCTGCTGGGACTGGGCAGCCGGTGGGGCGTCGTCCGGACCCGGTGGGTGCTGGTCAAGCTGGTGCTCAACGTGGTTCTGGTGGCTCTCGTGCCCGTCCTGCTGCAGCCACAGGTGACCGAGGCCGCGGCCCTCGTCCGGTCGACCGACCCCGTGCTCGCCGACCAGCTCGGCCGCGGCCCGCTCAACCTGCTGTTCCCGGCGTTCGTCTCGGGGACCGCACTGGTCGTCGCCGCGGCGCTCGGGATCTGGAAGCCCTGGGGTCCGACGCGGCGGCGCGCCGGCCGGGGCGAGCGCTGAGGGCGCGCGCGACGGCGTCCCCCCCGCGGGGGAACCCCTGCGCGGCTGCACCGTCGGGGGCGCCCGCACTGTTACGGTACTCCTCAGTCACTGAACGACTACGCTCCGAGACGACGACCGCGCCTCGGAGAGCCGACACATGGGGGTCCATCCATGGCGAACGTCAACGTCACGTACCAGCAGATGGAGGAGGCGGCCGGGCGCCTCAACAACGGCCGCACCGAGATCGACGGCCTGCTGGGGCAGCTGAAGAGCCTGGTCGACCAGCTGGTCTCCGACGGCTACGTCACCGACAGCTCCAGCCGCAGCTTCCAGTCCTCCTACGACGAGTTCACCACCGGCGCGAAGAACACGATCGCCGGCCTCGAGGGGATGGCCCAGTACCTCACCCAGGCGGCCGCCACCTTCCGCGACGCCGACACGCAGCTGGCCAGCGCCCTCGGTCGCTGACCTCCCCGCTCCACGAGTCAGGGGCCGTCCCGCGGGAGCGGGACGGCCCCTGACTGGTCTCGGGACTCGGCAGGGTCAGCCGGTGACGGCCACCACGGCGGCCACCGCGCCGAAGAGCAGCGCGACGATCGTCGCGACGGTCAGCAGGAACCAGTAGAACCCGGCGGTGAGCGGCCACAACGGGGCAGCGCCGGGATGCGCCTTCTGGGCCAGCCGGGTGTTGCGGAACCGCTCCTCGCGCACCGGCAGGCCCGTCGACTTGAGCAGCCCCATCGGCCACGCCTGGTCGAAGAGGACCTGGGTCAGCATCCCGCTGCGGGCCAGCACCCGGCCGCCGGCGTCGACGAGGAGGACCCGCCCGGCCAGCACGGTCTCCCAGGCGTTGGGCATCATCGGCGGGTAGACCGCCCGCACCAGACCGGCCAGCTCACCGGGCCCGTCCCCGATGCGGAGGTCGCGCCGCTCCTGCTTCCCGCCGTCGCTCAGCCACGTCGCGGTGCCGGCCGACCGGTCCACCACCAGGCGGCACCGCTCGATGCGGGGCCGCGGGTCGGGGACGACCTTGACCCCGCCCATCTCCGGCACCACGGGCCGGACCTCGACTGCCGTCATGCCACACCTCCCTCATCGACCTGGACCCCCGAGGCCAGCGCATCCAGCTCCGGCAGCCACTGCTCCGTGTCGCGCGGATCCGGGAACGCCACGGAGAGCAACCACGCCGCCTCGGTGAACGGGAACACGTAGGTGACGTGGTCGGACACCGTCCGGGTGTCCTCCCGGAATGCGCGCTGCCGGACACGGATCCGGTGCGCGCCCGGGCCGGCGAGGTGTTCCACGTGCGGTTCGAGCAGCTGCAGCTCGACCGGGAGGAGCACCTCGTCGACGACTGCGTCCACCGGTGTCCCGGCGGGGTACCTCAGCCCGTCGAGCCGCACCACGGATCGCGGCCCCCGGGCCGGCTCGGGACACAGGAAGAAGGCACCGAAGCACTCCGTGCGAAACGCTGCCGTGGCCAGCACCTCCAGCTTGGCCGCCAGCCGATCGACGTCGAGCCGACTGTGCGGTTGACCAGATGCCGTCCACAGCTGCCGCGCCGCCTGCGGGGCCCAGACCGTGAGGTCGTCGGCCGACGTCGAGTGCGCCCACAGCGCGGAGTAGTCGACCGTGATGTCCGGCGGGGCGGCGGTCACGCCGTCACCCACCGGAGGCTGGTGGCCATGACGTCGAACAGGCCCACCAGCGCCGGGCCGAGCTGTTCGACGGGGGTCGAGAAGGCGAGCACGAGGATGCCGTCACTCCCGGGGATGGGGACGTAGTAGTCGAGGCGGGTCACGCGCAGCACGCCGCCGGGGAGGTCACCGGCCGCCGGGACGTGCTCCTCCCGGGTGCCGAGCCGGCGCACGGCCCGGGCACCGGCGACCTCGGCGAGGTCGAGCTCCTGAACGACGACGTCGTCGCCGCCGGACGACAGCGTCTCGAGCAGACCGGCGAGATCGGCGCCGTCCCCCTGCAGGTGGGTCACCAGGGCCGACGCCGGCACCGGCATGCCGGCGACCGGGTCGAGGCTGAGCAGGACGTCCAGACCGCCCCGGCTGCGCGCGGCGGCGAGCGTCTCCCCGAGGTCGCGGGTCAGCCCCGCGCGCAGCGCCTCGCGGTGCTCCGCGGGCACGGTGGACAGCCGCTCGCCCACCAGCTGCTTGACCCGCAGGGGCACCCGGTCGTCGAGCGGGATCCGCGCCCACCCGGGCGGCAGCAGGAGCGTGAAGTCGCGCACGGCGGCGGGCACCGCGCGGGTCATCGGACCTGGCACAGCGGCATCGACCACTGCTCCACCGTCTCGGCCCGGTGGACCGCGTCCCGCGCTTCCTGAGGCGACTCGATCGCGAAGTCGTCCACGACGTCCCACACGGCCTTGGCCGTCTGGGTGCCCTGGACACCCCACCCCCACACGACTGACGTCGCCGTGGTGGTCGCCCGGATCGCCTCCAGCCGGATGACGCCAGGCACGGCGTCGTCGATCTTGCCGACCAGCGTCGCCAGCTGCGCCATGTCCACGTCACCCATCGCCCGGAAGCGGGCGCCCATGGACGACGGGTTGCCCACCAGCGCCCCGATGAACGCGCGCTGCGCCGCGACCTCCTGGTCCGCCGTGGTGAAGGCGCCGCGCAGGCGCCGCGAGACGCTGAGGACGGGACGCACCGCCGGCAGCCGACCCAGGTCGTACAGGAAGCCCGGGAGGTGGCGGTTGCTGAACGCTGCACGCCCGGCCCTCACCCCACCGACGCGCTGTCCGATCCGCGTCGCCGTCGCGCCGACGCTCTGCGCGGCGCCCTTGATGACGGAGCCCAGCTTGAAGGTGGCCAGGCCGACGAGGTCCCAGGCGACGTCGCTCCACTCCCCGTTGTCGGTGACCGCGAGCCCGACGTGGGCGCCCAGCATGACCACGGTCAGCGCGGCGCCCGCAGCGTTCAGCGCGCCGATCACCGAGATCGCCGTCCCCGCGATCATCAGGGTCGGTGCGGCGAACGCGATGATGAGCGCCGCGATGGCGATGACGAACACCGCGACGCCGATCCACTTGAGCGCCGTCGTGATCCAGCCGGCGTTGCGGTCCCACCAGCCGTCCCGCAGCTCCTCGCGCCCGCGCGCGTCGCGCAGGGTCGCCGCCGCGGACCGGGCCGCGCGGTCGTAGTCGCCCACCGCGCGGTCGTAGTCGCGCCGGGCGGTCGAGAGCCGGGTGGCCGCCTCCTCCACGGCGTGCTGGTGGTCGCGCAGGTCGGCAGCGGCCGCGGTGGCCTCCTCCGGCGTCGCGGTGGCGGCTGCCCGCGCCGGCCGGTTGGCCTCCAGGGTCCTGCGGTCGGCCTGGGCCTCCTGGGCGCGGTGGACGGCGCCGTACGCCCGGGTCTGCACCTCACCGAGGTCCTCGGCGAACTGGCGCAGGGCCCGCGCGGCGGCCTCGTACCGGCCGCGGGCCTTGACGATGCGGTCGGAGAGGTCGCCGGCCCGCTCGACGAACTTCTCCCCCGCCTCGCCCTTCCAGCCGCCCCGGGCCTGGGAGGTGAGGCGGCGGAGGTTGGCCGCCTGCGCCTCGATCTCCGCCGCCGTGTTCTCGTAGCGACGGGCGAGGGTGGTGAGGGCGCCCGCGTCACCGGGGACGCCGTTGCGGCCGTCGAGCGGCGCGAACGAGGACGGCGGGGTGGGGCTCCAGCTCATCGCGGGCACTCCCGGGTCGCGTCCTGGATGGACGCGGCGAGCTGGTTGTCCGCGTCGATGTAGGCCTTCCGGCTCTCGTCGGCCATCGTGTACACGGCGTCGATCGAGTCGATCAGCTTCTGGCGGTTGTGCTTCCACTCGTCGACGAAGGCATGCATCTCGTCGAGCAGCGCGTTGCGGCCGATGGCGGCCTCGGCGTCCTCGACGATGTCCGCGGCGCGCGTGAACTCGTGCACCAGCATGCCGAGGCTGCCGGCCGTCTCGCCGAGCAGGTCGAGATCCACCTCGAGGTCAGCCACGCTCTCCCACTCCCCCCGTGCGGACGCCGGTCGACGTCCGGACCGCACCGTCTCGATTTCTACGCAGCGTAACCGGGCGACCGCGGAGAAGTGGGGCACCTCCGGGGTGACCACCCCATCGGGGCACCGCCGTGCGCCTCACGCGACCCCTCCCGTCCCACCGGCGGGCGCGGACGGGACCGCGACGGTCAGCAGGGTGCCGTCGCCGGTGTGCAGCAGGCCACGGCCGGGCTGCACCGACTGGCCGACGGCGCTGCGCGGCAGGCGGACGCCGACCAGGTCGCCGTCCGTGCTGCCCTGCGGCGACAGGAGCAGGCCCTGCCGCGAGCGCTTGGCCTCCACCTGCCAGCCGGACAACCCGGTGCAGATGCTGTCGGCGTTGCCGGCGAGCACCAGCGACCGGCCCGGCCCGGCCAGCCCCTTCACCACGTCGCGGAAGACCTCCGCCGCCGGGCAGTCGCGGAGCACGTCGCCGTCGTCCAGGAGCACGACCAGCGGCCCGGCCGGTGCCCCGGCCAGCAGCTCGCGCCAGTGGTCGGCCGGCGCGGCGGCGTCCTCCACGACCGCGAGGACACCGTCCCGCCCGGCCAGCGCGCGCAGCGGTGAGGCCTTGGGGGCACCCACCAGCACCGGCACCCCCTGGCGGAGCAGCGACTCGGCCATGACCGCGAGCACGGTGCTCTTGCCCGACCGGCCGGGGCCCGCGACGACGAAGGCGGGGCCGTTGCCGTGGACGAGGTCCAGACCGGCCGCGGTCAGCTCGTCCCCACCCACGCCGACCAGCGCGACCGGCGACGTCGTCCCGGCCGGCCGCATCGCCCAGGCCTCGTCGAAGGTCAGCCGCGCGGGCAGGACGTCGACCCGGAAGGGCCGGGCCGCGCGGGGGACCAGCGCGTCGCGGACGTGCGCGGCCTTGGCGATCTCGGCCAGCGCGGCGGCCTGCCCCTGGCCGCTGTCGTCGTCGGACAGGAGCGCCACCTGGGTCTCGACCGCACCGTCGACGGTGAGCCCGCGGCCCGGCGGCAGCTGGTCGGGCACCTGCCGGGTGCCGATCCCGATGAGCGGGTAGTCGCCGCGGTCGGCCAGCCGCATGACCAGCTTGTTGTCGGTGAGCGAAGCCAGGCGCGCGGTGCCCAGGGACCGGTCACCGGTGACCACCACGGAGACCCCGACCGAGGCGCCCTCGCGGACGATGCCCATGAGGATGTCGGTGAGCCGCCCGCCGTCGACCTCGCCGAGGGTGGGGGTGAAGCCCTCCCACCGGTCCAGCAGCAGGACCACGTGCGGCAGCCGCTCCTCCGGGACGGCGGCCCGGCGCTGCTCGGAGACGTCGGCGTGGCCCCCGTCGGCGAGCAGCTGCTGGCGCCGCTCGACCTCGCGGGCCAGCCGGTCGAGCAGGCGGACGGCCCGCTCGGTCTGGGTGCGGGTCACCACGGCCCCGCAGTGCGGGAGGTCGGCCAGGGGCAGCAGCGCGCCGTTGCCGCAGTCGAGCCCGTACAGGTGGACGTCGGCCGTCGAGCAGCGTTCGCCCACCGCGCCGCCGAGGGTCCGCAGCAGCTGGGACCGGCCGCTCTTCGGCGAGCCGATGACCAGCAGGTGCCCGTCGGTGGCCGGGTCGAACGCGGCTCCCCGCCGCTGCTGGGCGGCCGGGAGGTCCTGCAGGCCGAACGGCAGCCTGGTGGCCGAGGCGGTGGCCGGGCCGGCGACCGCGTCGAGGTCGGCGGCGAGCACCCGCTCGGGCAGGGCGTCGAGCCACGGGCTGCGCTGGGCGGGCACGCCCTCGGCCTCGGCCGCTCCGCGGATCGCCTCGACGAGGACCGACAGGTCGGTGACCTCGACGTCCGAGGTCCGCGCCGCGGTGGCCGGTCGCTGCGGCGCGCCGTAGCCCAGCTGGTGCCAGCCCAGCGGGACGACGAACGGCTCGACCGCCGCGACCGCGCCCTGCCCCGGGCGCCGCCCGCCGATCCGGCCGGCCTGGAAGGGGACCAGGCCACCGTGGCCGAGCCGGGCGAGACCACGGCCGGGGGCCGACTTGGGGATGCGCGCGGCATCGGGCGCGTCGAGGACGTCGCTGCTGTCCTGGCCGTCGGTGACCCGCAGCGAGATGCGCAGGTTGGTGTTGGCCCGGATCTCCGGTGAGACGACGCCGCTGGGCCGCTGGGTGGCGAGCACCAGGTGGATGCCCAGCGACCGGCCGCGCTGGGCGATGTTCACCAGACCGGTGACGAAGTCGGGCAGCTCGCGGGCCATGGAGGCGAACTCGTCGATGACGATGAGCAGCCGCGGCAGTGGCGGGCGCTGCGGTTCCCGGGTCTGCAGCTCGATGTAGTCGTCGATGTCCTTCACGCCCGCGTCGGCGAGCCAGTGCTCGCGGAACCTCAGCTCGGCGCCCAGCGACGTCAGCGCCCGCTCGACCAGGTGCGCGTCGAGGTCGGTGACCATGCCGACGGTGTGCGGCAGGTGCACGCAGTCCTTGAAGGCGCTGCCGCCCTTGTAGTCGACGAGGACGAAGGTGAGGGCGTCCGGCCGGTTGGCGACCGCGAGCGAGGCGATCATCGTCTGCAGCAGCTCGGACTTGCCGGCGCCGGTGGTGCCCGCGACCAGGCCGTGCGGACCGTCCGTGCGCAGGTCGAGCGTGAAGGGCCCGTCCAGGCCGGCGCCGACCACCATCCGCGTCGTCCGGCCCTCGAGCTGCCACCGCGCGCGCAGCGCCTCCACCGTGGGCGGCTCGAGACCGAGCAGGTCCAGCAGCCGGGCGCTGTCGGGCAGGACGGCGTCGTCGTCCTCCACGCTGACGTCGCGCAGCGGGGCCAGCGCCCGGGCCGCGGCGTCGGTGAGCTCCGCGGACACGCCCTCGGCGAGCATTCCGGCCACCGGGTCGTGGCCGCTGCGCCGGACGTCGAGCAGTGCGTCGTCGTCGGCGTCGAAGACCGCGGTGGCGGTGGCGGCCTCGGGCAGGAACCGCTCCTCCTCGTCGGCGCACACCGCGTAGATGCCGTACGCCGGGCCGTCCTGCAGCAACGGGGCCAGGCCCGGGGTCGCGCGGAGGGCGCGGAAGCCGTGGACGACGAGCACGTGGGCGGGGAAGGACTCCGGCTCGAGCCGGCCGCCACGGGCCGTGGCCTCCTCGCGGCGGGCCTTGAGCAGCGCGGTGAGCTCGGCGACGCGGGCGGTGACGGTCTGCTGGTCGTTGCCCACGAAGGCGACCGCGCCCTCGCCGTCCGGGGTGCGGGCGTGCGGCAGCCAGCGGACCCAGTTCCACTCCGACCGGGCGCGCGGGGCCAGGACGGTCAGGGCCAGGTCGCGCGGCGGGTGGTGGACGGCCAGCTGCAGGACCACCCATCGCAGCAGCCCGGCCAGCGGCTCGGCCGGGCCGGCCAGACCGAGGACGCCGGCCTCGCGCAGCGGCACCGCCGCCGGGACGGCGCGCACGATCCGCTGCTCGCCGCCGTCCTCGGGCGCGGTCCGCCGGGTCACCTGGACCTCGGCGGGGAGGTCGCCGGCGCCCAGCCGCAGGCTCAGCGCGTCGGGGTCGGTGCGGCGGCGCTCCCACAACCGCTTGCGCGGCTGGATCGCGGTGAGCAGGACGGCCGCGGCGTCGGGGTGCGCCGCGCGGCGGCGGACGGTCTCCGCGGCCAGCGCCTCGTCGATCCGGCGGTGGGCGTCGGCGAGCTCCTGCTCGTACTCCTCGCGCGCCCGGCGGTCCTCGCGGGCGGAGTGCCGCCGGTCGGCGACGGTGTTGCTGACCATCATCACCGGGCTGGCCACGGCGAAGACGAGGTACATCGGCGAGCGCAGGATCACGGCGAGGACGACGCCGATCAGCAGCGGCGCCAGCACCATGACCAGCGGGAAGCGCCGGGCCTCCCGGGCGCGGGGCTCCTCGGGCAGCTGGATGCGGACGACCCGCTGCGAGGGCAGCAGCCGGGGTGCGCGGACGAACGCCCGCGTGCCGGGGCCGGCGGGCTCGACCGCGGCGTCCGAGCCGGAGGCCGGGACGATCGTGAGCTGGGTGTCGCCGAGTCCGAAGACCTGTCCCGGCTCGACCGGGGTCGGCTCCTCGCCGACCGGCGCACCCTCCACGCTGGTCCCGTTGGCCGAGCCGAGGTCGGCCAACGTCGCGCCGTCGGGGCCGACGCGCAGCACGGCGTGCCGGCGGGACATGGACGGGTCGCTGAAGCCGAGGGGGCTGCTGCGGCCGAGCTCGTGCGTGCCGACCGGCAGCTCGGCGACCAGCCCGCTGGCCGGCCCGCTGACCGCGTGCAGCTGCCAGCCCCGGGCCGGGGGCGGTGGCAGGTGGGCTGCCGCGGCGGTCGCGGAGAGGTGCACGACCGCGCCGTCGACCAGGGCGCTGCGGCCCACCGGCTCGTCGTCGGCGAGCCGCTGCCCGTCGACGAACAGCCCCTCGGCGGACACCCCGGCCACCCGGCCGAACGCCGCAGCGACCTGACCGACCGGGGTGTCGTCGTCGAGGTCGACGGCGACGTCGAGCACCCTCCGGTCGGGCAGTCCGAGACCGACCTGTACGCGCACCTGTCCTCCTCCGCGCCGTCAGTCGACGCTGTTCTGCAGGACGTCGAAGGTCCGGCTGTCGGCCTCGACCTCGCCGAGCCGGACCGACACGGTGCAGCCGCTGCCGACCGTGTTGGCGTAGGGGACCCGGTCGGTGAAGGCCAGGGCACCGGTGCAGTCGTCGGTCCGCACCTCGAGCTCGCCGCCGAGCTGCTGCAGGAGCAGGGTCGGCTGCGGGTTGCGGCTGCTGAAGAGCACCGAGACGTTGTCCGCGGCGTCCGTCCCGCGCCACACCGGCAGGACGATGACGTCGACGGTCGACCCGACGCGCACCGTGCCGCCGATCTGGACCTCCAGGTCGTCGAGCCGCTGGCCGGGGTAGACCGGGGTGGCCACCAGGCCGTCGAGCGCGTCGCCGGTCGCGGTGCCGAGCTCGGCCAGTCGCTCCCGCACCGCGGTCGCGGGGTCCTCGTCCCCGGCGTCGAACGGCACGCTGTAGATGGCGGTGGTCGACGTCCCCGCGGGGACGTCGACCGGGACCTGCCACCCGCAGGCGGTCACCGGGATCCCCGGCGTCGCGTCCCGCACCACGCCGGCCACCTGCCAGTCGACCTCGGGGCAGGGCTGCCCCGCGGCGGCCGGGACCGCCTCGAACAGCGGACCGGCGAACGCGGTGTCCGACGACCAGGTCACCGTCGTGGTGAGCCTGCCCGACCCGGGGTCGAAGGCCGCCTCGCGGACCGTGGTGAGCCCCGACCTCAGCCGCTCCGTGGGCCCGAGGACGCTGACCTCGGCGGCCCCGCTGCCCCTCCCGGTCGCGGCGGCGACCGTTTCGTCGTCCCCGCCCCGGCCCGCGACGAGCACGATGACGCCGACGACGGCGGCGGCCGCGACCAGCGCACCGCCGGTCACCGCCCAGCGTCGCCGGGCACCCGCCCGCTCGCCGGGCGTCGGCGACGCCGGGACCGGCGCCGGGCCGGCCGACGTGGGCCGGGGCGCACGCAGCTGCGTCTCCCCCGCGGCCGCGTCGGGGTCCAGCCCGGAGGGCGTCACCCACGGTCCACCGTCGTCCGCGGCCCGCGGGCCGGCGGCCGGGGTCGCCGCGCCGCCCTTGACGTTGGTGCGGCCCGGGTCGAGCTCCTCGACCGGCCGGTGGCCGAGCACGCCGAAGGCCGGTGCGGGGCCGGCGACCGCCGGTTCCCAGGCGCCGGGCTCCGGCACGACGGGGAGGGCCCCGAGCGCGGCCAGCGAGGGCTGCAGGTCCCGCAGCGCCTCGGCCGCCGCCGCCGCGGGCGGCCGCCGCGCGGGGTCCTTGGCCAGCATCGCCTGCAGGACGGCGTCCAGCTCGGCGGGCAGGCCGGGCACGGCGGGCGGCCGGGCGGTCACGTGCCGATTGGCGATCGCGTAGCCGGTGCCGCCGCCGGCGAAGGGCGTGCGCCCGGCCAGCAGCTCGTAGAGCAGGATGCCGGTCGCGTAGACGTCGGACGCGGCGCTCACCGTCTCGGCGGTGAAGATCTCCGGGGCCATGTAGTCGGCGGTGCCGAGGACCCCGGTCATGCGCACGGTGGTCTCCTGCGCCAGCCGGGCGATGCCGAAGTCGCTCAGGAGGACCCCGGAGGGTTCGGCCGCGGTCAGCAGCACGTTGTCCGGCTTGACGTCCCGGTGGAGGACGCCCTTGCCGTGTGCCTCGGCCAGGGCCACGAGCACGTCCCCGGTGAGCCGGGCCGCCTCGGCCGGGGGCAGGGTGCCCGCGGCCCGCAGGCGGGCCCGCAGGTCGGCGCCCGCCACCAGGTCCATGACGATGGCGAGGTCCTCGCCCTCGATGACCAGGTCGCGGACGCGGACGATGTTCGGGTGCACCAGGTCGAGCAGGATCGACCGCTCCTGCACGAACCGGGTGAGGATCTCCGCGTCGCGGGCGAACTCGGGGCGCAGGAGCTTGGCGGCGACCCGCTCCCCGCTGCGCTGGTCGAGCGCCTCCCACACCTGGCCCATCGCCCCGGAGCCGAGCACCCGCTCCAGGAGGTACCGGCTGCCGAGGGCCCGTCCCGTCGTCTGCACGCGGCCCCCGCTCAGCGACCGACGGGCAGCACGAACCAGGACAGCGCGGGTTCGCCGGTCCCCACGCCGCGGCCCGGACCCCGGGTGGTCGCCTGGAGGACGGCGACGTCCTCCAGGCGCAGCGCCTGCCGATCGCCGAAGTCCAGCGCGGGGCCGGCCAGCCCGGAGTCCGCGTCGAGGGTGAGCCCCTGCAGCGCGTCGAGCACGGCCGCGGCGTCGCCGGACCCGGCCTCCGCGGCCGCGGCCGCGATCGCGACCACTGCGTCGTGGCTGCGGACGTCGGCGGTGCCGGCCCCCGAGACCGCGAAGCTGTCGGCACCTCCCACGGCGGGCAGCTCGGCGTCCTGCGCGGCCAGCCGGACCGCCGCGAGGAAGCCGGCCGTGCCCGCGTCGGTCGAGGCCTCGGACGCGGCCGGGCCGACGGAGGAGAACTGGCCCGCGGTGGTGGCCGCGCCGGTGGTGCCCAGGTCGGCCAGCCGGGCGGCGAAGGCCGGGCTGAGCGCGGACGGGCCGAGCACCACCGGGACGGTGGCGGCCGCCCCCTGAAGCGCGGCGACCACCTCCGCGGCGGTCTCGGCCGAGGCGTCCACGACCACGCCGTCGGCCCGCCCGTCGGGGAGCGCGGCCGCCGCGGCCGCGACCTGGCCGGGCAGCGCGTCGCCCGGGGTCACCGCCGTGCGGGCGCCGAGGGCGGCGACCCCGTCGCCGAGCCCGTCGGCGGTGAACACGAGCGGGGCCCGCTGACCGCGTTCGGCCAGCAGCGCCGACAGCCGGTCGGCGACCTGCTCGTCGCTGGGACCGGTGCGCCAGGCGGTGTCCCCCGCGAGCTCGTCGCGGGTGTCGTACGGGAGGAGCACCGCGGTGCCGGCGTCGGCGGCGACCCGCAGCGCGGGGTCGAGGTGGCTGCCGGCCGAGGCGTAGACGATCCCCGCGACGCCGGCGTCCACCAGCCGGCGGACGGCGGCGACCGCGCCCTCCGGCGTCCCGCGGTCGTCGACGACCTCGAGGGCCACCCGGTCGCCGCCCTGGTCCAGGCGGAACTCGGCGACCCGGGCGCCGGCGGCCGGAGCGGCGAACTCGGTCCCCTGCCCGCGGGCCGCCGCGCCGGTGACCACGACGCCGACCCGCACCGGCGGCGCCTCGTCGGGGAGCAGGAGGAGCGCGACGGCCGGGGCCGCCGCCGGGCGGAAGCCGGCCGCCTCGTCCTCGCCGGCCGCCGTCGAGGTGCAGCCGGAGACGGCGACGGCCGTCAGCACCATCCCGCCGATCAGTCGTCGCACGTCACTGCTCCCCGGGGAGACGGAAGGTGAAGACGGTCGCGGAGGTGGACCCGTCGGGCAGGTCCTCGGCGAACGCGTCGTAGGTGTCCGCGGACTGCAGCGCGCGGACCAGCTGCTGCTGCTCCAGCTGAGCGTCGGCCAGCTCGGTCATCCGGACCCCGCCGAAGCTGGCGGCCGTCTGGCTGGTCTGCTGGACCTGCTCGGTCCGGACGCCGGCCTGGCCGGCGCTGTCCTGCATGACGCCCAGCAGGCCCCGGCCGTCGCGGGCCGAGCCGAGGTCGACCAGGACCTTGGCCAGCTGGGCCTGCAGCTGGGCGGCGGCCGCGGACTGGGACTGGTTGGCGGCCGACACCTGCTCGGCGAGCCGGGCGACGGCGTCCTGGGCGGACGCGTCGAGGTCCTGCTCGGCCGCGGCCTGCGTCGCCGCGAGCTGGGCCTGCTGGGCGGCGACGACCGCGCGGCCCTGCTCGGTCTGCCGGTCGGCGGTCTCCCCGAGGCGCTGCAGCAGCGCCTCGGACAGCTCGGCCAGCGCCGCGTCCGCCGCGCTCCCCGCCTCCGCGGCGTCGTCCGCGGTGGCGGCGACCTGCTCCTCGCCGGCGGCGCGGACCCGGTCGGCGGCCTGCTGCAGGAGCGCCTCCAGGTTCGCCCGGACCTGGTCCTGCGAGCAGTCGACGGCGGCGAAGTGGGTGGCGACGGCGTTCAGGGGCGAGGACTCGACCGCCGGGTCCCCGCACTCCCAGGCCGGGCCGCCGGGGTGCACGTACAGGGCGTCGACGGCGTCGAGCAGGTCGGCCACCCCGTCCTGCAGGTCCCGGTCGGACACCGGGCCGTCCACCAGCGTCTGCAGCTGCCCGAGCGGGGCGGCCAGACCGGTGAGCTGGGTCTGCACGGCGGTGAGCTCCGGGGCGATGTCGTCGAGCTCGTCCCGCGCGGTCGCGGCGGAGGTCTTCACCGACTGCCACGCGGTGACGTCGTCGGCGATGCGCTTCGTGAGCGGCTCGTCGAAGTCGGTCGAGGTCAGCGGGTTCTCGTCGCAGTCCTCTCCGGTGAGGAGCGCGAGGGACTCGTCGAGCTGGGCGGGGTCGGCGACGGCGAGGGCGCAGATCGCGTCGGCCAGCGCCGTGAGCTGGACGCTGACGCTCCCGGGGCCCTCCAGCTCGGCGAGCTGCTGGTCGGCCAGGCCGGTGATCTCCGTCAGCTCGGCTCGGACCGCCGCGGTCTCGACGGCGCCCACGGCCGCGGTCGCGTCCCCGATCCCCTCGCCCAGGGCGTCCAGCTGGGCCTGCAGCTGCGTCACGGTGGTGCCCGGCACCAGCAGGGACCGCAGGGCGGCGCCGTCGGCCTGCACGTCGCGGACCGCCGTCACGAGGTCCTCGATGAGCTGGCCGACGAGGTCCACCGCCGCGGTGTCGAGGACGCCGGCGATCTGCGCACCCCGGGTCCGCACGTCCACGGCGACGTCCACCAGCTGGGAGCCCGCGCCGATCAGCCGGCACACGAGCGTGTCGGTGGCGTCGGCGCAGTCGGCGTCGTCGCCGATGCTGTCGCGCAGCGAGGCACGGAGGTCCTGGACGCAGTCGCCGCTGGCCGCGCCGAGCTCCCGCAGCTGGCGGCTGACGGTGGACAGCTGGCCCAGCAGGGTCACGGCCGGCGCCTCCTCGGCGGTCTGCGCACCGCAGCCGGCCGAGGCCGGGCCCCGCGGGGCGGCGGCGGGGGTGCCGAAGTAGTCGAGGACGCCCCGGATGCTGTCGCGCAGCGAGGTCATCGCCTGGGAGTTGGTGGACTCGACGGTCGAGCCGACCGAGTCGTCGAGGGCCTGGAGGTCGGCGAGCACGCTCTGTGCGGCGGTGTCGACCGAGTCCGCCGTCCGGTCGAGGGCCGCCGTCGCGGCGGCGCCCACCTCGCCGGCGTTGGTGCTCAGCGTCTGGCGCACCTGCTGCAGGCTGTCGGCGACCTCGGCCAGGGTGGCGTTGACGCCGGCGATGAGCGCGATCGTGTTGTTCTCCGAGGCGACCCGCCCCGCGGAGCCGCCGAAGGTGCTGCCCACCAGGCTGGCGATCGAGGTGTCGGTGGCCAGGCCCGGCTGGACCGCCACGTCGATCTCGGGCAGCCGGAAGTCCTCGGCGTCCTGGACGAGGGTGAAGGTGGTGCTGGCCGACAGGCGCGGCGGCGCGAGGAGCGTGGCCCACTGGACGGTGGTGGCGGTGCCGTCGGTGCTCACCACGCCGTTCGTGGTCCCCGGCTCGGCGGCCCCCGGCTGCGGTCGGACCAGGCTCGCCCCGCTGCCCTCGGGGAGGACGGCGCTGGCGACGACGGTCAGCGGGGTGGTGACCAGCTCGTAGCGGTCCCGGAGGACACCGCCGGAGTCGTACTGGAAGCGCTCCGGGCGGACGGTGGTGTTCTGGACGGTCACGTTGACCTCGACGCGGCCGCTGACACCGGCCAGGTCGGCCAGGTCGGTGCCGACGCGTCCGTCATGCCGCCAGGAGGTCGTCACCCGCACCGGGAGGTCCGCGGCCTCCTCCCCCGGGTCCAGCTCCCGGGTGCGGGTCTGCGACCCGTCCTCGTCCTGGCTGACCAGCGCGGAGGTCAGCGCGGTGATCGCGCCGTCCGTGCCCAGCTCCACGGTGACCGCCTGCAGCGCCTGCTGCGGCGTCTCCTCGGCGAGGACCAACGGCGCCGTGCTGGCCGAGGCCCCCAGCAGCACCGCGGTGCAGCCGGCGGTCACCCCCCAGCGGAACCTCGACGTGCCCATCCGTGTCCGCGCCCCGCGCATGCCGCTCCCCGTGTCGCTGCCGGCGACGCGTCCAGGCGCCGCCCCCTGTCGGGACCCGGCGCACTCGGCCGGCCCGACGATCAATGCGTCACGGTGCGGTGGCGCACAGTGACGACTCCGGCGACAGGGTACGGACGGTTCCGGAAGTCGGTCCATCACCTGTTCGTCGCGTGTCCGTGACGATCTCGCCGGTTCCGACCACGGTGAGTGAGCGTTGGTCCCGCGCGTCCCGTGCACCCCTGTGGGCACGGCCCCCTCACCCCTGGGAGGGACTTGGGGGCGGTTCCGTGCCGGAATTCCTCGATCTTGATCCGGGCCGTGCCGACACATCGGCTCGAGCGGCGTTCCAGGAGGACCGCCGGACGTGCTCCCACGGAAGGGATCGAGATGACACAGCAGGAGAGACGGGACGGGTTCCCGGAGATGGTGATGGAACCGCCGGTGGCACACGGACCTGCCGCAGGTCCGGCGTCCGCCGGTTCCCCGGCGGCACCGGCCCCCACCCCCACGCCGACGCCGTTCCGGTTCGACGTCACGGCGGACGACGTCCGGTCGTCGGCAGGCGTGGTGGCCCGGGCCTTCGGACCGGTCCTGGCGGGTCTCACGGTGGTCGTCGCCGTGCTCGGAGCCGTCGTGCTGCCGGACGACCACGGCGGCTCGCTCGCCGACTGGCTGCAGACGGCGATCGTCGTCCTGGCGCTCGCGCTCGGCGGTCGCCTCGTGGTCGACGGCTCGGTGGCCGTCGACGACGCCGCCCTGGAGGCCACCCTCGCACTGAGGGTCGTGCCACTGGTGGTCACCCTCGTCGTCCTCGGCCTCGTCGCCCGCGCCACGGTGCGCGCCGAGCGGCAGAGCCCCTCGGTGGGCCCACGCCGGCTGCTCACCCGCTCCGCGGTGACCGGCGTCGTCGCCGGTGTGGTGGCCGGGCTGCTCGCGCTGCTCGGCAGCACGTCCACCCCCTACGGTCTCGACCTCGGCGAGGAGTTCGACGTCCCCGGGTCGGTGGAGGTCGGGGCCGGCGCGATCGGCACCTTCCTCGGGGTGGTGCTCCTGGTCGGCGCCACGGCGGCGCTCGCCCGGGTCTGGGCCTCCCCGGCGTCCCGGATGCCCCTGCCGGCGGCCGTCGCCGCGTACCGGACCCCGGAGCGCACCGCCGACCTGCGCGTCGTGCTGCGCGTCCTGGGCACCTTCGCCATCGGCCTGCTCACCGCGGCCGCGGTGGGCCTGGTCGTCGCCTTCCTGTACCAGGCCTACCTCACCGACGACCTCGACGGGGACCGGCTGGCGGTGTTCGGCGGCCTGGTGGCGCTCGGCGTGAACGCCGTCGTCGTCCTGGCCCTCGGCGCCCTGGGCGTGCCCGCGGTCCTCAGTGGCCGGAGCGAGGGCAGCGCGGAGCTGATGGAGATGCTGGACGACGGCATCGGCGCCAACGCCGACCGGTCCTTCGGTCTCACCGACAACCCCTGGCTGCTGCTGGTGCTGCTCGTGCCGGTCGCGATCGCGCTCGGCACCGCCGTCCGCCGCTCGCTGCGCGGGACCGGCACCGTGGTGAGCGCCCAGGCGCTGCAGCTGGCCGCCGGCATCGGCGCCGCGACCGGTCTCGCGGCGGCGCTGCTCGTCCGCGTGGCCGCCTCCGGCGAGGTCTCCGCGGCAGGTGACCCCGGTTTCGTGATCGAGGTCAGCGGCTCGGCGGGCGCGAACGCCAACCCGTCCCTGCTGTGGGCGCCGCTGCTCGGCGCGGCGTGGGCCGCGGCCGTCGTGTGGGCGATGCGCCTCGGGCCCACGCTGGCGCTGTCCCTGCCCGAGCGGGTGACCCGACTGCTCGCCGGTCGGGGCATCCGCCCGGAGTGGGCCGCGGCCCTGGCGGGCACGGCCCCGGCCCCGGCCGGCCGACGCTCGCCGGCCGTGCGGCTCGCCGCCCTCGTCACCGCCGCCGCCGTGGTCCTGGCCGCGGTGGGCGCCGCGGTCGTCGCCGTCCTCAACGCCACCGTCTTCACCCCCCGGGCCGCGGCCGAGGCCTACCTGGACGCGATCGCCGACGGCGACGTCGCCGTCGCGGTCGCCCAGCTGGCCGAGGTGCCGGAGCTGGAGGACCAGGCGTTCCTGAGCGACGCGGTGCTGGGGAGCGACGACTTCACGCCCATCAGCGACGTGACGATCGGGTCGGTGCGCGAGTCCGGCGACTCGGCCACCGTCGACGTCACCTACGTGCTCGACGGCGAGGAGGTGGCCGACACCATCAGCCTCACCGCCGGGGACGACCGCCTCGGGTTCCTCCGGGACTGGCAGGTGGCCGAGTCGCTGCCGACCGTCGAGTCGTACTCCGACAGCAGCCTGGGCCGGGAGATCGCCGGGGTCGGGTTCCCGGCGACCGGCTCGTACCTCGCCCTGCCGGGCCGGTACACGGTCCACGCGGCCGACCACGCGCTGCTCACCTCGGACGACTCGTCCTTCGTCGTGACCACCGACTCGGCGGGCAGCCCGTCGCTCTCCCCGGAGATCCGGCCCGAGGTGCTCGACCGGGCGCGGGACGCCGTGGACGAGGCCATCACGACGTGCGCACAGGCCACGGAGCTGCCGCTGGAGGACTGCCCGTTCCTCACCGGTCACAGCTGGCTGGACGACCTGACCGACGTGCAGATCACCGTCACCGAGCAGCCGGAGTACTCGCTGGAGTACGACGAGTCGGTCGGCGGGCTGGTGATCGTCGGTGAGGAGTTCGGCGAGGTGACGCTGACCGGTACGGAGACCGTGGACTTCTTCTTCAGCGAGCCGGAGGAGCGTCCCTACGAGAGCTCCTACAGCTTCCGGGTCAACGGCGAGGTCACCGCGTCCGGGGACGACCTGGACGTGACCTTCGACTGACCTCCCACGCCGTCCCGGTGGAGCCTGCGGCGCTCCACCGGGACGGCGCCCTCTCGCTCCGACACCAGAGGTAGGACATGAGCTCCACACCGACCCGGGCCACACGGCTGGCCGCCGCCACCGGCGGCGTCCTCCTGAGCGCGCTGGTGAGCGCGTGCGCCGGCCAGCACGCGGCCGACGACGGCAACGCCCCGCCGGCATCGGCCAGCGCGGCCCCCGCCAGCACGGCCCCGACCAGCACGGCCCCGACCAGCACGGCCCCGACCAGCACCGCCCCGACCAGCACCAGCACCGCTCCCACGACCACGGCACCGACTCCCCCGGCGGTGCCGGTCGACTGGAGGCCCCTGGCCTTCGACGCGGCCGACTGCGTCTCCCGCGAGGAGTGGCGCAGCGACCACGGGGACACTGCGGCGTGGGACGACACGCCGATCGAGACCCACGAGGCCGACGTGACCGGCGACGACCGGCCGGAGGTCTTCGTGACCTCGACCTGTCCCGCCCCGACCTCCAACCGCGCCACGTGGGTGGTCGCGTTCCAGGACACGACCGGCGCGCCGACCGCGCTCGGCGTGCTGACCGGGGACGCGTTCTTCGAGCGGCCGGAGGTCACCACTGACGGCGCGACCGTGACCCTCGAGGGGGTCACCGTCGCCGGCGAGGACGCCTACTGCTGCGGAGAGCACTGGGCTCGCGCCGTGTACCGCTGGGCCGACGGACGCTTCGTCCTGGCCGAGCGCCTCGAGGCCCGCACCTCCCAGCCGTTCTCACCCACCGGCCTGGCCGACGGGTCGCACGTGGGCCTGATCCGCGGCGGGGACGACGACACGGTCCTCGTCGACCTCGTCGAGTGGTTCGAGGGGCCGGCGGCCGAGCAGGCCTGCCGGGAGGACGGTCTGCAGGTCCACGAGCAGATGGCCTGGTGCAGCGACTACTACGTGCGGAACGACAACGACCTGGTCCGCGCACTGCCCACGGTGGAGGACGTCCCGATCACCTACATCGGCTGGCCCTCGGGTGAGGACCGGACCGACCGGCTGTCGGCCGTGGCCGACGTGGTGGTCAGCGACTCGCCCACCACGGAGCGGTTCTTCGAGTTCACCGTCGAGGACGGCGTGGTGACCGCGTTCACCGGCGAGCACTTCGTCTCCTGACCCGGGACGGGAGACACCGCGGCCCCGCTCTCCCGATCGGGAGGCGGGGCCGCGACGCTGTCTCAACCAGACGTGCACCCGAAGGGATTCGAACCCCTAACCTTCTGATCCGTAGTCAGATGCTCTATCCGTTGAGCTACGGGTGCCTGGTGTTCAGTTGTGTTGCGCGGAGGCTCCGGGATTTGAACCCGGGATGGGGGTTAACCCAAACCGCATTAGCAGTGCGGCGCCATAGACCGGACTAGGCGAAGCCTCCCGGGGTCCGAGTCCCCCCGGAACCACCGAGAAGAAAGACTACCAGCGCCCCGGACGACGATCCGCGCGGGGTCCCCCGGGGGGAGGTCGCCGCGCTCAGGCCGCGACCGGCTCGGGAACCGGACGGCGGGCCCGTCGGCGGCCGGGGACCAGGGTCGCGGTCACCGCGAGCGCCGCCCCGACGACGGCGAGCACCAGGCTGCCGCTGACGCCGGCCGGGCCCTCGATCAGCGCCCCACCCAGCGCGGCACCGACCGCCGAGGCCCCGGTGGCCACCGTCGACAGCCAGGTGAACGCCTCCGTGGTGGCGTGCGCGGGGGCCAGCGCCCCGACCAGGCTGTTCTGCACGGTGAGCGTCGGCGCGATCGCCGTCCCGCCCAGGAAGAGCAGCGCGCCGAGCACCCAGGGGTTCGACGCCGCGGTGAGCGGGGCCAGGCCGATGGTCACCCCGAGCAACAGCCAGCGGTACTGCCGCGGCAGGGAGACGCTCACCACCCGGGCACCGAACCACAGGCCACCGGCCACCGAGCCCAGCGACCACAGCGCGAGCAGGACGCCGGACATCCCGGGCGAACCCGCGGCGTCGGCGAACGCGGGGACGGCGACCTCGAGCGCGCCGAAGCCGAGCATCAGCGCCGAGCCGCTGACCAGCACCCGCGGCATGCCGGGCGCGAGGACGGTGGCCAGCGGGGAGGTCCGCTCGGCGACCGGGGCCGGGAGCCAGCCGCGCATCGCGCGCGACGTCGCGATGCCCAGCGCACCGGCCACGGCCAGCACCCCGGCCACGCCCACGGCCCACGCCGGGCCGGCGAGCACCGCGAGTGCGGCGACCACGGTCGGGCCGGCGACGAAGACCAGCTCGGTGGCGGTGGCGTCCAGCGCGAAGGCCGTGGGGCGGACCCGCGGGTCGACGCGGGACCACAGCGCGCGCACGGCGCCCGACACCAGCGGCGTCCCGGCGCCCGCGGCGGCCGAGGTGGCGACGACCACCGGCGTCGGGGCGCCACCCAGGACGACCGCGACCAACAGCGTCAGCAGCAGCGGGTAGGCCGCGGCCTGGCCGAGCAGGACCGGGCGCGGGGTGCGCCGGTCGGCCAGCCGGCCCAGCACCGGTGCCATGGCCGCCATCGCGACGCCGTAGGTGGCCGACGCGAGGCCGGCGACGGCGTAGGAAGCGGTCTGCTGCTGCACCATGAGCAGCAGCGCCAGCGGGACCATGGCCGACGGGAGGCGACCGGCGAAACCGGCCACCAGCAGCACCGGAGCGGACGGGAGGTGCCAGACGGACAGGTACGCACGCACGACAGAACTCACTTCACGAGCACGGAACGGGAAGAGTAGGGGGTCAAACCTCGTTGACCACCTACAGACTAGGGACGCGACCGTAGGGAGTCAAATGAGATACGCCACCTACGTGTCCCGCGGCAGGTAGGGAGCTCCATGGACTACGACACCTACGGGTCGAGCGCCGTCGAGCTCGCCATCGACCTGGCCAACACCGACCGCGGCCGGCCTGGCTGGGCCGCGGAGTTCCTGCGCGCGCACGACGAGTGGTTCGAGCCGGGCACCACGGCCGAGCTCACCGCCCGGCAGGCCACCCAGGCCGCCGAGACGGCCGGCCTCATCCGCGCGGTCGCGGTCGCCGGGTCGCAGGCCGAGGTGATCGAGCGGCTCAACGCCCTGCTGGCCCTGGCCTCCCCGCAGCCCTACGCCACCGACCACGACGGCGAGCTGCACCTGCACTACGCCCGGCCCGAGGCGCCCGTGATCGAGCAGCTGACGACGACCGTCGCCATGGGCCTGTCGCAGGTGGTGGTGCAGCACGGCTGGCAGCGGATCGGCGTGTGCACCGCGGAGGGCTGCGACAACGTCTACGTCGACACCTCGCGCAACGCCAGCCGCCGCTACTGCTCGAACACCTGCGCCAGCCGCTCGACCGTGGCCGCCTACCGGGCCCGCCGCAAGGCCTGAGCAGGGACCCCGTCCCCCACCCCTCGCGAGCTCGCGGCGAGCCTCTGGACGGGACCGCAGAGCCCTACGACCGCTAACGTCCGGCGACATGCGCAGCGCCGGCCACTGGGACGCCCGGCTGCACTCCCTGGTCGGCGGCCTGCCCACCTCACCGGCCGACCGCTGGCTGCGCCGGCTCACCACCACCGCCGACCACGGCGTGCTGTGGATGACCGTCGGCCTGCTGCTCGCCTCCCGCCGGGGAGCGCTGCGGCGCGGGGCGGTCCGCGGACTGGGCTCGATGGCGGTGTCGAGCACCGTGGTCAACGCCGTCCTCAAGCAGCTCTTCGGCCGGCGACGTCCCGACCTGGCCGGGCACGCGCTCGAGAAGCTGCTGCACCGGCCCCTGGCCACCCACTCCTTCCCCAGCGGCCACGCCGCGTCGGCGGGGGCCTTCGTCACCGGGGTGGCGCTGGAGAGCCCGCTCGCCGGGGCGGCGCTGGCGCCGGTGGGCCTGGCGGTCGGCTACTCCCGGGTGCACGTGGGCGTGCACTACCCGGGGGACGTCGTCGCGGGCCTCGTGGTCGGCGCCACGGTCGCCGCGGCCAGCCGCCGGTGGTGGGCGGTCCGGCCGACCACCCCGGCCCGGGTGCGCGAGGCCCGCTCGGCGCCGGTCCTGCCCGAGGGCGCGGGCTTGGTGGTCGCGGTCAACCCGCGCTCGGGCCCCGAGGGGTACGACCCGGCCGAGGACGTCCGCCGGCTGCTCCCCCGCGCCGAGGTCCTGGAGCTGGGCCCCGACACCTCCGTGGCCGACCTGCTGGAGGAGCCCGCGCGGTCGGGCCGGGCGCGGGCGCTGGGCGTGGCCGGCGGTGACGGCAGCGTGGCGGCGGCCGCCGCGGTGGCGCTCGAGCACGGTCTGCCGCTGGCCGTGCTGCCGGCCGGCACGCTCAACCACTTCGCCCGCGACCTCGGGGTGCACACGCTCGAGCACGCCGCCGCGGCGGTCGAGGCCGGCGAGGCGGTCGAGGTGGACGTGGCCGACGTCAACGGGACGCCGTTCCTCAACACCGCCAGCATCGGCAGCTACCCGGAGATGGTGCGGCGCCGGGACGCGCTGGCCGGCCGGATGGGCAAGTGGGCGGCGATGGCGGTCGCCGCCGCGCGGACGCTCCGCTCCGGGACGCCGGTGTCGCTGCTGCTGGACGGCCGGCCGGTGCTGGTGTGGATCCTCTTCGTCGGCAACTGCCGCTACACGCCGCGCGGACTGGCCCCCGCCTGGCGACCGCGGCTCGACGACGGGCTGCTCGACGTCCAGTACCTGCGCGCCGACGTCCGCTTCAGCCGGACCCGCGCCGTCCTCGGGTCGCTGCTGGGCGTCAGCGACCACAGTTCCGGCTACGCGGAGTGCCAGGCCCGGTCGGTGCGGGTGGTCTCCCGCTCGGGCCCGCAGCAGATCGCCTACGACGGCGAGACCGGTGAGGAGGCCGCCGAGTTCGCCTTCGGCAAGCGCGCGCCGCTGACCGTCTACTGCTGCCGCGGGTCCTGACGGCGGACGACGACCAGCAGCGCCAGCGCGGCCAGCCCCTCCCCGAGCTCCTCGACCAGGGTGCTCAGCGCCCGGGGGAGCGCGCCGACGGGCTCCTGCACGAGCGCCGCCAGGTCGGTGAGGACGTCGAGGCCCAGCGCCGCGGCCGCGTAGCCGGCCAGCGCCAGCACCACCGGGCCGGTCGCGGCCACCCCCGCCTGCCGGCCGGCCAGCCACAGCACGGCCAGCGCGGGGACGGCGAGCAGGACCCCGGCGCCGAGTTGCAGCGCCGGCGGCACCCCGGCCCCGAGCGAGCCGTGGACGCTGACGACCTTGGCCGCCGCGAGCACCAGGCCGAGCGTGCCCACCGCCGTCCACCACCGGGCCGCGCCGCCGGGGACCCGGCGCGCCGTCCGCAGAGCCGTGGCGGCGACCAGCGCGAACAGGACCGTCGTGAACAGCCGCGGCAGCCCACCGACGGCGTCGAGGTCCAGCAGGCCGGACCACTCCCCACAGCCGGCGGTCGGGCAGCGGAGCCGGACGAGGAAGCCGGCGCCGAACAGCACGACGGCGACGGCGGCGAGTGCGGGCGCCCAGCGCAGCGGGACCGGGCGCGCGCGTGTCACCAGGAGATCATCCCGGCCGGCCCGGCCGTCGTCATTGACCCAGCAGAGTGGCTGCGACCTCACTACGGTCCCGATCAGGGGTGTCCCGGTGCGGTCCGGGGCACCGGAGAACCGAAGGTCCCCGAGGAGAAGAGGTCCCCACCATGTTGGTCCGCCGGATCGCCCGGCCCATGCTCGCCTCGTCGTTCGTCTACGGCGGCGTCGACACCTTCCGCAACCCACAGTCCCGGGTGCCGGGCGCCCAGCCGGTCGTCGACACCATCACCGAGCAGGCCGACAAGCAGCTGCCGGTACAGGTGCCCCGCGACGTCGAGCAGTGGGTGAAGATCGACGCCGGGGTCAAGGTGGTGGCCGGCTCCCTGCTGGCGCTCGGCAAGCTGCCCCGCCTGTCCGCACTGGCCCTCACCGCCAGCATCGTGCCGACCACGCTGGCCGGGCACCGCTTCTGGGAGCACGACGATCCCAAGGAGCGCTTCGGCCAGCTCTCCCACTTCCTCAAGAACCTCGGCCTGCTCGGCGGGCTGCTCATCGCCGCGGTCGACACCGAGGGCCGGCCGTCGGTCGGCTACCGGGCCCGCCGGGCGGCGAAGCGGGCCGCCGACGCCACCGAGAAGAACGTGGGCAGGGCGCAGAAGCGCGCGGCCAAGGCGCAGAAGAAGAGCGAGCGGAAACTGAAGAGGGCCTCCCGCTGACTGCACCGCTGACGCCCGCGGCCGCGCTCCGGAGGATCGCCTTCCTCCTGGAGCGCGCCCGCGAGCCCACGCACCGCGTCGCGGCGTTCCGCACCGCCGCCGCCGTCGTCGACACCCTGGGGCCCGAGGAGCTCGACCGGCGGATCCGCACCCGGACGCTCACCGACCTGCGCGGCATCGGCCCGAAGACCGGTGCGGCCATCGTGCAGGCGCACGCCGGCGAGGTGCCCGAGTACCTGGCCCGGCTGGAGGAGGCCCACGGCGAGCTGGTGTCGCTCGCCGACGACGTCGCCGAGTTCCGGGCGCTGCTGCGCGGCGACCTGCACGTGCACTCGGACTGGTCCGACGGCGGCAGCCCCATCCGGGAGATGGCCGAGGCGGCCATCGGGCTGGGCCACGAGTACATGGCGCTCACCGACCACTCCCCGCGGCTGACCGTCGCCAACGGCCTGTCCCCCGAGCGGCTGGAGCGCCAGCTCGCCGTCGTCGCCGAGCTCAACGAGGAGCTGGCACCCTTCCGGATCCTCACCGGCATCGAGTGCGACATCAACGTCGACGGCTCGCTCGACCAGACCGACGAGCTGCTCGGCCGGCTCGACGTCGTCGTCGCGAGCGTGCACTCCGACCTGCGGGCCGACCGCGCGGCGATGACCGAGCGGATGCTCGCCGCCGTCGCCGACCCGCACACCGACGTCCTCGGGCACTGCACCGGCCGGCTGCTCGTCCCCCGGGAGCAACGGGAGGGGCGCCGGCAACGGCCGCGCCCGGAGAGCACCTTCGACGCCGAGGCGGTGTTCTCCGCCTGCGTCGAACACGGCACCGCCGTCGAGATCAACTCCCGCCCCGAGCGGCTCGACCCGCCGCTGCGGCTGCTGTCCCTCGCCGTCGACCTGGGCTGCGAGTTCGCGATCGACACCGACGCGCACGCGCCCGGTCAGCTGGACTGGCAGGGCAACGGCTGCGAGCGCGCGGTCGAGTGCGGCGTCCCGCCCGAGCGGGTGGTCAACACCTGGCCGGCCGCCCAGCTCCTCGGCTGGACGGCCGGCTGAGGAGCTGGGCGGCCCGCTGGCCCCGGTGGCTCAGCCGCCCCGTGACCGGCTGAGCCACACGATCAGCCGCCGGCCCGGGGCTCGGGCAGGGCCGGCTCCGGCAGGTGCACGCGGCGCCCGTAGGCGCGGACCAGCCGCGGCAGGGGCACCTCACCGACCGGCTGGCCCACCGGCTCCGACGGCCGCCGCACCGGCTCGGCCGGCCGGTCGTGCGCCGGCCGGTCGCGGACGGGCCGGTCGCGGACGGGCCGGCCGCCAGTCGGCTGCTCGGCAGCCGGCCGGTCGAGCGCCGGCTGGTCGAGCGCCGGCTGCTCCTCGGCGACGTTGTCCCGGAAGGCGACCTCGCGGGCCGGCTGCTCCTGGACCACGTTGTCGGCGAACACGACCTCGCGGGTCGGCTGCGGCACCGCCGCGCGGACCGCCGGGACGCGGTCCCAGGGCAGCAACCGCGGGCGCCGCGCCGCCGCAACGTCCTCGACCCAGCCCACGGCCAGGACGGCGACGAAGATCAGCGTCCAGGCCGTCGCGTACTCGAGCGCCATCCCCCGCGCGTCGTCGGTGTCGAACTGGGCCAGCGGGGTGGCGGCGAGCACCACCGGGGACAGCCAGATGGCCAGGTTGCCCCACAGGTAGATCGTCATCGCCCGGCTGTTGAACAGCGAGACGATCGCGCCGAGCGTGGGCAGCCGGTCCATCCAGGCGAACGTCGGGTAGATCCGCAGCAGGATCACCACGGCGCCCAGGCAGTAGGGCATGTTCGCCAGCGGGATGTCGTCGATGTTGTACGTGCCGTAGACGTCCTGGCGCGTGAACGCGTACCAGAGCCCGATCCCCAGCAGCGCCACGCCGGCGAGCAGCGTCCGCTTGATCGGCAGCTGCCGCAGCGTGCCGTCGTGGTGGGCGAACCCGAGCATCCAGCAGCAGGCGTAGGTCGACAGCAGGACGGCCAGGTCGTAGCTGCGGCCGCTGAGCTCGACCAGGCCGAGCGTGACGACGATCAGCACCACCGGCGGGATGGCCAGCATCCGCACCGGCCACCGTCGGAACAGCCACAGCATCGCCGGGCTGAGCAGGATGAACCACAGGTACACGCGGATGTACCAGAGCGGGACCACCCAGTCGAGGCCCTCAGCGGAGTACGGCGGGTCCGACAGCGGCACCAGCCACAGCCAGGCGGTGCTCCAGCTCCACGGCTGGCCGGCCTCGCTGGTCGTCGTCCAGCCGAGGGCGAACATGGCCGCCACCGCGACCGCGCCGAACACCCAGAAGGGCGGCAGCAGCCGCCGGATCCGCTTGCGCCAGAAGGCGCGTGCCGATCCGGCCCGG
The DNA here is from genome assembly GCF_054050175.1 of Geodermatophilus sp. SYSU D00697. Taxonomy (NCBI): domain Bacteria; kingdom Bacillati; phylum Actinomycetota; class Actinomycetes; order Geodermatophilales; family Geodermatophilaceae; genus Geodermatophilus; species Geodermatophilus sp. SYSU D00697. The sequence goes on from NZ_JBJGYV010000004.1 coordinate 44,054, forward strand.
TCCAGCGAGGACGCGACCAACCCGCCGCCCAGCGCGAACATGATCGCCATGGACGGGAAGGCCAGGGGCAACCACGCCCAGCCGAACGTGTGGTAGGTCATCACGCGGATCAGCGCGAAGGCCCTGAGGAAGTCGATGTACCGGTCCCGCTGTCTCATCACTCCACCCCCTTGCTCGTAGCGGTTTCCACCGTGGTCCACACCTGCGGGTCCTCCCCGCCGAGGCTCCAGATCGCCACGCCGCGCAACTGCTCCCGGACGGCGATCTGCTGCTTGCGGTCCAGCGAGCGCGCGTCCTCGTACCAGACGGTGTGCTCCTGGTCGTCCTGCGTGTACGTGAAGGTCCACGCCGCGCTGTCGTCGTCCCACCGCGGCGTGGCGCCGACCTGCTCGGCCAGCGCGACCGCGTCGGTGGCCGACAGGTTGCGCCCCTCGCTGCCGACCCAGTCGTAGCCGTAGGTGGGCAGCCCGAGCATCAGCTTCTCCCGGGGCACCTCCGCGACGGCGTGGTCGACGACGTCCTGTACCCAGTCGGTCGGGGCGACCGGCCCGGGGGCGCTGGCGCTCCACGCGTGGTCGTAGGTCATGACCCGCACCTGGTCGGCGATCCGCCCGATCAGCTGGTAGCTGTAGGCCAGCCCGCTGGGGTCCTCGTCGCTGACCCGCGCCGGGACGGCGACGGTCAGCTCCATGCCCTGGGCGTGCAGGTCGTCGCGCAGGCCCTCCAGGAACTCGGTGAACTGGGGGCCCGCCGTCGCCGGCAGCGCCTCGTAGTCCACGTCGATCCCGTCCCAGTCGTTGCGCGTCGCGAGCTCGACCAGCTGCGCGCGGTGCTCGGCGGCCCGCCGGCCGTCGGCGAGCAGGTCGGCCACGGCCTGACCCTGCCACTCGCCGTCGGCGAAGTTCTGCACCGTCGGGAGCAGCGCGACGCCGTCCCCGGTCAGCTCGTCGAGCACGTCCGCCGGCGGCGGGGTGAGCGCGAGCGTCCCGTCGGGGCGCAGGGCGGCCCAGGTGGGGCTGACCTCGGTCACCCCGCCGTCGTCGAGCGCGGCCTGCAGCGACGCCGGGGCTCGCTCGTCCCACACCGGCAGCCAGGCGGCGGCGACCAGCGGCTGCGCGGCGGGGAACAGCCGCGGCCGCAGGAGGACGGCCCCGACCACGAGCGCGACGACCGCGGCGGCGACCCCCAACCACAGCAGCGGGTCCTTGCGGTGGCGGGTCATCACGAGCCCACCCCCACCGGCTGCTTCGCCGGGGTGCCGGTGGTCGTGGCGACCTCGTCCATCCGCGCGGTGCGGGCCAGCTTGTTCCAGCCCAGCCGCACGCCGCGGATCGCCGTCCCCAGCGAGGCGTAGAGCAGGTAGATCCGCAGCGGCTCGTAGATGATCCGGTAGACCGGCACCATCAGCAGGTGCTCGGCGCGCTCGTTCATGAGCCGGACGGCGATCACCGCGAGCAGGCCGTACACCACCGCGAAGAGCACGAAGTACAGCCCCAGCGCCAGCGGGCCCTGCGCGAACAGCGTCTGGACGATGCCCAGCAGGATCAGCGGGGTGAAGACCAGCGGGACGACGATGGTCAGCACCGTCATCGGCATGACGAGCATCCCGAGCCAGCCGTAGCGGGGCCGGAACAGCATCGCCCGGTGCCGCCAGACGGACTGGATCGTCCCGTACATCCACCGCACCCGCTGCTTGAGCAGGGCGTCGACGGTCTCCGGGGCCTCGGTCCAGGCCACTGCCTCGTCGGCCTGCTCGACCCGCCACCCGTTGCGGTGCAGCGCGAGGGTCAGCTCGCAGTCCTCGGCCATCGTGGCGTTGGTGTAGCCGCCGGCCTCGAGGACCGCCGTGCGCCGCCAGGCCGCGCACGCGCCGGGCACGATCATCACCGCGTTCATCAGCGCGCCGGCCGCCCGCTCGAGCCCGATCTGGGTGACGTACTCGAGCGCCTGCCAGCGGGTGACGACGTTGGTCGAGTAGTTGCCGACCTTGATGACGCCGGCGACGGCCCCCACGCGCGGCGAGTGGAACTGCTCCACGAGCCGGGCGATGGTGTGCGGGGTGAAGAGCGTGTCGGCGTCGAGCGTGACCACGTGCTCGTGCCGGGCGGCGGCGAACCCGTTGTTGAGGGCCGCCCACTTGCCCGAGTTGGGCTGACGGATCAGCCGCACGCGCTCGTCCCGGTCGCCGACCGCCCGCACCGCGGCAGCCGTGCCGTCGGTGCTGCCGTCGTCGACCACGATGATCTCGCCGATCGGGTGGGTCGAGCGCAGCAGGTACTCGAGGGTCCGGGCGATGACCTTCTCCTCGTTGTACGCGGCGATCAGCACGGAGACCGGCGGCCGCGCGACGTTGACCGGTCGGATCCGCCGCTTCGCCCGCACCACCGCGAGGACCGCGTTGAACAGGCCGAAGCCGAGCATGGTCACCAGCGCGAGGACGAAGAGCACGTAGAGCAGCTGGGGCGGGAGCACGAAGAGGACCTCCGCCGTCCACAGCGCCAGGTGGTCCCAGAGGGCGGGGGTCACCGCGCCGGCACCGGCCTCGTCGATGTCGGGCTGGGACTGCGGCATCGTGGTGAACGTGTAACCGGCGTCCCGGGCGGCCGCCACCAGCTGCTCGACGTAGGCCAGGGTCATCGACCGGTCACCGCCGGCGTCGTGCAGGAGCATCGTGATGTTGTCCTGCTCGCCGAGCGGGGGCAGCTCGATCGGCCCGTCCATGAAGCCTGCGGCGTGCGCCCAGTCGAGCGAGTCGAAGTCGTGCGAGGCGATGACGTACCCCATCTGCTGGGCGCGGAGGATCCCGGTGGTGTCCTCGCGCAGGACCTCCTCGTCGTCGCTCTCGTAGGGCAGGCGGAAGAACTCGGCGGCCTGACCGGTCTGCGCGCGCATGATGCGGTCGGCCAGGGACACCTCGAGCTGCTCGCGGAAGGCCGTGGCGTCGCTGACGTCGATGTGGGTCAGCGTGTGGTTCCCGAGCGCGTGCCCCTCCCGGACGATCCGCTGCATGATCTCGGGGTACTTGGCGGTCTGCGCGCCGGTAACGAAGAACGTCGCGGGGACGCCGTTCTCGCTGAGCAGGTCCAGCAGCTTCGGCGTCCAGACCGGGTCGGGGCCGTCGTCGAACGTCAGCGAGATCGTCCGGTGGATGTTCGGGCCGTAGCCGTAGCGCTGCAGCACGTACTCCGCGTCGCCCGCGGTCGCGCGGTCGTCCCCGGTGACCTCGGAGACCACCTGGCCGGTGAACGGCTCCTGCGCGTAGGTGGTGCCGTTGACGCGCAGCAGCTCGACGACGCGGACCAGCGGCCCCTCGCCGATGACGGGCGCGTCGCTCCCGACGTCCTCGGGCGTCGGGCCGTCGGGGGTCGCCGCGCCGGCCAGCGCCGGGGGCGCCAGGACCTTGGGCACGGCGACGACGCAGAAGCCGACGGCCAGGACGAGCAGCGTCAGCAGGACGGCGCGCAGCCACCGCCAGCGCCGCCCGGAGGGGTTGGCGAAGACGGGGATGGTCGCGCCACGGGCAGCGGGCTGCCCGGAGCGGGTGGAACGCCTCATGGGTTTCGAGTCCTCGGGTGCGTGTACGTGCAGGCGGAGGGCGTGGCGGAGAGCGGGACGGGGAAGTCCCCGGCGGGGGTGGCGTGGACCCGTGACGGGCACGCCTGAGGGCCGGCAGCCGGTCGACACGCCCGAGCGCGGGGCGAGTCGGGTCAGCCGGTCAGAGAGAGGTCAGTCGGGCCTGGAACCGGGGTTCTCGGCGACGGCCACGACCGGGCCGGCGGCGCCGGTCAGCAGGAGGACGGCGTGACCGTGCGGCAGCGCGGTCCACGCGACCGGCAGGACGGCCGCCGGGAGGCCGTGCTGGTCCTGGCTGCTGGAGCCGGACGCCGAGGATGAGCCGTGCGCACCCGCCGACGGAGCGCTGGGCGCGGCCGGAGCGGGCGAGGCCGGCGGCACCGGGACCGGCGCCGGGGTCACGGGCGTGACGGGGACGTCGCTCGAACTGGCCACGGCGGGCACGGCCGTCGTGGGCGCGCGGGCACCGCGGGTCGTGGACCCGGGGCCGCCCCCGGATACCGCGGCACTGCCGCGGATGTTCACGTCGTCGCCGGCGGGCAGCGTCAGGGCACCCCGGACCTGCGGCGGCGTCACCGCCACCACGGTGGGCGCCGCGCCGGTGGGCGTCGCCTGGGTGGACGTGGCCTGGGTGGGCGTGGTCGCCGCCGGGACGACGACCGGCCCGACCGGGACCGTGGGAGTGACCCCGGAGGCCGAGGGAGCCACCGGGTCGGGAACGGGCGCTGCGGCCGGACCGGGAACCGGGTCGGCGACCGGCGCGGTCGGGTCCGCGACGGCGCCGTCGGTCGCGGTGCCGTCGGTCGTCGTGCCGTCGGTCGTGGTGCCGTCGGTCGTGGTGCCGTCGGTCGTCGTGCCGTCGCTGGTGGCGCCGTCCGAGGGCGCCGGCGCGGCCGCGCCGTCGCCCGACGCCCCGCCGGTGGAGCCGTTCCCGGACGACACACCGTCCGGGTCGTCCGAGGCACCGTCCGGGCCGCCGGAGCCCGAGCCGCCGGAGCCCGAGCCGCTGGAGTCCGAGCCGTCCGGGCCGCGGCCGGTGAAGCCGTCGGCGGACCCGGTCGTGCCGTTGCCGCCGGAGCCGGGGGTGGTCCCACCGCCGGTCGACCCGCCGGTGTCCGTGCCGTGGTCCACGCTGCCGCCCACGGAGCCGCTCCCAGGGACGGGGACGTCCCCGACCGGGACCGGCAGGGGGACCGGGGCCGGCTGCGGCGCGGGGGCCGGCTGGACCACCGGGGAGGACGGCTGCGGCGCGGGTGCGGGCTCGGGGGCCGGAGCCGGCGCGGGAGCGGGAGCCGGCGCGGGAGCGGGAGCCGGCGCGGGAGCGGGAGCCGGCGCGGGAACCGGAGCCGGCGCGGGAGCCGGCGCGGGAACCGGAGCCGGCGCGGGAACCGGAGCCGGCGCGGGAACCGGAGCCGGCGCGGGAACCGGAGCCGGCGCGGGAGCGGGCGCGATCACCGGAGCCGACTGCTGTCCGGCGAGGCTGTCGACGACGACCGGCGTCCCTGCGTCCGCGACCGGCGCCGCACCAGCGAGCACCTCCTGCGGGTCGGCACCCTGGGCCAGGGCGGGGACGTCGGCGCGCTGGTCGCGGGACGCCTCGTCGAGCGCCGACCGCCAGGCGGCGTGGCACTCGACCCACCAGGGGTCCTCCCAGTCGATGTCGTCCCAGTCGACGTCGTCCCACCAGGGGTCGTCCGGGTCCGGGCAGGTCCAGTCGCCATGGGACTCGTGCCACGTGCCGGGACCGTGACCGGGGCTGGCCTGCGCCGAGCCGCCGGCAGCGGCCATGAGGCCCCACATGCCGACGAGGAACAGGGCTGCGAGGAAGAGCCGGCGCAGCCAGGTGCGGGGCAGACCCGGAGTGCGGGTACCGGCGAGGAGAGGTGACGCGGTGTGACCGGTCCCTTCCTCGCTGGTTCCTGCGCTCGACACGGATCGAAACCCCCCGCTCCACATCCGCGCGCACGGCGATGCGGCTGGTGACGGGGCATCCGGCCCGCGCTCACCCGCAGGCGACTGTTCGACGTATCCGGGTGGGGGTCAACCTGTTGGGGTGTGACTCACAACTTTCTCCGGCGCTGTGCTACGGAGAGTCACCACTCGTGCCGCGAGCGCTGCGGAACTGGGGGAGATGGATAGCGCAAGAGTCTCAGGGCCGCAAGTTGAAAAGGCTCGAGCCAGCAGATATGACCCTTGGTGCGCAGTCAGCTCCGCGCGGTACCCGGCCGGCGATCGACCGCATCCAGAGCCACGGCGTCGGTCGCGCGCCGGAGGAGCCATGAGGCGGGCAGTACCAGGCGCGGTGCCACGCCGACGAGGACGGCGACGAGGACGGCGACCGCGGCCAGCGCCTCCCCCGACTCCTCGAGGTAGGTGGCCGTGACCGCCCAGGGCCCGGTGGCGGCCGCCGACACCGCGGAGAGCCCTACGGCGGCACCGGCGTAGGCCGCGAGGGAGCCGAGCACGCGGCGGCGGTCGCGGCGCTCGGCACGGCTCACGAAGGCGAGCACGGCCAGGACCGCGGACACGACGAGGACGCTGACGACGACCGCCCCCGCCTCGCCGATGAGGTCGGTCAGGCCCGCCATCGCCTCGGCGTGGAGGGTGCTGCCCGCCTTGAGGACGGCGATGGAGGCGGCGACCAGGCCGACGGCCAGCCACCACGTACGGCGGCCGGGCTGGCGCACGGCCCCGGCGAGCGCTCCCACGGCGGCGACGACGAACAGTGCCGCGACGAACATCCGCGGCGCCGAGAAGGGAGCGTCCATCGAGAGGGCGCGGGCGGCGGGCCCGGAGGCGCCGGTCAGCCGGCCGACGTAGCCGACCGTCTCGAGCAGCACCGCCGTGGCCGCCAGGCCGACGCCGACGGGCGGGAGGGGGATGCGTCGGCGGCGTGCCTGCGCCGGGCCGCCGACGGGTCGGTCCTCAGCGGTCAGCGGGTCGGCGCCGGCCCGCTCGTCGGCGATCCGCACGCCACGGCTCAGCACCATGGCGACGACGAGCCCCAACAGGACCCAGGCGAGCAGCCCACCGATGACCCACATCCACACACCAGGACCATCGGCAGGTCGGCGGCACTTCCTGATGGGCGGTCACACCACTGGGGGACGTGGGACCCGGCGGACACCGGTGGCGAGCTCGCAGGCGCAGCCGGGCTGCCGGCCTCGTCCAGGCGGGCCTCCGGACAGGCGACCGACCACGGCCGCCACCAGGGCGAGGAGCTCCCGGAAGGGCTGGGGCCCGAGCGACTCCGCCGTCCGGATCGGCCCCGCCCCTCGTCCATCCGCCGGGGAAGGGAGACCTGTGGCATCTGTGCTGGGATCCCCCGTGGCGACGTCCAGGCCGATGGTGCCGAGGGTGGCCTCAGCACTGTGGCGAGCCGGGGCGAACGCGCTACGGGACAAGACTCGAAAGTTCCGGCACATCATCGGCTCAATACCTCACGCACAGTGAGCCCTCGCCGGGGTGTCTCCCTATCAGGGACCAACGGCCTTTCCCTTCGGCTGTGGCGCCACGAAGTGTCTCCGGTCATCGCTCAGCTACTGAGGTGTTCCAACTCAGGGACCCCTCATCCCGCGGCAGAGTCACGGAGGAAGAGGCCCGTGGTGGTCGACGGCGCCGTCGCGCGGTCGTCCGGCAAGCAGTCGCCGGATCCGACCGCCACGAGCGGCTGTCGCCAGTCCAGCGGGTGCTCCGCGCGCCTCCGCCTCCTGGTCGCCGTCCTCCTCCTCGCCGGGGCATGGCTGGTGCTCGGCTCGCTGGCCGGCGTGGCCCAGGCAGCGCCGCCGTCGCCGGAGGACGGGTCGTCCGGAGGCACGTCGTCCTCGAGCCAGAGCCGGGACAACGGGTCGTCCCGCGGCGGCGACACCTCCGGCGGGTCCCGCGGTGACAACTCCTCCGACAAGCAGTCCAGCAACGCCGGGCGGGCGCAGGACACCGACTCCCCAGGGGGCTCCGGGAACGACACCCCGGCCAGGGACAACGCCGCCTCGGACTCCGGCAACGACACCCCGGCCCGGGACAACGCCTCCTCCGACTCCGGCAACGACACCCCGGCCAGGGACAACGCCGCCTCCGACTCCGGCAACGACACCCCGGCCCGGGACAACGCCTCCTCCGACAAGCAGTCCAGCAACGCCGGGCGGGCGCAGGACACCGACTCCCCAGGGGGCTCCGGGAACGACACCCCGGCCAGGGACAACGCCGCCTCCGACTCCGGCAACGACACCCCGGCCCGGGACAACGCCTCCTCCGACTCCGGCAACGACACCCCGGCCCGGGACAACGCCTCCTCCGACTCCGGCAACGACACCCCGGCCCGGGACAACGCCTCCTCCGACTCCGGCAACGACACCCCGGCCAGGGACAACGCCGCCTCCGACTCCGGCAACGACACCCCGGCCCGGGACAACGCCTCCTCCGACAAGCAGTCCAGCAACGCCGGGCGGGCGCAGGACACCGACTCCCCAGGGGGCTCCGGGAACGACACCCCGGCCAGGGACAACGCCGCCTCCGACTCCGGCAACGACACCCCCGCCCGGGACAGCAGCTCCGCTGGCGGGTCGTCGGACGACGGCTCCGCTGACGCCGCTGATCGCGGTGCAGCTGACAGGCACACCTCGCCGGATGGTCCGGCTGACCCCGGCAACACCGACCGCGGGCCCGAGGCCACTGCGCCCGGCCGCCCCGCCGACCCCGGCAACGCCGACCGGGGACCCGACGCCACCCCGCCCGGACGCCCGGCCGACACCGGCAACACCGACCGCGGGCCCGCCACCACCCCGCCGGGACGCCCCACCGACCCCGGCACCGACCGCGGGCCCGTCACCACCCCGCCGGGCACAGCGGAGGGCAAGCCCGACGGCACCCCGCCCGGACGCCCCACCGACCCCGGCAACACCGACCGCGGGCCCGAGGCCACTGCGCCCGGACGCCCCACCGACCCCGGCAACACCGACCGCGGGCCCGAGGCCACCCCGCCCGGACGCCCCACCGACCCCGGCACCGCCGACCGCGGGCCCGAGGCCACCCCGCCCGGACGCCCCACCGACCCCGGCACCGCCGACCGGGGACCCGACGGCGCCCCGCCCGGACGCCCCACCGACCCCGGCACCGACCGCGGGCCCGTCACCACCCCGCCGGGCACAGCGGAGGGCAAGCCCGACGGCACCCCGCCCGGACGCCCCACCGACCCCGGCAACACCGACCGCGGGCCCGAGGCCACCCCGCCCGGACGCCCCACCGACCCCGGCACCGCCGACCGCGGGCCCGAGGCCACCCCGCCCGGACGCCCCACCGACCCCGGCACCGCCGACCGGGGACCCGACGGCGCCCCGCCCGGACGCCCGGCCGACCCCGGCAACACCGACCGCGGGCCCGAGGCCACCCCGCCGGGACGCCCCACCCAGCCGGGCACCGCCCCCGAGCCCGGGCCCGACACCAGCCCACCGGGACGCCCCACCCAGCCGGGCAACGCCCCCGACACCACCCCGCCCGGCCGCCCCACCCAGCCGGGCACCGCCGAGAGCAAGCCCGACACCACCTCGCCGGGACGCCCCACCGACCCCGGCAACACCGACCGCGGGCCCGAGGCCACCCCGCCGGGACGTCCCACCCAGCCGGGCACCGCCGAGAGCAAGCCCGACACCACCTCGCCGGGACGCCCCACCCAGCCGGGCACCGCCCCCGAGCCCGGGCCCGACACCAGCCCACCGGGACGCCCCACCCAGCCGGGCAACGCCCCCGACACCACCCCGCCCGGCCGCCCCACCCAGCCGGGCACCGCCGAGAGCAAGCCCGACGACACCTCGCCGGGACGCCCCACCGAACCCGGGAACGCCGGCCGCGGGCCCGAGGCCACCCCGCCGGGACGTCCTGCCGACCCCGGCAACGCCCCCGACACCACCTCGCCGGGACGCCCCGCCGACCCCGGCAACGCCCCCGGGAGCACTCCTCCGGCACGCCCCACCGACACGTCCCCTGCAGCGCCATCTCCTGCCGACCGGTCGCCAGCAACCACCGAGAGCACAGGAACCACCGGAGGCCGACCCGGGCCTCAGGCCCCCGTCGACACCACGGACGACTCGCCGTCCGACGGTTCCTCCGGCCAGCGCTCGCAGACCGACCAGTCACCGGCCCCCGCGTCGAACACGCCGAGGTCCACCCCGCAGACCCAGCCGAGCACCGACCGGTCGCGGAGCACCACGACCGTCGTCTCCGATGCCGGAGATCCGGGGACCGGCGCCCGGGGGACGACCGCGACCACCACTGGTGACGAGCCCAAGGACGTCCGGCCGAGTGACACCCCGGGAGCTCCGCCCCAGGTCTCCCCTCGCCTCGAGGTCCAGGTCAACGACACGTCCTCCGCCGCCACTGCCGCCCTACCGGTGACGCCGGCGCCCAGCGCCAGCGCCAGCGCCGGCCCGGACTCGGCGCCGGCACGGACGGCTCCGACCGGTCCGGTGGCCTTCGCGACGCCGGTGCTCGTGATCGGCTCCTGCGACGACGACGAGCCGTGGCCGACGAGCGGCCGAGGAGGCGCCGCGCCCGCCTTCCGGAGCGCCGACAGGCAGGCGAGGGCAGCGGCGAAGACCGTGGTCGCGTCCTCCAGCGGGCCGGTCGGTCTGCCGCTGGCGCCCTCACCGTTCCGGGCACCCACTCCCCTGGCTCCCCCAGCCCCCGCGACGCCGACCTCCGGCTCGGCAGCCAACGCGTCCGCCTGCGGCTCCGGACACGGCTACCACGACGGCACCCTGCTCGCGGTCCTCGCCACCGACCCCGAGGCCTCCCTGGCACAGGCGCTGGCTCGCGCCGACTCGCGTGCGGCTGGCCGGACCTCTCATCGGGCATACGACCCGGGATCTCGACCCGACTGAGTCCGGTGCAAGGGCGCAGTGCGCCCGCGATGACCGACGTCCCCGCACCAAAGCGCACCCGGCCAGCACCCCGCCGGGATCCACCCTCTCTTCCCTGTGCACCCGCACAGTTGCGTCCAAGGACGGATGCCATGCAGCACGACCTGCACCGATCGCCCCAGCACGCCCATGACGCCGGATGCGTCCGGTCCACCCACACGGACAACACCGGGGAGGACACCCCGCCACGCCGCGACCGCATTGCCGTGGTCGGCTACGGCTACTGGGGTTCGAAGCACGTCCGCGTCCTCAGCAGCACCCCGGGCGTCGACGTCACGATCGTCGACGGTTCTGCGAGCCGCCTTGCGGAGGCGGCGGCCCACTACCCGTCAGCCGACCTCGCGACCCGCCTGGACGACGTGCTCGACCACGTCGAGGCCGTGGTCATCGCGACGCCACCGAGGACCCACGCGCCGATCGCACAGCAGGCGCTGGACGCCGGCAAACACGTGCTCGTGGAGAAGCCGCTCACCACGTCCGTGGAGGACGCCGAACTCCTGGTCAAGACCGCGGCTCGCCAGGGCGTGCACCTGATGGTCGGCCACACGTTCGAGTACAACGCCGCCGTCCGGAAGCTCCGGGAGCTCGTCCGCTCCGGCGCGCTCGGCCGGATCCTCTACGTCGACACGGCGCGGCTGAGCCTGGGCCGCTACCAGAGTGACGTGAACGTGATCTGGGATCTCGCTCCCCACGACATCTCGATCGTGTCCTACATCCTCGACGAGATGCCGTCCTGCGCGACGGTGTGGGCGCACAGCCACATCAGCAGGCAGCACGCCGACGTGGCGTACCTCCGCTTCGACTTCCCCCGGTCGCAGACGCGGGCCTACGTCCACGTCAGCTGGCTGACCCCGAACAAGGTCCGGCAGGTCACCGTCGTCGGCGAGAAGAAGATGGCGGTGTACGACGACATGTCGGACACCGAGCGGATCCGCGTGTACGACATCGGCGTCGACGTCCAGGACATGGACGCCCCGGCGGAGGCCCACGCCCTCCCGGTGACCTATCGCACCGGCGACATCGTCTCGCCCTACATCCCCTTCGCCGAGCCGCTCCTCCTCCAGGACCAGCACTTCATCGAGTGCATCCGGACGGGAGTCCGGCCCGACACCCCGGGCGAGCGCGGCCTGGAGGTCGTGCGCGTCCTGGCCGCTACGGACCAGCTCGCGGACGTGGCGGGCGAGGACGTGGTGGCGGGGGCCGGCGCGTCCACTGACCCGCCCGGTCCGCCGGTCACCGTTCCGCCGCCGATGACACGGCACCGGCTCTCCCCCACGCGGTGACCAGATGCTGACCACCACACGCCCCATCCCGTTCCTCGACGTCCAGGGCCTCAACGACCGCGTCCGGGAGGACCTCGGCCTGTGCTGGGAGCGCGTCGTCGACCACGGTCGGTTCATCGGCGGTCCGGACGTCGAGAGGTTCGAGGCCCGCTTCGCGGACTACTGCGGGACCGCGGAGTGCGTCGGCGTCGGCAACGGGACAGACGCACTCGAGCTCATCCTCGCCGCTCTGGGCATCGGGCCGGGCGACGAGGTGATCATCCCCGCCAACACGTTCGTCGCCACCGTCGAGGCGGTGTGCGCGGTCGGAGCACGACCGCGCTTCGTCGACGTCCTGCCGGACACCCTGGAGGTCGACCCCGACGCGGTGGCCGCAGCGACCGGACCTCGGACGGCGGCGGTCATGGCCGTGCACCTGTTCGGACAGATGGTCGACGTCGACCGGCTCCTCCCGGTGGTGCGGCGGCACGGCATCGTGCTCATCGAGGACGCCGCCCAGGCCCATGGAGCCCGGTTCGGCGGTCGCCGCGCCGGCAGCGTGGGCGTGGCCGCCGCCTTCAGCTTCTACCCGGGCAAGAACCTGGGGGCGCTGGGCGACGGCGGGGCGGTGGTGTCGGACGACGCAGCCCTGGTGGCCCGGATCCGACAGATGGCCGACCACGGCCGGGCGAGCGACAGCCGATACCTGCACACGGTCCGCGGTCGCAACAGCCGGCTCGACACCATCCAGGCTGCCCTGCTCACGACCAAGCTGTGCCGTCTCGACGAGGACAACGGCCGCCGGCGAGCACTCATGCAGCGGTATCGCGAACGCCTCCCCCGCGCATGCGTCCCTCTGGCGGAGCACCCCCGGGCCGAGGCGGTCCACCACCTCGCCGTCGTCCAGGTGCCGGATCGTTCGGCGACGACGACGGCGCTGGATGCGGCCGGCATCGGCTGGGGCCTGCACTACCCGGTGCCGTGCCACCGCCAGCCGGCGTTCGCCGAGTTCGCCGACGCCCCGCTACCGGTGACCGAACGCGCGGCCGAGCACATCGTGTCGCTGCCCATGTCACCCACGTTGACCCTCGAACAGGTGGACCGCGTCTGCGAGGTCCTGTCCGCACTGGAGAGCGCATGACCACCATCCGCAGGCCCCACACGGTGTCCAGCCAACGCCTCGGGACACAGCCCCCTCAGACGACGCTCCCGTCCCGGGAGCCGGTACGGCCCGGGGCGGACCTGGGCCGGGCCCGGCAAGGGGCGTGTGCCGAGGGGCGGAGGGAGGTCGCGGTGGAGTCTCGTCCGCACGGGGCCATCGCGGCCGACGGCATGCCGCTCCCGGAACCGGCTGGCGAGCGCTTCGCCCGCAGGGCGCTCGACATCGTCGTGTCCGCGCTCGTCCTGGGGTTGCTCATGCCGGTGTGGGTCGGGATCGGACTGTGGGTCAGGCACGACAGTCCCGGACCGGCGCTGCTCAGGCAGCAGCGGATCGGGCTCGGGCGCCGACCGTTCACCTTCTACAAGTTCCGCTCGATGCGCATGGGAGGGGACGACCTCGCCCATCGGCTCCTGATCGAGGCCGAGCTGCGCGGCGAGGACACGGCCGAGGGCGGCAGCACCAAGCTGAACTGTGACGCGCGGATCACACCGTCGGGACGGTTCCTCCGCAGGACGAGCCTCGACGAGATCCCCCAGCTCATCAACGTCCTCCGCGGCGAGATGTCACTCGTCGGCCCGCGGCCGTGCCTTCCCTGGGAGGCGGACATGTTCGGGGCCGAGCACGCCGAGCGGTTCATGGTGCGGCCGGGGATCACGGGGCTGTGGCAGGTCAGCGGACGCAGCACCGTCGGGACACTGGACATGCTGCGGTTGGACGTGGAGTACGTGAGGGCTCGGCGCCTCGGACTCGACGTGCGCATCCTCCTCCGCACCATCCCCTCGATGCTGAGCGGGGACGGTGCCCGGTGACCGCACAGTCCATCGACGCCCTGCCGGCGGACCGTCTACCGGGTCCGGCCACGGCGACGGTTCGACGGGTCGATCCCCGCACCGACCCCGCGTGGGCCGAACTGGCGAGCGGGGCGGAGAGCAACCTGTTCACGTCCCCGCCGTGGATCAGGGCCGTCAGCGGTGCCTACGGACTCGAGCCCACGGCACGGGTCGCGCTGCAGCCGGACGGGCGGCCGGTGGGAGGACTGGCCTGGGCGGACGTCCGCGACCTGCGCGGCCAGCGGCGGCTGGCGCTGCCATTCAGCGACCGGGCCGACCCGATCCTGCCGGACGCCGGGGCCTGGGCGGCGGTCTCGGCCGACGCCCTGGCCGGGGACCTCCCGTTCACGCTGCGGTGCCTGGACACGTCCGTCTCCATCGGGGATCCGCGGTTCACACCCCTCGGAGAGGCGGCCTGGCACCTGACGCCGCTGGACCGTCCGCTGGAGGAACTGCTCGAGGCGTTCCGGTCGCAGACCCGGCGGAACATCGCGACGGCGGAACGGGCCGGTGTGGAGGTGGTCCTCAGGACCGACAGGGAGGCGGTGGCCGAGTACCACCGGCTGCACGTGGAGCTCCGCAAGCGCAAGTACCGACTGCTCGCCCAGCCGCTGGACTTCTTCGAGCGCATCTGGGACGAGTTCGCCCCCGACGACGGGATCCGGACGGCGCTGGCCCTCGTCGACGGGCGCCCGGTGGCCGGCGCGGTCTATCTCATCTGGCAGGACACCCTCTACTACAAGTTCGGTGCCTCACAGGCCGACACCCTGCCACTGCGCCCGAACGACGCGATTCACTGGAACGTCATCCAGTGGGCGCACGACCAGGGGCTGCGGGCGCTGGACTGGGGGCTGTCGGACCTCGGCCAACCCGGCCTGGCCTCCTACAAGCGCAAGTGGGCCAGCACGGAGCGGCGCATCCACACCCTCAACGCCGGTGGGGCACCGGTCGGCCGGTCCGAGGACGTCGAACACGCGCTGCGCCTCGTCATCGACCTGCTGACCGACCCGTCCGTGCCCGACCACGTCACGGCACGGGCCGGTGCGTCCCTGTACCGGTTCTTCTGCTGACACTCCCAGGGCGCCTGATGTTGCCGCTGCGCGAGTCGAGTCACCGAGAACCCCATGCACCTGCCCAATGCGCGACCCGTTGACGACCTCCGGTTGGCTCCGACAACCGGGATGTGCGGCGCGTACCGAATCGTGCCACTCGTGCTCCCAAGAGCCCCTCAGATGGTCATCCCGTTCCGGAGGGCTCCCCAACGACCACCCAGCCGATGTGTTCACGGCCCCGTCCTGCACTGCCGTCCTAGCGAGGAGTCCGATCATGACCAGAGTGGTCATCACCGGAGGTGCGGGGTTCCTGGGCTCGCACCTGTGCGACCGCCTGCTCAACGACGAGTGCGAGGTGATCGCGCTCGACAACTTCATCACCGGCACCCCCACCAACGTCCATCACCTGTTGGGCCGGCCGGGCTTCCACCTGGTCAAGGCCGACGTGACGGAGTTCGTGCACGTGCCTGGTCCGGTCGACCAGGTCCTGCACTTCGCCAGCCCGGCTTCACCGATCGACTACCTGATGCTGCCGATCGAGACCCTCAAGGTGGGCTCCATCGGCACGTTGCACGCACTCGGCCTCGCCAAGGAGAAGGGCGCCCGGTTCCTGTTGGCCTCCACCTCGGAGACCTACGGAGACCCTCAGGTCCATCCACAGCCGGAGACGTACTGGGGTCACGTGAACCCGGTGGGTCCGCGCGGGGTGTACGACGAAGCGAAGCGCTACGCCGAGGCGCTCACCATGGCCTACCGGCGGACGCACGGCGTCGACACGGCGATCGTGCGGATCTTCAACACGCACGGCCCACGGATGCGCCCCAACGACGGACGCGCCATCCCGGCCTTCGCCACCCAGGCCCTCGCCGGCCGGCCCATCACCGTGGCCGGCGACGGCTCACAGACCCGGTCGATCATCTACGTCGACGACCTCGTCGAAGGGATCATGCACCTGCTGCGCAGCGATCTGGCCGGCCCGGTGAACATCGGCAACCCCCACGAGACCTCGGTGCTCCACATCGCCGAGACGATCAAGCGCCTGGTCGGCAGCGGGAGCGAGATCACCTTCGTCCCCCGCCCCGTCGACGACCCGTGCGTCCGCCAACCAGACATCACCGTGGCGCGGCGCGAACTCGGCTGGGAACCCAGGGTCGGCTTCGACGAGGGACTCACCCGAACCGTGGAGTGGTTCCGTACCCAAGCGAGCGTGGTGCAGGCATGAGAGCTCCGGGTCGTCTCTGCCCTCACCCCGCACCTGGCGGGCGCGTTGCCGTGCGTCGATGCGCGGTGTCGACTCCTCCTCCCAGGTCAAGGGTGCCGACAGGAGGACCTGGCAGGGGTCTCGGACTCTGATGTCTCCGACCCGAATCGGGCCTGGACCGGCTCCGGTTGCGAAACGACACCCGACCGTCCGAGTATGTGCCTCCGCTAGAGCCGCACCGGACAGCCGTCCCCCTCTCCACCCCAACCAATGCCGTGCGCAGCCTTGGCCCGGCGTCGTCGCGAGACTGAGCGGTCATCTGATGAAACCGATCACGCTGCCGCCCTGGCCCATCGAGTCCTCGGGTGATCGTCCCGGCGCTCGCGGTGGTCCTCGTACGGGGGGCTGCCCGGACGAGCCCCTGAGCGATTGGTCGATCGGTTGAGCGATCACGTGCAGGCGGACGGGAAGCACTTCTCCGTGGGCGGGAGGCGCTTCCTGTTCCGCGGGGTCACCTACGGGACTTTCCAGCCTCGCTGCGACGGAGCCAGGTATCCCGAGCGCGACGCGGTCAAGCGCGACTTCGCGATGATGCGTCAAGCCGGCTTCACGGTCGTCCGGACCTACACGCCGCCGCCCGACGACGTCGTCGATCTCGCCGCCGACTGGGGCCTCCGTCTGTTGGTCGACGTCTTCTACCCCGACTGGCGCTACCTGGTCGGGACGTCGCCGCGCACACGTCGGCGCATGGCGCAGGATGCCGAGGCCGAGGTCCGGTCAGCCGCCGAACGGTATGTCGGCAACCCGTGGGTCCTCGGGTTGTCACTCGGGAACGAGGTACCCGCGGACGCCGTGCGCTGGCATGGCACGGATCGGGTAGCTCGATTGATCGGCGAGCTCGCCGCCATCGTCAAGGACGTCGACCCCGACCGGCTCGTGACCTACGCCAACTACCCGACCACGGAGTTCCTGCCGTTGGACTGCTTGGACTTCGTGACCTTCAACGTCTTCCTGGAGGGACGCGCCGACTTCCGCCGATACCTCACCCGCCTCCACCACCTGGCCGGCGACCGGCCGCTGGTCCTGGGCGAGATGGGGATCGACGCGGGTGCGGGCGGTGCCGGGGAGGCCCGCCAGGCTGAGGTGATCGACTGGCAGTTGGAGACAGCAGTGGAGAGGGGCGTGGCCGGTACCTGCATCTTCTCCTGGTCCGACGAGTGGTGGGTGGGTGACGCTGCTGTCGAGGGCTGGCACTTCGGCCTGACCGGGGCCGACCGCTCACCCCGACCGGCGCTCGAGGTGGCCGCGTCGTGGAGCAGCCGGTCGGTCGCCGACCTGCCGGTGGAGTGGCCGACCCTCACCGTCGTCGTCTGCGCGTACAACGCGGCTGCCACGTTGGACGAGTGCCTCCGGTACACGTGCGAGCTGGACTACCCCGGGCTGGAGATCCTGGTCGTCGATGACGGCTCCACCGACGACACCGCCGAGATAGCCGCGTCCCATTCCCGCGCGCGGCTCCTCCGCATCCCCCACGGGGGCCTCTCAGTCGCTCGGAACGCAGGGTTGGAGGCTGCTGGCGGCGAGCTGATCGCATACCTGGACAGCGACGCCTACCCCAGTCCGGAATGGCCGTACTACCTGGCCCTCGGACTGGACGGTCCGACCGTCGGTGGCGTCGGCGGGCCCAACGTGCCACCCCCGCGGGCCGGTCCGGGGGAGCTCCGAGTGGCCCGGGCGCCCGGAGGACCGGTGCACGTGCTCTTCAGCGACGACCGGGCGGAGCACGTCCCCGGCTGCAACATGGCCTTCTGGAAGCAGGTCCTCCTCGAGGTGGGCGGCTTCGACCCCGTCTACACCTCCGCCGGGGACGACGTGGACCTGTGCTGGCGCGTGCTCGACCGAGGCTGGGACATCGCCTTCCATCCTGCCGCCCTGGTGTGGCACCACCGTCGCGGAGGACTGCGCCCCTACCTGCGCCAGCAACTCGGCTACGGCCGTAGCGAGGCACTGGTCGAGGCCCGACATCCGGACCGTTTCACCGCCTGGGGCACCGCTCGCTGGCGGGGCTCGATCTACGACGCGGCCGCGCCGGTCCCGTGGCGGCAACGGATCTACCGGGGGCCGTACGGGACGGCGGCCTACCAGTCGGTCTACCGAGGGGGCGGTCACGCGCTGGACCTGGCCCACCAGGTCGGGGTACCTGCCCTCACGGCCGGCCTCCTCGCCGCGCCGCTGGGGCTCGTCCTCCCGGCGTTCTCCCTCCCGGCGGTGCTGGCCGTCCTCGGCCTGCTCGCGCTGGGCTGCACCGACTTCGTCCAGGCCGATCCGCCGCGGACGTACGCCGGCAGCCGGCTGCGCTTCCGAACGGGTGTGGCGGTCCTGAACCTGCTCCAGCCGCTCGTGCGCACGTGGGGACGGGTCCGCCACCGGACGGCGGCGCGGCGCGAGTGCCCGCCCGGCCCACCTCTGCCACGGCCGCTGACGAGCGTCGACCGCAGCACCCTCATGACACCCTGCCCTGGTGAACGCGCCGAGGTGACGGCGGCCGCGGTCGCCGCCCTCCAGCGTTCGGGCTTCCGCGTCGCCCCGGGAGACGGTTGGACCGACTTCGACGCCCGCATCCGCTCCGGGCCCTTCGCCATCGGAGACCTGTTGAGCAGCGGTCACGTCCAGGGCTGGGTCCAACTGCGGGTCCGACGCCGGCTGCGCTGGCGAGCCACGATGGCCTTCCTCGCCCTCGTGTGCCTGCTGGCGACGTTGAGCCCACTGGTGGCTGCGGTCGTCCTCGCCGTGGGGATCGGCGAGATGGCCCGCGGCCTGTCGTGGATCTCCGCGGGCGTCCGCCGTTGTCTCGAGGAGGCCGCGCGATGAGTGGCGGCCGGGCGCGACACCGCAAGCCGCAGCCTCGCCGCTTCCGGTGGATCGTTCGGAGACGTCCGGGTGCGGTGAGCGAGCCCCGCCCCGAGCCGGACAAGGAACGGACCCCGGTGAAGGAGTCCCGAGGGCTGGGTGCCGCGCTCCGGTACGTGCCGCGCGTCTTCCCCTACCTCCGCCCGTACCGGCATCTGATGGGGCTCGCGGTCGTGCTGATGGTGGTGCTGGCCGCGCTCAGCCTGGCGGCCCCCTGGCCGCTCGCCTTCCTCGTGGACAGCGTGCTCGGCGACCGGCGCCCGCCCGAGTTCGTGTCCACGCTCATCGGCACGAGCCCCTGGCGGATGATCCTCTTCGCCGTTCTGCTCGGCCTCTTGCTCACCTTCGTGTCGAACGCGGTCAGCATCCTGAGCTCGTACGTACAGACGCGGCTCGAACAGCGGATGATCTTCGACCTGCGGAGTGACCTCTTCAGCCACGTACAACGGCTGTCGCTCGCCTTCCACGACAAGACCCGCACCGGCGGGCTGATGTTCGCCATCAACTACCAGGCCGCGTCGGTCGGGGAGATCACCGTCTCCGTGCTGCCGCTCGCGCAGAACGTCCTCACCGTCGCGGGGATGGGCTTCATCGCCTATCGGTTCGACACCCGGTTGGCCCTGCTGGCGCTCACGATCGTGCCTGCCATCTACTACTCCACGCAGGTCTACGCGAATCGCGTGGAGCCACGGCTCCGCAACGTGCGGGCACTCGAGGGCAACTCGCTGTCCATCGTGCACGAAGCGATGTCCATGATGAGGGTCATCGTCGCTTTCGGCCGGGAGCGGCACGAGCACCAGCGCTTCCGCTCCCAGGGGCGCGAGGCCGTCGACGCGCGTATCGACGTCACCGTGCGGCAGACCGCCTTCTCACTGGGCGTGAACCTGCTCACCGCCGGCGGCACGGCGGTGGTCCTCGCGTACGGCGCACATCTCGTGCTGCAGGGGCAGATGACGGTCGGTGAACTGCTGGTCGTGCTGGCCTACATCGGGGCCGTCTACCGTCCGCTCGAGGAGATCAGCGGCACGATGGCCGCGGCACAGGAGCAACTGATCAGCCTCGAAGGCGCCGTGGAGCTGTTGGACACGGAGATCGAGGTGAAGGACCCGCCGGACGGCCTGGTCCTCGACCGGGTGGCCGGAGGGGTCGCCTTCCGCGGGGTCGACTTCGCCTACGCCGGGCGCCTCGACACGCTGACGGACATCTCCTTCCAGGCACCGGCCGGGGAGGTCGTCGCGCTGGTGGGTCCGACGGGGGCCGGCAAGAGCACCTTGGTCAGCCTCATCCCGCGCTTCTTCGACCCCAAGCAGGGTCAGGTCCTGCTGGACGGCGTGGACATCCGGTCCATCTCCCTGGAGTCGCTGCGCCGGCAGATCAGCATCGTGCTGCAGGAGCCGCTGCTCTTCTCGGGGACGATCGCCGAGAACATCCGCTACGGCCGGCTCGACGCCTCGCCCGAGGACATCATCAGTGCGGCACGAGCTGCCAACGCCCACGACTTCGTCATGCGGCTGCCGGACCGGTACGACACCATCCTGGGCGAGGGCGGGGCGCACCTCTCGGGAGGCGAGCGACAGCGCATCTCGGTGGCGCGGGCATTCCTCAAGGACGCCCCGATCCTCATCCTCGACGAACCGACGTCGTCGATCGACTCACGGACCGAGGCCGTCATCCTCGATGCGCTCGACCGGCTGATGGTGGGGCGCACGACCTTCATGATCGCTCACCGTCTGTCCACCGTTCGCAACGCCGGACAGATCCTCGTCCTCGACCAGGGCCGGATCGTCGAACGTGGCACTCACGACGAGCTCGTCCGAGCTGAAGGCCTGTACCGGGAGATGTACGAGGCCCAGAACGGGAGGCGCTCCCCGCACGTGGTCGTCCCTCCGGCCCCGAGCACGATGTCGGCCGACGGCCTGGGGGCTCCACGATGAGTGTCCTGGTGCGAAGGCCGGAGAAGATCGTCCTGCTGGGCATGATCACGAAGATGCCGGTCGCCGGTGTCGTGTGGCAGACCCTGCACTACCTGCTGGGCTTCGAGCGACTCGGGTACGAAGCCCACTACGTGGAAGCCCACGCCCGCACGCCCTCCATGCTGATGCGGCACGAGGAGGACGACAGTTCCGCGCGCGCGGCCGACTTCCTCGGATCGCTCATGCGGCGCTTCGGGCTCGGCGACCGCTGGGCGTTCCATGCGTTGCACGCCGACGGCAGGTGCTACGGGATGAGCGAGCCGGAGCTCCGGCGGCTCTACCGCTCGGCCGCCCTCCTGGTCAACCTGCACGGTGGGACCCAACCCCTGGCCGAGCACGCCGAGAGCGGCCGGCTGGTCTACCTGGAGACCGATCCGGTCCAGCTCCAGGTCGAGTTGGACGACGGCGTCCC
Organism: Geodermatophilus sp. SYSU D00697; assembly: GCF_054050175.1. Taxonomy (NCBI): domain Bacteria; kingdom Bacillati; phylum Actinomycetota; class Actinomycetes; order Geodermatophilales; family Geodermatophilaceae; genus Geodermatophilus; species Geodermatophilus sp. SYSU D00697. Next base: position 65,343 of record NZ_JBJGYV010000004.1, read on the forward strand.
GGAGACGGTGGACTTCCTGTCGGCCCACCAGGCCTTCTTCACCTTCGGCGAGAACCTCGGCAACGCCGACTGCGGACTGCCCCTGTCGGACCGGTTCCCCTTCCTGCCCACACGCCAGCCGGTGGTCCTGGACCTGTGGGCGGGCAGGGCAGCGACGACGAGGTCGTCGTTCACCACCATCGGCAACTGGCGGCAGGACTGGCGCCCGGTGTACTTCCGCGGTGACACGTACACCTGGAGCAAGCACCACGAGTTCCTCAAGGTGCTCGACCTGCCGAGGGCCACGGGTCAGGACTTCGAGCTGGCCCTGAGCAGCTGGACGGACGCCGACCGCGCCCAGCTGGAGGAACACGGATGGAGGGTGCGCTCAGGGCTCGGCGTGTCGACGGACCTGGACGCCTACCGCGACTACGTGACCACCTCCCGGGCCGAGTTCACAGTCGCCAAGGACCAGAACGTGCGCCTCCGGAGCGGCTGGTTCAGCGACCGCAGCGCCACCTACCTGGCGGCCGGACGCCCCGTCGTCACCCAGGAGACCGGCTTCAGCAACGCCTTGCCCACCGGGAAGGGCCTGCTCCCCTTCACGACGCCGGACGACGCGGTCGCGGCCGTCACCGACGTCGTCGGCAACTACGGAGAGCATTCGCGGGCCGCTGCAGAGGTGGCCCGCGAGTGCTTCGACAGCGATGTGGTGCTGGGCAGGTTGCTGGCCGATCTCGGCGGCCACCGTCCGCGACACCTTCAGCGGCCCGACCTCCCAGCCGGCCAGCCCCTGCCCGCGGACCTCGTCCTGACGCCCATCTCGAAGCGGCCGACCACGCTTCCCGAGGACACGGTCCAGCGGGTGCTCGCGCTCCCCCTCCCACCGGTGGACCGCCTCGCTCCCCCGGCGACGTCCCCAGCGGAGAGTGTCGTCGTCGTCTCCTACGACAACCTCGTCTTCACCCGGATGTGCCTGGAGACAGTGCTCGCGTCGACCGACGTGAGCACCGAGGTGATCGTCGTCGACAACGGCTCGACCGACGGGACCCCGTCCTACCTGCGGGAGATGGCGACCCGGTTCCCCCGGCTCCGGCCAGTCCTCAACGAGACCAACCTGGGCTTCGTCCGCGCGGCCAACCAGGGCCTCGCCGCGGCCCAGGGACAACTGCTCGTCCTGCTCAACAACGACACGGTCGTTCCGCCGGGCTGGCTGGGCGGGCTGACGGCCCACCTGGCCGACGGCTCGATGGGAATGGTCGGCCCGGTGACCAACGCCGCCGGCAACGAGGCACAGATCCCCGTCCCTTACCGCACCTACGGGGAGCTGCGCAGCTTCGCCGCCGGCATGAGTCACAGGCCACCGCAGGCCGTCGACATCCCGGTCCTCACCATGTTCTGCGTCGCCATGCGACGAGAGCTCTACGCAGCCGTCGGGGGCCTCGACCAGCAGTTCGGACTGGGTATGTTCGAGGACGACGACTACGCGGAACGGGTGCGTGCCGCCGGCCTGCGGGTGGTGTGTGCGCAGGACGTCTTCGTGCACCACTTCGGTGAAGCGTCCTTCGGCAAGCTCGTGCCGACCGGGGAGTACGGCGAGCTGTTCCGGACCAACCAGCAGCGCTTCGCCGAGAAGTGGGGCCGGCCGTGGACACCGCACGGCCGTCGTCCGGACCCGGAGTATGCGGCGATGGTCGAGCAGGTCCGGGCCGCCGTCCGCGCGCAGGTCCCGCCGGACGCCACCGTCCTGGTCGTCAGCAAGGGGGATGACGAACTGCTGGAGCTCGGCGGTCGCCGGGCGATGCACTTCCCCCAGGACGACAGGGGCGTCTATGCGGGCCATCACCCAGCGGACGACCGGGAGGCGGTCGACGACTTGCAGGCCCTGTGCGTCCGCGGTGCCGACTACATCGTCTTCCCTGAAACGTCGATGTGGTGGCTGGATCACTACACCGGGCTGAAGGCCTATCTGGAATCCACGTTCCAGGAAGTCGCCGACGTCGACGCCTGCCGCATCTTCGGACCTCTGATCCCGCCATGAGGAGGCCCGCGCGGCTCGAATCTCACGCACGCCACGCGATCGCGCTCGCCAGTAACCACAGCGAGCCGCAAGCACCCGAGTCATCCAGCGAGCAGGACGGGCGAATGGTCAGCAAGAAGATCCAGATCGGCGAGAACGCCGTGCCGGGCGATGCACCGACGGGCGACGTGAATGATCGTGTCGCGCTGCTCCAGGCTGCCGTTGAGCAGTCCGCGCGCGAGCGGGAATCGATGACCGTCACGTTGACCCGGCTGGAGCGACTCGTGGAGTCCCTCCTTCGCCGCGTGACGGCGCAAGGGCTCGGGCAGTCCGACCTCGCCGGGGCCATCGACGCGCTGAGCGAGCGGCTGACCCTCTACGCCCAGGAGATGGCGTCGACGCTGTACTGCATCGAGCGCGCGCAGTCGGGTTCGAACCCCCTGGTGACCGCGACGCCGGAACGACTGGCGTACGAGCAGATGATCAGCCGGATCCGCGACCTCGTCCATCGGCACCTGCCGGGCGACGCCACCGTCATCGTGGTCAGTAAGGGCGATGACGAACTGCTCAAGCTGTACGGCCGCCGGGCGTGGCACTTCCCCCGGGAGGAATCCGGTCTCTACGCCGGTTACCACCCGCCCAGCGGCCAGAGCGCGGTCGTGCACTTGGAGGCGCTGCGCGCATTCGGCGGTCAGTACTTCCTGCTCCCCGCGACGAGCGCCTGGTGGCTCGATCAGTATCCGGAACTACGCAGTCACCTGGAGGACAACGCTCGCAAGGTCGCGGAGGAGCCCGAGGTTGGCACGATCTTCGCGTTGGGCGAGCAGGGTCCGGCAGCAACGTCCCGGGGCGCGCAGGAGCTGCGGGAGGTGCTCCTGACCTGCCGCGACTCCTTCGGGGAGGACGACCCCGTCGTCCTCGACTGGGACACCGGGCTGCCCCTGCCCGACTTGCTCCCGGATTCCGCCGTGTTCGCGCCGGGCGCGGGGGCCGGGCGAACACTTCCGTACCTCGATGACAGCGTCCCGATCGTGGCCCTGAGGTCGACGGACCCTGTGGCGGTCGCAGAGGCCGAGCGGGTGGCCGAGCTCGCCGTCGTCAACGTGCACCCTGAGGTGAACGGTCGAGCGGCATCCGTCTACGACGGCGAGAGCCAGGCTCAAGTCACGTGGCTGAGGCCGCGCCCGGGGGCGGACGGGACCGCCTCGATCGTCATCCCCTGCTTCAACCAACTGCGCTACACGAAGATGTGTCTGACCGCGTTGGCCGAGACGCTTCCTGCAGAAGGAGCCGAGGTTGTCGTGGTGGACGACGGCTCGACCGACGAGACGCACGAATGGCTGGTGGAGCACGCGCGCACCAGGAGCTGGCTGCGGATTGTCCACAACGAGACCAACCTGGGGTTCGTACACGCGGTGAACCTGGGCGCGGACGCCGCCGACGCCGACATGCTCGTCCTGCTGAACAACGACTGCATACCCCTGCCGGGCTGGCTCCAGGCGCTCCAGCGCACCTTCCGTGATCATGACGACGCCGGCGCCGTCGGCGGAAAGCTGTTGTTCCCCGACGGCCGGCTGCAGGAGGCCGGCGGCGTGGTCTTCCGAGACGGCACTGCGGCGAAGATCGGTTACCGCGAGTTCGATGTCAACGCGCCGCTGTTCAACTTCGTGCGTCGGGTCGACTACTGCTCCGGCGCTCTCCTGGCCACGCCGCTGCCCCTGTTCCGCAAGATCGGGGGGCTGGACCCCCGCTACAGCCCTGCCTACTACGAGGACACCGACTACTGCTTCAACGTCCGCCAGCACGGGCGGGAGGTCTATTACCAGAACGAGTGCGCGGTCATCCACGTGGAAGGGGCCACCACCGGCAACACGGTCAGACGGGGCGCGAAACGACACCAGTTGCTCAATCACGCGAAGTTCGTCGAACGGTGGGGGTCGGCCCTGGCCGAACGACCGGACCGACCGCGCGAACCCTTCAGCGCCGAGACGTTGCACCGCCTGGTCCACGCCGAGTGGAAGTCCCGCCGGTCATGAGCAACAGACGTGCGCTTGTCCTCTCCTACTACCCGCCCGAACCGGACCGGGACAGTGGCTCGCGGCGGCTCCTCGACCTCATCGACCTGCTGGCCGGGGAAGGGCAGGCCGTCTCGTTCCTCGCCGCCAACGGGATCCCGGACCGTCGGCGGGCCCGGTTGCTCGAGCAGCGCGGAGTCTCCGTCTTCGACGCGACCAGGATCTCCGTCGAGCAGTTCGTGGCGGAGGGCCGTTTCGACCTCGCTCTGATCTCCTTCTGGCAGATCGCGGAGCGCTACCTCCCCATGCTGCGCCGGGTCTCGCCGACAACGCGCGTGGTGGTGGACTCCGTCGACCTGCAGTTCATCCGCGAGGCCCGCCGAACGCTGGGGCCCGAGAGCGACGGGGGGCTGCTGCACACCAGCTACGGGGACGAGATGATCGGCGAGTTGAACGTCTACGCCGCAGCTGACTTGGTGCTCACGGTCTCCTCCATCGAAGCGCAGATCGTGAGCGGTCTGCTCGGTACCGGGCACCCGGTCCGCTCAGTGCCCGACATCGAAGAGCTGGCTCAGTCGACACTGCCCTTCGAGCAGCGCAAGGGCATCGTCTTCATCGGGAGCTTCCGCCACCCGCCGAATGCGGATGCGCTCAAGTACCTGCGCGAATCCATCATCCCCCTGCTCGACCCCGACGTCCTCGCCGAACACCCCGTGAGCATCGTCGGCGACGGTCTCAGCGATGTCCTCAAGGCCCGTGCCCGGAGGACGCCGCACCTGAGGATGATCGGCTGGGTCCCGTCGGTGCTGCCCTACCTGGAACACGCCCGCATCTCGGTCGTGCCGCTGCGGTTCGGAGCAGGGACGAAGCGGAAGATGATCCAGGCACTGGCGCTGGGAACGCCGACGGTGACCAGCTCCGTAGGAGCGGAGGGGCTCGACCTCCGGTCCGGGGAGCACGTGTTGCTCGCTGACGACCCGGCGGAGTTCGCCCGGGCGATGACGACGCTGCTGCATGACCAAGACCTGTGGAACCGGCTGTCGACGGACGGGCACCGGCACATCGGGGCCGCCCACGGAAGAGCGGCGGTCCGCAGCACGCTGACGAGCGCGCTGCAGGAGGTGGCCCTGCGGCCGCCCAAGCCTCAGCGGCTACCGGAACTGGACGAGAGCTCGTACAGCCGGCGTGTGCGGCACCAGCAGAACCAGCGGATCCTGCCTCTCATCCGGGACGTCGTCCGTGACTGCATCCGCCCCAAGGCGGTCGTCGCAGTCGCCAGCGAAGGCGACGACGAGTTGCTCCGCCTCGGGCCGTCCGTCATCGCTTGGCACTTCCCCCAGGACCCCGCGGGCAGGCCGACTGGAGCACACCCCACGGCCAGCGCCGACGCCGTCGCACACCTGCAGGAACTGCAGGAACGGGGGGCTGAGTATCTCGTCGTACCAGCAACGTCGGCATGGTGGCTCGACCACTACGCCGAATTCGCCGCCCACCTACGGTCCACCGCCAGGCTGGTGGCCAACCACGACGGCCTGGTGACGATCTTCGAGCTCAGCCGTGGCGATCGCGCCGTCACCGTGGTGGAGGAGCGGGACCGGGCCGGCATCGCCGCGCTCGACGACACCTCGGCCGCGCGGCTGGTCGCCTTCTACCTCCCGCAGTTCCACCCCATCCCCGAGAACGACACCTGGTGGGGCGAGGGCTTCACCGAGTGGACCAATGTCGCGGCCGCGACGCCGCTGTTCCCAGGACATGAGCAGCCTCATCTCCCGGCCGACCTCGGCTTCTACGACCTGCGATTGGCGGAGACGCGCGAACAGCAGGCGACCCTGGCCCGCGCGCACGGGATCTCCGCATTCTGCTACTACCACTACTGGTTCCACGGGAAGCAACTGCTCGACCGCCCCTTCAACGAGGTCCTCACCTCCGGGAAGCCGGACATGCCCTTCTGCCTCTGCTGGGCCAACGAGCCGTGGTCGCGTCGCTGGGACGGGCAGCCGCACGACGTCCTGCAGCCGCAGACCTACAGCCATGAGGACGACGTGGCTCACATCCGGTCGCTTCTCCCGGCACTGCGAGACCCTCGCGCGTTGACCGTGAACGGCAAGCCGGTGTTCCTCGTCTACCAGGGGAAGGACCTCCCGGATCCCGCGCGCACGGTGGACACCTGGCGAACCGAGGTGGATGGGGCCGGGCTGCCGGGGCTGTGGCTCATGACCGTGGAGACGGGCTGGGATGTGGGCTGGGACGCCACGGAGGCGGGTTTCGACGCCAAGGTCCTGTTCCAGCCGGAGTTCACGACCCTCTTCGGGCTGCCGCGGCTGAGCGGCACGGAGACGTCGAGCCTCCGCGTCTACGACTACCAACAGGCGTGGCGGGTGCTCGCAGAGCCCGAGCCCGTGGACTACCGGAGGTACGACACCGTGTTCCCCACCTGGGACAACACCCCCCGCAGAGGAGCCGAGGGCGTCGTACTGCACAACTCGACGCCCGACGCCTACGCGGAGTGGCTCGGACGAGCGATCGAACGGGTGCGAGGCCTCCCACTGGACGAGCGCCTCGTGTTCGTCAACGCCTGGAACGAGTGGGGCGAGGGTTGTCATCTCGAGCCGGACCAGAGACATGGTCTGGCCTACCTCGAGGCGACCTCAGCGGCGTTGCGGGACGCCGCGGCGGCGTCCACCGCGAGGAGGGCACGGTGAGCGCCATCGCCCGACTGATCGCCTTCTACCTCCCCCAGTTCCACGCGATCCCGGAGAACGACGCGTGGTGGGGCCGGGGCTTCACCGAGTGGACGAACGTGGCGAGGGCGCGCCCGCTCTTCGAGGGCCACTACCAACCCCACCTCCCCGCCCACCTGGGGTTCTACGACCTCCGCGTGCCCGAGGTCCGCGAGGCGCAGGCCCGGCTGGCCTCGGCCCACGGCATCGAGGCCTTCTGCTACTGGCACTACTGGTTCAAGGGACGCCGCCTGCTCGAGCGGCCCTTCGCCGAGGTACGCGCGTCGGGTCGTCCCGACTTCCCGTTCTGCCTCGCCTGGGCCAACGAGACGTGGTCGCGACGATGGCTGGGCGAGGAGCGCGACATCCTGCAGAAGCAGGAGTACTCACCGGATGACGACCTGGAGCACATCCGCTGGCTCATCGGGGCCTTCGCCGACCCCAGGTACCTCAGGGTCCACGGCCGTCCCTTGTTCCTGGTGTACCGCCCGAACGACCTCCCCGACCCCCAGCGGACGACCGAGCTCTTCCGCAAGGAGACCGTCGCCGTGGGTCTGCCGGAACCCTTCCTGATGGCCTGCAACTCGCACGCGGACGTCGACTACCGGACTCTCGGTTTCGACGCCACCATGGACTTCGAGCCGCAACTCGGCGTGCTCCCCGGCCCCATGGCTGAGGGACTCAAGATCTACGACTACCCATCGGCCCGGCGACGGATGACCAGCCGGGTACGCAGCCATCCAGTGTATCCCGGCATCTTCGTCTCCTGGGACAACACGCCTCGACGCGGCGAGAACGGCATCGTCTTCATCAATGCCACGCCACGGGCGTTCGAGGAGGAACTGAGTCGCACGGTCCGGTCGACGTTGGACAAGCCGCTCGAGGACAGGCTGATCTTCGTGAACGCGTGGAACGAGTGGGCCGAAGGCAACCATCTCGAACCTGACCAGCGGCATGGGCTCGGCTATCTGCAGGCAGTGGCACGGACGGTGTTGACCGGACCCGGAGTCGGACACGGAGGCGTCGGAGTGAACGGCGGGGCTCACCCCGCGCGAGAGGCAGGCCACGACCAGTGCCGCTGACCGTCCTCCAGGGCCCACCCGGCTCCGGCAAGTCGACCTACCTCATCCAGCTGGTGAACTCGGCCATCAGCGGACAGCGCCGTGTCGCGACCTTCGCGTCGAGAGACAACCCGAATCCGGCCACTGTCGAGTACGGGTTGTTGGGAAGCCGTCGCCCGGGTCTGACCTGCCCGGTGGACCACATCCTCGGTACTCGAGAAGCGATGGACACCTTGGCCCGGCTTCCCGCCGGAACACTCGTCGTCTTCGACGAGGCGTACCGATTCGGGCCGGAAGTGGCGCCCGGCTGGCTCGACGCGTCCGCCCGGGGTCTCGACGTCGTGGTCGCGACGCCGTCCGACGCTCAATTACGGCAGCTCTCTCCCGAACACTTCGTCGAGCAGGTGTTCTCCTCCCCCTGTCAGCAGTGCGGGCGTGCCGAGGCAACCACCGCCCTGGTCGACGTCGACCACAACACGACGCTCTCCCTCTGCAGGGCGTGCGAGCAGGACCTGACAGCAGCCGCCGAGGCCGACATCGCCGACCGTCTGGTCGAGCAAGCGCCGTATCCGGGTGAACGAGTGGTCTACCAGCCGGTCGAACTGCCCGTTTGTGCCGGCTGGAGGGTCCTACGACCGGACTCACCCGATCGCTTCGACCTGATGGCGCGGGTCGTGCGTGAAGCCGGACTGCCGGTCGAGAACGCATCCGCCCCTACCTACCTGGACGTGGGGTGCAACACCGGCTACTTCTGCCACCGGATGAGCGAGTTGGGCTTCGCCGCCGAGGGCGTCGACGTGGTCACCGAGGACATCGAGGTCGCTCGCCTCCTGGACCTGTACGTGCGGAAGGGAGGCGTCACATACACGGTCGCGGACGCCCATGCCTACTTGACGGACACCGTGGACACCACCATCGACGTCACCTCGGCCTATGCCGTCTTCCAATGGGTCATGGCACAGACGAGCGTCGAGCGCAGCGTCGAGTGCTTCGAGCTCCTCTTCGCCAAGACAGGACGACTCTGCTTCGTCGAAATGGGCTACGCCAGCGAGGACCAGTACACAGGCGTACTGCCGGCGCACATCGACAGGGGCTGGGTGTTCGACGTGATGTCGTCAAGAGGCGACTTCTCGGAGATTCGCATGTACGACGCCGGCCACCATGACTTGATGTTCGGCTCCCGCGACCTCTTCGTGGGCATCAAGTGACGCGGAGGGAACGCAGTGCCGGTGGCTGACGCACCCATGATGTGGCCTCCTGGCCACTACTACTCCCCCGTTCCAGACACCGCGGAGGTCCGGGCACGCGAGGAGCAGGTGTTCGCGGCGCCGCGCCACCTTCCCGGCATCGACCTCCAGGAGGACGAGCAACTGCGGCTGGTGCACAGGCTGCAGGCGCACGTCCGCGCGCAGCCCTTCAGCGACCGGCCGACGGCCGGACTGCGCTACCACTTCGACAACGAGTACTTCTCCTACGGTGACGGCGTCGTCTATTACGGCATGCTCCGGCTGCTGGAGCCCCGGCACGTGGTCGAGGTCGGGTCGGGCTACTCCTCCGCTCTCCTGCTCGACATCAACGAGCGCTTCCTGGGGGGTGACGTCCGCTGCTCCTTCGTCGAACCCCATCCCGAGCGCCTGCTGCAGTTGCTCCGGCCGACCGACCGGGAGCGCGTCGAACTCATCACCTCGCCGGTGCAGGACGTCGACCTGGAGCTCTTCACCGGGCTGCGGTCCGGCGACGTGCTCTTCATCGACTCCAGTCACGTTGGCAAGACGGCGAGTGACGTCAACCGGCTCCTCTTCGATGTGCTGCCTGCACTGGCACCGGGCGTGTTCGTGCACGTGCACGACATCCTGTACCCGTTCGAGTACCCGAAGGACTGGGTGTATGGCGGGCGGGGCTGGAACGAGGCCTACCTGCTCCGTGCCTTCCTCATGTACAACGACGCCTTCCGGATCCGCCTGTTCAACTCGTTCCTCGCACGCTTCCACTGGCACCTGATGGCGTCGGCGCTGCCGCCGTGGGATCGAAACCCCGGGGGCAGCATCTGGCTCGAGCGGACAGAGCGGTGAGCACCCCGCGGATCAGCGTCGTCATCCCGACGTACAACCGTGCGCAGCTGCTGATGAGAGCGCTGACCGCCCTGCGCAACCAGAGTCTGGAGCCGCACGACTACGAGGTCATCGTCGTCGACGACGGTTCGACCGACGCCACGCCGGAACTCGTGGCCGGATTCTGGCCTCCGTTCCCGCTGACCTACCGGCGCCTCGCGCACGGGGGCATCTCGCTGGCCAAGAACGTCGGGACCCTCGCCGCCCGCTCCCCGCTGGTGCTCTACGCAGACGACGACGACGAGGCCGACCCGGAACTGCTCGCCCAGCACCTGGCCGCGCACGAGGCCGAACCGGCGGACTCCGTCGCGGTCCTGGGGTACACGACGTGGTCGCCCACCCTGACCGTCACCCCGGTCATGCAGTACCTCACCGAGATCGGCCAGTTGCTGTTCGCCTACCCGAGCATGCGAGGCCGCGGACGGCTCGACTACACCGCGTTCTGGGGCGGCCGTTCCTCCTGCAAGCGGCGATTCCTGCTGGAGAACGGGGTCTTCCACCCTGCCTTCACCTCGATCATCGAGGACATCGAGCTCGGCTACCGGCTCTCCAGGTCAGGACTGTCGGTCGTCTTCAACGAGCGCGCCGCCTCGTACATGCTGCGCAGGGTGACCTTCGAGGAGTTCTGCGAGAGGTCCTGGCGTCGCGGGCGGGCTCTCGTCCGGTTCAGCGCCCTCCATCCGACCCCGGAGGTCCGTCGCTACTGCGGTACGGAGGAAGCGGCGGACCGCTGGGCAGGAGTGAAGGAGCACCTCCCCGGCTGGCGCCGCACCGTGGCCGCGCTCGAGGAGGCTCTGCCGGACCGGCCGGGCGATGCGGAGGTCCGGGCGGAGCTGCACCGGCTGTACGCCAGCACCTTCGAGGCATACCAGCTGGGCGGGATGGTCGAGGAGATGGCCGGCGCACGACACCCCGGAACGGGCGGTGGTGCACGGTGAAGGTCAGCGTGCTGGTCCTGCCCCACGCCCCACCTGTCAACCTCTCCGAGGCGCTGCAGAGCGCGGTCATGCAGCAGACCGATGACGACTTCGAGATCGTGACGGGCGACGATGGGCTGGGCGCCCTCGCCGTCGACGTGCTCAGCGGCTACCGCAACCGGTACAGCTTCCAGATCGTGCCTCTCCGGCCTGCGTCCCCAGGTACGCGTTCCGAGAGCGTCGTGTTGTGGGACCTGGTGAAGGCCAGCCGCGGCCAGTACGTTGCCCTGCTCCACGGGTCGGATCTGTGGGTGAGCGATGCCAAGCTCAGGACCCAATCCCGGTTCCTCGACGAGCACCAGGACTGCTCGGCTTCGTTCCACGCCGTGACGACCCTCAGCGACGGGTCGCCCGATGCCGGCGCCCCCTCCATCGTCCCGGAGACCGGGGTGGTGACGGCGGAGGACCTGTTGGGCACCCGCACCCGAGTGCCACCGAGCTCGATGATGTGGCGCCGGTCGGCCCTTCCCTGCCTGCCCGCCTGGGTGCACGAGCTGCGGTCCTCCGACCGGGCGGTCGCCTCGCTGATCGCCAGGCACGGCGACATCGGGTACCTACCCGAGATCATGGCCGCCGCCAGAACCCCGCGTGGCCAGGACACCGCCAGCCGTGTTGAGGAGCTGGCCGACCAGCTCGAGTTGCATCGCCGCCTCAACGACGTCCTGCCCCTCAGCAGCTACGAGCAGCTCGTGTACGCGCGGGCCAAGGTGCGGGCGCTCCTCGCGGTCGAACGCTGCATCCCGGCTGGAGCAACCGTGGCGGTGGTGACCGAAGGGGATGACGAGCTGCTCGATCTCGGGCCACGGGAGGCGCGGCACCTCATGCTCGCCGACGGCACTTACGCCGGCCACCATCCCGCCGACGCCGACGCCGCCGTCGAGGCCCTCGAGGAGGCGCGCTCACGCGGAGCGCGCTACCTCCTGATCCCGGCGAATGCCTTCTGGTGGTTCAGCCGGTACCGGGACTGGGGTCGATACCTCGTCACCCGGCATCGGCGCCTCTGGGCCGACGACGAGGCGCTCATCTTCGAGCTGACCGGAGAGGGTGACCCCCCGTGCGGCTGACCGTCATCCTCAACACGTACAACCACGAGCGCTACATCGCGCAGGCTGTGGACAGCGTCCTCATGCAGGAGACCAGCTTCCCGTTCGAGGTCGTGGTGATCGATGACTGCTCCGAGGACGGCACTTCAGCCATCCTGGAGCGCTACGCGAGGCACAACCCGGACCGACTGCGCGTCGTCCTTCTCCCCGACAACCGGTGCGACAACCGGGCGTTCGCCCAGCTCTACGACCAGACGCAATCTGACTACGTCGCGGTCCTCGACGGGGACGACTACTGGACCCGGCCGGACAAGCTCGAACGACAAGTCACCTTCCTGGACCGGCATCCCGACTGCACCATCTGCTTCCACAACGTCACCGTGGTGGACGAGGAGGGGACGCCAACGGCCGTGTTCAACGTGCCTGACCAGAGACCGTTCTCGACGATCGAGGATCTCTTCGAGTACACCTTCATCGCCGGCTGCTCCCCCGTCCTGCGCCGCGCGGCCGTCGACCGGCTCCCCTCCTGGTACGGGACTGCTCCAGTGGGCGACCTTCCCCTGTACCTGCTGCACGCCGAGCGCGGCCGGATCGGCTATCTCGACGAGGTGATGGGCGCCTACAGGGTCCACGGCGGCGGCTTCTGGTCCGGCCGCAGTCGCCGACAGCAGCTCGAACTCCTAGTCGGGCTCTACGGCACCCTGGCGGACCGGCTGCCGCCCGACTACCGGCAGCCTCTGCTGACGCATGCCGCGAAGTGGCGCGAACAGCTGACCGTGGAGCGTGTCCGTGACGAGAACCCGCGGACCCGGCGGAGAGCCGGCTGCCCGCACGTCGTCGGTCAGGCCATCCGCGAGACCCTCGACGCGACCATCCCACCCCGCGCTCCCGTCAGCGTGGTGACGCAGGGAGACGCCGCGCTGTTGGACCTCGGCGACCGGCCGGCCGAACACTTCACGCCCGGGGACCCCCGCGACATCGGAGAGGCGCTGTTCGCCCGTGGCGACACCGGAACAGCGGAGGCGCCGTGGATCGCCGAGGGATCGGCCTACGACTTCCGTCTGTACGGCGAGAGCGACAGGAACCGGCCACTCGCTGAGGTCACGGTCGTCCGCGGGGAGACCGCGATCGAACCCCACGACTGCGGGCACCACCCGGCGGGCGCCTGCGTCAGCGCCTCGCCCAACCCGCTAGCCGGAGGGCCCGGGGTCTCCCCGACGACCATCTCGTGGGAGGCGCGACCCGGTACGGGCGGGGAGGTCCACCTCGCCGTCCGTGCACTGGATGCCTACCTGCCGAGGACGGACACCGACGCCGTCCGGCAGGTACGTCGCCTGGCCGACCAGGGCGTGCGGTACGTGGTCCTGCCGGCGGCCGCGCGATGGTGGCTCGAGGCGTTTCCGACCCTCCGCCGGTATCTGGAGCGGGAATGCGCCGTGGTCGCCCGTGCGGAGGCCTGCACCGTGTATGCCCTGCCGGAGAGGTCGTCGCCATGAGCTCGCGTCCGCAGCCGCTGGTGTCCGTGGTCATCCCCTGCCACAACGGCGGTCGTTACCTCGGGGAGGCGATCGAGAGCGTCCTGACCCAGACCTACGAGCCAGTGGAACTGATCGTCGTCGACGACGGCTCGACCGATGAGAGCGCGGTGATCGCCGGTCGATACGGGCAGGTGAGGTACGTCGGCCAGGCCAACAGCGGCCCGGCCGCTGCGCGCAACACGGGTCTCGATGCCAGCATCGGCACCTTCTGCCTCTTCCTGGATGCCGATGACCGGCTGGAACCCGGAGCGCTGGGGACCAGCGTCGCCCTACTCGGGGCACACCCGGACAGTGCCTTCGTGTCGGGGCACTGCACCTTGATCGCTCCAGACGGCTCACCCCTATTCACCCCCTACCAGTTGCTGATCGAGAGGGATCACCGTCTCGAGCTGCTGCGCAGCAACTACATCTGGGCACTCGATTCCGTCCTCCACCGACGGGAGGCCCTGGACCAAGTCGACGGCTTCGACGTCACGGCCGCCGTCGGTGGTGCCGAGGACTATGACCTCTACCTCCGCCTCGCGGCTCGGTTCCCGGTGACCGCCCACGGTGAGGTGGTGGTGGAGTACCGCCAGCATGCCGCCAGCAGGTCCATCGACGCGGCGGTGGTGCTCGCGAGCGTTCGGCAGGCCTTGGAGAACCAACGCCGCCACGCGACCGATCCGCAGCATGCGGCCGCGCTCGCCGCCGGGCTGCAGTGGTACCAGGACTTCTACGACGACCCGCTGCTGCGGACCATTCGGGCGGAGTGGAGCGACCGGCTGATCGAGATCGAGCCCCTCCTGTGCTCGCTCACGCGCCCTGAGGACAAGGAGCCGCTCCTCGACGAGCTGCGTCGGCTCTACCAGCGGATGCTCACGGCGTTCGGCCTGATCCGCACGATCCGGGATGTTGAGGGGAGGCGCCCGCCCAACTCGGAGCCGTCCGCCGAGCTGCGCGCGGTCACCGACCAGCTGGACAGGTTGCTGCAGGACACGCCGGGGACTGCGGGCAGGGTCACATGATCGCTCACGGCGCTCTCGCGGCGACGCGTGAACAGCTGATCCCGCTGGACGCCCCGGACCGGTGGCGCCGGGCCCTGGCCCGCGTGCGGCATGGCTTCGCGCACACCTGGGGGCACTGCTACGCCATGCACCTGTCCTCGGGACTGGCCACCTACCTGTACGAGACCGAGACGCCGAACGCCGTGTTCGTCTGCCCCATCGCCGAGCGGGTGTTCGACGAGACCGTGGACGTCGTCACGCCGTACGGCTTCTCCGGCTTCGCCGGGGAAGGGACCGACGAAGAACTGCCGGGACTGTGGCGGCGCTGGGCTCGGGAACGGGGGTACGTCTCGGGCTTCCTCATGCAGAACCCGCTGCTCAGCGGCTCACCGTACGAGGTGGCCGGCGAGGCTCACACGCACAAGCACGTCTACGCCATCGACCTGACCCGACCGGTCGACGAGCTGTACGCCCGCCTGCACACGAACCGCAGACGCCAGCTGCGCCGATGGGACCAGATCACTGCCGGGCTGGTGGTCGACCGAGTCGAGCTGACGGCGTTCCTCCTCGACCACTACCGGGCCTTCTTCCGCGCCCGCGACGCAACCTCCGTGTACGACCTGGCGCCCGAGTCCCTCGCCTTCCTGGCGGGCCTGGACAACGTGGTCATGGTGGGCGCGGCTGACAGCGGCCGGGTCACCGCAGTCTCGATGTTCGGCTACACCGCGACGTGTGGCGACTACTTGTTCAACGTGTCCGCCCCTGAGGGGCGACGGCACTCTGCGGCGCTGATCTGGTACGCCGTGCTGCGCTTGCGCTCGCTGGGAGTGCCGTGGCTGAACCTGGGTGGCGGGGTGGCCGAGGACGACGGGGTCGCGCGGTTCAAGCAGCGGTTCGGGGCCGACGTGCTGCCGCTGACCTACCTGAAGCAGGTGTACGACCCGGTCAGGTACTCGGAGCTGTGTCGCCGGGCCGGCGCCGACCCCGACGACCTGACCGGCTGGTTCCCGCCGTACCGGAGGCCCTGAGGTGTTCACCTGCTCCGCCCGCTTCTACGACGCGCTGTACGCCTTCAAGGACTACGTGGCAGCGGCGGAGCAACTGCGCGACCTGATCGGCCGGCTGGCCCCCGGCGCCCGCAGCCTGTTGGACGTCGGCTGCGGCACCGGCAGGCACCTGGAGGAGTTGCAGCGCTGGTACACGGTGGAGGGTCTGGACATCGACCCACAGATGGTCACCATCGCCCGCGGCAGGCTCCCCGGGGTCCCGGTGCACGAGGCCGACATGGTCGGCTTCGACCTCCACCGGGAGTTCGACGTCGTCACCTGCCTGTTCAGCGCGATCGCGTACGTGCGCACTCCCGACCGGCTGCAGGCCGCCGTAGCCGGCATGGCACGGCACGTGCGCCCCGGCGGGTTGCTGCTCGTGGAGCCGTGGATCTCTCCGGAGCAGTACTGGGTCGGCCGGGTGACGACGAACTTCGTGGACGAGCCGGAGCTGAAGATCGCCTGGATGTACACCAGCGAGATCGACGGGCGCGTCTCGGTCTTCGACATCAACTACCTGGTCGGGACGCCGGAGGGCGTCGAGCACTTGACCGAGCGCCACGAGATGGGGCTGTTCACGGAGCAGGAGTACCTCGGCGCGTTCGAAGCTGCCGGGGTGACGGCAGGCCAGGACGCCGAGGGGCCCTTCGGCAGAGGCCTGTACGTGGGAATCAGACGAGGGAGGGCGCCCGGTGAAGAGCTCCGTTGACGACCTGGCCCTCTTCGGCGGCGTGCCGGCGTTCGACGAGGAGCTCCACGTGGGGCGCCCCAACGTGGGCGACGAGGAGCAGGTGCTGGCGCAGCTCAGGCAGATCCTGTGCGACAGGTGGCTGACCAACGACGGCCGCCGCGTCAAGCAGTTCGAGCAACGCCTAGCCGGACTGCTGGGGACCCGCCATTGCGTGGCCACCAGCAGCGGCACCGTCGCCCTCCAGCTCGCGGCTCGGGCGGTGGGCCTGTCCGGTGAGGTGATCGTCCCTTCCTTCACGTTCATCGGCACCGCGCACGCGCTCGAGTGGATGGGCGTGACACCGGTGTTCTGCGAGGTCGTTCCAGAGACCCACCTGATCGACCCCGATCACGCGGCCAGCTTGGTGACGAGCCGTACGACAGGGATCCTCGGCGTCCACCTGTGGGGACGTGCCTGCGACGTCGAGGCGTTGGAGCGCATCGCGCGCCACCACCGGCTCAAGCTGCTGTTCGACGCCGCCCACGCGCTCGGGAGCTCGCGCGGCGACACGATGATCGGCAACTTCGGTGACGCCGAGGCGTTCAGCTTCCACGCCACCAAGGTGTGCAACACCTTCGAGGGTGGTGCCGTCGCGACCAACGACGACGCGCTCGCCGACGCGGTCCGTGCGATGCGCAACTTCGGGTTCGCCGGATACGACGACGTCAGGAGCATCGGCATCAACGGCAAGATGCACGAGGCGTCCGCCGCCATGGGCCTGGCGTCCCTGGACTGTCTGGACAACTTCATCGCCCACAACCGGGCCAACTATGAGAGCTATCGCAGTGGCCTCGCCGGTACTCCGGGCATCCGGCTGCTGCCCTATGACGACGCGGATGCGCACAACTACCACTACGTCGTCGTCACCGTGGATCCGGCCGCCGCGGGGCTCACCAGGGACGACCTGGCCGAGGTGCTGTGGGCCGAACGCGTCTTGGCCCGGCGTTACTTCCATCCCGGCTGTCACCGGGCGGAGCCCTACCGCAGCCGGCCCGCGAGCCACCAGGTCCGCCTCCCCGTGACCGAGGATTTGGCCGAGCGCGTCCTCTGCCTGCCGACCGGCACCGCCGTGGGCGCCGACGACACCACCGGCATCTGCGACCTCATCCGCTTCTGCGTCCACCGCGGCCAGGAGATCGCGCGTCGCCTGCGGCCGCCCCATCGTGTCGGCGGGCGGTAGACGTGGCGCGCGGCGACATCCTGGTGGCCGGGTCGCTCGCCCAGCGACCCGGGTACGGGGGGCACGCATGGGTCTTCCTGCAGTACCTGCTCGGATTCCGGCGGCTGGGCTGGAACGTGCTGTTCGTCGACCGGCTGGAGCCGGGGATGTGCGTAGACGCCCGCGGCGCCCCCTGTTCGCCGGAGCAGTCCGCCAACGTGGCGTTCCTGCGGAGTGTGATGCGGGAGTTCGGGCTCGAGGACGACTTCGCACTGCTTTACGACCGGGGCCGGGAGGTGATCGGGTTGCCCTTCGACCAACTGCTGGACCGCGCCCGGCGGTCGGCGCTGCTGCTGAACGTCATGGGGTATCTGGACGATGAGGCCGTGCTCGGCGCCGCACCGCGGCGCGTGCTGCTCGACATCGATCCCGGCTTCGGCCAGATGTGGCAGGCACTGGGGCTGCACCAGCTGTTCCGCGACCACGACGACTACGTGACCATCGGCCAGAACATCGGCCGGCCGGACTGCGCCGTCCCCGACTGTGGGATCGGCTGGATCACCACCCGACCTCCGGTGGTGCTGGATCAGTGGCCCGCGCGCCCCGGTGGGGACAAGGGGTTCACCAGCGTCGCGACCTGGCGTGGCCCGTTCGCCCCGGTGATCTACCAGGGGGTCACGTACGGGCTCCGGGTCCACGAGCAGCGCCGCTTCGCGGACCTGCCGCGACGGACCGGTCAGCGCTTCGAATTGGCACTCGACATCGACGAGGGGGACGCGAGCGATCTGGAGCTGCTGCGCAGCGGCGGCTGGTCGCTGGCGGCGCCACCGACCGTCGCGGGGACTCCGTCGGCCTACCGGGGATACATCCAGTCGTCCACGGCCGAGTTCCTGGTCGCCAAGCAGATGTACGTGCGCGCACGCACGGGCTGGTTCAGCGACCGCAGCGCGTGCTATCTGAGCACTGGCCGCCCGGTGGTCGCTCAGGACACGGGGCTCTGCGGCTTCATCCCGATCGGGGAGGGGCTGCTGACCTACACGACGGTGGCCGAGGCGGCGGCCGCGGTCGAGGAGGTCTGCGGCGACTACGGCCGGCACGCGCGGGCGGCGCGCAGCCTGGCCGAGGACTGGTTCGACTCGGACAAGGTCCTCGGCAGGTTGCTCGGGGAGTTGGGGGTCGGGTGAACGCGGACGGCGCGCAGCCCGGCCCGTCGGTGCGCCGGCTGAACTGGGGCTGCGGTGCGGTGGGCGAGCCCGGGTGGATCAACTCGGACCTGAAAGAGGGCCCGGGCATCGACATAAGCGCGGACATCCGGGACGGCCTGCCGGTGCCCGACGACAGCCTCGACTACATCGTCAGCATCCACGCCCTACCCATGATCTCGTATCCGGACCTCGTCCCGACGCTGCGCGAGCTGCACCGGATGCTGCGGACGGGCGGTGTGCTGCGCCTGGGGCTGCCGGACCTGGCCAAGGGCATCGAGGCGTATGTGCGCGGCGACCACGACTACTTCCTGATCCCCGACGAGGACGTGCGCAGCCCCGGGGGCAAGTTCATCGTGCACATGCTCTGGTACGGCTACAGCGTCACCCTGTTCACCGCGGACTTCGCCGAGGAACTGCTCCGGTCGGCGGGTTTCACCGCCGTGCACCACTGCGCCTTTCGGGAGACCGCCAGTTCACACGGGGGCATCGTGGCGCTGGACAACCGCGAACGCGAGAGCCTGTTCGTGGAGGCCGTTAAGTGACCGCTCCGGGCGATCCGCCGCGCAGAGCCTGGGTGATCCTGGCGCTCTCGGCGCTCGCCATGGTCACTCTCGTCGTCCCCTGGGGGGACATCTGGTCGGGAAACGGCCGCGACGCCCCGCCACCACTCACCGATCCGCTCGTCGGTACCAACTACTCCCATCACGCAGTGCCCGGTTGCAGTCTGGACGGCACCGGCCTCATCGCCAACTACCACCGCCGGGGCGTCCGCTTCACTGCCCAGGAACAGCTGGGGGAAATGCGCCATGCCGGCATCGCGACCCTGCGCCTCATCGTGTGGCACCAGCGCGATCCCGGAGAGCGTGACTGGGGCGTGATTCCCTCCGCTGGTGGACGGCTCACGCCGCAGCACCGCGACAACCTGCTTGCATATCTGGCGGACGTGCGTGAAGCCGGGTTCCAGCGGCTGACCGTGTCGTTCGCCCCAATGGCTGCCAACGACCCCAGGCAGGCGGGGTTCGCCCCCTCCACCGAGGCGGAGAACTGGGAGTTCATACGCACCACCGCACGGCTCGTGAAGGAATCCGGCCAACGGTCCGCAGTCATCGACCTCATGAACGAAGGCGCGCCTGGACCTGCGCCGCCTCGGGTGAGTGAGCAGTTGGCGTCATACCTCCAGCGGACCTACGCCCGTTACGTCGAGGAGTTCGGCGTCGACGACGTGGTGGTCTCCTCGACCGCGTCCCAGGGGCCGACCGACTCCGCGGGGCGACTCCAAGCAATGATCGACGCGCTGCGCGCCACCGGGCTCCCCCCACCCCGGTGGTTCGAGGTCCATCCCGGCTACACCCCCGCCGGGGTGTTGGAGAACCTGAGGGCTGTGGACCGTACCCTCGCGGCGAACGGGCTGACCCAGCCCCTGGTGATCGGGGAAACAGCTTACGACGCCCCGGGGATCGCCGAGGCGATCCAGGACTTTCGCGACACCTCGTCGCGCCGGGTTGTCGAGGTCATCCAGTGGCCGCTCACCGACGACCGGCCGTGCAGGGACATCTCGGTGTCTCCGCCGTACCGAGCCGACGCCTACCTCGCCACTTTCGAGGACAGGCGAGGCCCAACCGTCTCATCGGGGACGATGACGGACGCCGACCGGAGACCGCCCAAGTGACCACCACCGTGTTCGTCGCCGGCGCGTTGGCGAACAAGCCGGGCAACGGTGGTGAGGCGTGGGTCCGGCTCAGTTGGGTCCTCGGCATGCGGCGGCTCGGCGTCGACGTCGTCTTCGTCGAGCAGATCTCGTCCGGGGTCTGCGTGGACGCCCACGGGACCCCCGCACCGGTCGAGTGCTCGGTGAACCTGACCTTCTTCCGCGCGGTCGTCGACGCCTTCGGTCTCGCGCCGGTGTCCAGCCTGATCGTCGACGACGGGGCGCAGTTCATCGGGATGCCGGAGGACGACCTGCTCACCCGCGCGGAGTCCGCGGCTGCGCTGGTCAACATCAGCGGTCACCTGACGTACGAGCCGCTGATGCGCCGCCTGGCGCACAAGGTCTACGTCGACGTCGACCCCGGCTTCACCCAGTACTGGCACGCCACTGGACGTCCGCTGGGGCTGGAGCGCCACGACGCGCACTACACGGTCGGGCTGAACGTCGGCACCGAGCACTCCCCCATCCCCGTTGACGGCATCTCCTGGCGGCATGTGGTGCCCCCGGTCGTGCTCGACGAGTGGCCGGCGGGTCCGGACGCCGACCCGCGGAGGTTCACCACGGTCGGCAGCTGGCGGGGCGCCTTCGGGCCGGTCACCTGGGAGGGCAGGACCTTCGGGCTCAAGGCGCACGAGTTCCGCAAGTTCGCCGCGCTGCCGCGTACCGCGCCGGCCATGTTCGAGATCGCCCTCGACATCCACCCGGCCGACGCCAGGGACAGGGCGTTGCTCGAGAGCCACGGCTGGCACCTCGTGGCTCCTCGCGGGGTGGCCGGTGATCCGCAGTCCTTCCGCCACTACGTCCGTGCATCTGCAGCTGAGTTCTCGGCGGCGCAGGGGATCTACGTCGAGACGAGCAGCGGCTGGATCAGCGACCGCACGGTTCACTACCTCGCTGCCGGCAGGCCCGTCCTCGTCCAGGACACCGGTCTCGGCCGAACCGTGCCGACAGGCCAAGGCCTGCTGTCCTTCGCCACGATGGAGGAGGCCGCCGCCGGCGTGCGGGAGATCGTGCGGAACTACGAGCACCACCGCCACGCAGCGCGGGAGCTCGCCGAGATCTGGTTCGACTCCGACGTCGTCCTGGGCGCCTTCCTCGAGCGCATCGGGGTCACGCCCGTGAGGCCGGATCGATGACCAGGATCGTGGTGAGCGGCATGATCGCCGCGGTGCCGGGCCAGGGCGGCGCCACCTGGGCGGTGCTCCAGTACCTCCTCGGCTTCGCCCGGCTGGGCCACGAGGTCTTCTTCGTCGAGGCCGTGGACCCCGAGGTCCCCCAGCCGGCCGACGTCCCCCTGCCGCACTCGGTCAACGCCCGCTACTGCAGGCAGGTCATGAAGGAGCACGGGCTCGAGGACGCCTGGGCCCTGGTGCGCCGGGACACGCAGGAGACCGCCGGCCTCTCCCACTCGGACCTGGCCCGGATCGGAGCGGGCACGTCCGTGCTCGTCGACATCTCCGGGACGCTCGCCGGCGAGGAGCTGTTCTCGCGGGTCCCCGTCCGCGTCTACCTCGACGTCGACCCCGGCTTCACGCAGCTCTGGGACGCCCAGGGCCTCGACGTCGGCCTGGCCGGCCACACCCACTTCGTCACCGTCGGACAGTCCCTCGGCAGCCCGGGCTGTCCCGTCCCGATCGGCGGCCGGAACTGGATCACGACGTGGCCCCCCGTGGTCCTCGACGAGTGGCCGGTCGGGCACGGCGACTCGGGCACCGGGTTCACCACCGTGGCCAACTGGCGCAGCTACGGGTCGGTCGAGCTCGACGGCGTGCAGTACGGGCAGAAGGTGCACTCCTTCCGGCCGCTGATGGCCCTGCCCACCCGTACCGAGGAGCGCTTCCTGCTGGCCCTCGCCATCGACCCGGCAGAGGTCGCTGACGTGGCGGCCCTGCGCGCCAACAGGTGGGAGCTCCTCGACCCTGGAGAGGTCGCCGGCTCGCCGTCCGCCTACCGGGAGTTCGTCCAGCGCTCGAAGGCGGAGCTGGGGATCGCCAAGAGTGGGTACGTCCTGTCCCGCAGCGGCTGGTTCAGCGATCGCAGCGTGTGCTACCTGGCCTCCGGACGGCCGGTGCTCGCCCAGGACACCGGGTTCTCCCGCCACCTGCCGACCGGGGCGGGCCTGCTGGCCTTCGACGGCCTCGAGGACGCACTCGCCGCCGTCGCGGAGATCGCCGAGGACCGTGCACGGCACTCGGCCGCCGCTCGCTCCCTGGCCGAGGCACACTTCGACTCGGCCCGGGTGCTCCGGCGACTGCTGCGGGAGGTGGACGCGACGTGACGGGAGCAGGAGCGCCGCCGGTCGGTCGGCCCGAGCTGGCCGGCGCCCTGGAGCGAGCGTTGACCTCCTGCCTCCGGCGCCCGTGCCGCATCGCCACCCTGCGGGGACGGCCGTACATCTACAGCACGAGCTTCCGGCTGGAGGAGCTGGAGGTGGAGCTGGACGACGGCACCCGCTTGGACCTGATCCTCAAGGACCTCGACAGAGCCGGGATGCTCCCGGGCGCGCGCCGTTCGAAACCCGCGTTCCTCTACGACCCCCTGCGGGAGATCGAGGCCTACGCGGACATCCTGCCGCTCCAGGCACTGGGGACGGCCCGCTGCTACGGCACCCTCGACGACGGCGGGCCGGGACTGCTCCTGGAGAAGGTCCCCGGCCGCGAGCTGTACCAGGTCGGCGAGCCGGCGGTGTGGCACGACGTGGCCCGGTGGCTGGCCGGCATGCACGACGGTTTCACGGACTACGCCGGGGAGCTGCAGGAGTCGCGCGCCCACCTGATCCGGTACGACGCCGCCTACTACCGTCGGTGGCTCGACCGAGCCCTCTCCGCCCTCGTCGATGGAGTCGCGACGGAGGACCAGCGGTCTGCACTGGGCAGGGTGGGAGCCGGCCTGGATGGGGCGTTGCAGCGTCTCGCCACGATGCCGGTGACCTTCCTGCACGGAGAGCTGTACGCGTCCAACGTCCTGGTGGTCGAGGGCGTCGCTGGTCGACGCGTGTGCGCGGTGGACTGGGAGATGGCCGGGCTGGGCCCCGGACTGCTCGACGTGGCGGCCCTGTGCAGCGGATGGGACGCGGACACGAGCCGAGCTCTCGCGCTCACCTACCGCCGGGCTCTGCGGCCCCGTCCCGGCTGGCCGCCGAGGGCTGAGGAGTTCCTCGTCCTCCTCGACTCCTGCAGCCTGTGCGTGGCCGTCCAGTGGCTCGGCTGGGCCCCCGGCTGGTCGCCCCCTCCCGACCACGCCCGGGACTGGCTGGGCCAGGCCGTCCGGCTCGCCGAACGGCTCGGGTCGTGACCGTGCCGACCGGCGGTTCGACCGAGCGCCTGCTCATCGTCAACGGCGACGACTTCGGGCGGACACCGGGGATCAACCGCGGCATCCGGAGAGCCCACGAGCACGGCATCCTGACCAGCGCCAGCCTCATGGTGCGCTGGCCGGCGGCCGTCCAGGCGGCGGCCTACGCCCGGGAGCGGCCCGCACTCAGCGTCGGACTGCACCTCGACCTCGGCGAGTGGGTCCACCGCGACGGGTACTGGGAGCCCGTCTACACCGTGGCCCTCGTAGAAGACGCCGAGGCCGTCGCCGCGGAGGTGACCGCCCAACTGCAGACGTTCCGGCGGCTCGTCGGCAGGGACCCCACGCACGTGGACTCCCACCAGCACGTTCACCTGCGGGAGCCCGTGCGGTCGGTACTCCTGGAGACGGTCCACCCGCTGGGCGTCCCTACGCGAGCCTGCACGCCCATGGTGGACCACTGCGGCGACTTCCACGGCCAGACGGGCACAGGAGAACCGTGGCCCGAGGGCATCACGGTGGACGCTCTGCTGCGGATACTGGCCACACTTCCTCCCGGGTTCACCGAACTCGGCTGCCACCCCGGAGAGGACGACGACTTCGACTCCCCGTACCGCACGGAACGCAGCTCGGAGGTCTCCGTGCTGTGCGACCCCCGGGTCCGGGCCGCTCTGGACCAGCACCTCGTGCGGCTGACGACGTTCCACGAAGTACTCGCCGGGACCGGCTCTGCCGCCTCCTGAATCTCCCCCGGGCACGGTGCCCCCTGTCGGAGCCGGAGTGGCGGCCGCACTGAGCACAGCCGCGCCCGGACGACTGCGACAGCTGGACTCAGCCGGCGCGGCGGCCCAGGGCGCGGTAGGTCCAGCCGGCGGCGGTCCAGGCCTCGCGGTCGAGAGCGTTGCGCCCGTCGAGGACCCGCTTCTGCGCCACGACCTTCCCGAAGGCGACCGGGTCGAGCTGGCGGTACTCGCGCCACTCGGTGAGCACCAGGACCGCGTCGGCCCGCTCGGCGGCCTCCTCCGGGGTGTCGGCGTAGTCCAGCTGCGGCCACAGCCGTCGCGCGTTCTCCACCGCCGCAGGGTCGGTCACCCGCACGTCGGCACCCTGCAGCTGGAGCTGCGCGGCCACGTTGAGCGCCGGGCTGTCGCGGATGTCGTCGCTGTCGGGCTTGAACGCCGCCCCGAGCACCGCCACCCGCTTGCCGAGCAGCGACCCGTCGCACACCTCCCGGGCCAGCTCCACCATCCGGATCCGCCGACGCATGTTGATGTTGTCGACCTCGCGCAGGAAGGTCAGCGCCTGGTCGGCGCCGAGTTCCCCGGCGCGGGCCATGAACGCCCGGATGTCCTTGGGCAGGCAACCACCACCGAAGCCGAGCCCGGCGTTGAGGAACTTCCGCCCGATCCGGTCGTCGTAGCCGATCGCGTCGGCCAACAGCTTCACGTCGGCGCCGGTGGCCTCGCACAGCTCGGCCATCGCGTTGATGAAGCTGATCTTCGTGGCCAGGAAGCTGTTGGCCGCCGTCTTCACCATCTCGGCGGTGGCGTAGTCGGTGGTCACCTTCGGCGTCCCGCGCTCGACGATCGGCCCGTAGACCTCGTCGAGCATCCTCTCGGCGGTCTCGCCGTCCAAGCCGTCGGGCAGGCCGTAGACCAGCCGGTCGGGGTGCAGGGTGTCCTGGACGGCGAACCCCTCGCGGAGGAACTCCGGGTTCCACGCCAGCAGCGCGCCGGGCACCTTGCTCCCCACCAGCTCGGCGAGGCGGGCCGCGGTGCCGACCGGCACGGTGGACTTGCCCACGACGAGCTCTCCTGCCGTCAGCACGTCCAGCAGCGACTCGGCCGCGGCCTCGACGTATCGCAGGTCGGCGGCGTACTCGCCGCGCTTCTGCGGCGTCCCGACGCAGACGAAGTGGACCGAGCTGCCCGCGGCCGCGCCGATGTCGGTGCTGAACCGCAGCCGGCCGGTGGCCAGCGTCCGCTGCAGCAGCTCGTCGAACCCGGGCTCGTAGAACGGCGCCTTGGCGTGGCACAGCGCAGCGACCTTCCGCTCGTCGACGTCGATGCCCACGACCTCGTGCCCCAGCTCCACCATGGAGGCGGCGTGGACCGCGCCCAGGTAGCCGCAACCGACGACCGAGATCTTCATGTGCACCTCACCCTGCGTGGCCACTGGCGACGTTGCCGGTCGTCACCTGTCCCGAAAGGTACGGGGTGGCGGCGAGCCTGAGCCATCACTGCTCACCACGAGGGAGCAGTCCACGCCGGTGGGGCCCGCCGGTGCCATCACCCAGGGGGGTGAGAGGCTACCGGTCCGTCATGTGCGTCTCCGCGTGTCGCCCACCCCGTTCATCGGGGGGCTCCACAGGGGGACGGGCTCCGGTGTAGTGGGCACCGGAGAGCGCTTCCCGGGCGATCCGGGACGTGTCCTCGCTGACGCCAGTGTGCTGCCCGGAGCCCACGGGAGGGGTCCATGACGTTGGTGCTGTGGGTGGTGGGAGGCGGCTGGCTCGTCCTGGGCACGCTCGGTGCGCTGGTCGTCAGCCGGTCGATCCGCCTGGCCGACCGCCAGGAGCTCGTCCCCGTCCCGTCGAGGCCTGCCGATCGACCAGCCCCGGCAGCCGCGGACCCCTGCCCGCTCCGGCGCCGGCGGACCCGCGGTGCTCCCCCCGCCGTCTCGCGGTGCGTGGTGGCCGCCCACCGGACCACATTGCACCGGGAACCCTGAACCCGGGGCCGACGGTGACCGCGCGCCGACCCCGGCTGCACGTGCACTGGTTCCGCAGGGTGGGCGACGACCCGTTCAGTGGCGCCTCCCTGTACGCCTGCCGTTGCGGGCTGGTGCGGTCGGCCCCCTGACCCGGGTGACACCTCCGTCACTCTGCGGCATCAGGCCCGTACATTCGGTGCCGTTGCCTGTCGACGGGGGTCGGAGTGAGCACGGACGGAAGCACGCAGCACCAGCGCGCGCCGCGTCGGAGAGTGCGCCGGGTGCTGATCACCCTCGGCGTCCTGGGGCTGGTGCTCGCCCTGGTGGTCGGCGGCGGCCTGTGGTTCCTCACCGAGCGGTACGCGGGCAACATCGCCCGCGTCTCCGACGTCTTCGCCGACCTCGACGAGCAGGCGCGCCCGGCCCCGGCGACGCCCGCGCAGGAGGCCGGTGACGAGCCGGTCACGTTCCTGCTGGTCGGCTCCGACACCCGGGAGACGGCGGACGAGGGCGTGGCCGAGGGCGGCCGCTCCGACGCGATCATGATCGCCCGCTTCTCCGCGGACCGGGCGCACGGGCAGGTCATCTCCATCCCGCGGGACTCCTGGGTGGACATCCCCGGGCACGGCATGGACAAGATCAACGCGGCGTACGCGTACGGCGGGCCGACGCTGCTCGTCCAGACCGTCGAGCAGCTCACCGACGTCCGGATCGACCACTACGTGGCCATCGACTTCCAGGGGATCATCCAGGTCACCGACGACCTCGGCGGCGTGGACGTCGTCGTCGCGGAGACCACCAGCAACGGGCCCTACACCTTCCCGGCCGGCGTCAACCACCTCGACGGCGACGAGGCCCGCTGGTACCTCGGCCAGCGCCACGGCCTGCCCGGCGGCGACTTCGACCGGGTGCGCCGGCAGCAGCAGTACCTGCAGGCGGTCTTCGGTCAGCTGTTCAGCTCCGACGCGTTCACCGACCCGGCCCGGCTGGACGCCGCGCTCCTCGCCGTGACCAGCGCCGTCTCCGTGGACGACGAGCTGGGTGACGGTGCCATGCTGGCGCTGGCCTACTCGCTGCGCGGCCTGGACCCCGACCGCGTCGCGTTCTTCACCGCACCGGTGCTGGGCACCGGCACGGAGGGCCCGGCGAGCGTCGTCTACCTCGACGACGTGGCCTGCGGGCGGATGTGGAACCACCTGCAGACCGACTCGCTGGGCCAGAACGCGGCGGAGTTCAGCGACGAGGCCCTGCCCGACGTGCCCCGCTGACCGTCCTCCCCCTCACGGGAGGGGGACACCGGCCGACCCGCCGGTCATGGCGAGGACCACCGTGACGTTGTCCCGGGCACCCACGGCCTCGGCGTCGGCCACGAGGTCGGCGACGATCGCCTCCGGCCCCGCGGCCGCGGACAGCCGCTCGGCGATGCGCTCGTCGCCCAACTCGCCGGTCAGCCCGTCGGAGCACGCCAGGAAACGGTCGCCCGGCACGATCGGCAGCAGGGCGACGTCCGGCTCGTTGCGCGCCCCCACACCGAGGGCCCGCGTGATGATGTGCCGCTGCGGGTGGACGGCGGCACCCGCGTCGGACAGGTAGCCCGCGTCGATCAGCTCCTGCACGACCGAGTGGTCGGTGGTCAGCGACTCGAGCTGCCCGTCGTGCCAGCGGTACACCCGGGAGTCCCCGACGTGGAACACCGCCCACTGCGGGCCCTCGCCCTCGTCGCCGCGGGCGACGCCGGCGACCGTCGTCCCGGCCCCGGCCCGGTCCGGTCCGCGGAAGGCACGGATCTCCCCGTCCGCCCGCTGCAGCGCGAGACGGATCCGCTCCACCGTGGTCGGCCCGCCACCGGCCAGTGACCGGAGCGCCTCGACGACCGCCTCCGCGGCCGCGGCGCCACCGACGTGCCCGCCCATGCCGTCGGCGACGGCGAAGACGGGCGGCTCGGCGAGGTACCTGTCCTGGTTGTCCTCGCGCATGCCGACCGCGGTGGCCGCGCCCCAGCTCAGCTCGACCGGCGGCATCCACGCTCCACGGCTCGCATCGACGACAACGCCCCGCGACGAGGGCGGGTGCGCCGAGCGTAGAAGGTCTGCGGGGAAGCGGCAGGTCGCCCCGCGTGGACCACCGGCGGCGGAGCCGGACGCGACAATGGACGTGATGCGGTCGTCAGCTCCCCCTCGCTCCGTCCTGACCACCCTCGGCGCGCTCACCTGCCTGCTGCTGGCCGGCTGCACCGGCGCGACGCCCGGCAGCAGCGAGGTGACCAGCCGTCCTCCCGAGGCCCCGCCGAGCCCGGCACCCACGCCCGACCCGGTCCAGCAGCAGGTCGCCGCCGCCCTCGCGGCCCTGGACCGCCGCGGGCAGGTCGCCCAGCTCATCGTCGTCGGCGTCCCGCTGGGCGACCTGTCCACCGCCGACGAGCTGGTCGCCGACACCGGCGTCGGCGGCGTCTTCCTCCAGGGCCGCAGCGCGGCGCCGGCCGCGGAGCTGGCCGCCACGACGGCCCGGTGGGCGCAGAGCACCGGGCCGGTCGACCCGTGGATCGCCGTCGACCAGGAGGGTGGCTCGGTGCAGACACTCTCCGGTCCCGGGTTCGCCGAGCTGCCGACCGCGCTCGACCAGGGGCGGCTGCCCGCCGAGCAGCTGGCCGGTCTCGCCGACGAACTCGGTGCGTCGCTCGCGGCCGCCGGCATCAACCTCGACCTGGCGCCGGTCGCCGACGTCGTCCCGGACGGGACCGAGGACGGCAACGCACCCATCGGCGCCCACCGCCGCCAGTACGGGAGCACCGCCGAGGCCGTCGAGGCCGCGGCCGGCACCGTCGTCGAGGGGCTGGCCGCACACGGGGTCACCGCCACGATCAAGCACTTCCCCGGGCTGGGGCGGGTCCGGGAGAACACCGACGAGAGCGCCGGCGTCACCGACGACGTCACCACCCGCGACGACGCGCAGCTCGCCGTCTTCGGCTCGCTGGCCGCCTCGGCCGCCGCCCCGTTCGTGATGACGTCCTCGGCGACCTACGCGCGGCTCGACCCGGCCTCGCCGGCCATGTTCTCCCCCGTCGTCGTCAGCGACCTGCTGCGCGGGGAGCTCGGCTTCGACGGCGTGGTCATCTCCGACGACGTCGGCGCCGCCCGGGCGGTCCAGGACGTGCCGGTGGGCGAGCGGGCGGCCCGCTTCCTCGCCGCCGGCGGCACGCTGGTCCTCACCGTGGACCCCGGCACGGTGTCCGAGATGATCGACGCCGTCCTGGCCCGCGCGGAGGGCGACGCCGTCTTCGCAGGCCGGGTCGACGCGGCCGTCCGCACCGCGCTCACCGCCAAGGCCCGCGCCGGGCTGCTGCCGCCGCCGTGACCCGGACAGGGGACACGGGAGCCCGACCCCGCCCCTCCCGCGGGCCAACGGCGTACCGTGCCCGGGTGCTCCGCTGGGTCTTGGGCGTCGTCGTGGCAGCCATCCTGTCGACGTTCGCATTCCTCCTGCTCACGGGCGAGTACCTCAACGACGGTCCGGTGCTCCTCCGCCTCGGCGAGGACCACGGCATCCACCGCGGCGACATCTTCGTGGTCGGCGGCTGGGCGGCCGCGCTCCTGTCCGAGGCCGGCCTGCTCCTCAGCGCCGGGCGGCGCGAGTAGCCCCCGCGCCCCGGGTTCCGGCGCCGCCAGGACCCGATGCCAGCGGTCGCACCCGAGCAGTGAGCGCAGCGTCAGTGGCGCGATCACACTCGCCGCTCCTGCGATCGGCTGCCCGGGTAGTTGCCCACCCCAGCCCGGATGACCACGGTCCGAGCGTCGAGGACCACCCGCACCGGCAGCACCGCCGCGCCGGATGGGCGGGAACGGAACCGGGGTCTCCGACGCCGCAGGACTCGCGGGTCACCTCGGTTCCGAGAAGCCATCGTCCGGTGGTCAGGACGGTTCTATCCCGGCCGAACGGCTCCTACAGTGTGCGCTCATGACCCAGCCTCAGCGGCCGGATGACCAGGACCACGTGGACGTGCTCGTCATCGGCGCGGGGCAATCTGGTCTCTCGCTGGCCTGGTACCTGCAGCAGAGGGGCACTGACTTCCTGCTCGTGGACGCGGGATCCCGAGTGGGGCACGCCTGGAGTTCGCGCTGGGACTCGCTGCGACTGTTCAGCTCAGCCCCGTACAACTCGTTGCCGGGCTTGCCCTTCCCCGCCCCGGCAGGCACCTATCCCACCAAGGACCAGGTGGCCGACTACCTCGAGACCTACGCGAAGACCTTCCGCCTACCGGTACGGCTGGGGACGCGGGTGACCCGGCTGTGGAAGTCTTCCGAGGACTTCGTCGCTGAGACGACCACCGGTGTGATCACGGCCCGGCAGGTGGTGGTCGCCACGGGGGCCTTCGCGTCACCGCGCGTGCCGGCTGAGCTCTCCCATGGATTGGACCCGGACGTCGTCCAGCTCCACACCTCCGAGTACAAACGAGCGGCCGACGTGCCAAGAGGTCCAGTGCTCGTCGTGGGGGCCGGGAACTCGGGTGTGCAGATAGCGGCTGAGTTGGCCGAATCGGGCCATGCCGTGAGCCTCGCTGTTGGCAGACGGAACCGCATGATCTCGCAGCGGCCGCTGGGGCGGGACCTGTTCTGGTGGATCACTGTGCTGGGCCTGGCTGACTCCGGACCGTCTCGCCCCTCCCGTCGAGTCCGCATCCGCGACAAGGTCGTGGGCGTCCTGTGGCCACTCGCGAAGGCCTGCTACGACCGCCTCCACTCGCGTCCGGGCGGTGAACGCTCGCGTCCCGGCCTTGAGGCGCAGCAGGATGCCATCGGGTTCGTCATCGGCATGTCGTGGCGCCGACTGCGTGCGCTCGGGGTCTCCGTACGGCCCCGCGCGGTGACGGCGTCGGGGACGACGGTCGGGTTCGTCGACGGTTCCACCCTCGACGTCGCTGCGGTCGTCTGGGCCACCGGCTTCGGCCTGGACCACGCCTGGGTGGACGTGCCAGGCGCCGTCGTCGACGGACGACTCGTGCACACCAACGGGATCAGCGCCGCTCCAGGCCTGTTCTTCCTGGGGCTGCCCTTCCAACGCTCGCGGAGCTCGAACTGGGTGGGTTACGTCGCCGCGGACGCCGCCTGGCTCGTCGAGCGGATGCTGCCTGCTAGCCGAATGGTGCCGATGACCCTCGACCGATCCGCCACAGCGCCGGCTCGGACCTGACGACGCTGGCGGATGCGCTCGCCCACCGGACAGAGGTCGGTGCCCGAGCCGCTCGCACGGGACTCCACGGGCGCAGGCCGGACCGGCTCGCTGAGCAGTCGGCCCGCTGTTGCACTGGAGAACCGGGCGCCGGATCTCGATCACCGACCCCACAGGGGAACAGGGCCGAACCGGCCATCAGACAGTCGGACCCGTCGACCCACCGCCCAGCCCACCGTCGCATACCACGCGGTGCGGGCGACGCTGCGGCGGCCGAACGTCGAGCGCACGTACGCACGTCGAGCCTCGTGCAGCAACCGCTCCGGGTCGAGGGCCGATCCCCGGTCGGCGAGAGCCACGACCAGTGCGGTCGCCATCGATGCGCTCTGTCGGTGCAGCCGCCGGTTAGCGAGCCGCTTCGGTCGTGCACTCTCGAACACCAGTGATGCCAGGAGATTCGCGACGCTGGACTCGTACAGCGCGTCGACGCCGTCCGATGGCACATGGCCGAGAGGACGGCCGAAGTCGAGGAAAGCCAGCGCTCCGGAGGGCTCGAGCATGACGTTGTCGAGCTTGAGGTCGTGATAGGGCTCCCCCACCGTTTCGACGTACAGGCGCAGCGCCGTGGCGACGGCAGCTGCCAGCGCGCCAAGCCGCTCAACGGACAGTTCCGTCCGCGCGAGGTGGTCCATCAGCGGCTGCCCCTCGATCCGGGACATCCGGAAGCCGGGATGCGGCCCCTCCACGACCCCCAGCGGCTGCGGGCAGGTGACGCCGGCCACGTCGCCCAGCGCCGTCCAGAACTGCCGGAGCCGCGAGTACTCGTCGGCTGCCTGACGGTGACGCTCTTCGGCCGTTCCGGCGTGGAAGGTCTTCCGGACGACGCTCCCGCCCTCCTCGAGGACGACCCGACGTCCGAACTCCTCCTGCAGGACCCGCTCGGAGATCGCTATCTCCGCTGCGCGGCCACGAAGATCTCGCGGGCGAACGTCGTCGACCCGACGACCCTGTCCAGGGTCGCGTCGACGGCGAGGAGGCCCTTCGCCAGCCGTGGAGAGCGCACGCCGCTGTAGACGCGGTGCGGCAGCTTGGTGAACCCCGCGACGTCCAGCACGTCCAGCCCGAGGGTGCGAGCCAGTTCCTCCAACTCCGACCGGGTCGTGCTCTCGTAGGGAACCGCGTACTCGCGGGCGAACCGGTTCAACGACCGGCTGTTGGTCATGGTGAACACCAGGACGCCGTCGGGAGACAGGGCCGTCGCGAGCTTCCCGACCATGTCTCGCCAGTCCTCGTTGTACTTCAGCATCCGGATGGCAGAGATGAAGTCGAACGTCCGGTCGAACGGCAGGGGCTCCGAAGAGAGGTCGCAGACCCGCAGGTCGCGGAGGCGCTCCTCCCCGGCCAGCCGGTTGCGCGTCGCCTCGACCATCGCCTCGGCGATGTCGATCCCGTAGAACTCGGTCGTCTCCGTGCGTTCCAGCAGCGCGGAGAGGATCCGGCCACTGCCGATCCCGACGTCCAGGGCCGTGCGCGCAGCACTCCTCTGCAGAGCGGCGACCACGAAGTCCAACTCACGCTCGCCGAGCCTCGCGCGAGCAGGGGGTTGCCACTCTGCGGTGTAGTTCCCGCCGACGGACGCCCAGTGGGCACGTAGAGCCTCGTTCGCCATCGACACCGGCCTCCTCGCGACCGCGGTGTGAGCCAGGGCAGAGCCGGAACCCTACGCGCGAAGCAGCGGTCGCAGTAGGGTCGCGGCCCGGCTCCATCCCGCAGGGATCCCAGACCGGCCAGGCGGGTCGGGCACCCTCGGGAGGTCCCCGTCGAGCCGGACGACCGGAGAAGGGTTCTCACGTGCTGGCCGATCTCGTTTCCGGCGCGGCGCATCCTGCCGCTCACGGGTCTCACGGGTCCAGTGCATGACCCCAACCGGCACGAACGCAATCCAGCGGGTGGCGTCGAACTCCCTCGTGGGGTCGGCGTGGACACTGCTCAGCCGGGGGAGCGGGCTCGCCCGGATCATCGTCGTGGCCGCCGTGCTCGGCCCCACCAGGTTCGGTGACCTGTACCAAGCTGCGAACACCCTCCCCAACCTGACCTTCGAGCTCCTGACCGGCACGATGCTCGTCTCCCTGGTGGTGCCGGCGCTGGTCCGGCACTTCGACCAGGACGACCCCACGGCCGTCAACAGACTGGCGAGCGGCTTCCTCACCCTCGCGGTCCTGGTGGCCACGGGCGTCGTGGCTCTGGGGATCGCCGCTGGCCCGCTGATCCTCGGTCTGCTGTCGGCCGGTGTCCCCGAGGGAGCCGACACCACCGGCACGGCAACCGCCTGGCTGCTGCTCGCGCTGCTCCTGCTGCAGGTGCCGCTCTACCTGGTGGCCAGCATGGGCGCCGCCGTCCAGAACGCGCGGGGTCGGTTCGCCCTGGCGGCGGCCGCTCCGGTTGCGGAGAACCTGGGCATCATCGTCGTCCTCGCGCTCTATGCCCTCGTCCGCGGAAGCGGTCCCATCGACGAACCGACCCCTGCCGAGGTCGCGTTGTTGGGCGGCGGGACGACGGCCGCAGTGGCGCTGCACGCGGCCGTGCAGTGGTACGGCGCCCACCGCTGCGGCGTGCCGCTGCGGCCTGCCGCCACCTGGCGAGACCCGGAGGTGCGCGAGCTCGTGCGCCTGGCGGTCCCCTCGCTCGGCTCCGCCGGGCTCAACGTGGCGGGTTCTCTGTGCCCCCTGGTCGTGGCAGCGGCTGTGCCCGGCGGGGTGGTGGCCTTGAGTCTGGCGCTCGCCTTCTACGGCCTGCCGGGGGCCTTGATCACCAAGCCCGTCTCGCAGGCAGCACTGCCCGAGCTCTCCCGCGCCCACCACCGCGGTGGCGCCGAGGACTACGGGAGGACGTTCGACCGCACCTTCGGGTTGGCCATGTTCCTCACCGTGCCGGCGGCGGTCGGCTACATGCTGTTGAGTGCCCCACTGGCGACCGTGGTGTCGTTCGGAGACATGGCGACGCCGGAGGCGCGGAACCTGGTCCGCGTCGCCCTGCTCGGCCTGGGCCTGGGGGTCATCGGATGGTCGGCGCTGTTCTTCGCGACCCGGGCCGCCTACGCCCGACGGGACGCCCACCGTCCGCTCGTCGCCGTCGCCATCCGAAACGGGCTCGCCCTGTCGGGGCTGCTCGCGTGCCTCGCCCTGCTGGACGGCAGCGCACTGCTGCTGGGGATCGGCCTGGTGATCGCGGGCAGCGACCTGGCGTCCGGGGCCCTGCTCTGCTGGTGGATGCGACGCGGTCTGCCCCGGTCCCACCCCTCTCTGGGCCGGATGTTGCTGCGTACCCTCCTCGCGGGCCTCGCCATGGTCCCGGTCGTCCTCCTGGTGCTGGCCGCGCTGGCGCCCGGCACCGGCCGCGGCGCGAACGTGGTGACGATCCTTCTCGCGAGCACTGCCGGTGCGCTGACCTATCTGGCCGTCCAACGCTGTCTGCGGTCACCCGAGCTGGCCGATCTGCTCTCCGCAGCGACCCGTCGGGGTGGAGCAGGCTGACCGTCTCTGCGGCTGACGCGTTCCGCGGCTGGGGCGGTACCTGGCGCCGCGGAGAAGCGCTCACACCGTCGCGTCGGCGCCCAGGTCCCGCCACAGCTCCGGGCGGCCGGCGAACCACTCGACCTCCCCGGCCAGTCCCTCGTCCAGGCCGACCAGCGGCTCGAAGCCCAGCTGCTCGCGCGCCCGGTCGGTCCGGCTGAGGACGTCGGCGACGTAGGGGCCCTCGATGTGCTGCGGCGGAGGCGCCACGATGCCCCGTGCGGCGAGCAGCCGGCGCACCCGCTGGGCGAGGGCCACCGTCCGCTCCGTCGTCCCGCTGGCGCCGTGCACCAGCCGGAACCCGTGCTGCCCGCCCGGCGGTCGGGCCACCGCACGCGCCACCAGCCGCGCCGCGTCGGTGACGTGCAGGTAGTCCCGGCGCTCCAGCCCGTCGCCGGCGATCGTCGCGGGCAGGCCCGCCAGCCCGGCCCGGATGAACCGGGGCACAGCACGCGGCACGGTCTCCCCCGGCCCGTACACCGTGCTCAGCCGCAGCACCGTCGCCTCGGGTCCACCGGCCGCGGCGGCAATCCGCAGCTGGTCCTCCAGGGCCAGCTTCGCCGCCCCGTAGGCGTCGGCCGGCTCCGGCCGGACGTCCTCGTCGAGCGGGCAGGGCGGTGTCCCGCCGTACTCCTCGAGGGAACTGGTGAGGACGACGTGCCCGACCTGCTCCCCCAGCGCGAGGACCAGCTCCAGCAGCCCGCGGACGTTCACCCCGACCTCGTGCTCCGCCCGCCGCACCGGCGTGCCCTGGCCCAGCGGGACCGGCGCGTAGGCAAGGTGCACCAGGTGCTCGACCCCCGCCGAGCTGCGGGCCACACGCCGCGCCACCTCCGGCCGCCACCACTCGGCTTCCGCCACGAGGCGCACCACACCGTCCCGGACCGCCTGCCGCACCGGCTCCCGCCAGCCGGGGTCCGGGGCCACGACCGTCACCCGGCAGCCCGCGGCCACCAGCCGGGGGACGACGAACGAGCCGAGGAACCCCGTGCCACCGGTGACCAGGACCGGCGTGCCGAACAGGTCGACACCGGGACCGAGCTCGTCGGTGACCAGGCGTTCCTGCACGGTGTTCGTGCCGCGCGGCGCTCCGGAGGACATGGCCGCCGGTCAGGCCGGCGCCGTGGGCGGCGGGGCGTCGATGCGCACGGCTCCTCCTCCCGCCGGGCCTCCGACCCGGGCGGCCCCGCCCCGGCACGACACGATCCGGAACGCCCCCGTCCGTCAGGGGAGGGACGCTAGGAGGGGTCACGACGCACGGGCAGGGACGTTGTGCCCGACCACAGGCGGACGGCGGCGCGCCCTCACATCCAGTGCGACCCGATCACGGCAGGGTGTGCACCACGCGGCCGGGATCGGCCGCCTACTGCTCCGACGCGCGCGCTGAGGCGCCGGAGACCGGCGACGGGCTTCGCGGCGCGGGCGGTTGTTCCGGCTCCCGCCACCGGGCCTCGGGCGCGGCGTCGCCCGCTCCGCGGGGTGCGGG
Organism: Geodermatophilus sp. SYSU D00697; assembly: GCF_054050175.1. NCBI lineage: Bacteria > Bacillati > Actinomycetota > Actinomycetes > Geodermatophilales > Geodermatophilaceae > Geodermatophilus > Geodermatophilus sp. SYSU D00697. Next base: position 101,868 of record NZ_JBJGYV010000004.1, read on the forward strand.
CTCGGTGAGCGCGGCCCGCAGGGCGTCGGCGAAACGGCGCGCCGAGGCCAGCGCCGGCACCGTCGCCCGGCCGACCGGGATGCCCAGGAGGCGCGGGCGCTCCACCAGGTGGTCGCCGACGGTCAGGTACACCCGCCGCCGGCCCGGGCCGGCCTCCTCCCAGCGGACCTGCAGCGCCATCTGCCGCACGAACCCGCCCGGGCCGTGTGCCACGTAGCGCAGCACCGACTCCGTCGCCTGCGTCTCGGTGATGGTCGTCTGCATGTACGCGCGGCCGGCGTCGGCGGCCCGCCGTCCGGCCGCCCGGATATGCACCGGCGCCAGCCGCGTCTCGACCGTGAACGCCACGGCCGCGACGTCGTCCTCGACTGCCACCTGCTCCCCCGTCGCCCCCCGAGGGACACCGCCCGTGCCCCGCGCGGCGCAGCGTACGGGCCGGGGACGACGAAACGGCGCGGTCTCGCCTCGGAGCGCCGTCGTGTCGCCACCACTCCGGGTGGCCGGAGCGGGACCGGCTCAACGGCGCCTGGGGTCGGGTGGATCCCCCGTCATGGCCATCGCGCAGGACCCGTTCCCGGTCCGCGCTGCTGCAGCGCGGGAGCCTGCAGGGCGTGACAACCGTCACCGCCCGGGTCGTCGGCGCCATCAGCGCCCTGGACGTCCCCGGGCTCGGCGGTGTGCTCCGGCGTCACGCTCCTCCAGGCCGGGTCCTCTCCTCGGGAGGTCCTGCGCCCCGGACGCGTTCGCGTCCGCTCCCGAAGCCGGGCCCCTCACGGTCCGCTCCACTGGCACCCGCTGACGGGGGTCCGCAACAGCGGACAGCCGGTCTGCACGCACGTGGGTGGATGCCCGGCTCCGGGCCCCGAGATCCCGGCAGAGAGACGCCGATGTGCTCGTGCATCGATTTCTCGGCGTCGTTGTGCCACCGTGACGTCGCTCGCCCATCCGACGACCGGTACTCATGACCGCGATTCAGCGCACTGCCTCCGGAGGAATCGTTGGATGCCCGACGGATCTCGACCCAGTTGATGCATCCCAGGATCGCGTGGCCTGCGGCGGTCCAGCGATCAGCGAGTCGGCCGCGCGGGAACGCACCCCCGATGCTTTCCGCGGATGACGCCGGCGACACCTTGGATGTCCGGATCTTGGAGGCGCCGTCTTCCTCCCTCATCAGCGAGTGGGACGACTTCGTTCGTTCTGTCCCCTTCGCCGATGCGGCCCAGTTGTCCGGGTGGGCTCGTCTTCGTCGACATGCCGGGTTCACGGCGCTGTACGTGATGGCCTACCGATCCAACCGGTTGGTGAGCGGCGCCCAGATCTTGGTGCGCCATGTGACGGGCCTGGGACAGCTCGGCTATCTCGCGTACGGACCGCTCATCGCGCCCGATGCCGAGGAGCCCGAAGCGCTGTCCGACGTCATCCTCGACGCGCTCGCACGGGTCGGCCAGGAGCGGCTCCGCATGCTGTTCGTCCAGCCACCCGAAGGCGCCGAAGACCTGTCCGCCGGCCTGAGTGGACGTGGATTCCGCCCCACGGAGGCGGGGATCGCGCCGCGGTCGTCGGTCCGCCTGGATCTCGACGTCGACCTGACGCGACTTCGGCGTCGCCTGAGCAGTCGACTCAAGATGAACCGATGGGGGCCGGGTGAGGTCCACGTACGTCGTACAACCGAGGACGACCTCCCCAAGCTCACCGAACTCCTCGCCGCGACCAGTCGGCACCAGGGCTTCGCTCCCTTCAGCGTCGACTATCTGACCGCGATGTTCCACGAACTCGCTGGCTCGGGTGATCTGGTCAGCTTCGTCGGCGAGGTGGCCGGCCGCCCCGTGGCCATGATGGTGCTGACCGGTTGCGGGGGAGTGCTCAAGCGGCGACTGGTCGGGTTCGACCGCTCAGAGGACGTCATGCGGCTCAACGTGCCCGCAGCCATCGACTGGACCGCACTCACCTGGGCCAAGGAGAACGGGTACCGCTGGTATGACTTCGGCGGGCTGTCCCTGCCGGTGCTCCCCCTGGTGCTCTCCGGTACGAAGATCGACGTCAACGCCTTGTCCGGGGGCGACCGGTACAAGATGTCCTTCGGGGGACAGACGTACGCGTACCCGACACCGATGGAGTACATCCGCCCTGCGGCCCTGCGCTGGGCGTATGACGTGACTCAACGGACGGCGGTCGGGGACGCGCTCCTCACCCGCGTACGAGCGCACCTGCGGACGGGAACCGTCGCGCGTGTCCGGCGGAAGGTGCGGCACTGACGCGGACCTCCCGACGAGGAGACCCGGTCAGCCCCTCCTCCGCCGCCGCGCCAACTCGCCCTCCAGCCGGGCGACCTCCGCCTCCAGCCCCCGGGCACGGGCCCGGCGCAGCGCCCGTCGCACCCGCCGCGGCCGGGACAGCAGCGCCCACGTCACCCCGGCCAGCAGCACCAGGCCGGTGAGCCAGCCGGCGATCTCCGGGTTGCCCCCGAGACCGGTCGCCTCCCACACCGTGTAGCCGACGACATAGCCCAGGACGACGACGAGCAGCGCCGGCACCGCGAGGACGAAGACCGACACACCGGCCCTTCCCCGCGAGCGCCCCGGCCGGACGCAGCCCTCAGCGGGTGATGGTCGAGGCGTGCCCGTTCTGCCCCGCCTCGAGCCGCTCGCGCTGCGGGACGACGACGTACTTGGGGTCCTTCGTGCTGGCGATGCCCGCCTCGAACACCCCGAACCGGGTCAGCAGCGACCCCGCCGCCAGCAGCACGCCCGAGGCCACCGCGCCCTGCCGCCGGCGTCCCGCGACGACGGTCAGCGCCGCACCGGCCGCGGTGCACGCCTTCGCCGCCCGCAGCAGGGCTCCGGGCCGGCCCTCGTGGTAGGGCTCGCTGACGATCCCGTGGTCGTTCTCCACCCGGTGCGTCACGGCCAGCTCGACCGCCGCGCCGACGACGGCCATCTTCCGGGCCGGGCCGGCCTCGGAGACCGGGGTCAGCGCCATCGCGATCCCGCCACCGGCCGCCATCCCGGAGGCCCCGAAGAGGTAGGGCAGCTGGGTGTGCGCCGCGTGCCAGGACGGGACGGCGGTGTTGGCCAGCAGCACCCCGGTGTAGGAGGCCAGCGGCCCGCCGAACAGCGCCGCCACCACGCCGCCGAGGCGCTTGAGCCGCGGGAACCAGCCGAGCAGCTCGACGGCCGCCGTCGCCCCGGCCGCCGCGCTGAACGGCGACAGGATGTAGGTGCCGACCGACAGCGGCGACGTCGGCTTGAGCACCCGGAGCATGTGCAGGAACCGCTCGGGCCGGCCGAGGTCGTGGATCAGGAAGACCACCGAGGCGATCGCCCCGCCGCCCGAGACCAGCCGGGTGACCCGGGTCAGGTGCGGGCGGTCGGTGAGGTCGGCGATCGCGCCGAGGATCGACGACGACCCGGCGGCACCGCCGAGGAAGAGGTACAGCGGGACGTCGGGGCTCTTCCACACCGGTGTCTTGACGATCTGCCGGCCGTAGTACGAGGAGAACTCGGCCTCCTCGACCATCGGCACCTCGCCGCCGGGACGGCCGCCGCCCCGACGACGGCGCCGCTTCCCGTTCGCCGTGACGTCCGAGCCGCCGGCCCGGCGCCAGCCGGCACCCGGCGTGGCGACCCCCTCGGTCACAGCTGCTCCTCGCTGGCGCTCGTCGGAGCTGTGCCCATCGGTGCTCTGCCTGTGCGTGACCTCGCAAGCTCGGTCACGTGTGCCTCCTCGAACCGAGGACGGCCGACAGGGCCACGCCGACGATCATCGCCGCGGCGGCCCCGGCCGCCCTCCACATGGCGGGCAGGTCCCGCGTGGTCACCACCGGGTCCGGCGGCAGGCCGTAGACCTCCGGCTCGTCGAGCAGCAGGAAGAACGCCCCGTTGCCGCCGACGCCGTCGTCCTCGTCGCGCCCGTAGAGCCGGGCGGTCTCCACGCCCTGCGCCTTCAGCGTGGCCAGCCGCGCGTCGGCCCGGGCCTGCAGCTCGTCGAGGTTGCCGAACTGGATCGACTGGGTGGGGCACGCGGTGGCGCACGCCGGCTGCAGCCCGTCGGTCAGCCGGTCGTAGCACATGGTGCACTTGAACACCCGGCCGTCGCCCTTGCGCTGGTTGATGACGCCGTAGGGGCAGGACGCCACGCAGTAGCCGCAGCCGTTGCAGATGTCGCCCTGGACGACGACCGTGCCGAACTCGGTGCGGAACAGCGCCCCGGTCGGGCAGACGTCCAGGCACCCGGCGTGCGTGCAGTGCTTGCAGACGTCGGAGCTCATCAGCCAGCGGATCTGCTTGTCGGTGCCCGACTGACCGGTCTGCGGGTCGTACTCGGACAGCGCCTCGGCGTTGAGCACGCTGGCCTGCGCGTCGGCCAGGCTGTCCCCGGTCGCGTTGGACGGTGAGGGCCCCAGCCCCTGCCGGTCGTCGCCCGGCCGGCCGAAGGTCGGCATCGGGAGGTCCACCGTGCGGCTCTGCTCGACGAACGCCACGTGCCGCCAGCTGTTGGCGCCCAGCTGACCGGTGTTGTCGTAGGACATGCCCGACAGCCCGATGACGTCGCGCGTGCCGTGCGAGTCGTCCATCGGGAGGGAGTTCCACTCCTTGCACGCCACCTCGCAGGCCTTGCAGCCGATGCACACCGAGGTGTCGGTGAAGAAGCCCACCCGCGCCGGGTGGTCGTCGTCGTAGCCGGCCTCACCCTGGACGTCGGGCAGCGGCCCGAACAGCCGGTGCTCCGGGTCCCGCCCGGTGAAGGCCGGGCTCGCCGAGCTGATCGACGTCATGCCGGCCTCCTCTCGCTCATCCCGCCGTCCTCCCGCGCCGTGGCGCGTCCTCCCCCACCGTCTGCCACGAGGGAGGACGCGCCACGATCAGGTGGCCTGATCGTGGCCGCGGTCGCGCTCACTGCGTGGACCCCTCCCCGGCCTCGGCCGCGACCGGGTCGCGCCCGTTGAGGCCGACGCGACCCGAGGCGACCCCGGCCCGCCGCCGGTAGCCCTCGACGAACTCGATCAGCTCCGGGCCGCGCGGCCGGCGTCCGGGCCGGATGTCGGCGGTGCTGACCTTGTCCTCCTGGATGTGTGTGTTCGGGTCGAGCACGATGCCCAGCAGGTCGTTGGCCGAGTCGCCGGTGGAGATGCCGCTGTAGGACCAGTGGTAGGGCATCCCGATCTGGTGCACGACCGTGCCGTCCCGCAGGCGGATGGGCCGCATCCGCTCGGTGACCAGCACCTTGGCCTCGATCGCCGTCCGCGTGCTGACCAGCGTGGCGTACTCGCCGTTGGCCAGCCCCCGCAGCTGCGCCAGCTCCGGGCTGACCTCGACGAAGAACTCGGGCTGGAGCTCGGACAGGTAGGGCAGGGTGCGGCTCATCCCGCCGGCCGTGTGGTGCTCGGTCAGCCGGTAGGTGGTCACCTGGAACGGGAAGACCTCGCTGCGCGACGGGTTCTCCCGGTTCCACGGACCCTCGATGCGCTCGATCGTCGGGTTGGCCTGCTGCTTGTACAGGGCGTTCTCCACCACCGACTCGGCCGGCTCGTAGTGAGTCGGCAGCGGGCCGTCGACCAGCCCCGCCGGCGCGTACAGCCACGCCTTGCCGTCGCCCTGCATGACGAACGGGTCGGTGCCGGCGAGCGCGTCCTGCGCCTTGGCCCCGTCCGGGGGCACGTAGGACGGCGGCTTGTGCGCCTCGAAGTCAGGGACGTCCTCACCGACCCAGCGACCGGCGTCGGCGTCCCACCAGACGTACTTCTTCCGCTCGCTCCACGGCCGGCCCTCCGGGTCGGCCGAGGCCCGGTTGTAGAGCACCCGGCGGTTGTACGGCCAGGCCCAGCCCCACTCGGAGGCGGTGGGCCCCTGCTCGCGACCGGGCTTGCGGCGGGCGGCCTGGTTCACCTCGTCGGCGTAGACGCCGGAGTAGATCCAGCAGCCGCACGAGGTCGAGCCGTCGTCCTCGAGGTCCATGTACCCGGAGACGGCGCGGCCGTCCGGTCCCATCCCGTTGATCTCGCGCAGCACCGCCGCGGCGCTCGGGTCCTGCGTCTCCCCCTCGAGCGGGTAGTCCCAGGTCAGGTCGAGCAGCGGGCGGTCGCGGGGGTCGGTGGAGTCCTTCAACCGCTCCCGCAGGATCCGGCCCAGGTGGAAGTAGAACCACAGGTCGCTGCGGGCGTCGTCCGGCGGCTCGACCGCCTTGTGCCGCCACTGGAGGACGCGCTCGGTCTGGGTGAACGTGCCCTCCTTCTCCGCGTGCGTGGCCGCGGGCATGAAGAAGACCTCGGTCGAGATGGAGTCCGGGGACAGTTCGCCCGTCTCGATCTCCGGGGACTCGTTCCAGAAGGTCGCCGACTCGATCAGCTGCAGGTCCCGGACGACCAGCCAGTCGAGGTTGGCCAGGCCGAAGCGGTTCATCCGGCCGTTGGGGTGGCCGACCGACGGGTTCTCCCCGACCAGGAAGTACCCCGAGACCTTCCCCTGGATCATGTCGGCGATCGTGCGGTAGGAGCTGTGGTCGCCGTCGATCTTGGGCAGGTGGTCGAAGCAGAAGTCGTTCTCCGGCTGCGCGGCGTCGCCGAACCAGGCCTTGAGCAGGTTGACCATGTAGGTCCGCTTGTTGCCCCAGAAGCCGGCCTTGCCGGCCGCGTCGGCGACGTACTCCTCCAGCGTCTGGTGCTGGAGGGCGTGCGGCATGGGCAGGTAGCCCGGCAGCAGGTTGAACAGCGTCGGGACGTCGGTCGAGCCCTGGATGCTGGCGTGCCCGCGCAGCGCCATGATCCCGCCGCCCGGCCGGCCGATGTTGCCCAGCAGCAGCTGCAGGATCGACGCGGTCCGGATGTACTGCGCGCCGACGCTGTGCTGCGTCCAGCCCACCGAGTACACCCACGCCGTCGTCCGGTCGCGGCCGCTGTTCTCGGTGACCCACCGGGCGACCTGGAGGAACGCCTCGGGCTCGATGCCGCAGACCTCGGCGACCATCTCGGGCGTGTAGCGGGCGAAGTGCCGCCTGAGCACCTGGAAGACGCAGCGCGGGTGCTGCAGCGTCTCGTCCCGCTTGGGCTTGCTCGCGATCGGCGGGCCACCGCTGCCGGCGGCCTGCGCCCGGTCGGCCTTCTTGACGTCGGGGTGCTGCTCGGTGGCCTTCTGCTCCGCAGCCTCACCCGGGTCGTCCGAGGAGGCGTGCGGCGCCTCCTCCGGCTCGTACTGCCAGCTGGTCTCGTCGTAGGTGCCCTTCTCCGGGTCGAACCCGGAGAACAGGCCGTCGAGCTCCTCGGCGTCGACGAACTCCTCACCCACCAGCGCCGCGGCGTTGGTGTAGGCGACCACGTACTCCTTGAAGTACAGGTCGTTGTCGAGCACGTACTTGATCAGCCCACCGAGGAACGCGATGTCGGTGCCGACACGGATCGGCACGTGCAGGTCGGCGATCGCGCTGGTCCGGGTGAACCGCGGGTCGATGTGCACGACCTTCGCGCCGCGCGCCTTGGCCTCGGACACCCACTGGAAGCCCACCGGGTGGCACTCGGCCATGTTCGAGCCCTCGATGACGATGCAGTCGGCGTTCGCCAGGTCCTCGAGGGTGTTCGTGGCACCGCCACGTCCGAACGAGGTCCCCAGACCGGGGACCGTCGCAGAGTGCTATATGCGCGCCTGGTTCTCGATCTGGATCGCGCCCAGGGCGCTGTAGAGCTTCTTCATGAGGTAGTTCTCCTCGTTGTCGAGGGTCGCCCCTCCGAGGCTCGCTACTCCCATGGTCCGGTTGACGCGCTTGCCGTCGTTCTCGTCCTGCCAGCCCTTGCGGCGGGCCTCCAGGACGCGGTCGGCGATCATCTCCATCGCCGTGTCGAGGTCGAGGTCCTCCCACTCCGTCCCGTACGGACGGCGGTACCGGACCTTCGTGACCCGGGTCGGGCTGGTGACCAGCTGCTTGCTGGCGCTGCCCTTCGGGCACAGCCGGCCCCGGCTGATCGGCGAGTCCGGGTCGCCCTCGATCTGGACGATCTGCTCGTCCTTGACGAAGATCCGCTGCCCGCAGCCGACCGCGCAGTAGGGACAGACGCTCTGGACGACGCGATCGGCGGTGGCCGTGCGGCTCACCACGTTCTCGGTCGCCTTGCTGCGCGCGGCCCTGCCGCGTCCCAGGGGGTCGGGGCCGGTCAGCTGCCGGAACACCGGCCACGCATCGAGCCAGGTCTTCACCCCCCGAACTCTGCCACCTCGTGGCGGATCCGGCGCATCGGGCGGCGCGACCGCGCAGGTCACGGGGGTTGCGCCGGCCGACCGTGGGCCCGTCGCGCGCCGCCCCCTCCGGGTGAGCCGCCGCGGAACCCGCTGGAGTACAGACGGAGTCGTCCCGATGGAGGGAGGGTGACCCCCGTCCCCACTCCCGAGCGACCGGCCGTCCCCGCGGCGTCCGGGCTGCTGGGCCTGCCGTCCGTGGGAACGGCCGCGCTGCTCGTGGGCGCGTCCTCGCTGCTGGGCGCCCCGTCGGCCGTACAGGTCACCACGGGCCTCGTCCTGGCCCTCGCCGGGACGGCGCACCTGCTCGCCGGCGCCCGCAGCAGCGCCGCCCCCGCCGGCTGGCGCTGGTTGGCCGCGGCGGTCACGACGACCGGCGCGGGCGCGGCCCTCACACACCTCGCCCTCGACTCCCCGACGGGCGCCGTCGTCGGCGCCGTCCCCGGACTGCTCCTGGGCGTCGTCGCCCTCACGGCCCTGCGCGGCTCCATCCCCTGGCCCGCCGGACGCGCGCAGCTGGCGACCGCGGCGGTGCTCTTCGTCGTCGCCACGGTGATCGGCGTCCACGTGGTGGTGCACCCGGCCGCCACGGGCCCCGGCTCCCCGCCGCCGCTGGTCGCGGCCGGGCACGTGGTGCCGCTCGTGGTGGCCGTGACCACCGCCGTGGCGCTGCTCCTGCGCGGCACCGTGGCCGCGTCCCGCCGGCGGGTGGCCGGCCTGCTGCTCGGCGCGCAGGCGCTGACCGGGGCAGCGACCGTGGTCTCCGTCCTGGGCTGGGCACCGGGCGGCTCCGCACTCGCGCGGTGGGCCCTGCCGGCGGTCGGCGGGGCCGTCGTCCTGCTCTGCGCGGCCTGCCGGCTGGACACCCCCCGGCCCGAGACCGGGGACCCGCGGCTGCGGGCGACCTGCCTGACGGTGTCCCTGGTCCCGCACGCGCTGGTCGTCGTCGCCGGCACCATGCTGCTGCTGCGGCTGGGGTTCGCCGAGCAGCTCGACCCCATCGACGTGGCGATGGGCGTGGTCGGGCTGTTCGCCGTCCTGGCCCACCAGGTGGCCACGTGGCACACCCAGCGCCGGCTCACCACCGACCTGCTCCGCAGCGAGTCCTGCTTCCGCACGCTGGTGCGCGGCAGCGCCGACCCGGTCGTCATCCTCGACGACCGGCTCCGGGTCACCTTCGCCTCCCGCGCGATCACCGACCTGCTCGGCCGGACGCCGGACGACGTCGTCGGCCGGCCGATCGCCGAGGTCGTGCACCCCGACGACACCCCGGCGCTCTCCGCCGCCCTCACCGCGCCGGCGCCCGCGGCCGCACCCGCCGTCCGCACCGCGCGGATCCGGCACGCGGACGGCCGCTGGCGGCTCATCCAGGCCACGGTGAGCGACCTGCGCGCCGACCCCGACGTCGGGGCCCTGGTCCTCTACTGCCGGGACGTCACCGGGGACGCGCCCGCGCCCGACGCCGACCTGTCACTGCTGGAGCTCTCCGTGGCCGACCCGGCCACCGGGCTGCCCAACCGCTCGGCGCTGGTCCGCCGCATGGCCGCGCTGCGGGCCGAGGGGGTGCGGCGCCCGCGGTCCCTGGCGCTGCTGGGGGTCACCGGCCTGGAGCGGCTCGCACCCGAGGTGGCCGGCGCAGCCCTGCGGGACCTCGCCGGTCGCCTCGCCCGCGGGCTGCGTGGCGAGGACTGGCTGGCCCGGACCAAGGACGACACCTTCGCCGTCGTCGCCCACGGGACCATCGCCGACGCCGAGGTGCTCGCCGCCCGGCTGGTCGCGACGGTCGGCGCGGCCGGTGCGGAGCTCCAGGCCGCGGCCGGCGTCACCGCCCTGTCCGACGACCTCGACCCGTGCGAGGCGCTGCGGCAGGCCGACCTGGCCCTGCGCGCGGCCGGGCCGGGCCGCGTGCACCGCTACGAGGACGCCGCCCGCCTGGAGCGCGAGCGTCGGGAGGCGCTGCGGGCCGATCTGGCCGGCGCTCTCGACCGGGGGGAACTGCGCGTGGTCTTCCAGCCCGTGGTCGACCTCGTCCTCCACCGCACCGTGTCCGTGGAGGCGCTGCTCCGGTGGCGGCACCCGGTGTTCGGCGAGGTCTCGCCCGCCACGTTCGTGCCGCTGGCCGAGGACTCGCCGCTCATCACCGAGCTGGGCCGCTGGGTGCTGGCCCAGGCGTGCCGCACCGTCGCCACGCTGCCCGGCTCCGACCTGGCCGTCGCGGTCAACGTCTCGGCCCGTCAGGTGCGCAGCGGGTCCCTGGTGTCCGACGTCCTCGCGGCGCTGGAGACCAGCGGGCTGCCGGCCGGCCGGCTGCTCATCGAGCTGACCGAGTCGATGCTGCTCGACGACGATGCGGTGCTCGAGGACCTCGACGTGCTGCGTCGGCTCGGCGTCCGGGTGGCCGTCGACGACTTCGGTACCGGCTGGTCGTCCCTGGCCTACCTGGTAGGGCTGCCCATCGACGTCCTCAAGATGGACCGGCAGTTCCTCGCCGACGTGGAGCACGACCCGCAGCGGCAGGCGCTGTGCCGGTCGGTGCTGCACCTGGGCAGCAGCCTGGACCTGCCGGTCGTGGTGGAGGGCGTCACCACCGACGCGGAGCTGGACCTGCTCCGCGACATGGGGCACCGCTACCTGCAGGGCTACGCACTGTCCCGGCCGCTCGAGGTGGAGCAGCTCGTGGCGGGGAACTGGCCCACCGGCCGCAGCCCCGCCGTCCGCGGCTCCCTCTCTCGGTGATCATGGGGTTGTCGTCGGCCCGTACGGCGTGTTCGACCGTGTCGCCTGCAACAAGCCCATGATCAACGCCTGGCCGGGGCAGATCAGGGACGCCAGCCGCGGTGGACCAGGGCTCGCCGCGTCCGCTCCACGACGACCGCCGGGCCGGTCAGGTGCCGAGCGGCGAACCGGACGACGAGCCACCCGTCGGCCGCCATGAGGGAGTACCGGTCGATGTCCCGCCCGAACTGCTCGGGGTCGGCGTGCTGGGCGGCCCTCGTACTCCAGGGCGATCCGCCACTCGGGGTAGCCGAGGTCCGCGTGGGTCACCTCCCTCCCCCACCGGTCGTGCACGGGCACCTGGACCTCAGGGTCGGGGAGGTCGCTGGACACGAGCCAGTAGCGGACCAGGCTCTCGGGCCGGGATGCCGCCCTCGGGTCCAGCAGCGACGCGCAGTCGCGAGCCCGCACCACCCCGCGCACCCGGCCGGCGCGTTCGAGCCGACGGGCCAGCGCGTCGGCCGTCATGTGGCCGGCGCGCACCAGCGCGTCTCCCACGGCCACGAGCTCCGCGTCCGGCAGCCGGGCGGCGAGGTCGAGGAAGGTCTGCGGTCCGGACGTCAGGCGCAGCCCCGCCGGGTTCACGACGACGTCCTCCGGTGTGAGCAGCCGCTCGTGCACGGTCAGGCCCGCACGCCGGGGCAGCCGTCCGCGGGACGGGACGACCACGGAGGTCGTGCGAGCCGACCCCACCGGGGCCTCGCACAGGGCCGCTGCCGTCCCGAGGCCGAACGCCGCATCGGCGGGCAGGACCAGCGCCCAGGCCCGGCACCGGGCGACCAGGTCCGGGTCCACCGCGGAGGACAGGTACACCCCGCGACCGAGCCGGACGCCGTCCTGCGCGATCTGTCCCCGCGTCGCACCCCGCGTGCGGGCCGACGCCCACGTGTACGCCGTCCCCAGCTCGAGCCTCGTCATGGTGGGGACCGTCACCGGTCGTCGGCCCCCCGCGGTCCGCCCTCGGGGATCTGTGGACGACGCGGAGGCCTGGGGACACCGCCGCCCGGACGGTGATCATGGGGTTGTCGTCGGCTCGTACGGCATGTCCGACCGTGTCGCCTGCAACAACCCCATGATCAACGGGGAAGCGGGTGAGGTGACCACGAGGTGACCACGCGGTGACGTGCGGCGGTCAGGGGTTCCCCGGAAGGGGAGATCCGGTGCCGGGATGTCACCGGCGAGGTCGATACTGGGCGGGTGGGGGACCTCGACCTGCACTTCCTCGGCCACTCGACGGTGCGCGTCGAGCTGGCCGGGCACACCGTGCTGACCGATCCCCTGCTCACCGGCCGGGTCGGGCCGCTGCGACGGGTGGTCCCGCCGCCGGCGCCCGGAGCCTGGGCCGGCGTCGACCTGGTGCTGGTCAGCCACCTGCACGGCGACCACCTGCACCTGCCCTCCCTGCGCCGGCTCGGGCCGGACGTGCGCATCGTCGTCCCCCGGGGCGCGGGGGCGTGGCTGCGCTCGCGCGGCTTCCGGCACGTCGTCGAGGTCCTGCCCGGCGAGTCGTTCGACCACGGCGCGCTGCGGGTGACCGCCGTACCCGCCGAACACACCGGTCACCGCTGGGGTCCCCGCCTGACCCACGGCCCCGACACCACCGCGGTCGGCCACCTCGTCGAGGGTGGCGGGCGCACCGTCTACGTCAGCGGCGACACCGACCTGTTCGACGAGATGCACCTGCTCGGCGAGCGCGGCGTCGACGTCGCGCTGCTGCCGGTGTGGGGCTGGGGCCCGACCCTCGGGCCGGGGCACCTCGACCCGCAGGCCGCCGCCGAGGCCGCCGCGCGCCTGCGCCCGCGGGTCGCCGTCCCGGTGCACTGGGGCACCCTGACCGTCCCCGGCGGCACGGTGCTGCCGGGGTTGCGGGGCCGGGTGCGCCCGCTGCTGACCGAGCCGCCGCACGCGTTCGCCGCCGCCGTCGCCGCACGCGGCCTGGACACCCACGTGGCCGTCACCCAGCCGGGTCGGCCGGTGCTCCTGCCGGCCGCGCCGGACGTCCCCGAGGTGGCGGCATGAGCGCGGGCGCGCTCGCCGCGGGCTGGACCGACGGGTCGATCGGCTACCCGGTCCTGTTCGGCGGCGTGCTGCTCGGCTCGATCGTGCCGGTGGTGCCCACCGGCGCCGTGGTGGGCGCGGGCGCCGCCTTCGCCATGACCGCCCACGAGCTCAACCTGCCGCTGGTGATCGTCGTCGCCACCCTCGCGGCCTGGACCGGGGACGTGGTCACCTTCGCCATCTGCCGGTTCGGCGGCCCGGCCGCCGTGCGCTGGGTGGCCCGCGGTCAGCACGCCGACCGGATCGAGGAGGTCCGCGAGCAGTTCCGCCGGCACGGCTGGCAGATCATCGTCGTCGGGCGGTTGCTGCCCGCCGGGCGGATCCCCGTGCTGCTGGCCGCGGGCGCGCTGGCCTACCCCTGGCGGCGGCTGCTGCCCTCCTCCCTGCTGGCCGCGGCCCTGTGGGCACTGGCCTACGCCCTGCTCGGCGTGGTCAGCGGCGGCATCTTCGACTCCCCGCTGACCGCCGTCCTGCTGGCCACGGTGCTGGTGCTCGTCGTCGGCGCGGTGCTCAACCTGGTGGGGTCGCGGCGCAAGAAGGCGCCCGAGCCCGACCGCGAGCCCGACCCCTCCCCCTGCGGACCGGCATGAGCTCACCCGCCGGGCCCGGCCGGGTCCTGCAGCGCGGCCGGACGACCGCCCGCGTGCTGCTCACGTGGGCGGCGACCACCGCCGCCCTAGTGGCCCTGGACGCCTGGCTCGAGGACTTCTCGATGGCCGGGTGGTGGCAGCCGCCGGTGATCGCGCTGCTCCTGGGCGCGCTGACGGCCCTGGTGTGGCCGCTGGTCATGCGGGTCGCCCTGCCGCTGGCCTTCTTCACCCTCGGGCTGGGCAGCTTCCTGCTGCTGGGAGCCGCGGTGCTGGGCTTGTCGTTCCTGATCCCCGGAGTGGTCATCGAGGACCTGCCCACCGGCGTCGTCGTCGGCGTCGGCATGGCCGCCGTCTCCGGCCTGGTCAGCAGTGTGCTGGCCATCGACGAGGACGAGCTGTTCTTCCGCCGCGCGCGCCGCCGGGCAGGGGGGACGACCGACGGCGAGCAGCGGCCGCCGGGCGTGCTCTTCCTGCAGATCGACGCGCTGTCCTTCGACACCGCGCGGCGCGCCGTCCGCGACGGGTCGATGCCCAACCTCGCCGCCTGGCTGCGCGCCGGCAGCCACACGATGACCTCCTGGCACACCGACTGGAGCTCGCAGACCGGCGCCTCGGTGATGGGCATCCTGCACGGTTCCAACTCCGACATCCCCGGGTTCCGCTGGTACGACAAGGAGCGCGACCGGATCGTCCGCGTCTCCTCCCCGGTCGACGCCGCCGAGCTCGAGCGCGCGCACTCCGACGGCCGCGGCCTGCTCTCCGGCGGGGGCGCCAGCCGCGGCAACCTGTTCACCGGTGACGCGACGCACGTCAGCCTCACGATGAGCTCGCTCTCCCACGTCGTCCCGGCGTCGAGCCGGCGGGCCCGCCAGGCGCGGGAGCGGGTCGGCTCCGGCTACTACGCGTACTTCGCCAACCCGGTGAACGCCCTGCGCACGCTCGCGGTCTCGGCCGTCGACATCCACCGCGAGCTGCTCGCGGCGGCCCGGGAGCGGCGCGCCGACGTCCGGCCGCGGGTGTCCCGCGGCGGCTTCTACCCGCTGGCCCGGCCGGGGACGACGGTGATCGCGCGGGACGTCGTCGTCTTCGCGCTGCTCGAGGACATGATGGCCGGCCGCCCGGTGGCCTACGCGGACTTCCTCGGCTACGACGAGGCCGCCCACCACGCCGGGCTCGAGCGCGCCGACAGCCTCGCGGTGCTGCGCAGCATCGACCAGCAGGTCGGCCGGCTGCACCGCGCGGCCCAGCTCGCGCCGCGGGAGTACCACCTGGTCTGCCTCTCCGACCACGGGCAGACCCAGGGCGAGTCGTTCACCAGCCGGTTCGGGGAGTCGATCGAGGAGCTGGTCGGCCGGCTCGCCGGCGGCGGGGACCTGGCCGAGCCGCACCAGACCGGTCCGCGCGACAGCCGCCGGCTCACCGAGAGCTGGCAGCTCGGGGCCGCGCTCGCCGAGGGCGGCGTCATCGCCCGCCGGCTGCGGGAGCGGGTGGAGCGTGCCGAGGGCGTGCCGCACTCGCACGAGCTGCCCGCCGACCGGGAGGGCTCGGGGCCGCGGGTGGCGCCGGGCGTGGTCGTCGCCGTCTCCGGCCACACCGCGATGGTCTCCTTCGCCGACATCCCGGGCCGGGTCTCGCTGGAGGAGATCGAGCGGCACTGGCCCCACCTGCTGCCGGGCCTGGTCGACCACGACGGCGTCGGCTTCGTGCTGGTGCACTCGGAGGAGTACGGACCGGTGGTGCTCGGCCGCGACGGGCTGCACCGCCTGGCCACGGGGACGGTTCTCGGCGAGGACCCCCTCGCGCCCTACGGCGAGCACGCGCCGGCGCTGGTGGCCCGCGCGTCGACGTTCCCGCACTGCGCCGACGTGGTCCTCAACAGCCGCTACGACCCCGACACCGACGAGGCCTCGGCGTTCGAGCCGCACGTCGGCTCGCACGGCGGCCTCGGCGGACCGCAGCAGCACGCGTTCCTCCTCCACCCACGGTCGTTCCGCCCGCCCGGCGAGATCGTCGGCGCCGAGGCGCTGCACCGGGTCCTCCGCGGCTGGCTCACCGACCTCGGTCACCCCGAGCCGACCGGCGAGGGCGCGGCCGTCGGCCCGCTGAGCGCGACCGCGCTGAAGGAGTCCGGCGTGGGGGTGTGACCGGCGGCAGGACGCCCGGTGACGGTCACGTGAACTCGCTCGTGCCTGCTGGCGCCGGTCCGAGATCGTCCCCGATGGTGAGCAGATGCGACCCGATGCGCGCGCCTGGTTCGAGCACCGGACCTCCTCCACCCCCTCGCTGGACGTCCTCGACCTCGACGCCCTGCTCCGAGCCAAGCGTCGGGGTCAGCACCGGGTCAGCGTCGTCCTCCCGGCCCGCGACGAGCAGGACACGGTCGGTGGCCTGGTCGCGGGCATCCGCGAGCACTGGGTGCTGCGGACGCCGCTGGTCGACGAGCTGCTCGTCGTCGACTCCGACTCCAGTGACGCCACCGCGCAGGTGGCCCGTGCCGCCGGTGCCGACGTCGTCTCCACCGCGGAGGTGCTCCCCGCCCACGGCTCCCGCCCGGGCAAGGGGGAGGCGCTGTGGAAGTCGCTGGCCGCCACCACCGGCGACCTCGTCGTCTTCCTCGACTCCGACCTGCTCGGCGACGTCACGCACTACGTCCCCGGCCTGCTCGCGCCGCTGTTCACCGAGCCGCAGGTGGACTACGTGAAGGGCTGCTACACCCGGCCGCTGCAGGTCGACGGCCTCAGCGTCCCCGCCGGCGGGGGACGGGTCACCGAGCTGACCGCCCGGCCGCTGCTCAACGCGCTGTGGCCGGAGCTGGCCGGGTTCGTGCAGCCACTGGGCGGCGAGTACGCCGGCCGGCGCACCGCGCTCGAGCGGGTGCCGTTCGTGTCCGGGTACGGCGTCGAGGTCGGCCTGCTCGTCGACCTGCTGCAGCTGACCGGGCTCGGCGGCCTGGCCCAGGTCGACCTCGGCGTCCGGCGGCACACCTCGCAGAGCCAGGAGGCGCTGGGCCGCATGGCCGGGCAGGTGGTGTCGGCCGTGCTGTCCCGGGCGGGGGCCGCGCTGCAGGCCGAGGCCGGCGGGCTGCTCACCCAGTTCCGGCACGACGGCCTGGGGTTCGTACCGCAGAGCACCCCGGTCACCGTCGACGAGCGGCCGCCGATGATCACCGTGCCGGAGTACCGCGCCCTGCGCGCCGACGAGGTCGGCTGACCCGGGCGGGAGCACCCCGGCCAGCGAGGACCGGGCACAGCGAGGACACGCCCGAGCGCGGAATCTGCGCGGCTGCCCCTGTGCGGGAGCCCGCTCGCACGGCATCCTGGCGCGACGGGGGTCCCGTGCCGACAACGGGGTCGGCACCCGACCAGGGGAGACGCGTGCGTCCTGACGTCCGGCGCTGGCTGCGCCACCGCACCTTCACCGCCGACACCTGGGAGGCCGCCGAGCTGGTCGCCGAGAAGCAGGAGTGGGGGACGACGGTCAGCGTCGTCCTCCCCGCGCTCGACGAGGAGCGCACGGTGGGTCAGATCGTCGGCGCCATCCGCGAGGCGCTGGTGGAGCGATGTCCCCTCGTGGACGAGCTCGTCGTCATCGACAGCGGCTCGACCGACCGGACGGCGGAGGTGGCGGCCGCCGCCGGTGCCCGCGTCGTCCACGTCGACACGGTCCTGCCCGCCCACGGCAGCCGTCCCGGCAAGGGCGAGGCGCTGTGGAAGTCCCTGCACGCCACCACCGGTGACCTGGTCGTCTTCGTCGACGCCGACCTGATCGGCTTCTCCCCGCACTTCGTCGTCGGGCTGCTCGGCCCGCTGCTCACCGACCCCACCATCGGCTACGTCAAGGCGCTCTACGACCGCCCGCTGACCACCACCGACGGGATCGTGCCCTCCGGGGGCGGCAGGGTCACCGAGCTGGTCGCCCGGCCGCTGCTGAACGCGTTCTGGCCGGAGCTGTCCGGTTTCGTGCAACCGCTCTCCGGTGAGTACGCCGGCCGCCGGCGGCTGCTCGAGCAGGTGCCGTTCGTCTCCGGCTACGGCGTCGAGTTCGGCCTGCTGGTGGACCTGCTGCGCCAGACCGGCCTGGACGCCCTGGCGCAGGTCGACCTCGGCACCCGGCAGCACACGCACCAGGCCGACGCCGCGCTGGGCCGGATGGCGGGGCAGATCCTGCAGACCGCTCTCGCGCGGCGGCCCGGCGCCGGCCGGCCGGGCGGGGAGCTGCTGCAGTTCCTGCGCACCGCCGACGGCCTGGAGGGCGTCAGCTGGGACGTCACGGTCGTCGAGCGGCCGCCGATGCGGTCGGTGCGTGCGGCCCAGGGCACTTCGGAGCCGGGCGCATGAAGATCCTGATGGACGCCGGGCCGTGGCTGCCCGTGCCGCCCCCGGGCTACGGCGGCCTGGAGAACGTCGTCGCCACGCTGACCGCCGAGCTGCGCGCCCGCGGGCACACCGTCGTCCTGGCCTCGGTCGGCGACTCCACGCTGCCGGTCGACGGCCTGGTCAGCGCCTTCCCGACCGGCCGGTTCGAGCTCCTGGGCGGGCCGTACCCGCAGGTGGTGGGGACGGCGCACGCGCACGAGCACGTGGTCCAGGCGACCATCGCGGAGCACGCGCTGGCCGGCCAGCCCTTCGACCTCGTGCACACCCACGTCGAGGTGGTCGGCCCGGCCATGCTCGGCAGCCTGGGGGACGCCGCTCCCCCGGTGCTGGCCACGCTGCACTGGGACCTGCACCGCAACGCCGAGTTCTGGGCGAGCTTCGACGGCCGGGGCCGGGTGTTCTTCGCCGGCGTCTCCGACAGCCAGGTGGCGCGGGCCCCGCAACGGCTGCGGGAGCAGGTCCTGGGCGCGGTGCCGCTCGCCGTCCCGATCGACGACGTGCCCCCGGTCCCGCGCTCGGAGCGGAGGGACTCGGTGCTGGTGCTGTCCCGGCTGTGCGAGCCCAAGGGCATCGACACCGCGCTGCGGGCCTGCCGGGCCGCGGGGGTGCCCCTGGTGCTCGCCGGGCCGGTCGGCGGGCTGCCCGACCGGAACGCGCTGGCTGCGGCCCTGGCCACCCCCGGCCACCCGGCCCGCTCCCACCCCGACGTCGCGTGGTTCCTGGAGCACGTCGACCCGCACCTGGACGGCGTCTCCGCGCGCTGGATCGGCAGCGTGGGCGGGGACCAGAAGGCCGAGCTGCTGCGCACGTCCCGGGCGGTGCTGTTCCCGATCCGCTGGGAGGAACCCGGGGGCACCGCCGTCTGCGAGGCCCTGGCCGCCGGCACCCCGGTCGTGGCCATGGCCCGCGGCTGCCTGCCCTCCCTGGTGGAGGACGGCACCACCGGGTTCCTGGCCACCGACGAGGACGGCTTCACCTCCGCGCTGGGGCGGCTCGACGAGATCGACCCCGAGCTGTGCGCCGCGGAGGCCCGCCGCCGGTTCGCGCCGGCGGTGATGGCCGACGGCTACGAGCGGCTCTACGCCCGGGCGCGGGAGCGGGCGCGGTCCTCGCTCCCCCGGCCGCGGATCCGGCCGGCGGGCCAGGACGCCGTCGTGGGTTAGACGCTCGTCACCCGGACGGCGCTCCCGCTGCGCGCGGACTCCGCGATCGCCACCGCCACCCGGTGGGTCCGCAGCGCCTCGGCGTAGTCGACCAGCGCCCCGGACGGGGGCCTCCCGGCGAGCAGGTCGACGAAGGCCCGGTCCACGGCGGTGCGCGCGTCGACGGAGGGCTCGGTGCGCTCGGAGCCCGCGGCCGTGGTGACGGTCAGCGACGTCTCGGTGAGCTCGACGGCCGCGCCGTCACACACGACGTCCAGGCCGGCGCGGACCTTGACCGGCAGCGAGCAGGCGGCGGTCACCGTGCCCACCGCGCCCGAGGCGAAGGTGAGCAACGCCGCCGTGGCGTCGTCGACGTCCCGCCCGGCGGCGCTGGAGGGCGCCGCGACCGCGCGGACCTCGACCACCTCACCGGCCAGCAGCCGGGCCAGGTCGAGCACGTGGGTGAGCTGCTCGACCACCTGCCCGCCGGAGGTCTCCGACCGGGCCCACCACGCCGGGGGCGGCACCTTGTCCAGCCACGTGGCGTCGACCAGCCGGGGCCGGTGGGCGGCGCAGACGGCGCGGGCGGCGGCCACGGTGTCCAGGTGCCGCCAGTGGTAGCCGGTCGCGGTCGGCAGCCCGGCGGCGGCGACCGCGGCGGCCACCTCCTCGGCGACCGGCAGCCCGGTGGCCAGCGGCTTCTCGACGAGGAACGGCGTCCCGGCGCGGACGGCGGCCAGCTCCAGCTCCCCGTGGGCGAAGGGCGGCACGCACAGCCACACCCCGTCGAGGGACTGCGCCAGCAGCGCCGGGACGTCGTCCACGACCGGCAGGCCGAGGTCCGCGGCGAGCGCCGAGGCGGCACCGGGCACCACGTCCGTGACGCCGACGAACTCGACGTCGGGGAACCCCGCCAGCGTGCGGGCGTGCCGCGCACCCACTCCCCCTGCTCCGACCAGCCCGACCCGCACCGTTCCCATGACCGGCCTCTGCCCACCCGGGTCGCCCGGGAACCGCACCGCGGCGCGCGGTGCGGCAGGATCGACCGGTGTCCTCCCGCCGGCCCGCGTCGCCCCCTCCGCCGCCCGCCGCGGAGCCGACCACCGTCCGCTGCCCTGGCTGCGGCTCGGTCCTGGCCGCGTCGCCCGGGGACGGCGCGGCCCCGACGGCCGCCTGCGCGCGGCTGTTCGAGGAGACGCTGCGCGGGCTGCGCGAGGACGCGGGGGCCGATCCGCGGGCCGCGTCGACCGTCGCCCTCGCCGACGACGCCTACGCGGTCCAGCACCCCGACGGGGATCTGCAGCAGCGGCTGCCCGGCCTCGCCGTCCGGCTCGGGGAGCCGACGCCCGCGGAGCTCCCCGCCGGGGCGGTCCCGGTGTGGCACACCACCATCGCCGACGTCGCTGCCGACCTCGACGTCATCGACCTGGCCGTGCTGGTGACGGCGTGGGCACGCGCCGTCCTCGCCGATGCCACGCGGACGGGCCTCGCCTCGTGAGCCGTGGTTCGGAGGCCATCTACGGAGAGTTGTTACGCTGATACCGTGAGTGAGCAGAACGACCGGCGCGCGGGGAAGAAGGCGCAGACCCGGGCACTCATCCGGGACACCGCCCGCCGGCTGTTCACCGAGCGCGGCTTCGAGGCGGTCACCATCGTGGACATCGCCGGCGCCGCGGATGTCGCCGTCCAGACGGTGTTCAACCACTTCGCCAGCAAGGAGGACCTCTTCTTCGACGGGCGCACACCGTGGGTGGAGGGGCCGGCGGAGGCCGTGCGCACCCGCCCCGAGGGCGTTCCCCCGCTCGATGCGCTGCACGGCTACCTCACCTCCCGCGTGGGCCTGCAGGTCCACACGCTGGCCACGCCGGAGGGTCGCGAGTACGTCACCGCCGTCGAGGCCTCACCGACCCTGTGCGCCCGCGAGCGGGAGCTGCACCACGCGTCCACCGCGCTGCTCGCCGAGGCGCTGCTGGAGGCGTGGGCCCAGGAGGGCACCGCGCCGTCCCTGCCCAGCGACCCCCGGACGGCGGCCTCGGTGACCGCGGCGGTCTGGCTGGCCGCCGTCCGGACGCTGATCTACGAGCAGCGCCGGGGCCTGGGGCAGGGGGCCGCCTCCGGGGACCCGGTGCAGGGCGCCGCGGTCGCGTGCACCGAGGCCGACCACGTCCTGTCCGGCCTGACCGCGATGACCAGGGCTCCCCGGCTGCGTCGCACCGGCTGACCGGAACGCCGGCTCAGACGGCGGCGCCCTCGCGGACGGGCACCAGGATCGGCACGAGCACCTCGTCGACGACCCGCCGCAGCTGGTCGGCGGTCATGACCCCGTTGGCCGAGGTGAAGCGCTGCCACCAGAAGGCCTCCAGCACCGAGCCCAGCAGCGCCCGCCGCGACTCGGGCACCTCGTGCCCGCGCTCGGCCTGACGGGCGGCGATCTCCGTGACCGCCTCGGCCAGCGGCTGCACCAGGGCGGCGTCGAGGCCGGCCCGCAGGTCCTCGTCGTGCCGGGCGGCGCCGACCAGGCTGGCCGTCGCGCGCTCCTCGCGGTCGAGGGGCCGGCGCCAGCGGTCGACGAGGGCAGCGAGGTCGTCCCGGAGGGAACCGGTGTCCGGGGGGACCCGCACCAGCGTGAACCGGCCGACGGCCGAGCGGGCCATCGCCGCCATGGTCGGCCACCGCCGGTAGATCCCGGCCTTGCCGGCCCGGGCACGAGCGGCGACGCGGTCGCTGTTGAGCCGGCCCCAGCCCTCCTCCGCGAGGATGTCGACCGCCACGGAGAGCAGCTGGTCGGAGAGCTCGGCGCTGAGGGGGCGACCCGGCGTTCCCGTCACGCCGACGCCCGAAGACAGGTGGACCTCACCGCGACATCGTGGACGGTGAGCTGAGCGATCACAATGACCGGAACCCAAATCCACAGGAGTTTCTTAAGGGTCTCAACCAAACGCACACCGTCCGCGGCCGGGCGCCACCCGATCGTGTGGACGTCAGGCGCCGGCGGCGCTCTCCACGTGCACCTGCAGGCTCGCTCCGTCGTCGGCCAGCCAGCCCTTGCCGCGGGCGTACTCGACCATCCCGTCCCACTGCTGGGCCCAGTCGGCGACCTGGGCCTGCGGCTCGGCCGCTGCCCGCAGCGCGGCGACGTCGAGGAAGCCGGTCTCGGCGTCCTGCAGTCGGCCCAGCCCGGCCTCGCGCAGGACGCCGTCGGCCTCCTCGTCGGTCACCGCCCCGAGGGCCAGGTGCAGCCTCGTCAGGTCGTCGACGTCCACGACCCGCACCTCGGGCACCTCGTCGGCGCCGCCCACCACCTCGACGATCACCAGAAGGACCCCCTTGTCCCCAGCCCTCGCGAACTCGCGCCGGGACCCGGAAGGGGGCCACGACGCCGGTACCGTTGGCGTCCCGCGAGATGCCTAAACGTGCCAGGGGAAACGGGTGAAGTCGGGAGCCCGCTTCTCCAGGAACGCGTCGCGGCCCTCGACGGCCTCCTCGGCCATGTACGCCAGGCGGGTCGTCTCGCCGGCGAACAGCTGCTGGCCGACCAGCCCGTCGTCGATGAGGTTGAACGAGTACTTGAGCATCCGCTGCGCGGTGGGGCTCTTGGCGACGATCCGCCGTCCCCAGTCCAGCGCGACCGCCTCCAGCTCGGCGTGCGGGACGACCCGGTTCACCATGCCCATGCGGTGCGCATCCTCGGCGGAGTACTCGTCGCCGAGGAAGAAGACCTCGCGGGCGAACTTCTGCCCGACCTGGCGGGCGAGGTAGGCCGAGCCGAAGCCGCCGTCGAAGCTGCCTACGTCGGCGTCGGTCTGCTTGAACCGGGCGTGCTCGGCCGAGGCGAGGGTCAGGTCGGAGACGACGTGCAGGCTGTGCCCGCCCCCGGCTGCCCACCCGGGGACGACGCAGATGACCACCTTGGGCATGAACCGGATCAGCCGCTGCGCCTCGAGCACGTGCAGCCGGCCGCTGCTGCGCCCCTTGTCGTGCTCGTAGCCGTACTTCCCGCGCACCCGCTGGTCGCCGCCGGAGCAGAACGCCCAGCCGCCGTCCTTCGGGCTGGGGCCGTTCCCGGTGAGGAGCACGCAGCCGACGTCGGTCGACAGCCGGGCGTGCTCCAGGGCGGTGATCAGCTCGTCGACGGTCTGCGGACGGAAGGCGTTGCGCACCTCCGGCCGGTCGAACGCGATGCGCACGACCCCGGCGTCGACCGCGCGGTGGTAGGTGATGTCGGCGAAGTCGAAGCCGTCCACCGGCTGCCACGCCGCGCTGTCGAAGATCTCGGAGACGTCGTCGCGGGCGGTCATGCGCTCGAACCTAGTGCGCTGCGGGAACGGCCCTCACGGGAGCAGTCCGCCGACCGCGTCGCCCGCGCCCTCGGTCACCCCGCCCACGACGTCGCCCGCGCCCTCGGTGACCTCGCCCAGCAGACCGCCGACACCGGGGGGCGGGCACTCGGCCTCCTGCGGTGCGCCCCCGCCGCCGGTCGAGCCCCCGCCGCCCGTCGGGCCCCCGCCGGCCACCGAGCCCCCGCCGGCCACCGAGCCCCCGCCGCCGGTCGAGTTCCCGCCGCCCGTCGCGGGGCCGCCCGTCGCGGGGCCTCCCGCCGAGCCGTCCCCCCGGCCGCCCGTCGACCCGCTCCCCGCGGAACCGCCGGGCGACCGGCGGTCGGCGTCCGCCGTCGGGCGGCCACTCGCGGGTGTCCCGGCCGGCGTCCCGGGCGCCGTGCCGCCGCCGGACGTCCGCTCGGGTGCGGTCCGCCCCGGGGAGGTGGAGCCGGCCGCCGACCCCGATCCCGATCCCGACCCCGACGACGCCGGTCCCCCGGCCGCCGACCCACCCGCGGCCTGACCCTGCGACGCCGGTGCGCCGGCCGACACCGGCCCGTCCCCGCCCGGGGTCGAGGACCCCGCGGGAGCGCCGGACTCGTCCGGGGAGCCGGTGGCCGCCGGCACACCCGGGACCGCCGGGACGTCGGCCGTGCCGCCCGGACCCGCCGGCCGCTGCCGACCGGCCGGGTCCTCGGCCGTCGTCGCACCCGCGGGGGACGCCGACACGCGGGCCGCCGTCCCGATGCCCTGCTGCACCCCGCCGGTCGGCTGCTCCTCGACGACGCTCCCGCTGACGCTCCCCGGAGAGCGGGCCGGGGTCGGCGACACCGCGATGAGGACCAGGGCCGTGCCGCAGAGGAACCCGGCGAGGAAGAGCAGGACCAGGGAGCCCCGGGTGCCGGCTCGGCGGCGGAGGTGCTGGGCGCCGGAACGGCCGAGGCGCGCTCCTGCGGCGGCCAGGTGACGCGGACTGCTGGACAGGGCCGGCTCCTCCGTGGATCGACACGATCGCGCTCACGGTAGGCGGAGCGGCACGCAGCGGCACGTCGAGCGCGGACCGCCGGGTAGCGTCGGGTCGTGACCGAGCCGCCGCCCGTGCGGATCGGCACCGCCAACATCGCCTCGGGACGCAGCGCGACGGGGACCCTCCTGACCCCCGGCGAGCTGCGCACAGCGGTGGAGGGGCTCGACGTCGACGTGCTCGCCGTCCAGGAGGTGGACGCCGGGCAGCCGCGCTCGCACCGCACCGACCAGGCCGCCGTCCTGGCCGAGGGGCTCGACGCCGCGCACTGGCGGGGCGCGGTCACCCTGACCGGCACGCCCGACCCGTTCCGCAGCTGGACCCCCGCCGAACCGGCGGTGCGCGGGCCGCACCCGGCGGCCGCAGGGCCGGTCTACGGGGTCGCGCTGATCAGCCGGCTGCCCGTCCTCGACTGGTCGGTCCTCGGGCTGGGCACCGGCCGCGCCCGGCTGCCCGTGCAGGGCCCCGACCCGCGCACGGGCGGCCGGCGCTGGTGGTGGGTCCCCGACGAGCCGCGGATCGCCCTGGCCGCCCGGCTGGCCCACCTCACCGTCGTCACCACCCACCTCTCGTTCGCCCCGCACACGGCCGTCCGTCAGCTGCGGCGGCTGCGCCGGTGGCTGGCCGGGATCCCCGGCCCGGTGGTGCTGGCCGGCGACCTCAACCTCCCGGGCACGGTGCCCGCGCGGCTGCTCCGGGCCACCTCGCTGGTGCGGGCGCCGAGCTTCCCCGCCGCCGACCCCCGGGTGCAGCTGGACCACGTGCTGGCGCTCGGCGACGGCCTGCGGGCCCGGGACGGCGGCACGCGGGTGCTGCCGGTCGGCGACCACCGCGCGCTCACGGTCACCGTGACACCGGCGGCGTAGGGAGCTGCACCCGCGTCCGAGCGCGCAGGAGGTGGGTGTCGCTCCCTATCCCGGCGGCGGGGAGAGCAGGTCGTGCAACCGGGTCAGGGAGGCCTCGAAGCCCGGGTGCAGGGGCACCGAGGCGAGGTCGGCCAGCGGGATCCAGGCGACGCCGTCGCTCTCACCGTCCAACCGCAGGTCGCCGGGCTCGATGCGGCGCAGCGGGCGGGCCAGCACGGTGGTGTAGGACCAGCCGCCGTGGTCGTCGACCGAGGAGGCGCCGAGCCGGAGGTCGTCGGGGAGCAGGCCCAGCTCCTCGCGCACCTCGCGCAGCGCGCCGTGCTCGGCGGTCTCCCCCGCGTGCAGCGCGCCTCCGGGGGTGCCCCAGGTGCCGCCGTGGTGGGACCACGTGGCCCGGTGCTGCAGCAGCAGCTCGGTGCCGTCGGCGCCGGAGCGGTGCACGAGCAGCCCGGCTGCACCGAGCAGTCCCCAGTGCCGGTGGCCGAACAAGCACGTCACCCAGCCGTCGGTGGAGGAGAACACGCCTCCAGTGAACCCCGAGCGGAGTACGACGGCTCGGATCCCGCACCCCTGCGACTCCGCTCCCACCGTCGTGTCAGGCTCGGGACGTGCGCGTCGCCGTCTTCACCGGGTCCCTGAGCGGTCCACCGTCCCACCGGCAGGCCGCCGCCGACCTGGCCACTGACCTGGCCCGGGCCGGGGTCGGCATCGTCTACGGCGGCGGCCGCGTCGGCCTGATGGGCGTCGTCGCCGACGCCGCGCTGGCCGCCGGCGGCGAGGTGGTCGGCGTCATCCCGCAGCACCTGGCCGACGACGAGGTCGCCCACCCCGGCCTGCCCCAGCTGGAGGTCGTCGGCTCGATGCACGAGCGCAAGGCGCGGATGGCCGAGCTCGCCGACGCCTTCGTCGCGCTCCCCGGCGCGGCCGGCACGCTGGAGGAGCTGTTCGAGGCCTGGACCTGGGGCATGCTCGGCCTGCACGCCAAGCCCACGCTGCTGGTCGACGTCGACGGTTTCTGGCAGCCGCTGCTGACCCAGCTGCGCCGCATGGTCGACGACGGCTACCTCGACGCCCGCCGGCTGGACGCGCTGGGCGTGGTCACCGATGCCGACGGGCTGCTGGACTTCGTCACGCGCTACGAGCACCCGGCACGCAAGTGGACGCCGACACCGCCGTGACCCGGCCGCTCCGGCGCGACGGACCCCGCACGCTCGCGGCCGCCCCGCCTCGCCGGGCCCTCGGCGCGCCGACCGCCTAGCGTCGGCCCTCGTGGAGCGCTGGGACGTCGTCGTGGTCGGCGGTGGCCCGGCCGGGGCGGCGGCCGCGCTGGCGGCGCTGCGCACCGGTGCGTCGGTGCTGGTCGTCGACCGCGCGGAGTTCCCGCGCGACAAGGTCTGCGGTGACGGCATCGCCCCCGAGGCGCTCGACGTGCTCGCCCACCTCGGCGTCGACCCCGCGCGGCTGGTGGCCGGCTCCCCGCCCGTGCCGCGGCTCGCGCTGCGCTCGCCGGGCGGGGCGACGGTCGACCGGGCCACGGCACGCCCGTCGCACGTGGTCCCGCGGGCCGTGCTCGACGACCGGCTCCTGGGGGTGGCCCTCGACCGCGGAGCGCGGTTCCGGCGGCACGTCGTGCGGAGCCTGCGGTCCGACCCCGACGGCGTGACCGTCGACGGGACGATCCGCGCATCGGTCGTGGTGGGGGCGGACGGCGCGGAGTCCGTCGTCCGCCGGGCGCTGGGGCTGCCCACGCACCGCCCCGACCGGCTCGCGGTGGCGATCCGGGGCTATGCCCCCGAGCTGCCCGGCCAGGTCGGCACCCAGCTGCTGGTCACCACCGAGCAGCGGTGGCCGGCCTACGCGTGGTCGTTCCCGCTCGGCGACGGCCGCGCCAACGTCGGGTACGGGGAGCTGGTCTCCGGTGGGGCCACGCGCGCCGCGCTGGTCGACGGGCTGCACCGGCTGCTGCCGGAGGTGGCGCCGGCGTCGCTGCGCGCGCACCGGCTGCCGCTGTCGACCGGCCGGCCGCGGCTCCCCGACGGGCGGGTGCTGCTCGCCGGCGACGCGGCCGGCCTGGTGAACCCGCTGACCGGGGAGGGGATCTTCTACGCCGTCCTGTCCGGTGCGCTGGCCGGGGTGGCGGCCGGGGCCGGGCCGCGGGCCGGGGAGCGGTACCGGGCGATGCTGGACCGCCGACTGGCCGGGCACCTGCGCTCGTCGTCGCTGGCGTCCGCGCTGAGCCGGTGGCCCGCGGTGATGGACGCCGCGTTCCGGGCGGCCGGCGCCGACCAACGGGTCTTCGACGACGTGGTGGCCCTGGGCCTGGCCGACGGGCGGCTCACCGGGCGCACGCTGACCGCGACGACCCGGCGGCTGGTCCGGCGGGGCTGAGCGCGGTCAGGTCGGTCGGGCGCGGTCAGGTCGGTCGGGCGCGGTCAGGTCGGTCGGGCGCGGTCAGGTCTGCGCGGTCAGGCGGGGCCGGCGCGGTCAGGCGGGGCCCGGCGCCACCTCGACGCGGCCGCGGCCGCCCCGCTTGGCCCGGTACAGCGCGGCGTCGGCCGCCGCGTACAGCTCCCGCACCCGGGTCGCGTGCCGGGGCGCGTGCGCCACCCCCACGCTGACCGACAGGGCCAGCAGCGTGCCGTCCGGCAGGGTCAGGGGCGTCGCCCGCACCGCCTCGAGCAGCTCCCCCGCCCGCCGCGCCGCCGTCTCCGGGGCGCAGCCGGGCAGCAGGACCGCGAGCTCGTCGCCGCCCAGCCGGCCGACCACGGCGTCCCCGGCACGGACCTGCCGCCGGATGACCCCGGCCAGGTGCACCAGCGCGTCGTCCCCGACCGGGTGGCCGTGCGCGTCGTTGATCTGCTTGAAGGAGTCCACGTCGACCAGCACCAGCGCCGTCCCGGCACCGGCCCCCGCACCCTGCAGCGCCTCGGTCAGCGCCTCGTCCAGCACCCGGCGGGTGACCAGGCCGGTCAGCCCGTCCACGGTGGCCTGGCGCTGGAGGGCGCGCACCAGCGCGTCGTTCGTCTCGCCGGCGCGGACCAGCATCGCGGCCACCACGACCAGCACGGCGCCGAAGAAGACCAGGTCGGTGAGCGCCGCCTCGACCGGCAGCAGGTGGAGCAGCGTGGCGCCGTCGAGGACGACCGCTGCGCCGGTCACCAGGACGACGGCCCAGCGTCGCAGGTGCGCGGCGCTCCACAGCACCGGGAAGGCGAGGAAGGCCTGCGCCGCGGCGGAGGGGTCGTCGGTGAGCGTGTTGAGCCCGCACACGAGCAGGACGCCGCTGATCCCGATCAGCGGGAAGGCGCCGGACCGGTCCAGGCGGTGGGGGCGCACCAGCAGGCAGCCGAGCGCGGCGCCGAGCAGCAGGGCGACGCTGGCCCAGACGGCGCTGCGGGCGACGAGGCTGGCGCCGTTGGGCCCGACGGTGGTCGTCACGGCCAGGACCAGCCCGGAGACCACCATGACGACGGCGCCCGACCGCGCAGCCGAGCGCGGCTGCCGGGCCCTCAGGGAGGCGGGGATCTCCACAGCCTCCCCATCGACGTCCTGACGGCGGTGCTGGAGGGACGCCTCCCTCCTCGGGGGGATGACACCGGGCGGGGCCCGGTCAGGACGGTGGCGCCGGCACCGGGGTGGGCGGGGCGGGGAGGAGCGCGGCGTAGTCCTCGGCCGAGAGGGGGTCCGGGGAGAGCTCCCCGGACGGCAGCGGCGCCTCGACGCGCTCGCCGTCGACGGTGAGGACGACCTCGTCCACCCCGGGCACGCTCGTGGCGGAGAGGACCACCTGACCGACGGCCCGGCGGCTGTCCAGGCCGGTGGGTGCCTCCGCCGGCCCGGAGAGGTCGATGGTCACCGTCCCCGCGGCGACGTCGGTGACCGCCAGCTCGACGTCCGGGGGCAGCGCGGTGGACAGCTGCAGCTCCCGCTCGTCGGCGGTCGGCCCCGCGGCGAGCGTCCTCAGCAGGGCGTCGAGCCGGTCGCGCATCTCCGGGCCGGTCACCTCCCGGGGCCGCGGGACGAGGCTGTCGTCACGGGCCACGAGGTAGACGCGCGAGGGCTCGGCCATCGGCTCGGGCTCGGCCGGCGCCGGTGCGGTGGCGCTCGGTGAGGCCAGTCCGCGGGGGACGTCGGACTCCGGGATCGTCTCCACCGGCCCGCCGGTCGGGACGCCGCACCCGGCCAGGACGGCGACCAGCGCGGCGACGACGAACCCGCGCCGGCCGCTCACCGGGACCCCGCAGGGACCGACAGGCTGAACCGCGCGCCGCCCTCGGGTGCAGTGCTGCACCAGGCGGCACCCCCGTGCCGGGCGGCGGTCTCGGCGACGATGGCCAGCCCGAGTCCGGCGCCGGGCAGGGACCGGCGGGCGGCCCGCGGGCCCCGGGCGAACCGCTCGAACACCCGCTCGCGTTCCTCCGGGGGCACCCCCGGCCCGGCGTCGTCCACGCTCACCACGACGGTCCCGTCGCACCGCCGCACGCGGACGGCGCACGGGCCGCCGGCGTGCCGGTCGGCGTTGTCCAGCAGGTTGCGCACGGCCCGCTCCAGCCCGGTCTTGTCACCGACCACGGTCGTCTCCTCGTCGGGGTCGGCGTGCAGCAGGCCCGGCTCCCGCCGTCCTGCGGCGAGCACCTCGCGGACCAGCGCGGTCATGGACACCGTCGTCTCCCGGTCGCAGGGTGGGGCGCCGTCGAGGCGGGCGAGCTCCAGCAGGTCGTCGAGCATCTGCCGGAACCGGGCCAGCTCGCCCTCGACCAGCGCCAGCGCCTGGTCCCCGCGCGGGGAGAGCTCCGACCGGCGGGCGGCCAGCACCTCCACGGCCGTGACGACGCCGGTCAGCGGGCTGCGCAGCTCGTGGCTGACGTCGGCGACGAACCGGGCGTCCCGCTCGATCCGTGCGGCCAGCGCGTCGACCATGCTGTTGAAGCTGGCCACGATGGCCAGCAGGTCGGGGTCCTCGGTCGGGGGCAGCCGGGTGGTCAGCTCGCCGCCGGCGATGCGCGTCGCGGCCGCGGCCACCTGCTCCAGCGGCGCGACCGCGCGCCGACTGGCCCACCAGCCGAAGGCCGCCCCCGCGGCGGTGGCGGCGAGGGCCCCGGCGCCCAGGACCGTGCCCAGGGTCCGCAGCACCTGCTGCAGCTCGGTGAGCGGGGACAGCTCGTAGAACTCGACGTCGGCGGCGACCGGGATCCCCACCAGCAGGGCCGGGCCGGAGGCGGTCTCGACGCGGACGGTGCTGGCCGAGCCCGCCTCGACCACGGCCCGCAGCTCCGCTGGGACGTCCCGCGCACCGACGTCCAGGCTCGAGGAGAACCACGAGTCCCCGCTGCGAACGACGACGTCGGCCCCGCCTGAGGGCACCAGCTCGCCCACCGCGTCGCCGACCTCGGTGCCCGCGGTCGCCAGCCGGCTGCTGAGCACGTTGGCGTCGGACAGCGCCTGCCGGGTCAGCGACGCCTCCCGCTGGTCGAGCAGGTAGCCGCGGGCCAGCAGGAAGGTCGTCGTCACCAGGACCGCCGAGACCAGGAGCGTGCCTGCGGCGAAGCCCAGCACGATCCGCGCCCGCAGCCCCCGCCCTCCGAGGGCCCGCCTCACCGTGCCCTCGGTTCGCTCCCGCGGGGCGCTCCGCTCTGTGCTCGCCGGCGCCCGCTGCGATGCTGGCGCCCCTGTCCGCTCCGGGCCCTCGGTTCGCTCCCGCGGAGCGCGCCGCTCTGTGCTCGCCGGCGCCCGCTGCGATGCTGGCGCCCCTGTCCGCTCACTGGGGGTCCAACCGGTAGCCCAGCCCGCGCACGGTCACCACGATCCGCGGCGCGCCGGGGTCGAGCTCCACCTTGGTGCGCAGCCGACGGATGTGGACGTCGACGATCCGCTCGTCGCCGAAGAACCCGTGCGCCCACACCCGTTCGAGCAACGCCTGCCGGCTGAAGACCCGCCCGGGCGCGGCGGCCAGCTCGCACAGCAGCCGGAACTCGGTCAAGGTGAGCGGCAGCTGCTGGTCCCCGCGGTGGACGGTCCCCCGCATCTCGCGCAGCACCAGCGGCGCCTCCGGGTGCCGGTCGAGGACCACCTCGGCCGGCCGGCCGGCGTCCGGGACGCTGCCCGCACCCGTCCCCGCCCGCCGGCGCAGCGCCCGCAGCCGCGCGGTGATCTCCTTGACCTGGAACGGCTTGGTCACGTAGTCGTCGGCGCCGGCCTCCAGCGCCGCCACGATGTCGTGGGTGTCGGCGCGGGCGCTCACGACGATGATCGGCAGGTCGTGGTCGCGGCGGACCTCGCGGATGACCTCGAAGCCGTCCATCGGGCCCAGCATCAGGTCGACGACCATCAGGTCCGGCGCGGCGGTGGCGACGACGGCGACCGCCTCCTCGCCACTCGCGGCCTCCGCGACGTCGTACCCCTCGTCCTCCAGTGCCCAGCGCAGGGCAGTCCGGATCGGGTCGTCGTCCTCGACGACCAGGAGACGCGGTGCCACTCGGGCCATGCTGCCATCGCCCACCAGGGGTTCGGCCGGTCGTCACCGGATCGCAAACCAACTCCCGGCGGGATCGCAAACTCCTCCCACGACTCTGTCAGCGAGCGCCCGCACGATCGGACCCACTGCACGGAGGAGGACGGCGATGCCCATGGCCCCGGGACCTGTGGCCCCCGCGAGGGCGCTCCCCCTGCCGGAGTCCGGGACGGGGACCGACGTGGTGACGATCCACCTCGACGACGCCCTGCTCGCCGACGGCCTGGCCGACGTCCGCTGGCTGCTGCGCGACGCCCTCCTGGCCGGCGCCCGGCGTGTGGTGGTCGACCTCTCCGCCGTGACGCAACTGTCCAGCCCCGCGGTCGCGAGCTTCCTCTGGGCCCACCGCACCTGCCGGGCCCGCGGCGGCGCGGTGGTGCTGCGCGGGGCCAACCGGCGGACCCAGGACCTGCTGCGCCGCACGGGCCTGTGGCACGTGATCGCGGTCGAGCCGGCAGCGGCCGCGTGAACGCGCCCGCCCTCACCGAGGTGGTCGACCGGCAGGCGGGGCTGATCCGGGCCAGCGGGACGCTGACCTCGCTGGGCGCCGACCTGCTGCGCGGCACCGCCGACGGGCTGCGCGACAGCGGGCACGTCCGCGTGGTGCTCGACCTGCGCGAGGTGCGCGCCGCGGACGCCGACGGCCTCGACATCCTGCGCGAGATGCGCCGCCAGTTCGCCGCCGACGGGGGTGAGCTGCTCATCCGGGCCTGACCTGCGGTTGCCGCCCGGCCCGCCCTCCGCTGCACTGAGGGGCGGTCGTCGACACCGCGGAGGGCACTGCCGTGCCGGACAACGAGCACCTCAGCCAGGACGTGACCGCCTCCCCCGAGGCGCAGCAGCAGCGCACCCGACGATGGAGCATCGTCGGCCCCGGCATCGTCGTCGCGGCCACCGGCGTGGGCGCCGGGGACCTCGTCGCCACGCTCATCGCGGGCTCGCGGTTCGGTTACGCGCTGATGTGGGCGGTCGTGCTCGGCGTCGTCGTGAAGATCGCGCTGGCGGAGGCGACCGGGCGCTGGCACCTGGCCACCGGGTCGACGATCTTCGCCGGGTGGCGCTCGCTGGGCGGCTGGACCTCGGTCTACTTCCTCGTCTACGTGGTGGTGTGGGGGTTCGTCTACGGCGCCACCGCGATGACGTCGTCCGCCCTGCCGCTGGCGGCGCTGTTCCCGGCGCTGAGCATCCCCGCGTGGGGGATCCTCTGCGGCCTGGTCGGGCTGGCGTTCGTCTGGTTCGGCAACTACCGCGTCTTCGAGCGGGTCATGACCGTGCTCATCGGGGTCATGTTCGTGATCGTCGTCGGGCTCGCGGTGCTGGTCGTGCCGGACCTGGGTGCCACGCTGTCGGGCCTGGTGCCGCGGCTGCCGGAGGGGTCGGCCGTCTACACGCTGGGCCTGGTGGGCGGCGTCGGCGGGACGATCACGATGGCCGCGTACGGCTACTGGGTCAACGCCAAGGGCTGGCGGGACGCGTCGTGGATGAAGGTCATGCGGCTGGACAACCGGGTCGCCTACATCACGACCGGTGTCTTCGTGGTGGCCATGCTCATCGTCGGCGCGGAGCTGCTGTACGCCACCGGCATCGCCCTGACCGAGGGCGACCGCGGCCTGCTCGACCTCGACGAGATCCTCCGGGACCGGTTCGGCGACGTGGTCGGCACGCTGTTCCTGGTCGGCTTCTTCGCGACCTCGTTCTCCTCGCTGCTCGGCGTCTGGCAGGGGGTCAGCCTGCTGTTCACCGACTTCGTGCGGACGTCGAAGCGCGCGTCGGGGCAGCTGGCGGAGGGTCCGGCCGAGCGCAGCTGGCCCTACCGCGGGTACCTGCTGTGGCTGACCTTCCCGCCGATGCTGCTGCTCTTCCTCGGCCAGCCCTTCGCCCTCGTCGTCGCCTACGGCGCGCTGGGCGCGTTCTTCATGCCGTTCCTGGCCGGGACCCTGCTGTGGCTGCTCAACAGCCGGCGGGCGCCGGAGCGGTGGCGCAACGGCTGGCTGTCCAACGTGCTGCTGAGCGGGGCCGCGGTGCTGTTCGTCGTCCTGTGCGTGAACGAGCTGACGAACCTGGGCTCCTGAGCGGCCAGGTCAGTCGCCGGGTCCGGCCGGCTCGTCCCGCGCCGCGTCCTGCTGCCGGCGGAAGCGCAGCGACTCCACCAGCACGTAGCCGAACAGGACGCTCCAGGCGAAGCTCAGGAAGGCCCCGCCCCACTCGCCGTCCACGGCCTGCACCACCAGCTGCACGAGGCTGTAGACGAGCGCTCCGGCGGCGAGCACCTGCACGCCCCGGTTGCCGAACCAGGGCGGACGGAAGGGAGCTGTGGCCACGGCACGACGCTAGCCCGCCGGAGCAGGAGCGGAGGGCGTGGGATTCGAACCCACGATGGGTGTCACCCCATAGCGGTTTTCAAGACCGCCGCCATCGGCCACTAGGCGAGCCCTCCTGGCGGGTCGAGGCTATCCCGCCGTCGCCCGGGCCGTGCCCCCGGAGCGCCAGCCGCCCCGGTGGAGCCGCTCGGCGCCGTCGAGCAGCAGGTCGAGGGCGAACTCGAACTCGAACTGCTCGTCGCAGCCCCCGCCGACGGCGGACAGGTCGCCCCCGGTCGCGGCCGTGGCGATCGCCAGGACGTGCGGGTACCGCCGCGCGAACTCGCCGGCCATCGCCGCCTGCTCCTCCGGACCGGGGCCCGGTGCGTCCTCGGCGCGGGGTTCCTCGAACAGCTCGGGGCTGAACCCCCAGATGCGGTTGCCGAGGGCGTGCATCACGTGGTGGGTCAGGTCCGCCGACAGCCCGCCGGCGAGGAACGTGCCGGTCACGGCGTCCATGTACCCGAGGACGACGGGGGTCCGGCGGGTCCGTGACTCGATCGCCTGGCGGGCCCAGGGGTGCCGGAGCACCGCGCGGCGCGCCGAGAGCAGCCGCTGCCGGACGGCGTCCCTCCAGTCCGCTCCGGGTGCCGGGGCCTCGAACTCGCCGATGACGACGTCGACCATGCCGTCGAGCAGCGCCTCCTTGTCGGCGACGTGCTTGTAGAGCGCCATCGGCACGACGCCCAGCTGCTGGGCGAGCCGGCGCATGCTCACCGCGGCGATGCCGGCCTCGTCGGCCAGGGCGACCGCGGCGTGCAGCACGCGGTCCCGGGTGAGGGGCTCCCGGCGGCGAGCCTCGGCGTCCCTCGGCATCGGCGTCCTCCTGGGTCTTGACGGGTGTACACCGTACACCTACCGTTCGAGTCCTCAGGTGTACGCCGTACACCTCGTCGATCCGAAGGGACGGAGTGCGATGTCCTCCAGCACGCGGCAGTGGCTGGTCCTCACCGGCCTGGTCCTGCTCAGCGCCGTCCCGGTGCTCGCCGGTGCGGCCCGGGTCGCGGAGATCGGCACCGGAGCGCAGGTGACAGCCGACAACGCCCGGTTCCTCGCCTCGCCGGTCCCCCTGGTGGTGCACGTCGTGGGCGCGAGCGCCTACTGCCTCCTGGGTGCGCTGCAGTTCCTCCCCGGCCTCCGTCGCCGCAGGCCGCGCTGGCACCGCGTCGCCGGGCGGGTGCTCGTCCCGTGCGGCCTGGCCGCGGCGCTGTCCGGGGTGTGGATGGCGCTGTCCTACGCCCGCCCACCCGCCGACGACGTGCTGCTGACCCCGATGCGCCTCGTGTTCGGCACGGCCATGGCCGCCTGCCTGGTCCTCGGCGTGACCGCCATCCGCCGTCGGGACGTCGCCGCCCACCGCGCCTGGATGGCCCGCGGCTACGCGATCGGGTTGGGCGCGGGCACCCAGGTCCTGACCCACCTGCCGTGGACGCTGCTCGTCGGCCAGCCGAGCGGGACCCCTCGGGTGCTGTTGATGCTGGCGGGCTGGGTCATCAACCTGGCCGTGGTCGAGTGGGCGCTGCGCAGGCGGCCGGTCGTACCGGCCCGGAGTGCCGCGGCCGCCGTCCCCGCCGCCGCGTGACCAGGGCGCTCAGACGGCCACGGCGGTGACGAACGTGCAGATCCCGTCACCGCGGGCGGCCCGCGCCCGCAGGCGGAACAGCCGGAGCACCGCCATCTCGACCCGGTAGGCCAGTCGCGTCAGCCCGCTGTAGAAGGTGTCGCCGGCGGTGGAGACCTCGATCCGGTCGAACCCGGCGAGACGGACGTGCTCGGTGAGCATCCAGTCCGGGAGGATCGTGATGTGCCCGGGTGAGTGGTAGAACTCCGGCCCGAAGATGTAGGGCGAGCCGACCAGGAAGTTCTTCAGCCGCGAGTGCGGGTGGGTGATGTTCGGCGTGCTGACCAGCAGCCGGTCACCCGGCCGGAGCAGGGACCGGATCTGCCGCAGCACCTGGCGCGGGTTCTCCACGTGCTCCAGGGTCTCGACGCACAGCACCAGGTCGAACGGGCCGCGGGTCTCGTCGGTCCACTCGGGGGCGTCCAGGTCGAGCCGGGCGATCCAGTCGTGCGGTGGGTCCAGGTCGGTCGGGACGACGTCGAAGCCCGCGTCGCGCAGCCGCAGCGCCAGCGCGCCGCACCCGGAGCCGACCTCGAGGATCCGGCCGCCCTGCGGCAGCGCCTGCCGCACCAGCTCGACGGCGTACTCGTGCACACCCGGCGCCGCGTGGACCCCGTGCCCCTTGTAGGTCCGGACGGCCTCGGTCCGCCCGCCACTCCGCTGCTCCGCGACTGCCACCGCGCCAGCCTGGCACACCGCCCCGCTGCCCACCCGCGGGCACGCGCCGAACGCCGGGTCCCCCTCCCCGATGATCATGGGGTTGCTGCCGCGCGTCACGTCGTCCACCGGCGTGTCCACGTGCTCCAGCCCCGTGATCGACAGGAGGAACGGCGGGGCGCGGGCAGGGACGCCGCGACTCGAGCCAGGCCTCACTCGGCCGAGGCCGGGACCTCCTCGCGCTCGACCGGCGTCCCGACCACCCCGTGCAGGTGGCAGGCCGCCAGCTGCCCGGCCGCACCGGCCGGCTGCAGCGCGGGGTCGACGTCCGGGCACGGCTCGAACGCGTACGGGCAGCGGGTGCGGAACCGGCAACCGCTGGGCACGTCCGCCGGCGAGGGGACGTCGCCCGTGAGCACGATCCGCCGACGGGAGCGCTCCAGCTCCGGGTGCGGCACCGGGACGGCGGACAGCAGCGCCTGCGTGTAGGGCATCTGCGGGTCCGAACCGACGGCCGACGCCGGCCCGACCTCGACGATCCGGCCCAGGTACATGACCGCGATCCGGTCGGAGACGTGCCGGACGGCGGACAGGTCGTGCGAGATGAACAGCAGGGTCAGCCCGAGTTGCCGCTGCAGCCGGCGCAGCAGGTTGAGCACCTGCGCCTGCACGCTGACGTCGAGGGAGGCGATCGCCTCGTCGCAGACCAGGAAGTCCGGTTCCCCGGCCAGCGCGCGGGCGATGCCGACGCGCTGCCGCTGGCCGCCGGAGAACTCGTGCGGATAGCGGCCGGCGACGGCGGGGTCCAGGCCCACCAGCTCCAGCAGCTCGGCGACCCGCTGGGCCCGCTCCCGCCGGCCGCCGTGCAGGCCGTGCACCTCCAGCGGCTCGGACACCGTCTGCGCCACCGTCCGGCGGGGGTCCAGCGAGGCGAACGGGTCCTGGAACACCATCCCGGCCCGCCGGCGCAGGTCGCGCAGGCCGCGCTTGCCCAGCGCGGTGACGTCGATGCCGTCGAAGGTGACCCACCCGCCGGTGGAGGGCACCAGCCGGAGCAGCGCGTTGCCCAGGGTGGACTTCCCGCAGCCGGACTCCCCCACCAGCCCCAGTGTCTCGCCGCGGTACACGTCGAGGTCCACGCCGTCGACCGCGCGCAGCACCCCGGTGGTCCGCCGCAGCGCGCCACCGGAGCGGACCGGGAAGTGCACCTCCAGCCCGCGCGCGGAGACCAGGACGTCGTCAGAGCTCATCGGCCCTCCGAACACCACGTCGCGGCCCGGTGCGGCAGGAGCCCCGCCGACGGGCCGACGACTGCCAGCGGGGGCTGCTCGGTCGCGCAGCGGGGGTCCGCCCGCACCGGACAGCGCGGCCAGAAGACGCAGCCCGGCGGGAGGTCGGTCGGCGCGGGCGGCACACCCGGCACGGTGGCCAGCTCGCCGCCGTCCGCCGCGCTCAGGTCGGGCAGCGCGCCGAGCAGCCCACGCGTGTAGGGGTGGGCGGGGCGCTCGAGGACGTCGTCCACCGTGCCGTCCTCCACGCAACGGCCGCCGTACATGACCAGCACCCGGTCGGCGATCCCCGCGACGACGCCCAGGTCGTGGGTGATCCAGACGACGCCGGTGCCGTGCTCGGCCTGCAGCTCCTCGACCAGGTCGAGGATCTGCGCCTGCACGGTGACGTCGAGGGCGGTGGTGGCCTCGTCGGCGATGAGCAGCGCCGGCGAGTTGCTCAGGGCGATGGCAATCATCACCCGCTGCCGCATGCCGCCGGAGAGCTCGTGCGGATAGCGGTCCAGCGCCCGCCGCGGGTCGGGCAGGCCGACCTCGGCGAGCAGCTCGGCCGCCCGCTCGCGGGCCGCCGCCTTGGAGACGTCGTCGTGTGCCCGGATGCCCTCGACCAGCTGCCGGCCCACGGTGAGAACGGGGTTGAGCGAGGTCATCGGGTCCTGGAAGACCATCCCCACGCCCGGTCCGCGCACCTCGCGCAGCCGCTCGGGGCGCATGGTGAGCAGGTCCTCCCCGTGCAGCAGCGCCTGCCCGGTGACCGTGGCGACCCGCGGCGGCAGCAGCCCGAGCAGCGCCAGGACCGAGACGCTCTTGCCGCTGCCCGACTCGCCCACCACGGCCACGGTCTCGCCCTGCCCGACGCTGTAGCTGAGCCCGTTGACGACGTGCGCCGTGCCGCGCGGCGTCCGCAGGTCCACCCGGAGGTCGTCGACCTCCAGCACCGGAGCCGTCATCGACTCCACTGGTTGGCTCCCGCCCGGCGGAGCCGGCCGGACGACGGAGTCGCTCACCGCCCGCCCCCCGCCATGAGCGTCCGCTGCCGCGGGTCGAGCACGTCGCGCAGCCCGTCGCCCAGCAGGTTGAAGCAGAGCACCGTCACGAAGATGGCCATGCCCGGGAAGAACGCCAGCCACCACGCGATGTCGATGAACCCGCGGCCCTCGGCGAGCATCAGCCCCCAGGACGGGTTGGGTGGCTGGGTGCCCAGCCCGAGGAAGGACAGCGCCGCCTCGGCGAGGACGGCGAACGCCAGGCTGATCGAGGTCTGCACGATGATCGGCGGCGCCGCGTTGGGCAGCACGTGCCGGGTGAGCAGCCGGAAGTCCGAGGCGCCCACCGACCGGGAAGCCCGCACGTACACCTCCTCGCGGACGCCGAGCACGCTGGCGCGGGTGACCCGGGCGAACACCGGGATGTAGACGACCCCGATGGCCAGGGCCGTGTTGCCGGCCCCCGGGCCACGGACGGCGAGCACCGCGATCGCCAGGAGCACCGCCGGGAAGGCGAACAGGATGTCCATGGACCGCATGAGGACGTCGTCCACCCAGCGGCCGTAGAAACCGGCCAGCAGCCCGATGAGGCTGCCGACGACCAGCGCGAACGCGACCGCCAGGAACCCCACCCGCAGCGAGACCGCCGCGCCGAGGACGACGCGGCTGAGGATGTCCCGGCCCAGGTCGTCGGTGCCGAACGGGTGGTCGATGCTGGGCGGCTGGAGCCGGTTCTCGACGTCGATCTCGTTGGCCGCGCTGGGCGCCACGGTCTCGTCGAAGACCGCCATCAGGATGATCAGCAGCAGCACGGTGGCCGCGATGGCAGCCGTGGGGTTGCGGGCCAGCAGTCCCAGGGTCTCCCGCCACCGCGGCCGGGCGGGGCGCTGGAGCGAGGGGACGCCGGCGTCGGTGGCGGTCGGGGAGACGGCGGGCTCGGGCAGGGATGCGCCGGTCATGGCAGCAGGACCCGGCTGGGTGGAGTGGGCAGCAGGACCCGGCTGTGTGGGGTGGGCAGCAGGACCCGGCTGGGTGTGGTGGGCAGGACCCGGCTGGGTGTCATCGACAGCAGGCCTCGGGTGTGTGTCATCGGCGGATCCGCGGGTCGATGGCGGTGTAGAGCAGGTCCACCACCAGGTTGATCACCAGGAACACCACCGCGAACAGCAGGATCGCCCCCTGGAGGACCGGGTAGTCGCGGGCCTGGACCGCCTGCAGGGCGAGCTGCCCCAGCCCCGGCCAGGCGAAGACGATCTCCACCACGACCACGCCGGAGAGCAGGTAGGCCAGCTGGACGCCGGTGATGGTGACCAGCGGGAGCAGCGCGTTCCGCAGCACGTGCCAGCCGAAGACCTGCCGGGTGGGCAGCCCCTTGGCCTGCGCCGTCCGGACGTGGTCGGCACCCAGCGCCTCCAGCACGCTGGAGCGCACGAACCGGGTGATCACCGAGCCGGACACCACGCCGGTGACCACCGCCGGCATCACCAGCCGCTCCAGCCAGCCGAGCGGGTCCTCGCTCAGCGGGACGTAGCCGCCCGAGGGCAGCCAGCCCAGCGTCCCGGCGAAGACCAGGATGAGCACGATCGCCATCCAGAACTCCGGCACCGAGATGCCGATCTGGCTGAGCACCGTGGCGACCCGGTCGACGACCGACCGGGGCCGCAGCGCCGAGAGCGTCCCCAGCGGGACGGCGATCGCCAGCGCGACCAGGATCGAGGCGAACGCCAGGGTGAGCGTCGCCGGCAGCCGCTCGGCGATGAGCGAGGTGACCGTCTCCCCGCTGCGGAAGCTCACCCCCAGGTCACCGGTGAGCGCCCGGCCGAACCAGCCGAAGAACTGCTCGACCAGCGGCTGGTCCAGGCCGGCGCGCGCCCGCAGCGCGTCGTAGGTCTCCTGGTCGAACCGGGTGCCCAGCGCGAGCCGGACCGGGTCGCCCGGGACCAGGTGGACCAGGGCGAACACGATCACGCTCACCCCCGCCAGCACCACCACCGACTGACCGGTGCGGCGGAGCAGGTAGCCGGTCAGGGCAGCTCCACGTTCTCGAAGTTGATCGCCTTGTCCGCCCGGATCTGGTAGCCCGCCAGGCCGGGCGCCCAGCCCTGCACCACGTCGGGGTTGTACAGGTACAGGTAGGAGACGTCGTCGACGATGAGCTGCGCGGCCTGGTCGTAGGCCTGCTTGCGGGCTTCCTGGTCGGCCAGGGTGGCGCCCTGCTGCAGCAGCTGGTCGACCTGCGGGTTGCTGTACCCCTGGTAGTTGTTCGACCCACCGGTGACGTGCTGCTCCTGGTAGTAGGCGGCCGGGTCGAGGTTGCCCAGCCAGCCCAGCAGGAAGGCGTCGAAGTCGCCCTGGCCCTGCCGGTCGAGCCAGGTGGCGAAGTCCAGGGTCTCGATCTCGACGGTGATGCCCACCTCCTCGAGTTGGCTGGCGATCACCTGGGCCGCGGTGACCGTCTCGGGGAACTCGTCGGTGACCATCAGGCCCATCGTCAGCGGGGTCTGTACGCCGGCCTGCGCCAGCAGCTGCCGCGCCTGCTCGGGGTCGCGCTGGAACGGGGCGTAGTCGTAGTAGAAGAAGCTGTCCTGCGGGATGGCCGTCTGGTTGGGCTGGGCCGCGCCGAACCACGCCGCCTCGGCGACCGCCGCGCGGTCGACGGCGAAGGAGATCGCGCGCCGGACGTCGCGGTTGTCGAACGGCGGGCGGGCGTAGTTCATCGACATGTACCAGTAGTCGACGCTCGGCGTCGTCTGCAGCTCGAGGGAGTCGTCGCCCTCCAGGGACTCGATCTGCTGCGGCGGGATGTTGTCGGTCCACTGGACCTCGCCGTTCTGCAGCGCGGTGAGCGCGGCGGCCGGCTCGGTGATGTAGCGGAACTCGACGCCGTCGATGCTGGGCGCCCCGCCCCAGTGGTCCTCGTAGGCGGTGAGCACCGTGCTGCTCGCGTCGGAGCTCTCCAGCCGGAACGGCCCGGTCCCGACCGCCTCGGTGGCCAGGTCGACCTGGTCGGCCGCTCCCTCGGGCAGGATCGACATGCCCTTGAAGGAGCCGATCCGCTCGAGCAGGTTCGGCGTCGGCTGGCTGAGCCGGATCACCACGGTCTGCGGGTCGGGCGCCTCGACGGCGGTGACGCTGGCGAACCGGTAGGCGTTGGCGAGCTCCTCGTCGATGATCCGCCGGTAGGAGTAGACGACGTCGGCGGAGTCGAACTCGCTGCCGTCGTGGAAGGTGACGCCGTCCCGGAGCGTGAACGTCCAGGTCAGGCCGTCCTCGCTGGTCTCCCACTCCGTCGCCAGGCTCGGCTCCATCGTGAGGTCCTCGGGGTTGGGGACCACGAGGGTGTCGTAGACGTTCTCCAGCACCTGGAAGCTGGGGTACGCCGTGGTCTTGTGCGGGTCGAACTGGTCCGGTTGGGCGGCCACCGCGGCCACGAGCACGTTGTCGCCGCCGCCGCCCCCGCCACCTCCGCCGGTGTCGACGCTCTCGCCGCCGCCGCAGGCGCTGAGCACGAGCGCGCCGGCGGCGAGCAGGGGCAGGAGTCGGTTGCTGCGCACGGGGACCTCCGGGCGGGCTCGGGAGCGACGGCCTGCTCCCGACCCTGGCCCCGTCCGCCCGACCTCGCAGGTCGGTTCCGTGATCGTTACCGCTCCGTCACGCGACGACCCGGTCGCGCGAGGGTCAGTCCTGACCGAGGGTCGCCCGGCGCAGGACCTCGGGGTCGCACTTGGGCACCCGGTCCATGGTCAGCAGCCCGTTGACCTCCTGGTAGGTGTCGGTGAGCTGGGTCCAGCAGGCGCCGGCGAGCGCCTCGCTCGCGTGGACGGCGGCCCACTGCTCCCGGTAGCGGGTCAGCAGGTCCTCGGGCGAGCGGGCCTCGGCGTAGCCCCAGCCGCGGCCGTCGTCGGTGGTGTCACGAAGGGCCACCCCGCCGAACTCCGACAGGACGACGGCACGGCCCCCGGTCCCGGCGCGGTCGAGGTCGGCCAGGTGCCCGTCGGGACGGCGGGTGGTCGCCAGCCGCTCGAGGTCGACCCGCGTCCGGTACCGCGCGGCCAGCTCATCGGGGTCCTGCCCGTAGTCGTGGATGCCGAGCACGTCGCCGCCGAGGGTCTCCCAGCCGTCGTTGGCCGAGACCGGCCGCGTGCCGTCCTGCGCGTCCGCGACGGCGGCCAGCGCCTCGATCAGCGCCCGCTGCCGCCGATCGGTCTCGGCCTCCTGCACGCCCCAGGACTCGTTGAGCGGCACCCACGCGACGACACTCGGGTGGCCCCGGTGCGCGGCGACGACGTCCGGCCACTCCCGCAGCAGGCGGGCGGTGGCGGTCGGCCCGGGGCGGTGCGCCGAGGGCATCTCCGCCCAGACCAGCAGCCCCATCCGGTCGGCGAGCGCGAGGTAGCGAGGGTCCTCGGTCTTCTGGTGCTTGCGCGCGCCGGTGAAGCCCAGTGCCCGGGTCAGCTCGAGGTCGCGCCGGAGCGCGGCGACGTCCGGCGGCGTGGCACCGGTCTGCGGCCAGTACCCCTGGTCGAGGACCAGCCGCAGCCGGGTCGGTCGGCCGTTGACCAGGAACTGCCCGTCCTCGACGCCGACCGACCGCAGCGCCGTGTAGCTCTCCACCTCGTCGAGCACCTCGCCGTCGTCGGCGACGAGCGCGAGCTCGGCGTCCAGCAGCCGGCCGTTCCCGGGCTCCCAGAGCAGGCCCCAGCGGTCGTCGAAGCCGCCGTCCCCCACCTGCACGGTGCGTTCGACGACGGCCCCGTCGACCCGGACGGCGTCGTCGGCCAGCAGCCGGTCGCCGGACCGCAGCCGCAGGTGCAGCCGGGCGCCGGTCACGGGGACGGCGAGCTCCACCCGGACGTCGACGCGGAGGGTCAGCGGGTCGGCCCGCCACTGGACGTCGGCGATGTGCCGCGCCGACACGTGCTCGACCCACGGGGTGCGCCAGATGCCCGTGGTGCGGGGGTACCAGATGTCGTGCGGCTCGTCCCGCCACTCCTGCTTGCCGCGCGGCGCCTCGAGGTCGTCCGGGTCGTCGTCGGCCCGGACCACGAGGTCCGCGCCCTCCCCCAGGGC
The DNA here is from genome assembly GCF_054050175.1 of Geodermatophilus sp. SYSU D00697. Classification (NCBI taxonomy): domain Bacteria; kingdom Bacillati; phylum Actinomycetota; class Actinomycetes; order Geodermatophilales; family Geodermatophilaceae; genus Geodermatophilus; species Geodermatophilus sp. SYSU D00697. Next base: position 145,734 of record NZ_JBJGYV010000004.1, read on the forward strand.
GTCGGTGACGTCGACGGCGAAGGGCGTGTAGCCGCCCTCGTGGTGCGCCACGTGGGTGCCGCCGACCCAGACGTCGCACACCCGGTCGACCGCGCCGAGGTGCAGCACGGTGCGGCGGTCGCCGCCCGCCGCGGGCAGCGGCCGGCGGTACCAGGCGCGGCGCAGCGGCCCCTGCCAGGCGACGCCGCTGGCCGGGGTCTCGGGCGCGTAGGGCACCCGGACGAGCCGGTCGAAGGCGACGCTGCCGGGGGTGCCGGCGCGGTCGGGGTCGCCGGCGAACTCCCACTCCCCCTCCAGCGACGTCCACGGACGGCGCAGCAGCGGGCGGGGGTGCTCGGTCGGGTCGGTCCGGTCCACGCCCCCAGCACACCGGAGACGCTGCCGTCTCGCAGCGCGTCCTCCCCCACCGCAGCGCGTCCTCCCCCACCGCCCACCGTGAGGGAGGACGCGCGACGATCAGGTCACCTGATCAGGGCCGGGGACTCACAGCGGCCGGACGGTCCCCAGCAGGTGGTCGGCACCGGACGTCGGGTTGCGGACCGCGAGGTCCCAGCCGCCGTCGACCGGAGCGGTGGCCAGGCTGACCGTCGAGGGCAGGAACAGCGGCTTCTTGAACGCCACGTCGACGGTCAGGGCCTCGGGCAGCCGGCCCGACAGCGCCGCCAACGCCCGCGCCTCGACCCACATGCCGTGCACGATCGCCCGCTTGAAGCCGAAGGCCTTCGCGGTCAGCCCGGACAGGTGGATGGGGTTCACGTCGCCGGAGACCCTGGCGTAGCGGCGTCCGGTGTCGTCGGGCACCCGCCAGCGGATCGCCCCCTCGGGGAGAGCCCCCACGGCCACGTCGAGGTCGGCGTCCGGGGCGCCGTCCGGCGCGCTGGCCCCGCGCGAGAGGTACGTCGACCGGCCGCGCCACACCTCCGCGCCGCCCGCGGCGACCGACGCGCACAGGTCGACCGTCGCCCCGCTGCGGTGCCGGGCGAACCGCTCGGCCCAGACCTGGAGGTCGAGGGTCTCCCCCGGCCCGATCGGGCGCAGCACGTCGATCCGGTTCCGCACGTGCACCAGGCCGGGCAGGGCCAGCGGGAAGGCGCGGTCGGCCATGAGCGCGACCTGCAGCGGGAAGGTGAGCACGTGTGGGTAGGTGGCCGGTAGCGCGTCGGTCAGCGGGAAGGCGCAGACCCGCGCGTAGGCGGCGACGGCAGCGGGGTCCACCGCCACGCCGGGGCGCGCCAGCCGGGTGTCGGGCAGGTCGCCGCCCCGGCCGCGCGCGGTCAGCGCGGCCCGGGCGAACAGCGCCGGCAGGCTGGGCGGCTGCTCCGGTCCGGTCGCCATCACGCCCCCAGCATCGACTGGCCGCAGACCCGCACGACCTGGCCGTTGACGCCGGCACTGGCCGGCTGCGCGAGCCAGGCGATGGTCTCGGCGACGTCGACCGGCAGGCCGCCCTGCTGCAGCGAGTTGATCCGCGACCCGATCTCCCTGGTGCCGAAGGGCATCCGCGCGGTCATCTCGGTGACGATGAACCCGGGGGCGACGGCGTTGATCGTCGCGCCGCGCTCGGCGAACGCCGGCGCCCACGCGCGGACCATCCCGATCACCCCGGCCTTGGACGCCGCGTAGTTGGCCTGCCCGCGGTTGCCGGCGATCCCGGACTGGGAGCTCACCGCCACCACCCGCGCGCCGGGCCGCAGCACGCCCTCGGCGTCCAGCAGGGCCCGGGTGAGGTCCAGCTGGGCCTGCAGGTTGACCGCCATCACCGCGTCCCAGCGGTCGGCGTCCATGTTGACCAGCAGCTTGTCCCGGGTGATGCCGGCGTTGTGGACGACGACGTCGACACCCCCGTGCCGCTCACGCAGGTGCGCGATCAGCCGCTGCGCCGCGTCCGGCGCGGTGATGTCGAGCTGGAGCGCGGTCCCGCCGACCTCGTTGGCCACCTCGGCGAGGGCCTGCCCGGCGGCGGGGACGTCGACGGCGACCACGTGCGCGCCGTCGCGGGCGACCACCCGGGCGATCGCCGCGCCGATGCCGCGGGCGGCTCCGGTGACGACGGCGACCCGGCCGGCCAGCGGCCGCTGCTCGTCCTGGCCCTCGGGCACGGCGGCGGGCGTCAGCGTGACCACCTGGCCGTCGACGTAGGCCGACCGGCCGGAGAGGAAGAAGCGGACCGGGCTGTCGACCCCGGCCTCGGCCCCCTCGGGCACGTACAGCAGGTTCGCCGTCGCCCCGTTGCGCAGCTCCTTGGCGAGGGAACGGACCAGTCCCTCCACCGCCTGCCGGGCGGCGGCGGCAGCCGGGTCGGTTGCGGCGGCCGGCGGGTCGGCCAGCACCAGCACCCGGCCCGACGGGCCCAGGCGCTTGACCGCCGGGGCGAGGACGGCGTGCGCGGCGGCCAGGTCGGCCGGCCCGGTGAGGCCGGTGGCGTCGAGCAGGACGGCGCCCAGCCGCCCGCCGTCGTCGCCCACCCCCGGCAGCACGGGCACGCCGGCGTCCTCGAGGAGCCCGGTCAGGTGCTTGGCCAGCCGGCCCTCCCCCGCCGTCCCGACCAGCGCCGGCCCGGGCAGCAGTGGCGCGCCGGGCTCGTGGCGGCGGAGGACGGCGGGCCGGGGCAGCCCGAGCTGCCGGGTGATGGCCGTTCCCGGGCCGGAGTTGGCGAAGTCGCGGTACCAGTCGCTCACGGGGTGCTCCTTCAGGACTCGAGGATGGCGACGACGCCCTGGCCGCCGGCCGCGCAGATGGAGATCAGGCCGCGCTTGCCCGGGCCGGCCTCGTGCAGCAGCTTCGCCAGGGTCGCGACGATGCGGCCGCCGGTGGCGGCGAACGGGTGCCCGGCCGCGAGCGACGAGCCGTTGACGTTGAGCTTCGACCGGTCGATGGCGCCCAGCGGCGCATCCAGGCCCAGCCGCTCCTTGCAGAACGCCGGGTCCTCCCAGGCCTTGAGCGTCGCGAGCACGGTGGACGCGAACGCCTCGTGGATCTCGTAGAAGTCGAAGTCCTGCAGGGTCAGGCCGTTGCGGGCCAGCAGCACCGGGACGGCGTAGGCCGGCGCCATCAGCAGGCCCTCGCCGCCGTGCACGTGGTCGACCGCGGCGGTCTGGGCGTCGACGAGGTGGGCGAGCACCGGCAGCCCGCGCGCGGCGGCCCACTCGTCGGAGGCCAGCAGCACCGCCGAGGCGCCGTCGGTGAGCGGCGTGGAGTTGCCCGCGGTCATCGTCCCGTTCTCGCCGCCGAACACCGGCTTCAGGGTCGCGAGCTTCTCCACCGAGCTGTCCGGCCGCAGGTTCTGGTCGCGGGTCAGCCCGAGGTAGGGGGTGACCAGGTCGTCGAAGAAGCCGCGGTCGTAGGCGGCGGCGAGGTTGCGGTGCGAGCGGACGGCCAACTCGTCCTGCTCCTCGCGGCCGATGTCCCACTGGGCGGAGGTGAGAGCCGCGTGGTCGCCCATCGCGAGGCCGGTGCGCGGCTCGGCGTTGCGCGGCGCCTCGGGGACGAACATCCCCGGGCGCACGCCCGCGAGGGCCTCCAGGCGCTGCCGGAGCGTCTTCGCGTTGCTGAGCGCGATCAGCGCGCGGCGCATCTCGTCGTTGATCGCCAGCGGGGCGTCGGAGGTGGTGTCGACGCCGCCGGCGATGCCCGACTCGATCTGGCCGAGGGCGATCTTGTTGGCGACGAGGATCGCCGCCTCCAGACCGGTGCCGCACGCCTGCTGGACGTCGTAGGCGGGGGTGGCGGCCGACAGCCGGGAGCCGAGCACGGACTCCCGGGTCAGGTTGAAGTCCCGCGCGTGCTTGAGGACGGCGCCGGCGACGACCTCCCCCAGCCGGACGTCCTGCAGGCCGAGCCGCGCGACCAGTCCGTCCAGCGTCGCGGTGAGCATGTCCTGGTTGGAGGCCTGCGCGTAGGCGGAGTTGGACCGGGCGAAGGGGATGCGGTTGCCGCCGACGATCGCGGCCTTGCGGGTCTGCGGAGCCATCGGGGACCTCCCGGGGTCGTGGGGGGCGTCTCCCCCAGTGTGCGGGACCGACGGTATCAGGTACCGTCCGTACCGTGAAACGGACGGCTGCCCGGCGGGACCGGCGCGACTCGCGCTGGGACGAGCACCGCCGCGCCCGTCGCGAGCAGCTGGTCGACGCCACGCTCGCCGCGGTCGGCCGGCACGGCGCCGGCGTCGGCATGGACGAGATCGCCGCGGCGGCCGGCACCAGCAAGACCGTCGTCTACCGGCACTTCGCCGACCGCACCGAACTGCACGTCGCCGTCTGCGCCCGCGTGGCCGGGCACCTCACCGCCAAGCTGCGGGAGGCCGTGACCAGCACCGACGAGCCGCGGCAGATGGTCGCCACCGCCGTCGAGACCTACCTGGCGTTCCTCGAGGCCGATCCCGAGGTGTACCGGTTCGTCGTCTCGCACCCGCTGGTGGACCGGCCGGTGGCCACCGACCCGATCAGCACCCTCTCCCACCTGGTGGGCGACCAGGCCGCGGCGCTGGTCGCCGACGCCCTGGAGCGGGCCGGCCGCGACCCGTCGGCGGCCCAGCCGTGGGGCCACGGCCTGGTCGGGCTGGTCCGTTCCGCCGCCGACTGGTGGTTGCAGGCCGACCGGCCCATGCCCCGGGCCGACCTCGCCGCCCACCTCACCGATCTCGCCTGGGCCGGGCTCTCCGGCGTGGTGACCCGCAAGGAGGAACCGTGACGACCGCTCTCCCCACCAGCGTCGACCCGACGGCGCTGACCGAGGCGCTCGACGGGCGATGGGCGCACGTGCGCCGCGACGCCCGCGAGAACCTGCACGAGCCGGGGATGCTGCCGGTGTACGGGGAGTCCGTCCGCGAGGCCCGGGAGCGGGTGACCCGGATGGCGCGGGTGCTCGCCGGGTCGGGCCGGGTCAGCCTCGGCTTCCCGAAGGTGCACGGCGGCGAGGACGACGCCGGCGGCTCGGTGGTCTCCGTCGAGATGCTGGCCTTCGTCGACCTGTCTCTCATGGTCAAGGCCGGCGTCCAGTGGGGGCTGTTCGGCGGCGCCGTCCAGCTGCTCGGCACGCAGCGCCACCACGACGCCTTCCTGCCCGACATCATGAGCTTCGACCTGCCCGGCTGCTTCGCGATGACCGAGACCGGGCACGGCTCCGACGTCCAGCAGCTGCGGACGACGTGCACCTACGACCCCGCGACGCAGACCTTCGACCTGCACACCCCGCACGAGGCCGCCCGCAAGGACTACATCGGCAACGCGGCGCAGGACGGCCGGATGGCGGTGGTCTTCGCGCAGCTGGTCACCCGCGGGGAGCGGCACGGCGTGCACGCCTGGCTGGTGCCGATCCGCGACGAGCAGGGCAACCCGATGCCCGGCGTCACCATCTCCGACGACGGCCCGAAGGCCGGGCTCAACGGCGTGGACAACGGCCGGCTGGCCTTCGACCACGTGTCCGTGCCGCGGGAGATGCTGCTCGACCGCTACGGGCAGGTCGCCGAGGACGGCACCTACACCAGCTCGATCGAGAACGAGACCCGCCGCTTCTTCACCATGCTCGGCACCCTCGTACGGGGCCGGGTCAGCGTCGGTGGCTCCGCGTCGTCGGCGACCAAGCTCGCCCTCGACATCGCCGTCCGCTACGGCGACGTCCGCCGGCAGTTCGCCGCGCCGGGCGCCGACCGCGAGGTCGTCGTCAACGACTACCTCGTGCACCAGCGGAAGCTGCTGCCGGCCCTGGCCGCCACCTACGCGTACGCCTTCGCGCAGGAGGAACTGGTCTCGACGATGCACGACGTCCAGGGCGCGGACGAGGTGGACGAGCGGGCCCAGCGGGAGCTGGAGTCGCGCGCCGCCGGCCTCAAGGCGGTGCAGACCTGGCACGCCACCCGGACCATCCAGCTGTGCCGGGAGGCCTGCGGCGGGGCGGGCTACCTGCAGGAGAACCGACTGCCGCACCTCAAGGCCGACACCGACGTCTTCACCACCTTCGAGGGCGACAACACCGTCCTCCTGCAGCTGGTCGCCAAGGGCCTGCTCACCGGCTACCGCGACGCCTTCGGTTCGCTGGACGGCTGGGGCAAGGTCGGCTTCGTCGCCGACATGGTCCGCGAGACCGTGCTGGAGCGGACGGCGGCCCGCGGGCTGATCGCCCGGCTGGTCGACGCCGTCCCCGGTCGGGACGACGAGGTCCCCCTGCTCGACCGCGGCTGGCAGCTGAAGGCGTTCGAGGACCGCGAGAAGCACCTGCTCGAGAGCGCCATCCGCCGGCTGCGAGGGGGCGCCGCCCGCGAGGACGCCGACCCGTTCGACGTCTTCAACGACGTCCAGGACCACGCGCTCGCGGCGGCGCGGGCGCACATCGACCGGATCGTGCTGGAGGCCTTCGTCGCCGGCATCGAGCGGACCGGCGACGAGGGTGCGCGCGCCCTGCTCGGCCGGGTGTGCGACCTCTACGCGCTCTGGACCATCGAGGCCGACAAGGGCTGGTTCCTCGAGCACGGCCGGCTCACCCCGGCCCGCGCCAAGGCGCTGACCGCCACGGTGAACGCGCTGCTCAAGGAGCTGCGCCCGCACATGGTCACGCTGGTCGACGGCTTCGCCATCCCCGAGGACTGGAAGGCCGCGGCGATCCTGCGCGAGGAGCCGGGCCGGCAGGAGGCGATGCACGCCCACGACGGCACGCTGCGCCGGGGGACGGCGACCTCGCTGGAGATCCCGCCCGCCCAGTAGTGGGAGGACCCTCTGCCCCGGAGGACCCTCTGCCCCCCACCACTCGCAGGCTCGCGGCGGGACCCTGTAGAGGGGCCGTTCCAGCACGCCACCAGGCGGGTGGCTGCCCTCGACGGCGTGTCGGGGAGCCACCCGCCTGGTGATCACGGCCGGGGCGTCAGCGGGCCGGTGGGCGCGGGAAGCCGCCGGCCAGCTGCTCGAAGGCGTGCGCCACCGTGAGACAGGTGGCGTCCTCGAAGCGCCGGCCGACCAGCATCATCCCGACCGGCAGCCCCTGCGAGAGCCCGGCCGGGACGCTGGTCGCCGGGTGCCCGCTCACGTCGAAGGGCGCGCAGTTGACGATCATCTCCAGCGCGCGGGCGACCCGGGTCTCCAGCGGGTCGTCCGGGGCGGGGATCTCCGGGGCGACCATCGGCACCGTCGGCATCACCAGCAGGTCGACGTCGGCCAGCGCGGCGTCGTACTGCCGGCGCACCTCGGCGGCGAGGTTCTGCGCCATCGCGTAGTGCCGCGTCTGCTCCCGCTCCAGCGACCAGCGCCCGGCCAGGGCCACCGCGGTGACGGTCGGCGACCACCGGTCGACCACCTCGCGCCGCTGGCGGCCGTAGTGGGCGACCAGCTCGGGGTCGTAGCGGCCCTCGTAGTTCCACCCGTAGCCGTTGCCCTCGATCATCTGCACCGTCGCGCCGTCGGTGGCGATGACGTTCCAGACGTGCAGCGCGTGCCGGTGCCACGGCAGGTCGACGTCGACCACCTCGATGCCCGGCTCCCGCAGCCGGGCGGCGGCCGCGCGGACGGTGTCGTCGACGCCGGCCTCGGACAGCTCCGCCCAGCCGAAGCCCTCGGCGACCACGCCCACCCGCAGCCCCGCCACGTCCCCGCCGAGCGCGGCCGCGTACTGCTGGGGCACCAGGTCGGCGGGCTGGCGCGGGTCGTCCCCGTCGCGGCCGGCGAGGACGTCGAGCATGGTCGCGGCGTCGGCGACGGTGCGGGTCATCGGGCCGAGGTGGTCGAGGGTCAGCTCGATGGGGAACGCACCCGTGTAGGGCACCAGGCCGTGGGTCGGCTTGTGGCCGACGATGCCGCTGAAGGCCGCGGGCATGCGGATCGAGCCGCCCTGGTCCCCGCCGACGGCGAGGTCGACCTCCCCGGCGGCGACCAGCGCGGCGCTGCCGCTGGAGCTGCCCCCGGTGGTCCGGGACGGGTCCCACGGGTTGCGCACCGGGCCGGTGACCGAGGTGTGGCTGCCACCGGAGAAGCAGAGGTCCTCGCAGACCGCCTTGCCCACGACCGTGGCCCCGGCCTCGAGCAGGCGGGTGACCACGGTGGCGTCCTCGGCCGGCACGTACCCCTCGACGGTGTACGAGCCGTTCATCATCGGGACGCCGGCCACCGCCACGTTGTCCTTGACCGCCACCGTCCGCCCGGCCAGCGGGCCCTCGGCCGCGCCGCGGATCTCGGTGGTCACGTACCAGGCGCCGAGCGGGTTGTCGGCGTCCGCCGGCCTGCTGCTCGGCCGGTCAGCGGGCGCCTGCGGGGCGACCTGCGCGTAGAGCTCCTCGACCGCGTCGTAGGAGCTGAGGAAGGCCGCCACGATCGGGGTGTAGGCGGCCACCTCCTCGGCGGTGGGCTTCATGCCGTAGCTGGCCGCGAGCGCGGCCACCTCGTTCTCGTCCGGCGGGCGTACGGGCACGGCGGCCTCCAGGTGCGCGACGGGGTGGTCGTTCGCAAGCTAGTGACGCCGGGCACCCCTGTCACCGTCGGCGCCGCGGGTCGGCGCGGGGAGAATGCGCGGCCGTGGAGATCCTCGCGGCGGCGGCCGAGACGCTGCGCGTGCCGGCCCCGGTCGACCTCGCCGCCATCGTGGTCGGGGCGCTGACCGGCGGGCTGCTGGCCGCCCGGGAGGGGTTCGCGGTCTCCGGCGTGCTGTTGCTGGCGGTCAGCGGCGGGCTCGGTGGCGGGCTCATCCGCGACGTCCTGCTCGCCGAGGGCCCGCCGGTGGCCCTGACCAACCCCGCCTACCTGCCCACCGTGGCGATCACCGCGATGGTGACGTTCTACTTCTCCGGCTGGCTGTCGCGGCTGACCGGCCTGCTCGTCGTCCTGGACGCCGTCACCCTGGGCTTCTTCACGGTCATCGGCGCCCAGAAGGCCCAACTCGCCGGCCTGCCCAGCGCGTCGGTGGTCTTCGTCGGCACGGTGACGGCGGTGGGTGGCGCGATGATCCGCGACATCCTGCTCGCCCAGCGGGCCGAGATCGTCCAGCCCGGCCCCTACAACGCCGTCGCCGCGCTGCTCGGTGCCGCCGTCCTCACGGTCCTGGCCGGGCCGCTGGACCTGGGCCCGATCCCGGTGGCGGCGGTGGTGATCGTCCTCGTCGCGACCCTGCGGGTGCTCTCGGTCTGGCGCGGCTGGGAGGCACCGGTGGCCGTGGACCTGCCCGGACGCGCCCGCAGCCGGCTGGTCCGGGCCCGCGCCGCCCGCCCCTGGCGGGGGACGAAGCTGCGCCGCCGCGACCGCGCCTGAGTGCGGACCCGACTCGCGCGCTCGGGGCGGTGCCCGGGAGGGGGCCGTGCCCCGGTCAGCGGTCGGCGCCGGCCTCGGGGTGCACCGGCGGGGCCGGCGGGATGCCCTCGGGCACCACCTGGGGGCCGGCCTCGGGCGGCCGCGGCCGGTCCTGGGGGTGCAGGCGGACGGCGAGCAGCGCGACGTCGTCCTGTGCGTCGGGGAGGAACAGCTGCTCGAGCACCCGGTCGCACAGCTCGGCGAGCGGCAGCCCGGCGTGCTCCCGCAGCACGCGGACCAGGGCGGCGGTGCCCGTGTCCAGATCGCGGTCCCGGCGCTCGACCAGCCCGTCGGTGTAGAGGAACAGCGTGCTGCCCGCGGGCAGGTCGGCCACCCGGTCCAGCCGCGGCGCCGTGGGCCGCACGCCCAGCAGCAGGTCGGGTGCGCCACCGTCGAGCACCTGCACCCGGCCGTCGGGGCCGACGACGACGGGCGGCGGGTGGCCGGCGCTCGACCAGCGCAGCCGGGTGCACCCGGCCCGCAGGTCCGCGTGGTCCTGCTCCAGCCGGGCGACCAGGGCGGTGGCCATGGTGTCCAGCGCCAGCCCGCGGATCGCGGCGTCGAGCTGCGCGAGCACCTGCGCGGGCGGGGCTCCGCTGGCGTAGCTGATGCCCCGCAGCAGGCCGCGCAGCTGGCCCATCTCCGCCGCGGCGCGGCTGTCGTGGCCGACCACGTCGCCGATGGCCAGCACCGTGGCCCCTCCGGCCTCGAGGAACGCGTCGTACCAGTCGCCGCCGATCTCCGCGCCCGCGGCCGCCGGCACGTAGCGCACGACGATCTGGCAGTGGTCGGGCTCGGGCGGCGCGGTGAGCATGCTGTGCTGGAGGGCCTGGGCGAGCGCCCGCTGCTGGCCGTACAGGCGGGCGTGGTGCAGGGCCAGGCCCGCCCGGCGGCCCACCTCGACCGCCGTCTCGACCTCGGGGGCGGTGTGCGCACCGCGGGCGGCGCCGTTGAACAGGCCGAGGGCGCCCAGGGTCTGCCCCCGGGCGACCAGCGGGGCGATCACCCCCGAGTCCAGCCCCAGCCGGCCCAGCAGCTCGCGGGTGGCCGGCTCGGGGATGGCCCGCTCGATCCGCTCCTGGTCGATCCGCGGCAGCACCAGCGGCCGGCCGGTGCGGGTGACGACCGTGGCGGCCGCCTCGTCGGTCATCACCGCGACCATCGAGTGCACGTACAGCTCGAGCTCGGCGCGCAGGGCGGGGTCGCTGTGCGCCGAGGCCATCTCCTGCAGCCGGCCCTGCTCGTCGGTCACCACCAGCCAGCACCAGTCGGCCAGCGTCGGGACGACGAGGTCGGCGAGCTGCTCGATCTGCTGGGTGATCTCCAGGCTGCCCGACAGCACCCGGCCCGCGTCGGCGAGCAGCTGCAGCCGGGCCGTGGCCGCGGTCATCTCGGCGACGGCGTCGGCGCGGACGGCGTCGGCCTGCAGCCGCGAGGCGGTCAGCGCGATCTGCGCGGTCAGGCCCTCGAGCAGTTCGACGTCGGAGCGGGTGAACTCGTGGTCGGTGGTCCAGACGACGATGAAGGTGCCGATCAGCCGCCCCTCCACCCGCAGCGGCAGCGCGGCCATCGCCCGGGTGCCGAGCACCGCGTTGATCTCGGTCATCCGCGGGAAGCGGGCCTCGGCCTCCGCCGCGTCGGTGAACAGCAGCGTCTCCCCGTGCCGGGCGACGTACTGGATGGGCAGCTCGTCGTCCCACGGCGTCTCGACACCGCCGGCCGGCAGCTGGACGTCGGCCTCGCTGGCGACGGTGTCGACGATCCGCCGGGTCAGGTGCAGGTACAGCCGGTCGTCACGCGGGTCGATGACGGCCAGCCCGATCGACTCCGCGTCGAGCACGCCGGCGGCGCGCAGCGCGATCTCGGCCAGCTGGGTGATCCGGTTGGCGCCGGCCAGCTCCGCGGCGACCTCGGCGATGGCGGCGGCCCGGCGGACGGCGTCGAGCTCCCGCTCGGACCGCTCCCGGGTCTCGGTGACGTCGACGACCGTGCCGAGGATCCGGTGCGCCTCGCCGTCGGACCCCGCGAGCACCCGACCGCGGCTGATCGTCCAGCGCACCTCGCCCCCGGCCCGCAGCACCCGCAGCTCCACGGTGTACTGCGCCTGGGCGTCGATGGCGGCCTGCATGACCTCCTGGGCCCGCGCCCGGTCCTCCGGGTGCACGTGCTCGGTGAACAGCCGGTCGAGGGACATGCGCACGGTGCGGTCGAACCCGAAGATCGCCGCGCAGCGCTCGTCCCAGTCGATGGTGCTCCGGCGCAGGTCGACCTCCCAGATGCCGACCGAGCTGGCCTCGAGGGCGACGTCGAGCCGGGCCGAGGAGGCGCCCACGGCCGAGCGGGCGGCCGACAGCTCCAGCTCGGCCACCACCGAGGCGGCCAGCTCCTGCAGCAGCGCGGTGTCGTCGTCCGACCAGCTCCGCGGCTCCGGGGCGTACACCGCCAGGACGCCGACGACCGACCCGGACGCCGCGAGCAGCGGCACCCCAAGGTAGGCGCCGACCTGCCCGGAAGTGACCGCCGACAGCCCGGCGAGGTCCTGCCGCGACCGGGCGTCGGGTACGACCAGCGGCGCCCCCTGGCGGACGGTCAGCGCCGACAGCGCGCCCGTGAGCAGCGCGGGCCCCCCGACGACCCCGGACTGCAGGCCGTGGCCACCGATGACGGTGTCCTCGTCGGTGAAGAGCGTGACCTTGGCGTGCGCGGTGCCCAGCAGCCGCGCCGCGAGACCGGAGAGCCGGTCGAAGGCAGCCGGCCCCGGCACCTCGCCCGCGAGGCGGCGGGCGGCGGCGATGCGGTGCGGGTCGGCGAGCGGGTCGGCGAGCGGCCCCGGGGACGCGACGTCCATCGCGACGACCCCCTGTCCCGCTGGTGCAGCCGACTCCCCGGTGAGCCGCGACAGACCATGCTGACACGACCACCCCCGGTGGAACGGCATCGTCCCCCGATCGCGCGTCCCCCGGTTGCTCCCTCCTCGGGGGGAGGACCGCCGGCCGGCTGGTCAAGGGCCCGTCCCGCACGGCCGATGGGGCGGCATGTCGGTTCCCCGAACGAGCGCGCTGCCGGACTGCCGGCCGCTGCTCGCCGACCCCGACGACCTGACGATGGTGTTCCAGCCGATCGTGGACCTCGCCGCCGCACGCGTCACCGGCTACGAGGCCCTCTCCCGCTTCCCGGGCACGGCGGGGCCCGAGGTCTGGTTCGCCGCCGCCACCGACTGCGGCCTGGCCGCCGAACTGGAGGCGCTGGCCGTCACCAAGGCGCTGGCCGCCGTCCCGATGCTGCCCGCCGACACCTTCCTCACCGTCAACATCAGCCCGCACCTGCTGGGCGCCGCCTGCGTCCGGCAGGCGTTCGCCGGCCGCCCCGACCTGAACCGGGTGGTCGTCGAGCTGACCGAGCACACGCCCGTGGACGACCTCACCGCGCTGCGCCGCCAGGTCGAGGAGCTCCGGGCCCGGGGCGCGCTCATCGCCCTGGACGACGCCGGCTCCGGGTACTCGGGCCTGCAGCAGATGGCGGTCGTCCGGCCGCAGCTGGTCAAGCTGGACCGGGCGCTGGTCACCGACGTCGACACCGACCCCGTCCGGGCGGCCCTGACCGAGATGGTCGGGGAGTTCGCCGGCCGGATCGACGCCTGGTTGCTGGCCGAGGGCGTCGAGACCAGCGGTGAGCTGGCCGCGCTGGCCCGGCTCGGCGTCCCGCTGGCACAGGGCTGGCTGCTCGGCCGCCCGGCGCCGGTGTTCGAGCCGCTGGCGCCGGAGGTGGCCCGGCTGGTGCGTGCCCAGGTGGCGCGGGCGCGGCTGACCGAGAGCGTGACCAGCCTGCTGCGCCCGGTCCGCCAGTGGGAGACCGGGACGCCGCACCCCGGCGTCCCGCCCGCGGTCCTCCTCGGCGCGCACGGCGAGCCGACCGGCCTGCTGCTGGCCGACCCCCGCACCGCGGAGGTCCACACCGCCCCGGTGTCCCTGCGCGTGCCCCCGTCGGCCGACGTCACCCAGACCCTGCAGCGGGCGCTCACCCGGCCGCCGGCGCAGCGCTTCGACCCGGTCCTCTGCACCGACCCGACCGGTGCCGTCCTGGGCCTCCTGCGGGTCGAGGACCTCGCCTCGGCTGCGGCTGCCCGGTGAGCCCCCCGGACCCCGGCCACCCACCGCACACCCAGTCCCCGGCCACCCACCGCACACCCAGGACCCCGGCCGCCCACCCGGGCGCCCCGGCCCGCACGACGAACCAGGAGACAGCGATGAAGACCTTCGCCTGCGGCGACATCATCCCCGGGTGCGGGGCCACGTTCACCGCCCCGGACGAGGACGGGATCCTCGTCCAGACCCGCCGGCACGCGGTCGAGGCGCACGGGATGGCCGAACCCGGCACCGACTCCGACGCCGCCGTCCGCGAGCACGTCCACAGCGTCTGACGGCACCGGAGGGGACGGGTGCGGGTTCCCCGCACCCGTCCCCTCCGGTCAGGCCGACGCGTCGGTGAGCAGCCGCCGCTCCTCGTCGGTGAGCACCAGGTCCTGCATCGGCAGCAGGCCGGCCAGCTGGTCGACCGAGCGTCCGCTGGCGATCGGCGAGACGACGGTGGGCTGGTCGGCCAGCCAGCGCAGCGCCACCGCCGCGCCGGTCGCCCCGTGGGCGTCGGCCACCTGCTGCAGCGCCGTGAGCACCCGTTCGCCCCGCTCCCCCACGTACGCCGCGGCGCCCTGCGCCCGCGGCGAGTCCACCTGCTCCCCCGGCCGGTACTTCCCGGTCAGGAAGCCCTTGGCCAGCGCGAAGTACGGCAGCACGCCCATCCCCTGGGCGGCGACGACGTCGCGCAGCTCGGCCTCGTAGGCCGACCGTTCCATCAGGTTGTAGTGCGGCTGCAGGGCGACGTAGCCGGTGGTGCCCAGCCGCTCGGCGGTCTCCCGCGCCTCGGTCAGCCGATCGGCCGAGTAGTTCGACGCCGCCGCGTACCGGACCTTCCCCGCCTGCACCAGTTCGTCGAACGCCTGCAGGGTCTCCTCCAGCGGCGTCGTCTCGTCGTCGTAGTGGGCGTAGTAGAGGTCGATCCGGTCGGTCTGCAGCCGCCGCAGCGACCCCTCGGCCGCCGTCCGGATCTCCCGCGCCGACAGCGGGTGCTCCTTCTCCAGGCGAGAGGCCTTGGTCGCCACCACCACGCGGTCGCGCATCCCGCGCTCGGCCATCCAACCGCCCAGGATCTCCTCCGAACGGCCCCTGCCGTAGGACTCCGCCGTGTCGACGAACGGCGCCTGGGTGCTGGGGGTGGCGTCGGCGAACCGGTCCAGCAGGGCATAGGACGTCGGCTCGTCCGCCGTCCAGCCGAACACGTTGCCGCCCAGGCAGAGGTCGCTGACGGTCAGGTCGGTCCCGGGGATCCGTGGCATGGACCCACGCTAGAAGGACCCCGTCCTCCCCACCCCTCGCAGGCTCGGGGCGGGCCCCTGGACGGGGCCAACGGCCACGGCGCACCCCGTCCTCCCCACCCCTCGCAGGCTCGGGGCGGGGCCCCTGGACGGGGCCAACGGCCACGGCGCACCCCGCCCTCCCCACCCCTCGCAGGCTCGGGGCGGGGCCCCTGGACGGGGCCAACGGCCACGGCGCACCCCGTCCCCCCACCCCTCGCAGGCTCGGGGCGGGGCCCCTGGACGGGGCCAACGGCCACGGCGCACCCCGCCCCCCTCGCAGGCTCGGGGCGGGGCCGGCGACGGGATCCTGCGCGAGGGCCGGGGCGCCGTCCGGGCAGGGTGGGCCCCAGAGGGACCGGTGGGACGTGAGGGACCCGTTCGACCCCCTCGGTGGCGGGCTGTCAGACCGGCATGGCACCGTGCCCCCGGTCCGACCTCGGCAGATCCGCCGAGGCGGCAGCTGTAGTCACCGACGCGGAAGGAACCCCGTGAACAAGGCCGAACTCGTCTCCGCCATCGCCAAGCGCGCCGACGTGCCCACCTCGACCGTCGACTCGGTGCTCGCCGGGCTCCAGGACGAGCTCGTCGACGCCATCACCCGCGGTGAGAAGGTCGCCGTCTCCGGCCTGCTGACCGTCGAGCGCACGCAGCGCTCGGCGCGCACCGGCCGCAACCCGCAGACCGGCGAGTCCATCGACATCCCCGCCGCCAACACCGTCAAGGTGACCGCGGGCTCCAACCTGAAGAAGGCCGCCAGCAACGTGCCGGTCTGATCGACCGCACGCCCGGCTCGTCGGGCCGGCGGCTGCCCCGTGTGGCCTGGCCCACAGCGTCGTGCGCCAGGATGCGGGGGCAGGCGCCGCCCGACGGCGGGCGGGGTCCCGGGAACGGAGGACACGTGACGACGGCGCTCCAGGTGGACACCGACCCCGCCGAGGTCGGCTTCGACCCCGGCCGGATGGCCCGCATCGACCGGCGGCTGGCCCGCTGGGTGGACGACGGGCAGCTCCCCGGCTTCCTCGTGACCGTGGCCCGGCACGGCCGGCTGGTGCACGTCGGCCGCTACGGGTACCGGGACGTCGAGGCGGGCCTGCCGGTCGAGACCGACACCCGCTGGCGCATCTACTCGATGACCAAGCCGATCACCTCGGTCGCGGCGATGATGCTGTACGAGGAGGGCGCCTTCGAGCTCTCCGACCCGATCGCGAAGTGGCTGCCGGAGTTCGCCGAGACCCGCGTGTACGTGGCCGGCTCCGCGCAGAAGCCGGTGACCGCGCCGCAGACCGAGCCGATCCGGGTGTGGCACCTGCTCACCCACACCTCCGGGCTGACCTACGGCTTCCACCACGCCCACCCGGTCGACGCGATGTACCGGGCCGCGGGCCACGAGTGGGGCACCCCGGCGGGCGCGGACTCCGCCGCGGTCTGCCGGCAGTGGGCGGCGATCCCCCTGGTGTTCCAGCCCGGCTCCGAGTGGAACTACGGCGTCTCCACCGACGTCCTCGGCCGGCTGGTCGAGGTGCTCTCCGGTCAGCCGCTCGACCAGTTCTTCGAGCAGCGCATCTTCGCCCCGCTCGGCATGCGGGACACCTCCTTCGGGCTGCGCGACGGCGACGACCCCGAGTCGCTGGCCCGCCTGTACACCGCCGTCCCCGGGCAGCCCGGCGGCGCGCCCACCGGCTACGCACCGCTGGACACGATGGGCGCCGCGGCGCTGCGCACGCCGACCTTCCTCTCCGGCGGCGGCGGCCTGGTCTCCACCGCCGGGGACTACCTGCGCTTCACCGAGCTGCTGCGCCGGGGCGGCGCCCACGACGGCGGGCGGCTGCTGGGCCCCCGCACGATCGCGCACATGACCCGCAACCACCTGCCCGGCAACGCCGACCTGGAGACCTTCGGCCGGCCGCTGTTCGCCGAGACGCCGCTGCGCGGGGTGGGCTTCGGCCTGGGCTTCTCGATGGTCATCGACCCGGTGCGCTACGGCGTGGTGGCCAGCGCCGGCGACTACAGCTGGGGCGGGGCGGCGTCCACCGCGTTCTACGTGGACCCGGTCGAGGACGTCACCGTCGGCTTCTACACCCAGCTGCTGCCCTCGAGCACGCTGCCGATCCGCAACCACCTCCGCGGGCTGGTCAACCAGGCCCTCGTCGACTGAGAGGGGGCCCCGTCCCCCTCACCGTGGAAGGGCCCCGTCCTCCCCACCCTTCGCGCAGGCTCGGGGCGGGACCCGGGACGGGCCGCGGCGAGCCTCGGGACCGGGGCCGGAACGGGCCTGCCGGTGGCGTGGTTGGGTGACCGCGTGCTGCGACTGGGGGCCCTCGACGTGCCGGCCGGCCGGTTCGTCGTCATGGCGATCGTCAACCGCACCCCGGACTCCTTCTACGACCGCGGCGCGACCTACGAGCTGGCGGCCGCGGTCGAGCGGGTGGACCGGGTGGTCGCCGAGGGCGCGGACATGGTGGACGTCGGCGGGGTGAAGGCCGCCCCGGGGGACGAGGTGGACGCCGCCGAGGAGATCCGGCGCACCGTCGACCTCGTCGCCGCCATCCGCGCGGCGCACCCGTCGCTGCCCATCTCGATCGACACCTGGCGCGCCGAGGTGGCGCGGGAGGCCCTCGCCGCCGGCGCCGACGTCGTCAACGACGCGTGGGGCGGGGTCGACCCGGAGCTGGCCGGTGTCGCCGCCGCGGGCGGCGCCGGCCTGGTCTGCACCCACGCGGGCGGGCTGCCGCCGCGCACCCGGCCGCACCGGGTCACCTACGACGACGTGGTCGATGACGTCGTCACGCGGACGACGGCCCTGGCCGAGGCGGCGGTCGCGGCCGGCGTGGCGCGGGACCGGGTGCTGGTCGACCCCGGGCACGACTTCGGCAAGAACACCCGGCACTCCCTGGAGGCGACCCGGCGACTGGACGAGCTGGTGGCCACCGGCTGGCCGGTGCTCGTGGCGCTGTCCAACAAGGACTTCGTCGGCGAGACCCTCGACGTCCCGCTCGCGCAGCGGCTGACCGGGACCCTCGCGGCGACCGCGGTGAGCGCCTGGCTCGGCGCGACGGTCTTCCGGGCGCACGACGTCGCCGCGACCCGGCAGACGCTGGACATGGTGGCCTCGATCCGGGGGGACCGCCCGCCCGCGCGGACCACCCGCGGCCTGGCCTGAGACCCCTGGTCGCGGCGTCCCGACCGGCCTACCCTGCGCCGCACGCCGGACCAGGAGGTGGCACAGATGAGCGGCAGGGTCGTGCACTTCGAGCTCCCCTTCGACGACGGGGACCGGGCGCGCAGCTTCTACAAGGAGGCCTTCGGCTGGCAGGTCCAGGAGATGCCCGACATGGCCTACACGCTGGTCATGTCGGGCCCGAGCGGTGACCAGGGACCGACGGAGCCGGGCTTCATCAACGGCGGGATGATGGCCCGCGAGGGCAGCCCGTCGACGGGCCCGATCATCGTCGTGGACGTGGAGAGCATCGACGTCGCGCTGGAGCGGGTCGGTGAGCTGGGCGGCTCCACGGTGACACCCAGGATGGCCGTCGGGGACATGGGCTTCGCTGCGTACGTCACGGACCCCGAGGGCAACGTCATCGGCCTGTGGGAGACCGCGGGCAACGGCTGACCACGGGTGGCGGCCCGGGCGCCTCGATAGGTTCCGCCCATGGCCGCCACCGGGTTCCACACCGCCGACGAGCTCAACGCGCTGCTCCCGGGCACCCTCCCGGGCCTGCTGGGGCTGGTCATCACCGCCCACGAGCCCGGCCGGCTGGAGGCGGCGCTCTACGTGCGGCCGGAGCTGCTCGCGCCCAACGGCTACCTGCACGCGGCCACCGTCGTCGGGCTGGCCGACACCTCCTGCGGCCTGGCCACGCGCGCGCTGCTGCCCGAGGGATCGGTCGGCTTCACCACGCTCGAGCTGAAGACCAACTTCCTCGGCACGGCGCGGGAGGGCCGGATCGCCACGGTGGCGACCAACGCCCACGCCGGCCGGACGACGCAGGTGTGGGACGCCGTGGTCCGCGAGGCCGGGTCGGGGAGGACCATCGCGCTGTTCCGCTGCACCCAGTCGGTGCTCTGGCCGCGGTGACCCGGGCCGCCACCGGTGGGTGACCCCCTGTGGCTGAGGCCGCCGCGGATGTGAGACTGGCGCCACACCTGACCCGTGAAGGAGCTCCTCCGTGGCGCTGGCCAGCCTCTACCCCGACGTCGAGATCCCCGACCTCTCGGTCCCCGCCTACGTCCTGAGGGCCGGCGGTGCCCGGCCCGACGCCCCGGCCCTGGTCGACGGGCTCAAGGGCGACACCATCACCCACGGCCAGCTCGCCGCCTACGTCGACCGCGTCGCCGCGGCCCTGCACGCCCGCGGCCTCCGCAAGGGGGACGTCGTCGCGATCTTCTGCCCGAACACACCCTGGTACCCGGTCGTGTTCCACGGCATCGCCGCGGCCGGCTGCGTGATGTCGCCGATCAACTCGCTGTACACGCCCGACGAGATCGCCTTCCAGCTGCGCGACTCCGGCGCCAAGGTGGTCATCACCGTCTCGCCGTTCCTCGAGCGGGTGCAGGCCGCCGTCGCCCAGGCCCCGGTCGACGAGGTCGTCGTCATGGACGGCGCGGAGGGCCACGCCTCCCTGCTCGACCTGCTCAGCACCGACGCGCCGTCGGTGCAGGTCGACATCGACCCGGCCACCGACCTGGTCACGCTGCCCTACTCCAGCGGCACCACCGGGCTGCCGAAGGGGGTCATGCTCACCCACCGCAACCTGGTGGCGAACGTGGCCCAGATGCGGCCGATCATGGACGTCCACGAGGGCGACGAGCGGATCATCGCCGTCCTGCCGTTCTTCCACATCTACGGCCTGACGGTCCTCATGAACCAGGGCCTGGCCATCGGCGGCACTGTGGTGACGCTGCCCCGCTTCGACCTCGAGGACTTCCTGCGCACGCTGCAGGACCAGAAGATCACCCGCGCCTTCGTGGCGCCGCCCATCGTGCTGGCGCTGGCCAAGCACCCGCTGGTCGACCAGTACGACCTGTCCTCCCTGCGCACCATCACCTCCGGGGCCGCACCGCTGGACGAGCAGCTGGCGCTGGCCGCGCAGAGCCGGCTGCGCAAGGGCGCCGACACCGGGGTCACCGTCGCCCAGGGCTACGGCATGACCGAGCTGTCACCGGTGTCGCACAGCACGCCGGACGCCGGACAGGAGCCGCCCGGCGTCACCAGCGAGGTGCCCAAGGGCTCGGTCGGCTACGCACTGCCCAACACCGAGTGCCGGCTCGTGGACCCGGCCACCGGCGAGGACGCACCGACCGGTCAGCGCGGCGAGCTGTGGGTCCGCGGGCCGCAGGTGATGAAGGGTTACCTGAACAACCCGCAGGCCACCGCCGACACCCTGGACGGCGAGGGCTGGCTGCACACCGGCGACGTCGCGATCGTCGACGACCACGGCCGATACACGGTGGTCGACCGGGTGAAGGAGCTGATCAAGTACAAGGGCTACCAGGTCGCCCCGGCCGAGCTGGAGGCGGTGCTGCTCACCCACCCGGAGATCGCCGACGCCGCGGTCATCGGCGTCCCGGAGAAGGAGAGCGGCGAGGAGCTGCCCAAGGCCTTCGTCGTCCGGACGCCGGGGTCCTCGCTCACGCCCGAGGCGGTCATGGAGTTCATGGCCGGCCGCGTGGCCCCGCACAAGAAGATCCGGTTCGTGGAGTTCATCGAGGCGGTGCCGAAGTCCGCGGCGGGCAAGATCCTGCGCAAGGACCTCAAGGCCGCCAACTGAGCTCGCGGCGGTGGACGTCGGTGACCGGCGTCCCCCGCCGCCGGGCCGTGGCCGCGGGCGGCACGCCGACCACCCGCTTGTAGGCGCGGGAGAAGGCAGCCTCGGACTCGTAGCCGAACCGGCGGGCGAGCTCGCCGGCGCCCGCGCCGCCCTCGAGCGCGACGGCGGCCAGGTGCATCCGCCACCGGGTCACGTAGTGCATCGCCGGCTCACCGGCCAGCTCGGTGAACCGCGCCGCGAACGCCGACCGGGACATCCGTGCCTCACGGGCCAGCCGGTCGAGCGTCCACGGGTCCCCCGGGGAGCGGTGCACGCGGGCCACGGCGCGCCCCACCTGCGGGTCACGCAGGGCGCGCAACCAGCCCGGGCCGGTGGCGCCGGCGTCGATCCACGCCCGGATCGCCTGGATGACCACGACGTCGGCCAGCCGGGTGACGACGGCCTCGGCACCCGGCCGTTCGTGACGGACCTCGTCGGCCAGCAGGCCGAGGAGGACCGGCAGCCAGCCGGGCCGCCCGGTCTCCTCCGTCCCGAGGTGCAGGACCGGCGGCAGCAACTCGACCAGGTGGACCGCGCCGGGCCGGTCGGCCTCCACCACGCCGCACACCAGCCCGGCGCGCACTCCGCCCCCGCCGAGCCGCATCACGGAGTAGTGCTCGCCGAGCATCTCCTGGGGCAGCAGGTCCGCCCGTCCGGCCACCCGCGCCGACGCGCTGCTGCGCAGCACGTGTCCGCGGCCGTGCGGCACCAGGGCCAGGTCACCGCTGCGCAACACCAGCTGCGTGCCGTCGACCTCGAGCAGGCAGCTGCCCTCGGTGACGACGTGGAAGCTCATGCACCCGTCGAAGGCCGGCATCTCCAGACCCCACGGCTCGGTGAGCTCGGCCCGGCAGTAGAAGGTGCCGCGGATCCGCAGGTCGAACAGGACCCGGCCGAGCGGGTCGACCGGGGTCCACGGAGGAGCGGCTCCGCCGTCATCGGTCATGGCGCCACCCTCGCCGCCGCTGGAGCCGTCGTCCAGGGGCGCTGGACGAACGGTCGTGGACCGTGGACGGCCGGGCATGGGCCGGCCCCGGGTGCGTCCTGACCATGGAGGACGCCGGTCACCGAGGACCGGCCTTCCGAGAGGAGCAGGCCATGCGGGTGCTGGTCGTCGGGGCCACGGGCGGGTCGGGCAGGGCGGCGGTCGACGCCCTCGCCGCCCGGGGGCACGAGGTGACCGCGTTCGCCCGTCGGGCGAGCGCGGTGTACGAGGAGCGGGCGGGGGTCCGGGCCGTGGACGGCGACGCCACGGTCGCCGCGGACGTCGAGCGCGCGGTCCGGGGGCAGGACGCCGTCGTGGTCGCGCTGGGCATCAGCGAGTCCCCGCTGCGGGTGCGGCTCCTGGGCAGTCGCGGCACGCCGCTGGACGTCCGCTCCCGCGGGACGCGGACCGTCGTCGCGGCGATGCGCTCGGCCGGGGTGCGCCGCCTGGTCGTGCAGTCCTCCTACGGCGTCGGGGAGACGCGGACGCGGCTGCCGCTCTCCAGCCGGCTGGTGCTCGCCCTGCTGCTGCGCCCGCAGATCGCCGACCACGAGCGCCAGGAGCGGCTGGTCCGCGACAGCGGGCTGGACTGGACGCTGGTCCAGCCGGTGTACCTGACCGACGGCGACGAGCCGGCCACCGTCTCGCCCGACGGGGACGTCGAGGAGTGGCGCGTCTCGCGCGCGGCGGTGGGGAGCGTCCTCGCGGACGCCGTGGACGGCGCCCTCCCGCGGGAGCGCAGTCTCGCCGTCTCCGGGTCCGCGCGGCGCTCCTCGCCGGTCGGGTGAGGACCGCTCCGGGCGCACCGGCGGGCCCACGGCCGGCGCGCCCGGGCGGGGTCAGTGCCCTCCGGCGGGTTCAGTGCCCTCCGGCGGGTTCAGTGGGCCCCGGCGGGCGAGGTGGCGCGGACGGCGTCGCGGCGGGCGAGCCAGCGGTCCTCGCCCAGCCGCAGCGCCAGCCGCAGCCGGCGCGGCGCGGCCATCACCACCTCGACCCGCTCGCGCGGCGAGCAGGCGTCCAGGAACCACGGGACGGCGACCAGCGCGGACCCGGCGGCGCTCCGGAACCGCCGCGCGCACCGGAGCAGGTCCCCGGGCGCGTGGTCGTGGGAACCGGCCGGGTCACCTCCGAGCAGGTCCGCGACCGTGCTCCACGCGCGGGCGAGGACGGGCGCACCGGCACTGACGTCGGCGGCGAACAGTGGCTCCGCGGCGGCCACGGTGCCGCAGGCGGCCAGGAGGGGCAGGTCCTCGTCGCGGTCGCCGACCGCGCGCACCGTCGTCCGCACGCCGGCGGAGCAGGCCGCCAGCGCTCGCTGCCGGCGCGGGCAGCAGGGGGCGTCGAAGGCGATGCCGGTGAGGGCGGCGGCCAGGTCACGGGCGCCCGAGCGCAGGGCCCGTCGCTCCACCGGGCAGCCCGCGGAGTGGGCCGCGGCGGGAGCCGGGGCGGAGAGCGTCGTCGTCATGGCGCCACCCTCGCGACCCGCCCTTCGGCCGGGCTTGAGCCGGACTTGAGCAGCGCCTTGGACCGCACCAGTGACCCGGGCCGTCGTCCCTCGGTGGTCGGCCCCGTCCAGGGGCCCACCCTGAGCCTGCGACGGGTGGGGAGGACGGGGTCCCCCTCGGCCCTCGGCCCCGTCCAGGGGCCCACCCTGAGCCTGCGAAGGGTGGGGAGGACGGGGTCTCCCTCGGCCCTCGGCCCCGTCCAGGAGCCCACCCTGAGCCTGCGACGGGCGGCGAGGACGGGGTCCCCCTCGGCCCTCGGCGCCGTCCAGGAGCCCACCCTGAGCTTGCGAAGGTTGGCGAGGACGGGGTCCCCCTCGGCCCTCGGCGCCGTCCAGGGGCCCACCGTGAGGTTGCGAAGGGTGGGGAGGACGGGGTCCTTCTAGGGTCGGGCCATGCGCGCGGTGACTCTCAGCGGACCGGGTGGGCCCGAGGTGCTGGAGTGGGGCGAGGTGCCCGACCCCGTCCTCCAGCCCGGCGAGGTGCTCGTCGACGTCGTCGCCACCGCGGTCAACCGCGCCGACCTGCTGCAGCGGGCCGGCCACTACCCGCCGCCGCCCGGGGCCAGCGACGTCCTCGGCCTGGAGTGCAGCGGGATCATCAGCGAGGTGGGCGAGGGCGTCACCGGCTGGTCGGTGGGCGACGAGGTGTGCGCGCTGCTCTCCGGTGGCGGCTACGCCGAGCGGGTCGCCGTCCCGGCCGGGCAGCTGCTGCCCCGCCCGGCCGGAGTGGAGCTGGCCACCGCCGCAGCGCTGCCCGAGGTGGTCTGCACCGTGTGGTCCAACGTGTTCATGCTGGCCGGGCTCAGGCGGGGCGACGACTTCCTCGTGCACGGCGGATCCAGCGGCATCGGGACGATGGCCATCCAGCTGGCCGCCCGCGCCGGCGCCCGGGTGTTCACGACCGCCGGCACCGCGGCCAAGCTCGACGTCTGCCGGGAGCTCGGTGCCGAGATCGGCATCAACTACCGGGAGGAGGACTTCGTCGAGTGCGTGCTCCAGGAGACCGACGGCGCGGGCGTCGACGTCGTCCTCGACAACATGGGCGCCAAGTACCTGGCCCGCAACGTCACGGCGCTGGCCACCGGCGGACGGCTGGTCTGCATCGGCATGCAGGGCGGGACGAAGGCCGAACTCGACCTCGGCACGCTGATGCGCAAGCGCGCCTCGGTCCACGCCACGACGCTGCGGGCCCGCCCGGCGACCGGTCCCGGCGGCAAGGCCGAGATCGTCGCCGCCGTCCGGCACGACGTGTGGCCCGACGTCGAGCGCGGGGTGGTCCGCCCGATCGTCGACCGGCGGCTGCCCATGTCCCGCGCGGCCGAGGCGCACCGGGTGGTCGACGCCAGCGAGCACGTCGGCAAGGTCCTGCTGCTCACCGACGGCTGAGTCAGCGCGGACGCAGCTCCGCGACCGAGTCGACGAGGTAGCCGACCTCCTCGGCGGTGTTGTAGTGCATCAGGCCGAGCTGCACCGCTCCGCCCTCCTCGTTGGCGCCGAGGGCGTCGAACAGCTCCCGCGCGTAGAAGTCGCCGTCCCAGGCGCAGATGCCCCGGCGGGAGAGCTCGTGGGCGACCTGGCGCGCCCGCATGCCGGCCACGGTGAACGACAGGGTCGGCGTGGTGCGCGCGGCGGCACCGAGGACCTGCACGTGCCGCATCGCGCGCAGCGCCTGGTCCAGCCAGGAGAACAGCCCGCCCTCGTAGGCGGCGACCGCCGCCATCGAGGTGCGCAGCCGTTCCCGGCGGGTGCCGCTGGCGTCCTCGCTGAGCGCGGCGAGGTGCTCGACGGCGGCGGTCACCCCCGCCAGCAGCTCGAAGGGGTGCCCGCCGCTCTCGAACCGGTCGGGGACCCGCTCGGGAACGGGCACCAGCTTGTCCGGCTGCAGCTCGCCGAGCAGGGCGGGGTCGGCCACCACCGCGCCCACCCGCGGGCCGCACCACTTGTCCGCCGCCACCGCGAGGAAGTCCGCCCCGAGCTGGGTGACGTCGAGCAGCTCGTGCGCGGCGGCGTGCACCCCGTCGACGTACACCAGCGCGCCGACCGCGTGCGCCCGCTCGGCGATGGCCGCGACGTCCGGCCGGGTGCCGATGGCGCTGCTCGCCGCGGTCAGGGTGACCAGCCGGGTGCGCCGGGTGAGCAGCTCCTCGTACTGCCAGTCGGGCAGCTCGCCGGTCTCGATGTCCACCTCGGCCCAGCGGACCTCCACGCCTGCGGACTCCGCGAGCTGCAGCCAGGGGCGGATGTTGGCGTCGTGGTCGAGGCGGCTCACCACGATCTCGTCGCCCGGGCGCCAGGTGCGGGCCAGCGCGCGGGCCATCGTGTAGGTGAGCGCGGTCGCGTTGGCGCCCAGGACCACCCCGGTGGAGACGCCCCCTACCAGGTCGGCGACGGCGGCGCGGGCGCTGGCCACCAGGCCCTCGGCGCGGGCCGACGCCGGGAAGACGCCACCACGGGCGGCCACCGGGGTGCGCATCGCCTGGGCGACGGCGAGCACGACGCTCTCCGGCAGCAGGGCGCCGGCCGACCCCTCGGCGTGCACGAGTCCGTCGGAGAGCCCCGGGAACAGACCCCGGACGCGCGCGACGTCCAGCCGTCCCTCCCCCGGTCCCATGGGTTTCGACCCTAGACGCTGGATCTGGAGGGTGAGCACGTGTTCACGGGCCCCCGGCAGGCACCGCCCGGCGCGGGGGAGGATGGGGGCATGACCGCACCGGGAAACGGCAGTGAGCGTCCTCAGCAGGTCGTCGTCGTCGGCCCAGACGGCCGGCCGGTCGGCACGATGCCCGTGCCGCAGGCGTCTGACGGGGGCAACGACTCCCCGGACGGCGCGGCCGGCGTCACCGACATGGTCGAACAGCCGGCGAAGGTCATGCGGATCGGCACGATGATCAAGCAGCTGCTCGAAGAGGTCCGCGCCGCACCCCTCGACGAGGCCAGCCGTCAGCGGCTGCGGGACATCCACGCCTCCTCCATCCGCGAGCTGGAGCAGGGACTGGCGCCGGAGCTGCGCGAGGAGCTCGAGCGGATCACCCTGCCCTTCGCCGAGGACGAGACGCCGTCGGACGCCGAGCTGCGGATCGCGCAGGCGCAGCTGGTGGGCTGGCTCGAGGGCGTGTTCCACGGCATCCAGACGGCGCTGTTCGCCCAGCAGATGGCCGCCCGGGCGCAGCTGGAGGAGATGCGGCGCCGCGCCCTGCCCGGAGGACCCTCGGTGGCGCCGCAGCAGCCCGACTTCCGCCCCGGAGGTGGCCAGTACCTCTGACCGAAGCGGCCGGGGCCGGGGCTGGGATCAGGTGACCTGATCGTCGCGTGTCCTCCCGCACGGTGTGCGGTCCAGGAGGACGCCCGACGGAGGGGGAGGACGCCCGACGGAGGGGGAGGACGCGGCGGATTGGGGACGACGAGGACGTCATCCCCAGATCTGCCCGCGCCGTCCCCCCGGCGCTTTGGGGTGCCCAGACTCGCGGCGTGCACCCGCTGCTGGAGCCCGTCGCCCTGCGCCGCCTCGGCGTCTTCACCGTCGCCGACGCCCGCCGAGCCGGCTACCGAGCGGACGAGATCCGCTCCCTCGTGGGCACCGGCGCCTGGCACCGGCTACGCCGCGGCATCTACATCGAGACGCCTGCCTGGGTCGCTCTGACAGAGGACGACCGAGCCCGGCACCTCGTGCACTGCGTCGCCGTCCTCACCGCGTTGGGGCCCGGCCCGGTGGTCAGCCACTCCTCGGCGGCCCGGTTCCACAGCCTCGTCCTGCCACGGGATGCCGGCGAGGAGGTCCGGCTCACCCAGTCCGAGGAGTGGCGGCGGGGACGCGGATACCAGGTTGCGGCGGCCACGCTCCCTGCGCGCGACGTCGTCCACGCCGGGCCGCTGGCGGTCACCGGAGCGGCGCGCACTCTCGTCGACTGCGCCCGGGAGTGGTCTCTGGTCGACGCCGTCGTGGCGATCGATGCCGCCTTGCACGCCCGCCTGGTCCGGCGGACCGACGTCGCGTCCACGGTGCTGGCGCAGACGCACTGGGTGGGGATCGGCGAGGCGGCTCGTGCCGTGGACCTCGCGGACGGTCGTGCAGAGTCGCCGCTGGAGACCCGAGGGCGACTGGCGCTCATGGCGGCCGGTCTCCCACGGCCGGAGCTGCAGGTGGAGCTCCGCGGCGCGCGCGGGTTCGTCGCCCGAGTGGACGCCTGGTACGAGGACGCCGCCGTCGCCATCGAGTTCGACGGTCGGGTCAAGTACCTCGAGCCGTACGGCGCCCGCTCGCCCGGCCACGTCCTGTGGGAGGAGAAGCGGCGCGAGGACCAGATCCGGGACCTGGACGTCCGGGTCGTGCGGGTCGGCCAGGAGGACCTCGCGGTCCCGCAGACACTGGCCCGGCGCGTGGCCGGGCTGCTGGCGCGGCCACTGCGAGGACCCCGGTGCTTCACCACCGTCCGCCGGCCCGAACCCGGAGCGGACACCGCCGACGCGGTGGCCTGACCGGCGCCCTCCCTCACCGCAGAGCGTCCTCCCCCACGGTCCACGGTGAGGGAGGACGCTCCACGATCAGGTCACCTGATCCCGGCTGACGGCGGGCGTCAGACGGTGAAGCGGCGGACGGCGTCCTGCAGCTCCCCGCTCATCCGGGCCAGCTCGGCCGCGGCGCGCTGCGCGTCGGCAACCCGGGTGTTGGTCTCCTCGGTCCCGGCGGCCAGCCCGGAGATCGCCGCGGCGATGTCCCGGGAGCCACCGGCGGCCTCGGCCACGTTGCGGTTCATCTCGTTGGTGGTGGCGGTCTGCTCCTCCACGGCCGCGGCGATCGTGGCCTGGAAGTCGTTGATCTCGCCGATCACCGAGCTGATCTGACCGATCGCCTCCACCGCGCCGGCGGTGTCGGCCTGGATGGCCTCGACCCGTCGAGAGATGTCCTCGGTGGCCCGCGCCGTCTCCTGCGCCAGCTCCTTGACCTCGCTGGCCACGACGGCGAAGCCCTTACCGGCCTCGCCGGCCCGGGCGGCCTCGATCGTCGCGTTGAGCGCGAGCAGGTTGGTCTGCTCGGCGATGCCGTTGATCAGCTTGACCACCGTGGCGATCTCCTGCGAGGAGTCGCCCAGCTTGCCGACGGTGCGGGTGGTGTTCTCCGCGACGCCGACCGCCTGACCGGCGACCCGGGCCGCCGCGGTCGCGTTCTGCGCGATCTCCCGGATCGCGGTCTCCATCTGCGCGGACCCCGTCGCCACGGTGTCGACGCTGGAGGCGACCTCGCCGGCCGAGGCCACGACCACCCCGGCCTGCCCGGCCGCGGTCCGCGCGTTGTCGGCGATCCCGTCGGCCGCGGCGTTCAGCTTCCGCGACGCGCCCTCCAGACGCTGCGCCGAGTCCCCGACCAGGGTCAGCACGTGGCCGATGGAGTCGAGGGTGTGGTCCAGGGAGCGGGCGACCTCCCCGATCTCCGCGCCGCCGGTCTCGCCGACCCGCACGCTCAGGTCGCCGTCCGCGACCCGGTCGAGCACCTCGCGCACCCGCTGCACCGGCCGGGTCACCGAGCGGACCAGCAGCAGCGCCAGCACCACCGAGACGGCCAGGCCGAGGGCCACCACGACGACGGTCAGCGTGCGGGCCGAGGTGTAGGCGTCCCGCGCCGCCGCGGCGGTGCTCGACGCGACGGCGGCCTGGGCCTGCGTCGCCGCGCCGAAGGCCTCGACGGCCGTGGCCTCGTACCCCTTCAGCCGGCCGATGGTGGCCGCCGCCGCCTGCATGTCGCGCGCGGCCAGGTGGCCCTGCAGCTCCACCTGCAGCCGGAAGTACTCCCCCGCGGCCTCCTGGTAGGCGGCGAACTGCTCGGCCACGCCCGGGGCCAGCGGCTGCTGCGCGACCACGTCGCCCTGGGCCTCCAGGGCCTCTTGAGCCTCCGCCGCGGACGCCGCG
Organism: Geodermatophilus sp. SYSU D00697; assembly: GCF_054050175.1. Classification (NCBI taxonomy): domain Bacteria; kingdom Bacillati; phylum Actinomycetota; class Actinomycetes; order Geodermatophilales; family Geodermatophilaceae; genus Geodermatophilus; species Geodermatophilus sp. SYSU D00697. Next base: position 174,613 of record NZ_JBJGYV010000004.1, read on the forward strand.
TCCTGGGCGTTGACCTCCGGGCCCGCGCTGACGATCAGCGACCGGGCCGAGAACGCCTCATGGGTCCACCAGGCGGTCTGCAGCTGCTCGAGCGCCTCCAGCGGGACGGTGCCCTCCCGGTACACCCGCTCGGCGCTGTCGCTGAGCACGCCCATCCGCTGGACCCCGATGGCCCCGACGGCGAGGGTGGTGAGGGCGACGAGCAGCAGCGCGGCGAACAGCCGGCCGCGCAGCCCCACGCGGCTGAGCAGGCCCGGCGTCCGGTCGGGCGTGGTCGGGGGCGGTACCTGCGTGCGTGCGGCGTCCATGCCGGGCTCTCCTGGGTCCGAGGGACGGACCGCCTGCGCTGACGGTCCCGGGTGCACTGTCGGCGTCTCGCCGGAGACCTCAAGCCGGACGGCGCACTCCGCGTGCCCTGGGTCACGTGTGACACGGCCACCGACGGGTGGCGGGCCCCGACAGCGGGTCGGGCGGCCACCCGCCGGTGGCCGACGGGGATGCGGGACGGCGTCAGAAGCGGAAGCCGCCGACGAGGTCGCGCAGCCGGGTGGAGACGGCGGCCAGCTCCTCCGCCGCCTCCTGCGAGGCCCCGACGTGCTCGGTGGTGGACCGGGCCACCGCGGCGACGCTCTCGATGCCGGTGGCGATCTGGCCCGATCCGGTGGCCGCCTCGCCGACGCTGCGGTTCATCTCGGTGGTCGTCGCGGTCTGTTCCTCGACGGCCGAGGCGATCGTCGTCTGGTAGTCGTTGATCCGGGTGATCACCTCGGCGACCTCGGCGATGGCGGTCACGGCACTGCCGGTGTCGGCCTGGATCGCCTCCACCCGCCGGGCGATGTCCTCGGTGGCCTTGGCGGTCTCCTGCGACAGCTCCTTGACCTCGTTGGCGACGACGGCGAAGCCCTTGCCGGCGTCCCCCGCGCGGGCGGCCTCGATCGTCGCGTTGAGCGCGAGCAAGTTGGTCTGCTCGGCGATCGAGGAGATCACCTTGACGACGTCCCCGATGGTGCGGCTGGACTCCCCGAGCCGGGACACGGTCTCGGTCGTCGTCCCGACGGCGACGACCGCCCGCTCCGCGACCGAGGCCGCCTCGGTGGCGTTGTGCGCGATCTCCCGGATGGAGGCGCCCATCTGCTCGGACCCGGCCGCCACCGTCTGCACGCTGGAGGACACCTCCCCCGCCGCCGCGGCGACGACCGCCGCCTGCGCCGAGGACTCCTCCGCCCCGGTGGAGATCCGTCGCGAGAGGTCACCGACCCGGGTGCTGGCCGTGGTCAGCGCGGCGATCGCCTCGGAGAAGGTGGCCATGAGCCGGCCGAGGGAGTCCAGGGCGGCGTTGGTCGAGCGGGCCATGCGGCCGATCTCGTCCCCGCTGCGGACCTCGAGCCGCTGGGTGAGGTCGCCCTCGGCGACGGCGGCGAAGGCGCTCTCGGCCGCCACCAGCGGCCGGGTGATGCCGCGGGTGATGCGCCAGGCGATGACGACCGCGAGCACGGCCGCCGCGGCGCAGACGAGGACCATGGTGAGCAGGAAGCCCGAGGCGATCCCGCGCGCCTCCTCGCTCAGGCTCGCGTTCATCGCCTCCTCCATGTCGATGAGGACGTTGATCGCGCCCAACCACTCGACGAACAGCGGCTTGGCCTGCTGGGTGAGCACCTGCAGCGCCGCGGCCTGCTGCCCGGCGCGCTCGAGGTCCACGACCTGCTCGATGAGCGGCAGGGTCTGCGCCTCGATCCGCTTGATCTCGGCGAGCGCGGCGACCTCCTCCTCGCTCACGTTGCCCTCGACGGCGAAGAGGTCGTCCATGGGGCCGGCCGACGCCGTGTACTTGGCCGCCAGCTCCTCGATGAGGTCGACCTCCTGCTGCAGCTCCACCGGGGTGGCGCTCAGGACGACGTCCCGCAGCGCGATCGCCCGGTCGTGGACGCTGCCGCGGAAGTTGATCGCGTACCGCTGCTTCACCGCGTTGAGGTCGTTGATCGTCGTCAGGTGGCTGTTGATGGTCTCCACCCGCACCACACCGATGCCGGTCAGTCCGACCATGCTCAGCACGACGACGAGGAAGCCGAGGGTCAGTCGGCGGCTGATCGACAAGCTCTTTCCCATGGCGCTCTCCGGCGGCCCGTGTCCAGGGGGAGCGGTCACTCCCTCGACAGCAGGTGTCGACATCGGCGCGGGTGGGTTGAGCCGAAAGTGGAACCACTACACACAGTCAGGAAGGTCGTGCACGACCCATCCCGTCCGCGGCTACAGGGACGCGAGGAACGCGGCGACGCCGTCGTCGTCGTTGGTGCCGGTGACGTCGGTCGCCGCGGCCAGCAGGTCGGGGTGGGCGTGGGCCATCGCCACGGCCCGCCCGCCGGCCTCGCGGACCCAGTCGAAGGCGGCGATGTCGTTGGGCATGTCGCCGAAGACGACGACGTCCTCGGGTCCGACGCCGTGGCGGGCGGCGACCTTGGCCAGCCCCGTGGCCTTGGTGACGCCGAGCGCCGAGATCTCGGCCAGCGCGTCGCTGGAGGAGTTGGTGACCGTGGCGCGGTCGGCGACCACGGACTCGACGAGGGCGACGAACTCGTCCCGCGGCAGGGTCTCGTGGCGGGCCAGCAGCTTGGCCACCGGTGCCGCGATCAGCTCCTCCAGGGGGGCGACGGCCACGCCGGGGGCGTCGACGTCCCACCGCGGCTGGTAGACCGGCTCGTGGCGGAACTCGAAGCCGTACTCGACGGCGAACCAGGTGTCGGGCTGCTGCCGCCGCAGCTCGGCGGTGACCTCCTGCAGCACGTCCGGGTGCAGCGCGTCCTCGTCGAGGATCTGGAAGCCGCCCAGGTCCAGCAGCACCGCGCCGTTGCAGCACACCGCGGTGCCGTGCCGCAGCACCTCGCGGATGCGGCTCATCCAGCGCGGCGGCCGGCCGGTGGCCAGCACCACCGGCACACCGTCGGCCCGCCAGCGCTCCAGCTCGGCGACCGTCGCCTCGCTGACCGTGTCGTCCCAGCGCAGCAGCGTGCCGTCCATGTCGCTGGCGATCAGCTTCGGGCGCCAGTCAGACATCGCGCACCCGCTCAGACACCGAGCACCGCCTCCAGGTAGTGCGCGACCCCGTCGACGTCGTGACCGCTGGTGACCAGCGGCGTGGCCGCCCGGACGTCGACGTGGGCGTTGGCCACCGCGACCGCGCGGCCGCCCGCGGCCGACACCGCCTCGATCATCGGCAGGTCGTTGGGCATGTCCCCGAAGACCAGCACGTCGCCGAACCCGACGCCGTAGCGGTCCAGCGCGATCGCGAGCCCGGACGCCTTGGTGACGCCGGCCGGGAGCACCTCGATGAAGCCCAGCCCGGCGTGGGTGACCTCGGCCTCCTGCGGGTCCACCACCCCGCGGGCGCGGGCCAGCAGCTCGTCCTGCCCGAGCGACGCCGACCGCAGGAAGACCTTGAGCACGGCGCCCGCGGGCAGCACCTGGTGGCGCGGCAGCAGGTGGGCCGGCTCGGGGTAGGGCCAGTCGAACCCGTGCTGCACCCGCAGCGGGGAGTGCACCTCGCCCTGCTCGGCGGCGTCCTCCACCGCGACGACCAGCTCACCGGCGACGTCCTCGATCCGCTCGATGACCGCCATGGCCCGGTCGCGCGGCAGGCCCACCGTGCGCAGCACCTCGTCGCGCTCCAGGTCGACGACGAACCCGCCCTGCGCGAGGACGGCGATCCCGCGGCCGTCGAGCGCGGCCCGCACGCTGTCGAGCAGCCGCGGGCCGCGGCCGGTCACCCCGACGACCGGGATGCCGGCGTCCCAGCAGGCGGTCAGCGCCGCCCGGGTGCGCGGGCTGACCTCGCCGTCGGAGGTCAGCAGCGTGCCGTCGAGGTCGCTGGCCACCAGCTTGGGCCGCCAGGTGCCGACGTCGCCCAGGTCGACGACGGAGTCGGCGCCGGCCAGGACGCCGACGGCGGGCAGCGCCTTCGGCGGGTGCGCCGTCATGCGACCGGCACCGGCGCCGCCAGCGTCATGCCCGGGGTGAGGGACTCCGCGCCGCCCAGCCAGGGCCGCAGCGCGACGGGGACGTGCACCGAGCCGTCGGCGCGCTGGTGCACCTCGAGCAGGCAGGCGATCGTGCGCGCGATGGCGCAGAGGGTGCCGTTGAGCGTGGCCGCGGTCTGGTTCCTCCCGTCCGCGTCGCGGTACCGGATGGCCAGCCGCCGGGCCTGGAAGGTCGTGCAGTCCGACGTCGAGGTCAGCTCGCGGTAGGTGCCCTGGCTGGGGAACCACGCCTCGATGTCGTACTTGCGGGCGGCGCTGGTGCCCAGGTCGCCGGCGGCGATGTCGACCACCCGGTAGGGCAGCTCCAGCGCCTGGAGGAACTCCTCCTCCCACGCCAGCAGCCGCAGGTGTTCCTCCGCGGCCTCCTCGGGGCGGCAGAAGCTGAACATCTCGACCTTGTCGAACCAGTGCACGCGGATGATGCCGCGGGTGTCCTTGCCGTAGGACCCGGCCTCGCGGCGGAAGCAGGACGACCAGCCGGCGTAGCGCAGCGGCCCGGACGAGAGGTCGAGCACCTCGTTGCTGCGCATCCCGGCCAGCGCGACCTCGGAGGTGCCGACGAGATACAGGTCGTCGCGCTCGACCCGGTAGACCTCCTCGTCGTGCTCGCCGAGGAAGCCGGTGCCCTCCATCGCCTCCGGCCGGACCAGGGCGGGGGCGACGACGGGGGTGAAGCCGGCCGCGACCGCCCGGCTGATCGCCAGCTGGGCGAGGGCGAACTCCAGCAGCGCCCCGGGGCCGGTGAGGAAGTAGAAGCGGGCGCCGGAGACCTTCGCGCCGCGCTCCATGTCGATCGCGCCGAGCGCCTCGCCGATCTCCAGGTGGTCGCGCACCGGGAAGTCGTAGGTGGGGACCTCGCCGACGGTGCGCATCGTCACCGCGTCGTCCTCCCCGCCGGGCGGGACGTCGTCGTGGACGACGTTGGGGATGCGCAGGTGCGCCTCCCGGAGCGCGGCGTCCGCGGCGCGCAGCGCCTCCTCGGCCTCCTTGACCTCCGCGGCCAGCGCCCTGGCCCGCTCGAGGACGGCCGGCCGATCCTCGGGGCTGGCCTTCTTCACGGCCTGGGAGGCGGCCTTCTGCTCGGCGCGCAGGTCGTCGGTGCGCTTGACCGCCTCGCGGCGGGCGGCGTCGGCGGCGAGCAGGTCGTCGACCCGGGACTCGTCGGCCCCGCGGGCGCGCTGGCTGGCCTTGACGAGGTCGGGGTGCTCACGCACGAGTCGCAGGTCGATCACGCCCCGATCGTAGGCGGCGGCGTCTCGCCCTCTCCGCCGTGCGAGACCTGCTCCCCCCCACGGCAGAGTCGGAGCGCGCGCCGGCCGGTCAGAGCACCTCGACCGGGACCCGGATCCCCGGGACCGTCGCGAGTCGCGCGTCCGTCGTCAGCAGGGACGTCGCCTCGGTGAGTTCGGCGAGGGCGAGGTGGGTCGCGTCGTACGCCGTCGCGTCGTGCCGCAACTCCCACATGCGCGGACGCAACCAGTCGGCCGGGAAGCGCAGCAACTCCAGCGCGGTGAACGCTGCGAGCGCGGCCGCACCCTGCGCCTCTGAGAGCCGTCCGCGCTGGACGAGCCGGCGCAGCACGTTGGTCACCTCGCTGTCGAGGAGGTGTGGAACGCCCAGTTCCTCGTCCCCGAGGCGCCACGGGTCCACCTCGTCGAGCAGCACCTGGACGACGACCCCGGCGTCCACGACCCTCACTCGCCACGGCCCTCGTGGAGAGCGGCGAGGACCTCCTCCCGGGGCACGTGCGCACTGATCGCCCGCTGGGCCGGCCGGATGACCTCCGCATCGGCCTCGACGGTGCGGGCGCGCCGGGCCACCTGTTCCAACTCGGCGAGCACGAACTTCGTGAGCGACTGGCCCCGCGTCCTCGCAGCGGCGCGCAGGGCGTCGTGCACGTCGTCGGGCACGTCGCGGATCTGGATGACGCGGGCCACGACCTCGAGCCTGGTCCACGTGGGTGCAGGTCGCACCCACGTGATCCCGTACGGCAGCGGGCCGTCGTCAGGGACACTGGGCACATGCGCTTCCTCGGCGGCACCCGCCCGGCGACCGACCTGACCTACGCCGACGTCTTCATGGTGCCCAACCACTCCACCGTGGGCTCCCGGCTCGAGGTCGACCTCACCACGCCGGACCGCGTCGGCACGACGATCCCGGTGGTCGTGGCCAACATGACCGCGATCTCCGGACGGCGGATGGCCGAGACCGTGGCCCGCCGCGGAGGGCTGGCCGTGCTGCCCCAGGACATCCCGGTGGAGGTCGTCGCCGAGGTCGTGTCCTGGGTCAAGACGCGGCACCCGGTGTACGACACGCCGATCACGCTCACCCCGACCTCCACCGTGGCCGAGGCGCTGTCGCTGATGCACAAGCGCGCCCACGGCGTGGTGGTCGTCGTCGACTCCGAGCACCGCCCGGTCGGCATCGTCACCGACGGCGCCTGCCAGGACGTCGACCGGTTCAGCCAGCTCGCGCAGGTGATGACCGAGCCGCTGACCGTCCCGGCCGGCACCGACCTGCCCAAGATCTTCGACGTCCTCTCCGAGGAGCGGGTCAACGCCGCCCCCGTGGTGGAGGGCGACCGGCTGGTCGGCGTCATCACGCGCAAGGGCGCCCTCCGCTCGGCGCTGTACCTCCCGGCGACCAACGCCGACGGGCACCTGCTCACCTCGGCCGCGGTCGGGATCAACGGGGACGTCGCCGGCAAGGCGGGTGCGCTGCTCGCCGCGGGCGTCGACGTGCTCGTGGTCGACACCGCGCACGGCCACCAGGAGAAGGCGGTCGAGGCGGTGCGGGCGGTGCGCTCGGTGGCGGGGTCGGCGCCGGTGGTGGCCGGGAACGTGGTCACCGCCGAGGGCACCCGCGACCTGGTCGAGGCCGGTGCCGACGTCGTCAAGGTCGGCGTCGGGCCGGGGGCGATGTGCACCACGCGGATGATGACCGGCGTCGGCCGGCCGCAGTTCTCCGCCGTCGAGGAGTGCGCGGCGGCCGCGCGCGCCCTCGGTCGGCACGTGTGGGCCGACGGCGGCGTCCGGCACCCCCGCGACGTCGCGCTGGCCCTGGCCGCCGGCGCGGCCAACGTCATGGTCGGCTCCTGGTTCGCCGGCACCTACGAGAGCGCCGGCGACATCCACGACGACGGCTCCGGCCGGCTCTACAAGGAGTCGTTCGGCATGGCCTCGGCGCGGGCGGTGAGGGCCCGGACGGCGACGCAGAGCGGCTTCGAGCGGGCCCGCGCCGGCCTGTTCGAGGAGGGCATCAGCTCCTCGCGCATGTACCTCGACCCCGCCCGCCCGGGCGTCGAGGACCTCATCGACCAGATCGTCGCCGGCGTGCGGTCGTCGTGCACCTACGCCGGGGCCCGCACCGTCGACGAGCTGCACGAGCGCGCGGTGCTGGGGGTGCAGAGCGCGGCCGGCTACGAGGAGGGCCGGCCGCTGCCGACCTCCTGGTGAAGCCGCTCCCGCGCGAGGTCTTCGAGGAGCTGGTCGCCGACGCGCTCGACGAGGTGCCCACCGAGCTCATGGCGCTGCTGGACAACGTCGTCGTCCTCGTCGAGGACCGCAACGAGGAGGAACCAGAGCTCCTCGGCCTCTACGACGGGTACGCGCTGACCGAGCGCGGCTGGGAGTACGGCGGCGCGCTGCCCGACCGGATCATGATCTACCGCGAGGCCATCTGCGACATCTGCTCCACCGCGGAGGAGGTCGTGGAGGAGGTCACGATCACCGTCGTCCACGAGATCGCCCACCACTTCGGCATCGACGACGAGCGCCTGCACGAGCTCGGCTGGGCCTGAGGCCGCCTCCGGTCGTGGCCCGAGCTCGCGGAGGGCTCGTGGGAGGGGGGCCTCACTCGCGTAGGTTGATCGACGTGGCTGACGTCAGGGGCTCGGGGCTGCCCATCAAGATGCTGCACGACCGCATCCTGGTGGCGCTGCGCAAGGAGGACGGCGAGCGTCGCTCCAGCGGCGGCATCCTGATCCCGGCGACCGCCCAGGTGGCCAAGCGGCTGGTGTGGGGCGAGGCGCGCGGCATCGGCTCCAGCGTCCGCCAGGTGAAGGTCGGCGACCAGGTGCTGTTCTCCCCTGAGGACCAGCACGAGGTCGAGGTGCACGGCGAGGACCTGATCATCCTGCGCGAGCGCGACGTGCACGCCGTGGCCGCCGAGCGGATCGAGGAGTCCACCGGCCTGTACCTGTAGCGGTGCCGGGAGCGACACCCCTCCAGCGGCTCAGGACCCGAGCGTCGCCTCCGACACCGGCGCGTCCCCGCCGCGGGAGTGACGCGTGATCACGGCGGTCATGTCCTCGAGCCAGCGGCGGACGACGGCCAGCTCCTCGTCGGTGTAGTCCTCCATCGCGGCCACGAGGTCGCGGGCCAGGCCGCCGAAGTGCTCGGCGCCGGCCGCCATCGCCGACTCCGACATCTCCAGGCCCACCCGCCGCCGGTCCTCGGGGTCGCGGACCCGCCGCACGTGGCCGACCCGCTCCAGCCGGTCGACCAGCGCCGTCACCGACGCCGACCGCAGGTCGACGGCCTCCCCCAGCCGGCCCGCGGTGAGCGCCTCGCCGCGCCGGGCGGCGTCCATGATCGCCACCAGCGCCCGGACGTCGGTGCGGTTGAGACCGTGCAGGTCCGCGAACCGCTGGCCGACCGCGTCCAGTTCCACGCTCAGCCGGCGCAGGAGGAGCGCCAGCTCCTGCCGCGTGCGAGCACCCTCGTCGGTCACGCGCCACCTCCCCGTTCGCGCCCGGCCCTCGTCCAGAGTATCCTCTCGACGATCGAGATTATCGACTATCGAGGGGAACCGATGCCCCGCCGTACGTCCCTCGCCCGCTGGCTGGTCCCGGCCATCATCGCCCTCCTCTGGCTGGCTCTCGCCGGCTCCCTCGGCCCGTTCGGCGGGAAGCTCGGCGAGGTGTCGGAGAACGACTCCGCCGCCTTCCTGCCCGACAGCGCGGAGTCCACCCGCGTCACCGAGCTGCAGCGCGGCTTCGACACGGAGCGCACGCTGCCGGTGATCCTGCTGTGGGAGAGCGACGACGGCGCCCTCGGCGAGGCGGCGCTGACGGATGCGGCCGACCGGGTCGAGCAGGCGGTGACCCTCGCCGAGGAGGCCGGGGCCCTGGCGGGCGAGGCCTCCCCGCCGATCCCGTCCGAGGACGGCGCGGCCGTGCAGGCGGTGCTGCCCTTCGACCCCGACCTCGGCGAGACGCTGGGTGAGGTCATCGGGCAACTGCGGGAGCTCCCCGCCATCGACGGCACCACCGCCCACGTCACCGGGCCGGGCGCCGTCTTCTCCGACTTCGCCGAGGGGTTCTCCGGCATCGACGGGCTGCTGCTGGTGGCGGCGTTCGGGGTCGTGCTGCTCATCCTGCTGGTCGTCTACCGCAGTCCCCTGCTCCCGCTGCTGGTCATCGGCACCGCAGGCATGGCACTGGTGGTCTCCCTGGCGGTGGCCTACTTCCTGGCCGACCGGGGCTGGATCGCGGTCAACGGGCAGAGCCAGGGCATCGCCTCGATCCTCGTCGTGGGTGCGGCCACCGACTACGGGCTGCTGCTGGTCGCCCGCTACCGGGAGGAGCTGCGGCTCGAGCGGTCCCGGTTCACCGCGATGCGGATCGCGCTGAAGCAGTCCTGGGAGCCGATCGTGGCCAGCGGCGGGACGGTGATCCTGGGCGTCCTGTGCCTGCTGTTCTCCGACCTGGGCTCCAACCGCGGGCTCGGGCCGATCTCGGCGGTGAGCATCGCCTTCGCCGTCCTGGCCGCGCTCACCTTCCTGCCGGCGGTCCTCGTGCTGTTCGGGCGCGCGGCGTTCTGGCCGTTCCGGCCGCGCTACGGCGACGAGCAGCAGCACGGCCGGGGCTGGGAGCGGGTGGCCGACGCGGTCGGCCGCCGTCCCGCCCGGGTGCTGACCTGGACCCTGGTCGGCCTGTTCGCCCTCGCCGCCTTCCTGCCCACGTTCGACGACGACGGGATCCCGCTGTCGGACGCGGTCCGCGGCGGCTCCCAGTCGGCGGAGGGCCAGGAGGCCCTCGCCCGCCACTTCGACGCCGGCGGGGCCAGCCCCGCGGTGGTCATCACGCCGGCCGACGGCTGGGCGGAGGTGGCCGACGCGGCCGCGTCGGTCGACGGTGTGGTCGGCGTCGCCCCCTTCACCGGCGCGCGGTCGGGGCCGCCCGGCGCCGGCGAGCCGGTCGAGGTCGACGGGCTGGTGCGACTCGACGCCACCCTCGCCGACGCACCCGACAGCGAGGCGGCGCAGGCGACGGTCGCCGACCTGCGCACGGCGGTGCGCGCCGCCGATCCCGAGGCGCTCGTCGGCGGGTCCTCGGCGCAGGACCTGGACACCCAGGAGACGGCCGCGCGCGACCTGGCGGTGATCGTGCCGCTGGTGCTGCTGGTGATCACCGTCGTCCTGGCCCTGCTGCTGCGGGCGGTCGTGGCGCCCCTGCTGCTGGTGGCCACCGTCGCGCTGAGCACGGCGGCGACGGTCGGCGTCGGCGCGCTCGTCTTCGAGCACCTCTTCGGCTTCCCCGGCAGCGACCCGCAGGTGCTGCTGATCGGGTTCGTGTTCCTGGTGGCCCTGGGGATCGACTACAACATCTTCCTGATGACCCGCGCCCGGGAGGAGTCGCTGCGCTCGGGCACCCGGGAGGGCATCCGGCGCGCGCTGGCCGTCACCGGCGGCGTCATCACCAGCGCCGGGCTGGTGCTGGCCGCCACCTTCGGGGCGCTCACCGTGCTGCCGCTGGTGATCCTCACCCAACTGGGGTTCCTGGTCGGCTTCGGCGTCCTGCTCGACACCTTCGTCGTCCGCTCGCTGCTCGTGCCCGCCGCGGTCACCCTGCTCGGCGACCGGGTGTGGTGGCCCGGCCGGCTGGCGCGCGGCCCGGCGCGGGTGGCACCCGAGCGCGAACCGGCGCGTGTCCAGCCGGCCCAGCTGTAGGGTCCCGCGGCCCCGTCCCGGGGCCCGCCCTGAGCCTGCGGGGGGGTGGGGAGGACGGGTCCTTCCTCAGACCTCGCCGGCGCGGACCCGGACGAGCCAGTCGGCCGCCTCGGCGAAGGCGGGGTCGGCCGCGGTCGGGGGCACCGGCTTGTTGCCCCGCCCGTCGGCCCGCGGATACGAGCCGAGGAAGCGCACGTCCTCGCACACCCGGTGCAGGGCGGCCAGCGCTTCCCCGACCCGGGCGTCGGCGACGTGCCCCTCGCAGTCGAGGGAGAAGGAGTAGACGCCCAGCCGCTCGCGCGTGGGCCGGGACTCGATGCGGGTCAGGCTGATCCCCCGGACGGCGAACTCACCCAGCAGTTCCAGCAGCGCACCGGTGCGGTCGCTCACGACGGCGACCAGCGAGGTCTTGTCGTCGCCGGTCGGCGCGGGCAGCGGCCCGGGCGGGCAGACCAGCACGAACCGGGTCACGGCGCCGGGGTGGTCGGCGAGGTCCTCGACCAGGGCCGCCAGGCCGTAGCGCTCGGCCGCGATGGGGGCGCACACTGCGGCGTCGACGGCCCCCTCGGCGACCTGCCGGGCCGCCTCGGCGGTGGAGGTGGCCGGGAGGGCCACCACGCCGGGCAGCAGCTCGGTCAGCCGCCGGGTGGTCTGCGCCAGCGCGTGCGGGTGGCTGGCGGCGGAGCGGACGTCGTCCAGGCGCGTCCCCGGCCGGACCGCGAGGACGAAGGACACCGCGAGGAACACCTCGCGGGTGATCAGCAGCGGGGCGCCGTCGGCCAGCCCGTCCATGGTCGCCGGCACCGAACCCTCGACGGAGTTCTCCAGGGGCACCAGCGCCGCGTCGGCCTCCCCGGCCCGGACAGCGGCCAGTGCCGCCGCGACGCTGGGCGCGGGCTGCCGGATCCCCTCCCCGGGGGGAAGCGCACTGCTCAGGGCCGCTTCGGCGAAGGTACCCTCGGGCCCGAGGTAGGCGAACCGCGTCGGGGGCCGCGTCGAAGGCATCGCAGGCATCCGACGAGGGTAGTGGCGTCGGGCCGGGGCGGAGGCTCCACCCGGGGGGAGCGTCGTCCCGCCCGCAGCAGGCGGCCGCAACCGATCGGCCCCACCCGTCGTTGGAGGATGTGTGACCCCCGGCCCCGAGTACCTCACCGAGGGTGACCTCGATGATGCGCTCTGGCGTCTGCTGGCGGCCAGCGACCGGGACGACCCCACCGCCTTCACTGCCGAGCACGACCGCGCCGAGGGGGCCCTGGCGGCCGCGACCGACCCCGTCTGGGTCGCCTGGCGACACGCCCTCACTGCCCGCCGCAGCCTGCTGGACGGCGACCGCGAGGCCGCCGCGGCCGGGGTGTCGGCCGCCCGCGAGGCCCTGGGACGGTGCCGGCCCTGCGCGCAGACCGCCCTCACGCTGGCCTACCTGGCCCACGTCGAGGTGACCGCCGACCACTTCGACGCCGCGATGCTGCTGGCGATCGACGCCAGCCTGCTCACCGAGAGCCCGTCGGTGGAGGGTCCCTCCCGGGCCCTGCACCAGGCGCACCTGTGGCTGTCCCTGACGCTGACCGCCCTCGACCTGGAGGAGCTCGCCGTCGCCCAGGCCCTCGCGGGGCACCGGGTGGCCAGCCAGCTGCCGGGGCTGGGCGACCGCTGGCGGCTGCTGCAGCTGTGCGCCCAGCAGCACGCCGAGCTGGCCCAGACCCTGAACCGCCGGGGCCGGACCGAGCGCTCGCAGGAGCTGGCGGGGGTCGCCGTCGAGTGTGCGCAGGCCGCGCGGGACCTGGACTGGGAGCCCGAGCCCGGCGAGCAGGACCTGCTCGACGTCGTCCAGGCGTGGGCGATGAGCTGCCAGGGGGACCTCGACGACGCCCTGGGCCCGATGCGGCGGGCGCACCGGCGCATCCACCGGGACGGCGGGATCTGGCTGCGCGGGTACGCCGACCTGGTGTTCGCCCGGCTGCTGACCCGCCTGGACCAGGCCCAGGCCGGCGGCGGGCACGGCGCCGAGGCCACGGACCTGCTGGTGGACGCTGCCGGCGCGTTCGCGGCGGCCGGCGACCGGCGGCGCTACCGGCAGTGCCTGCTGGAGCTCGGCCAGAGCACCGCGGCGATGGGCCGGCCCGCCGAGGCGCTGCACTGGCTGGAGGCCTACCGCGCCGACACCGGCCGGGCCCACGCGCGCGGCCGCCAGCTGTGGGCGGAGATGTTCGTGCGCCGCAGCCGGCTGCGCGAGGCCGAGCGGCAGGCCGCGGTCCTCCGCCGACACGCCATGGAGGACCCGCTCACCGGCCTCGGCAACCGGCGCAGCGCCGAACGCCGGCTGGCCACCATGCGCCTGGGCGAGGAGCCGCTGTCGCTGGCCGTCGTCGACATCGACCGGTTCAAGGAGGTCAACGACGACAGCTCGCACTCGCAGGGGGACGAGGTGCTGCGCCGGGTGGCCGCCCTGCTGCTCGAGCACAGCCGCGCCGGCGACGAGGTGTACCGCTGGGCGGGCGACGAGTTCCTCGTCGTGCTGCCGACGGCCTCCGAGACCCAGGCGCTGGTGGCCATGGACCGGCTGCGCGCGGCGGTGGCCGACGCCGACTGGGACGACCTGGACCTGACCGAGCCGGTGACCGTGAGCATCGGCGTGGCCACGGCGCCCGCGGCCGCCGACGGACCGCTGGGCTGGCGGTCCCTGTTCGACACCGCGGACCTGCACCTGTTCTCGGCCAAGCGCGGAGGGCGCAACCGGGTCCGGGCCCCCGGCGGGCGGGCTCCGATGGAGGGCGCATCGTGACCGTGCTCGCGAGGTCACGCGGAGGTCCCTCGTGACCGTCTCTGCCGGATGGGGCGGCTGTGACGAAACGGACGACGGAGGTCACACCGGTCGGCGCGCCCACCGACCGGTGCTCGACTCTGTCGGTACCGACGTGCACAGTGCGCTCGTGCCACCGGGAGCCCTGCACCAACGGGTGACCGCTGCCCTCTCCAACTGGCAGCTCGACGACGCCGAGGAGCTGCTCGCCGACGTCGAGTCCGACCCCTCGCCCTACGTGGCCCCCTCGCCCCGCGACGGCTCGGCCGACACCCCTGCCGACCTCGGCCGGGCCTGGGCCGACACGCTGCGGGCGGAGCTGCTGGTGCGGCGGCTGCGGAAGGCCGGGTTCACCCTCGTCGGGGACCCGGTGGAGCCGCCGCACGGCACCGGCTCGCCTCCGGCGCTCGACCTGCACGCCGGGGTGGCCGGGCTCCTCGACGGCCCGCCGGCCGGGGCGCAGGACGGCGACCAGCGGTCGGAGTCGGCGTCCCGGGCCGCCCTGGCGATCGCGCTCGTCCGCTCCGCGAAGGCCGCCTTCGACGCCGCCGACGACGAGCTGCAGCGCGCCGCCGGCCTGGCCCGGCACGCCCGCATCGAGCTGCTCTCCCGCCGCATCGACGCCGCGATGGACGAGGCGGTGGAGGCGGCGAGCCTGCTGGACTCCGCGCTGGCGCCGTCCGGGATGCTCGTCGACACCCTCGGCACCCTCGCCGGGGTGCTGGCCGACCTCGAGCTCATGCCGCTCGCGCTGGACTACCAGCGGCGCGCGCACGAGACCGCCGTGGCCGTCGCGGCGACGCCCGGTGCCCCGGGGCGGGCCGGGAGCGGTGACCCGGACGGCGACCCCGACGTCCTGGTCGCCCGGACCGCCACCCGCCTCGGCGAGCTCTCCGCCGAGCTGGGCGAGGGCCTGCTCGACGACGGCGTCCCGGAGTCCGCCGAGCCGCACTTCGCCGAGGCGCGGGAGCTGGCCGAGCGCGCCCTGGCCCTGCTGCCCCCCGGATCCACCGCGGCGGTCGTCGCCGCCCAGGTCGTGCACGGCTGGGCGCTGGTCGGCCTCGGTGAACACGCCGCTGCGGCGGGCCCGCTGCGCGCCGCCGTCCGGGTCACCACCGCCATCGGCGACCGGGCGCTGCTGTCGGCGGCGCTGCTGGCGCTGGGCCGCGCGCTGCGCCGCCAGGGGGACGGCCGCGGTGCCGACGAGCAGCTGGCGCGGGCGCTGGCCATCGCCACCGA
Source organism: Geodermatophilus sp. SYSU D00697 (assembly GCF_054050175.1). Taxonomy (NCBI): domain Bacteria; kingdom Bacillati; phylum Actinomycetota; class Actinomycetes; order Geodermatophilales; family Geodermatophilaceae; genus Geodermatophilus; species Geodermatophilus sp. SYSU D00697. The sequence goes on from NZ_JBJGYV010000004.1 coordinate 189,634, forward strand.
GCACGGCCTGCCGCGGCTGCGCCGGGCGGCCCTGCGCGAGCTGTGCACGCTGCACTCCGAACTGGACGACGCCGGCCGGGCGCTGCCCTACCTGCAGGCCTACCTGGCCGACGAGCTGGACCGGGTCGACGAGCGGCGGACCCGCTGGGTGGAGCTGTTCGGCCGGCGCAAGAGCCTGCTGGAGACCGAGCGGGCCGCCGGCCAACTGCGCCGGCAGGCCTACGAGGACCCGCTCACCCACCTGCCCAACCGCCGGTACGCCGAGGCACGGCTGGACGGGCTGCTGTCCTCGGGCACCGCGCCGGCGCTCGCCGTCGTCGACGTCGACCGGTTCAAGGAGGTCAACGACGCCGCCGGCCACCCCACGGGGGACGCCGTGCTGCGGACGGTGGCCGAACTGCTGATCGCCGGGGTCCGCGACACCGACGAGGTGTGCCGCTGGGCCGGGGACGAGTTCGTCGTCCTGCTGCCCGACACCACCGCCGAGCAGGCCGAGCGCGCGCTGGAGCGCACCCGCCGGGCGGTCGCCGAGTTCGACTGGGCGGGGATCGGCGTGGACCTGCCGGTGACGATCAGCGTCGGCATCGCCTCAGCGGCCCGCGGCGACGACCGGCGCACCCTGTTCGCCGCCGCCGACGGCGTGCTCTACGACGCCAAGCGCAGCGGGCGCAACCGCGTCGTCCGGATGTCGGCGGTCACCCAGACCCGGGCCGGCGACAGCCCGCTCGACGCCGTCTTCGGTCCGCCGAGGCAGCCGGCGACTGCAGTGACGGACGTGTCCGCTGGGGACGACACGACCCCCGCCGGCACGCCGGAGCCCTCCGCGACGCCGCTTAGGGTCCCTCCCGTGCAGCCTTCCCCGCTGGACGACCCTGCCGGAGACCCCGGCGGCTTCGCCCCGCTCCTCATCGAGCCCGTGGACCCGCCGCTGGGCCTGGGCAGCCCCGCCGAGCCGGTCCTCGGCCCGCTGCCGTCCGCGGGTGCACGGCCAGCCGAGCCGGTCCCCGCGCCGGCGACGGCCCCGCCGTCCCGCGTCGCCGAGCCCGACGTCATCTGGGGCACCGGCCGCAGCACCGACCAGGTGCTGGCGCTGGTGCGCGAGGCGCGCCGGCAGTTCCCCGACCGGCCCGCGGTCGTGGTCCGCGCGACGGCCGAGACGCTCGTCGCGCTGGCCAGCGAGCACGACGCCTACACCACGGTCGACGCCGCGGCGATGTCGGCGGCGGTCGGCCCGATGCCGGAACCCGTCGGCCGGATCGGCGTCCTGTGCGGCGCCGGCGGCGACCTGCCCGTGGCCGCGGAAGCCGCCTTCGGCGCGCGCGTGACCGGCACCGAGGTGGTGCGGGTGGACGACGTCGGCGGCAACCGGCTCCGCCCGCTGATCGCCGACCGCTCCCTGCTCGACGACGTCGACTGCCTGGTCGTCGTCGCCGGGCTGGACGCCTCGCTGGCCGGCCTGGTCGGCGCGCTGACCGACGTGCCGATCGTCGCCGTCCCCACCTCCACCGGGCAGCCGGGCTCCTTCGGCGGGTTCAGCGCGCTGCTGACCATGCTGAACTCGGCCTCGCCGGGGGTCGTGGTGAGCAACATCGACAACGGCCACGCCGCCGGCGTCTTCGCCGCCCGCATCGCCAGGAGGACCCGGAGATAGCGCGTGGGTAGCTCCGCCCCACCTGCGGCCCACGATCAGGTCACCTGATCACGACGCGTCCTCCCTCACGGTGGGCGGTGAGGGAGGACGCCGCACGATCAGGTCACCTGATCGTGGCGCCCGGCCGGGTGCCGTACCCGGCTCTCGAGCGGCGGTTACGGTCTCGCCGTGATCGGCTGGTTGGATCTCGCCGCTGGCGCCAGCGGGGACCTGTTGCTGGGCGCGCTGGTGGACGCCGGCGTGCCGCTCGAGGTCCCCGCCGCCGCGGTCGCCGCGCTGCCGGTGGAGCGCGTCCGGCTGGTCACCGAACAGGTGAGCCGGCACGGGCTGGGCGCCACCCGGGTCCACGTGCACGCGCCGCCGTCCACGGCGTCCCGCACGTGGTCCGACATCCGCGCGCTGCTCGGCGCCGCCGCCCTGGCCCCCGCGGTCCGGGACGGCGCACTGGCCGTCTTCGAGCGGCTGGCCGTCGCCGAGGGCCGGGTGCACCGCGTGGCGCCGGAGGGCGTCCACTTCCACGAGGTCGGCGCGCTCGACGCGCTGGCCGACGTCGTCGGGGTCGTCGCCGCGTTCGAGCACCTGCGGCTGGACCGGCTCGCCGCCTCCCCCGTCGCCCTGGGCAGCGGCTCCGCGCGCGGCGCGCACGGCGTCGTCCCGGTCCCCGCCCCCGCGGTGCTGGAACTGCTGGCCGGTGCCCCGGTGCACGCCGGCCCGGTGCCCGCCGAGGCGTGCACCCCCACCGGCGCGGCACTGCTGGCCGCCCGGGTCGACGAGTGGACGACGCTGCCGCCGATGCGGGTGGTCCGCGTGGGCACCGGCGCCGGCGCCCGGGACCCGGAGCAGCTGCCCAACGTCGTCCGGCTGGTCCTCGGGGAGCCCCAGCAGCCCGCACCGGCGTCGGCGGTGGTGCTCGAGGCCAACGTCGACGACCTGGACCCGCGGCTGTGGCCGGGCGCGCTCGACCGGCTGCTGGCCGCCGGCGCCTCGGACGCCTGGCTGACGCCGATCCTCATGAAGAAGGGGCGTCCGGCACACACCCTCTCGGTGCTGTGCCCGCCGGGCGCGGTCGACGCGGTCCGGCGGACGGTGTTCACCACGACGTCGACGATCGGGCTGCGGGTCCTGCCGGTGGGCAAGGTGGCCCTGGAGCGGGCGTCGGCGTCGGTGGAGGTCCTCGGCGGGCGGGTGGGCGTCAAGCTCGCCGTCCTGGACGGCCGCGTGGTCAACGTCAGCGTGGAGTTCGAGGACGTGGCCGCGCTCGCCGCCGAGCTCGGCGCCCCGGTCAAGGAGGTGCTGCGCGCGGCCACGGCCGCCGCCGAGGCCGCCCACCCCGTCAGCTGACCGCCGGGCGGCGCAGGCCGGCGGCCACCACCGGGACGACGGCGAGGACGACGACCGCCACGCCGCCCAGCCCGCCGAGGGCCCAGGCCGCGAACACCGGCAGCGACGCGAGCTCGAGGCCCAGCCCCGCGACCGAGGTGATGGTCGCCCGGTGCGGTCCGGTGATCCGGTGCTGGAGGCGGGCCTCCCCGACCACCAGTACGGCGATGTAGACGCCGTAGGCCGCGGCGAGGGCGACCAGCGCCGCGGGCCGGGCCCACAGCGCCGGAACGACGAGCAGCACCCCGGCCAGCGCGAGCAGCGCGGGCAGCGCCGCGTCGGGGAGCCGCTCGGCCCGGCCGGCCAGTGCCCCACCGAGCGCCCCGGCCAGTGCGGTGGCCAGGACGGCGAACGGCACGGCCTCGGTGGGCACGCCCCAGTTCCCGGCGAGGACCGGGAAGTACTCCTCGACCGCGTCCAACCCGCCGAGCAGGGCGACGGCCAGCACGGTGAGCCGGAGGCCGGGACGGCGCAGTGCCTCGGCGACGCCCCGCCGGAGCGGCACCGGCTCCTCGTCGCCGTCCTCCGGGACGTGCCGGGCCTCGGGGAAGCGCAGCGCGAGCGCGGCGGCGGCCAGGCACACCGCGACGCTCGTCCAGCCCACCGCCGGGTACCCGCCGAGGGCGAACAGCAGGCTGGCCGCGGCCGCCGTCGGGATCTGCACCAGCAGCTCGGCCGCGGTCATCCAGCCGTTGACGCGGGCGTAGGCCGACTCGGCGCCGACCGCGGCCAGCCCGTCGTACACCAGGGCCTCCGCGGCGCCGGAGACCAGCGCCGAGGACACGCCCCACAGCACGAACCCGAGGGCGAAGGCGGGCGCCGCCGGAGCGGCGGTCCAGACGGCGAACGCAGCCGCCTGCAGCACGCCGCCGACCACGACGACCCCGCGCCGCGACCAGCGGTCGGCCAGGACGCCGGCCGGGACCTCGGTCAGCAGTCCGGTGACCGACCACACGGCGAACAGCGCCGACACCTGCGGGTCGGAGAGCCCGGTGTCGAGGAACAGCAGGGCGTAGAGCGGGTAGTAGGGCACCAGCTCCGAGAGCGCGGCCCAGCCCACGGCCAGCCGGGCCAGCGGGCGGGCCGCGGGGGTCAGGGAGGCCGTGGACGGGCGTCAACGGAACGGCATGGCCCGACGGTAGTGCGACACCTCACCCGTGCGCACCCGGATTCCGGCGAGCCCTCGGCTAGGCTGGCGGGCCGAGAAGGGGAGTAGCCCCCCGTCCGCTGGTCGACACGCTGGCGCACCACCTCGGTGGTCGCCCGGTCAGCGGGCCCACGCCTCGGCGTGGGTGGGCGAGACCTTCGACCAGAGCAGTCCCGTGCTGCCGGTCGGAGGCTGCCCGCACCCGCCCGGCCGTGCCGAGCGGAAGAGAGAAGCCCGTGCTGTCCCTGTCGGTCATCGCGACCGCGTTCGTCCTGGTGCTCCCGGTGGAGCTGCCGGACAAGACCCTGTTCGCCAGCCTGGTGCTCGCGACCCGCCTCCCCCACTGGCCGGTGTTCGTCGGCGTCGGGGCCGCCTTCGGCCTGCAGGTGGCGATCGCGGTCACCGCGGGCAGCCTGCTGTCGCTGCTGCCGGGGGCGCTGGTCAGCGGTGTGGTCGCCGTCCTGTTCCTCGTCGGGGCCGTGCTGCTGTGGCGCAGCGCGGGCAGCGGCCCGGAGGAGGCCGACGACGTCGCCGCGGCCCGCGAGGGCACCTCGTTCCTCCGCGCCGCGGCCATCTCCTTCGGTGTGCTCTTCGCCGCGGAGTGGGGGGACCTCTCCCAGCTCGCCACCGCGGGCCTCGCCGCCCGCCTGGACGCGCCGATCTCGGTCTTCATCGGCGCCTGGGCCGCCCTGCTCACCGTCTCCGGCCTGGCCGTCTTCCTGGGCAAGAAGCTCGCCGACCGGCTGCCGGTGGCGCTGATCCGCCGGGTGGCCGCCGTCCTGTTCCTCGTCTTCGCCGTGGTGGCCGCGATCGAGACGGTGCGCTCGCTGACCTGACCCACCCGTCGGGGGGAGCCGTCCCCGGGAGTCGCTCAACCGGCGCGGGGCAGCGGCCGTTGCCGAGTCCAGGCGGCCACCGGGCCGCGCCACCCGGAGGACCCCGTGACCAGCACCGCCGCAGGAGACGCGCAGGCGGTCCTGCACGCCCGCCAGGCCGAGATCCTCGCGGCGTCGGGCATCGGGAGCGACACCACCGACGCCGAGCTCGACGCCGTCGTGCGCGTGGCCGCCGCCGTCACGGGGATGCCCAACGCGACGCTGAACTTGCTGGACGCCGACGAGCAGCACCAGGTCGCCACGCACGGCGCCGTCGGCTGCAGCTCCCCGCGGGGCGAGTCGCTCTGCGCCACGGTGACGACGTGGGCGCCGCGGGTCTACGCCTTCCCCGACCTCGCCGCCCTGCCCGAGTTCGCCGGCAACGCCTGGGTGGACGGCCGCCGCGCGCGGATCCGCGGCTACGCCAGCGCACCGCTGGTGGCCGACGGCACCCCCATCGGCGCCCTCTGCGTCTACGACGAGCAGCCGCGGGAGATCGGTCCCGGCCAGTGCGACCGGCTCGCCGACCTCGCCGCGGTGGTCCTCGGGCTGCTGCAGCGCCGTCGGCAGTCCCGGGAGCTCGCGGCGCTGGCCGCGGCCAGCGAGGTCGCCCGCCAGGAGGCCGAGCGGGCGCACGGCGAGCTGGCCCGCTCGGAGGCGTTCGTCCGGGCCCTGCTGGAGGCGCTCCCCGTCGGGGTCGTCGCCGCCGACGCCGACGGCCGGGTGACCCTCTTCAACGAGGTCAGCCGGCGGTGGCACGGGGTCGACGCCGACTCCCGCGTCCCGGTCACCGACCTGCCCACCGCCTTCTCCCTCACCCAGCCCGACGGCCGCCTGCTCCTCAGGGAGGAGGTCCCGCTCACCCGGGTGTTCGCCGAGGGCCGGATCACCGAGGTGGGGATGGGCATCGCGCCGCTCGGGGGCACGGTCCGTCAGGTGGTGGCCTCCGGCACGCGGGTCCGGGACGAGGACGGGACGCTGCTGGGCGCGGTCGTCGCGATGGCCGACGTCACGGCGCAGCGCGAGTTGGAGCAGGCGCTGCGCGCGGCGGCGCTGCACGACCCGCTCACCGGCCTGCCCAACCGCGCCCTGCTGATGGACCGGCTGGGGCAGCACCTGCGGTCGGGCGGGCGGGTCCGGGAGCCGCTGGCCGTCCTCTTCTGCGACCTCGACGGCTTCAAGCCGGTCAACGACACCGCCGGCCACGCGGTCGGTGACCAGGTGCTCGTCTCGGCGGCCGAGCGGCTGCAGGCGGCGATGCGCCCGGGCGACACCGTGGCCCGCGTCGGCGGCGACGAGTTCGTCGTCCTCTGCCCCGGCCTGGACTGCACCGGAGCGGCGCGGGCCGTGGCCGACCGGGTCACCGCGGCCTTCGAGGCGCCGCTGCGCGACTCCCGGGGTGGGGCGCACCGCGTCGGCGTGAGCGTCGGGGTCGCGCTGTGCGGCCCCGCCGACACCCCGGAGACCGCGCTGGCCGCGGCTGATGCGGCCATGTACCGGGTGAAGATCGCCCGGCGCTCAGCGCTCCCCGTCTGACCGCCGCGGCTCCAGCAGCGCGAGCCGGACGACGAGCGTGCCCACCTGGGTGTCGAGGTCGGGCCAGGGCAGGTCCGGCCCGGCCGACCGCAGGCTCACCACGCCGTGCAGCGCCGTCCACACCAGGGCGGCGTCGGCGCGCGGGTCCCGGCTGGCCGAGCGCCCTGCCCGCACGCAGGCCGCCACGCCGTCCACGAGGACCTCGAAGGCCACCTGCCCCGCCGTCAGCCGGCGCGGGCCGAACATCGCGCGGTAGCGGCCGGGCGCGGCCAGGCCGGCCGCCACGTAGGCCCGGCAGCCGGCCACCAGCCGGTCGACCGGGTCGGCGTGCTCGACGACGGCCGCACCGATCGCCGCGCGGAGGTCCCCGAAGGCCTCGGCCAGGACGGCGTCGAGCAGCGCGTCCAGGTCGGCGAAGTGCCCGTACACGGCGGGCGCGCTGACACCGGCCTCACGGGCCACCGCCCGCAGCGTGACCCCCTCCAGCGAGCCGGTGCGCTCCACCAGCGCAGCCGCGGCGGCGACGAGGTCGGCGGTCAGCCGGCCAGGGGTCCGTGGGGGCACAAAGCCACTTTACACACGTTAAGAAGCGGCCTAACCTCCGTCCTTAACAACCGTTAAGGAGGTTGCCGTGCCGATCATCCCCGACCTGCCCTGGACGGCCGACGAGACGGAGCCCGGTCCCGGGATCGTCGTCCTCACCCAGCTGCACCTGCGCCGCTTCCGCGACGTCCCGGCCTTCTTCCGCGACTCGATGGCCATCCGCCGGCAGGCCATGCGCTCGCCGGGGGCGCGCTCCCTGGTCCTCCGGGCTCGTCCGCTGGCCCGCCACTTCACCACCGTGTCGTGGTGGGACGACCAGGCCGCGATGGTCGCCTTCGTCCGGACCGACCCGCACCGCTCGGCGATGCGCCGGTGGGGACCGCAGATGCGGGAGTTCAGCAACCGGACGCTCCCCGGCACCGCCGGCGTCGTCCCCACGGTGGCGGCGGCCGAGGCTCAGCCCGCCTGACCGGTCGAGGCCCTAGCCTGCGGCGCATGGAGTTCCGGACGACCGTCGTACTGGGCGGCAAGACCGCCACCGGCCTGCAGGTGCCCGACGAGGTGGTCGCGGCCCTGGGTGCCGGCAAGCGGCCGCCCGTGGTCGTCACCGTGGGCCCGCACACCTACCGGACGACGGTCGCCACGATGAGCGGGGCCTTCTGGGTGCCGCTGGCCGCCGAGCACCGGGAGGCCGCGGGCGTGCGGGCCGGCCAGGAGGTCGACGTCCGGGTCGAGCTGGACACCGCGTCCCGCGACACCCCGCTGCCCGACGACCTCGCGGCCGCCCTGGACGACGGCGCGCGGGCCTTCTTCGACGGACTGGCGCCCTCGCACCGCAAGGAGTGGGTGCGCTGGGTCGAGGAGGCCAAGAAGCCGGAGACCCGCGCCGCGCGGATCGCGAAGGCGGCCGAGTCGCTGCGCGCGGGGCGGAAGGCCCGCTGACCCCGCCGCCGGGCCGGCGCGGCGCCGGGTCGGTCAGCGCAGCGTCGGGAGCCAGTCCGCGAGCGCGCGGCCGAGCTGGTGCGGCGAGTCCTCCGGGACGAAGTGCGACCCGGGCACGGTGACCTCGGTCAGCGCCGCCCACTTGCGCACGAAGGCACGCTGGCGGCCCACGAGCAGGAAGCCCGGATCGGCGTCGAGGAACAGCTTCGGGATCTCGCTGGTGCGCAGCCACTGCCCGTACCGGGCGACGACGTCGCGCACCCGCGGGGGCACGCCCTCGATCGGGATCTGCCGCGGCCACTCCAGCGTGGGCCAGCGCTCCCCGGGGGTGGCGAAGGGCCGCCGATAGCGCTCGTGCGCCTCCGGGCTCAGGCCGCGGGCGACCGAGGCCGGCAGCAGGCGCTCGACGAACACGTTCTTGTCCAGCACCGCGGCCTCGCCGTCCGGGCCCCGCATGGTGCGGAAGATCTTGCGGGCGTTCGCGGGCCAGTCGGCCCAGGTGAGCGGCGTCACGATGGCCTCGGTGAACGCGATCCCCCGGACCGCCTCCGGGTGCCGGTGCGCCCAGTCGAAGCCGAGGGCCGAGCCCCAGTCGTGCAGCACGAAGGTGACCCGCTCGGTGGCGCCGACCGCGTCGAGGAAGCGCTCCAGGAAGCCGGCGTGCGCGGAGAAGGAGTAGCTGCCCGGGCCGGGGTCGGGGAGCTTGTCGGAGTCCCCCATGCCGATGAGGTCGGGAGCCAGGCAGCGGCCCAGGTGCTGCACGTGCGGGAGGACGTTGCGCCACAGGTAGGACGACGTCGGGTTGCCGTGCAGGAAGACGATGGGATCGCCCTGCCCCACCTCGACGTAGGCCATCTGCAGGTTGCCGTCGGCCCGGCGGTCCACGCGCACGCGCGTGCGGGGGAAGGGGTCCTCGGGCGAGACGTCGTCGGCAGCCATGCCGAGGATCCTCACCCATCCGCCGCGGGGGCACCTGTCCGCGCCGCCTGCCGGGCCGCCGCCTCGATGCGCTCGCGGAACGCCGCCCACTCGGCCGGGGTGCGGTCGGGGAGGTTCGGGGTGGCCGCGGTCATGCCCACCGACCCGTCGATCAGCTCACGGAGGATGTCGGCGTGGCCGGCGTGCCGGGCGACCTCCACGCAGACGTGCACCAGGACGGTGTGCAGCGTCGGGCGGCGCCGCTCCTCCCGCCACCACGGCACCTCGCCGACGGCGTCGAGGGGCAGCGCCTCGATCGTGTCGTCGGCGTGCGCGGCCGCGAACCGGTACAGCTCGACGACCTCCTCCCGCGTCTCCTCGGCGGTCGCCCACATGTCGGCGTCCTCCTCGCCCCCGTCGTCCCACGGGTAGGGGCGCCCGGCAGGCCGGCCGAACACGTCGCCGAAGTAGCCCAGCTGCACGTGGGCGACGTGCTTGAGCAGGCCCAGCAGGTTGGTGCCGGTCGGGGTCATCGGCCGGCGGACGGCGTACTCGTCGAGGCCGTCGAGCTTGGCCAGCAGGTCGGCCCGGCGGGCGCGCAGGCAGGTGAGCAGGTCGGTCTTCTCGTCCACGCGCGGGAGCGTCCCGCATCCGGGCGACATCGCGCTTGACCCTGACGCGGCGTCAGGCTGTGCACTCGTCCCCGTCAGAGAGGAGGGACCGCGTGAACGTGGGAGAGGTGGCCGCCCTGGCCGGGGTCACGGTGCGCACGCTGCACCACTACGACCGCATCGGTCTGGTGTCCCCGTCCGGGCGCACGTCGGCCGGCTACCGGCAGTACTCGCCGGCCGACCTGGACCGGTTGCACCAGGTGCTGCTCTACCGCGAGCTCGGGTTCCCCCTGGAGCAGGTCGCGACCCTGCTGGACGACCCGTCGGCGGACCCGGCCGAGCACCTGCGCCGGCAGCACCGGCTGCTGCTCGACCGGCTCGAGCGGACCCGGGCGATGGTCGCGGCCGTCGAGAAGGAGATGGAGGCGAGGGCGATGGGGATCGAGCTGACCGCGGAGGAGCGGTTCGAGGTGTTCGGGGAGCACGACCCGGCGCAGTACGAGGCCGAGGTGCAGGAGCGCTGGGGCGGGACGGAGGCGTACGCCGAGTCGCAGCGGCGCACCCGCGGCTACAGCAAGGAGGACTGGCTGCGGGTCAAGGCCGAGCAGGAGGACATCGGCAGCCGGTTCGTCGCGGCGATGCGGTCGGGCGCCGCACCCGACTCGACGGAGGCGATGGACGTCGCCGAGGCGCACCGGCAGTCGATCAGCCGGAGCCTCTACGAGTGCTCCCCCGAGCTGCACGCCTGCCTGGGCCGGATGTACGTCGAGGACCAGCGGTTCACCGCCACCTACGAGGCGATGGCACCCGGGCTAGCGCAGTACGTGAGCACCGCCGTCCAGGCCAACGCCGCCCGCCAGGGGGCGTGAGCGACGCTCTGCGGGCGTTCTCCGTGCGACCGGGGTGCTGCAGCACCCGCACGGCACGAGGAACGCCCGCAGAGTCGCCGGCTCAGCCGCACAGCTCCCGGCTCAGATGCGGATGAGCAGCTCCCCGTGCAGCATGCCCAGCCAGCCGTCGTCCGCGGCCGCCCAGCGCAGCCAGGCGGCGGCGACCTCCTCGAGCTCGGCGGGCGTGGCCAGCCCGTAGGCCACCGCCTGCTCGGCGAAGGCCGACGCCGTCGCCCGTCCGGCCCAGGAGGTCCCCCACCACTCCCGCTCGGCCGGGGAGGCGTAGCACCAGGACGACGCCGAGGCGGTGACGTCCCGCAGCCCCGCGGCGTGCGCCCAGGCCAGCAGCCGCCGCCCGGCATCGGGCTCGGCCCGGTTGTGCCGGGCCACCGCGGAGTAGAGCTCGAGCCACCGGTCGAGCCCGGCGTCGGCGGGGAACCAGGTGACCGCCGCGTAGTCCACGTCCCGGACGGCGACCACCCCGCCGGGCCGGCAGACGCGGGCCATCTCCCGCAGGGCGGCGACCGGGTCGGTGAGGTGCTGCAGCACCTGGTGGGCGTGGACGACGTCGAACGAGTCGTCGGCGGCGTCGAGCGCGTAGACGTCGCCGACGGCGAAGGTCACCGGCACGCCCCGCCGCGCGGCCAGGTCCCGGGCCTCGTCGAGCGGAGCCGGCGACACGTCCACGGCGAGGACCCGGCCCGGGCCGACGCGCTGCGCGAGGTCCACGGTGATCGTGCCGGGGCCGCAGCCCACGTCGAGGAGGTCCAGGCCCGGGCGCAGCAGCGGCAGCAGGTGCGGCGCGGAGTTCTCCGCGGTGCGCCAGCGGTGGGACTGCAGGACGGGGTCGGCGTGCCCGTGCGTGTAGGTGTCCACGCCCCACAGCCTGCACCGCATGGTCCACAGAGTGGAACAGCCGTCTCGCTCTCTGGGACACGCCGGTGACGGGCCGTGCGAGGCTGGTCCCCCGTGAGCTCCGTGCGCGCCCTGCTCCGGGACCCGACCGCCCAGCGCGGGATCCGGGCGGCGATCGCGGCCGGGCTGGCCTGGCAGGTCGCCGTCCTGCTCCCGCCCGACCTCGCCGAGTACGCGTACTACGCGCCGCTCGGCGCCATCATCGCCGTCCACCCCACCATCGCCGACTCCGCGAGCGCCTCCTGGCGCACGGTGCTGGCCATCGTGCTCGGCCTCGGGCTCGCGGTCGCCGTCTCCGAGGTGACCCCCGGGCTGCCCGAGGCGCTCGTCCTGGCCCTCCTGGTGGCCCTGGCCGTCGGCCTCGAACGCCTGCCGGTGCTCGGGGGGAACGCCAGCTGGGTGAGCGTGGCCGCCGTCTTCATGCTCACCGTCGGGGCCGGGGACCCGGCCGACTTCGTCGCGGCCTACGCCGGGCTGGTGCTGCTCGGGGCGGCGGTCGGCGTGCTGGTCACCGCCCTGTTCCCGCCGCTGAACCTCACGTCGGCCCGGCGCGCGATCGACGCCACCCGCGGGCTGTTCGCCGAGCACCTCACCGCCACCGCCGCGGAGCTGCGGGCGGGCCGGTCGCCCACGCTGGAGGAGGAGCTGCTGCGGGCCACCGCCCGCGACACCGCCCTCGGCCGGCTCCGCGAGGCCGAGCGGACCGTGGAGCGGGCGCAGCGGGCCAACGTGCGGGCCCGCCGCTGGCAGGACGCGAGGGCGCGCGTGCAGCAGGAGTCCCAGGCGCTGGAGCGGGTCGCCGTCCTGCTCGACGACGTCACCGTCCTGGTGGCCGAGTACCAGCCGCACCGCAGCGGCGGCGAGCGGCCCGACCTGGGCACCGCCCGCCGTCTCGCCGACGCCCTCGAGGGGGTCGCCGGCGTGATCCGGACGCCGTACCACGCCGCGGACGCGATCCGGCCCGACGACCGCGACCACCGGGTCCAGGTCGCCGGCGACGCGCTGGCCGGACTCGTCGACCGGCTGCGGGCCACCACCATCGACGAGGACCCCGGCCTGCTCGCCCTCAGCGCGGTGGCGGTGGGGGTGGAGCGGGCGCTGACGGCGCTCGACGCGCTGCCCCGGGAGGAGCCGGCGGCCTGACCGCGACGAAGGTCACGCGCCAGGGTCCGCACCGGGCCCGGCGCACCGATCATCCTGGGTCCCCGTGGGACTCCTCTGGGCTCAGTTGCGACGCCCGGCCGTGCAGCGCGGCGTGCGGGCGGCCGTCGCCGCCGGGCTCGCCTGGCAGGTCGCCGTCCTGCTGCCACCCCTGCTGTCCGACTACGCCTACTACGCCCCGCTCGGCGCGGTCATCGCCGTCCACCCCACGATCGCCGACTCCGCGAGCGCCGCCTGGCGCAGCGTGCTGGCGATCCTCACCGGGTTCGCGCTGGCCGTCGCCGTCTACGAGCTCACCCGGGCGGTGCCCAACGCGCTCACGATCGCCCTGATCGTGGCGCTGGCCGTCGCCGCCGAGCAGTGGCGGCTGTGGCGGGAGCAGGCGAGCTGGGTGAGCTTCGCCGCCGTCCTCATGCTCACCGTCGGCCTCGACGACCCCGACGCCTACGTGCTGCGCTACGCCGGGCTGACCCTGCTGGGTGCGGCGATCGGCGTGCTGGTCACCACCGTGCTGTTCCCACCACTGCAGCTCACCCGCGCGATCGAGCAGGTGACCCGCACCCGCCGGGCGCTCGCCGACCACCTGCGCGGCCTCGCCGCGACGCTGCGCGCGGGCCAGGTGCCCGACATCGCGGAGTGGGCCGACCGAGCCGGGCGCCTGGAGCGCGAGCTGGACCGCATGCGCGCGGCGGAGGGGCAGGTGGAGCGGGCCCGCCGCGCCAACCCGCGGGCCCGTGCCTGGCGGGGAAGCGCCGCCGGCATCCGCGCCGAGTCGCGGGCGGTCGACCGCGTCGCCGTCCTCGTCGACGACCTCATCTCGCTGGTGGTGGAGGTCCAGCCGCACCGCCGGGCCGTGGACCTGGTGGACGCCGGCACCGGGTGGGTGCTCGCCGACGCCCTCGACGGCCTGGCCGGCGTGGTCGCCACCCCGTACCACAGCACGGACGGGACGACGCCGGACGAGCGGGACGAGCGGATCGCCGACGCCGTCACCGCGCTCGACCGCCTGGTCGGCCTGCTGCGCACCGCCACGGTCTCCGACGACGAGGGCTTCTTCGCCCTGGGCGCGGTGGCGGTCGGTGTCCGGCGCGGGCTGACCGCCCTGGACGCGCACGCCCGCCGCCAGGCGGCCTGACCGCACGAGATCTGCACGGTGGCGGCCAGCAGGGCCCGGAGCGCCACCGGAGTGCAGATCCGGTGGCGCTCAGAGCTCCTCGGCGAGGACCTGCTCGGCGACCGGGACGGCGCGGGCCCGGTCGGCCGGCACCAGGCCGATCCGCACGCGGCGGTCGAGCAGGTCGCCCACCGTGCGCGCACCCTCGGCCCGGACGGCGAACCGCAGCTCCCCCACCGTCTCCGGCCGGCCCTCGACGACCGGTTCCCCGCCCAGCGCGGCGACCGCCGGGGCCTCGGTGCCGTACCGCGCGACCAGCCGGGGCGGGGCGTCCACCCGGTCCAGCGCCACCGGCGGGGCCGCCCCGACCAGGGGCAGCCGCGCGGTGCACGACCGCGGCGCGGGCCGGCCCAGCCGCGCCACCACCGCGTCCACGGCCTCCTCCGCCATGGCCCGGTACGTGGTCAGCTTGCCGCCGACGACGGTGAGGACCGGTCCGTCCCACCGCAGCAGGTGCCTGCGCGAGAGGTCGGCGGTGGCCCCCCCGGGGCCGGCCCCGGCCGCGGCGGGGAGCACCAGCGGCCGCAGGCCGGCGTAGCAGCCGACGACGTCGTCGCGGGTCAGCGGCGCGGCCAGCACCCGGTTCACCGTCTCCAGCAGCTGCGCCACCTCGGCCCCGCTCGGCTGCGGGTCCTCGTCGGGGACCGCGCCGGGCACCGGCTCGTCGGTGAGTCCGAGGTACACCGGGCCGCCCGGCTGCGGCAGCGCGAACACGTACCGCGACCGCGAGCCGGGCAGCGGCACGGTCAGCGCCGCGGTGGGGGAACCGAGCCGCTCCGCCGGCACGACCAGGTGGGAGCCGCGGGAGGGCACCAGCCGGACCCCCGGCGCCAGCCGCTGCGCCCAGACCCCGGTCGCGTTGACGACGACGTCCGCGCGCAGCGGGAGCGCCTCGCCGTTGTCGAGCTCGACGTGCACGTCCTGGCCGTCCACCGCCCGGACCGCCGCCCCGGTCAGCACCCGCGCCCCGGCCGCCGCCGCCGTCCGGGCGAGCGCGACGACCAGCCGCGCGTCGTCGGTGAGCTGGCCGTCCCAGAACACGACCCCGCCGCGGCTGCCGCGGACCCCTGGCGTCAGCCGGGCCACCTCCGACGGCCCGACGCGCCGGGTGCGGGGCAGCGAGCGGCGGCCACCGGGCACCGAGGAGCGGACGGCGTCCCCCAGCCGGCCCCCGAGGCCGGCCAGCGCGGTCACCGACCGGCCGGCGGCGTCGGGCACCAGGAACGGCAGCGGCCGGACCAGGTGCGGCGCCGTCGCCCCCATGAGGACGACGCGCTCGCGGGCGCTCTCCCGCGCCAGGCCGAACTCGCCGTGGGCCAGGTAGCGCAGCCCGCCGTGCACGAGCTTCGACGACCACCGGCTGGTGCCCGCGGCGAGGTCGGCACGTTCGAGCAGCGCGACCGACAGCCCGCGGGCCGCGGCGTCCAGCGCCACCCCGGCGCCGGTCACGCCGCCGCCGACCACCACCACGTCCACCCGGCCCCCGGCGACGACGTCGAGGTCGGCGGCCCGCCGGGCCGGGGAGAGCGCGCCGGCAGCGGCGCCGTCGGACGCTCCCCTCCGCAGCACCCGGCAGACTGTAGCCGTGCCCGAGCAGCCCGAACTGACGATCCAGGGCTGGGGGTCGCCCACCCGCCCGCGCGACGCCACGGTGACCGCCGGGACCGACGGGGGCGACGGCAACCTGGCGCTGGCGACCTTCCCCGACCTGGCCGAGGTGCTGCCCAAGGCCGCCCGGCGACACCTGGCGCGGGAGCTCGGCTGGACGCCCCGCGCCACCCCGCCGGTGCCGGTCGACGCGATCCGGCTGGCGCCCTCACGGCTGGCCGAGGACTGCCGGACGCGGCTGGCCGACCTGCTGGGCGAGGAGAACGTCCGCACCGACCGGGAGAGCCGGCTGCGGCACGCGGGCGGCAAGAGCTACCTGGACCTGCTGCGCCGGCGGGAGGGCGACGCCTCCGACGCCCCGGACGCGGTCGTCACCCCGGGCGGCACCGAGGAGACCGCCGCGCTGCTGGCGCTGTGCAGCGAGATGGGCGTCGTCGTGGTGCCCTTCGGGGGCGGCACGAGCGTCGTCGGCGGGCTCTCGGGCATCGACGCCGACGACCGGCCCTCGATCTCGGTGGACGTCCGGCGCATGGCGTCGGTGCAGGCGCTCGACGTGCCCTCGTCCCTGGTCACCGTCGGCCCGGGCATGCGCGGGCCCGCGCTGGAGCAGCACCTGGAGTCGTCCGGGCTCACCCTCGGGCACCTGCCGCAGAGCTGGGAGTACGCCACCCTGGGCGGTTACGCGGCGACCCGGTCGGCGGGGCAGTCCTCCACCGGGGTCGGCCGGTTCGACGACCTCGTCGCCGGGCTCACCCTGGCCACGCCGTCCGGGGTGCTGGAGCTCGGCTCCCCACCGGCGTCGGCCGCCGGGCCGGACCTGCTCGGCCTGGCGCTGGGGTCCGAGGGCGCGCTCGGCGTGATCACCCAGCTACGGCTGCGGGTGCGCCCCAAGCCTCGGGCGTCCGAGTACGAGGGCTGGTCGTTCCGCTCCTGGGCGGCGGGGCTGGCCGGGCTGCAGCGGCTGGCCCGCCACGACCTGCTGCCCGACGTCGTCCGGCTGTCCGACCCCGAGGAGACCCGCGCCACCCTGCTCATGGCCGGCGGCCCCGGCGCGCGGGCGCTGCGCGGCTCGCTGCGCGCCCGCCGTCGCGGCGAGGGCTGCCTGCTGGTGGTCGGCTGGGAGGGGCTGCCCCCGCTGGTGCGCGCCCGCACGCGGGCAGCGGCGTCGGTGCTGCGCGACGGCGGCGCGATCCGGGTCGGCCGGCGGGTCGGCGAGTCCTGGCGGCGGCACCGGTTCGCCGCGCCCTACACCCGCGACAGCATGCTCGACGCCGGCCTGCTGGTGGAGACCCTGGAGACCGCGGCCACCTGGACGGCGCTGCCCACGGTCTACGACGCCGTCCGGGGGGCACTGCGCGAGGCGCTGGGCCGCAGGGGACGGCGTCCGCTGCTGATGAGCCACGTGTCGCACGGCTACCCCACCGGCGCCTCGCTCTACGTCACGGTGGTCGCCGACCGCGACGACGACCTGCCCATCCAGCAGTGGCTGGCGGCGAAGCGGGCGGCCACCGACGCGCTGGTGGCCGCCGGCGGCACGCTCACCCACCACCACGCCGTCGGGGCCGACCACCGCCCGTGGCTGGAGCGGGAGATCGGCCCCCTGGGTGTGGAGGTGCTGCGGGCGGTCAAGCAACGTCTGGACCCGCAGGGCGTCTGCAACCCCGGCGTGCTGCTCCCCGACTGAGGAAGGACCCCGTCCTCCTCACCACTCGCAGGCTCGCGGCGAGCCTCTGGACGGAGCCGACCGCCACGCACCCCCTCCGTTCAGTCCTCGTCGCCGGGGTCCTCGTCGGACCGGCGGTCGGCGGCCTCCCCGTCCCGGGGAGCCGGGAGGCCCGGGCGGATCCGGCGGTAGTGCCGGGGCAGGCGCCGGGGCCGCTCCTCCGGGCCCCCGTGCCGGCCCGCCCCGGCGTCACCCTCAGCCACGGGGGTCGAGGGCCCGGGCATCGAGGGCCCGGGCATCGAGGGCCCGGACATCGAGGGCCCGGACATCGAGGGCCCGGGCATCGAGGGCATGGCCGAAGGAGAACACCCCCCGCGGGTCGACGGCGGCCTTGAGGGCGAGCAGCCGCTCGCGGACGTCCGCCGGGTAGGCCGCCGCCACCTCTGCCGGGCCGGCCACGTCGCCGAGGAAGTTGACCATGCACCCGGGTGCGGCCCACGGCTGCAGCGCGGCGAGCACACCCCGCCCGACGTGCGGCAGGACCTCGGCCAGCTCGGGCACCGCCGGGCCGAGCACCAGCACCGACCAGGCGGCGTCCCGACCGGCGACGGCGTTGGGCACCCGCGGCTGGCGGGCCAGCGCGCCACCCATCTGCCGGATCTCGGCCATGACCAGCGGCACCTCGACCTGCGGGCCGGCCGCGGCGAGGAACGCGTCGACGGTCTCCTCGGTCAGCTCCGCGAGCAGCATGCCCTTCTCCCAGCCGGGCATCGGGTCCTCGGGGTCCATGTGCACCGCGTCCATCTCGGTGGTCAGCAGCGGGCCGACGAACCCGAGCACGATCCGCCCGGCGGCCCGCATCGGCTCCACCAGCCGCTCCCCCTCGGCCGGGTCGTCGCCGCAGTAGGCGTAGCGCAGGTGGACGACGATCTGCCCGCGCAGCGGCTCGGGGAGCTCCTCCATCGGCGGCAGGCGCAGGACGGCGATCGAGGTGGTGGCCTCCTCGGGCAGGGTCGGCGCCCAGGTGCGGAAGGCGTGCAGGACGGCGGCGGCGTCCTCGGCGGCGAAGAAGACCCCACCGCCGACCAGTGAGCGCACCGGGAACAGCTCCATCTCGATGGAGGTCACGATGCCGAAGTTGCCCTTGCCCCCGCGCACCCCCCAGAACAGCTCGGGCTCGCTCTCGGCGCAGACCGTCCGCAGCGCGCCGTCGGCGGTCACGATGTCGAAGGAGACGACGGCGTCCGCGGCGAAGCCGAACCGGCGGCCCAGCGAGCCCATCCCGCCGCCGAGGGTGTAGCCGACCACCCCGACGTCGGACGACGAGCCGCACAGCCCGGTCAGCCCGTGCTCGGCCGCCGCGGTGAGCACCTTCTCCCACCGCACGCCGGCCTCGACGCGGGCGGTGCGGCGGACCGGGTCGACGGTGACCCCCTGCATGCGCCGGGTGGAGACCAGCACGGAACCGGCTGCGTTGCGGACCGGCCCGTGCCCGGTCGCCTGCACGGCCACCGGCAGGCCGTGGGTGGTGGCCCAGGAGACGGCGGCGGCGACGTCCGCGGCGCAGGTGGCGCCGACCGCGACGGCGGGGGTGTGGGTGACCGCGACGTTCCACGCGAGGACCTCGGCGGCGAGGCCCTCCTCACCGGCGGCGTAGACCGGTCCGTGGACGCGGGCGCGCAGGGCGTCGACGTCGGCGGCCGGGACGGCGCTGTCGGCGGGCGGGCGCGGGGCGGGGATGGTCTCGACGGCGGTGCTGACCTCGGAGAGGCTCATCGGGGGTTCCTCGACGGGACGGTCGCGGCGGCGCCGCGGGTTCGGGTGTCGGACGGGGACGACCCTGGTCGCGCGGACTTGACGGGCACTTGCAGGCCGCTTGCGCGCGGACTTGCGGTCCCGGGCGGTGCAGGAAGGACTCCCGTTTCCCGTCCGGACCTGGGAGGATCCCGCCTCGTGCGGTTCCGCGTCCTCGGGCCTCTCGAGGTCACGGGCCCTGACGGTCGCCCCCTCGACGTGGGCGGCGCCAAACCCCGCGCGCTGCTGACCCTGCTGCTCGCCGAGCCGGGTCGCGCGGTCGCCATCGACCGGATCGTGGCGACCCTGTGGGGCGACGAACCGCCGCCCACGGTCACCGGCACCCTGCAGGCCTACGTCTCCCACCTGCGGCGGGTGCTCGAGCCGGCCCGCGGCCCCCGCGAGGCGCCGAAGGTGCTGCTGACCCGGCCACCGGGCTACCTGCTGCAGGTGGAGGCCGCCGACCTGGACAGCCTGCGCTTCGCCCAGCTGGTCGACGAGGGCGACCGCGCCGTCGAGGGCGGTGACCCCGCCCGCGGCGTCGCGCTGCTGGACCAGGCGCTGAAGCTGTGGCGGGGTGAGCCGCTGGCCGAGCTCGGGGAGACGCCGGCGGCGGCCACCGACCGGCTCCGGCTCACCGAGCTGCACGTGCGGGCCCGCGAGCGACGCTGCGACGCGCTGCTGGCGATGGGCCGGGCCGACTCCGCCGTTCCCGACCTCGAGGACCTGGTCGCCGGGCACCCGCTGCGCGAGCGGCTGTGGGCCCGGCTGGTCACCGCCCTCTACGCCGCCGACCGGCAGGCCGACGCGCTGGACGCGCTGCGCCGCTGCACCGAGCTGCTGCGCGGCGAGCTGGGCATCGACCCGGGCCCGGAGCTGCGCGACCTGGAGCGGGCGGTCCTCCGCCAGGACCCGAGGCTCACCGACCGGGTGCCCCGCCCCGTCCTCTCCGTCGTCCCGCCGCCGGCGGCCATGCCGTCCAGCGCTCCCGGCCACGACACCCTGGTCGGCCGGCAGGCCGAGCTGGGCCACCTGCGCACCGTCGGCGAGCAGGTGGCCGCCGGGCGGCCGGCCATCGTGGTCCTCGGTGGCGAGCCGGGCATCGGCAAGACCCGGCTGGCCGAGGCGGCCGCCGACGTCGGTCGGGCGGCCGGCTGGTCGGTGGCCTGGAGCCGGTGCGCGGACGACGCCGGCGCGCCGGCGCTGTGGCCGTGGACCCAGGTGCTCGAGCAGCTGGGCCAGGAGCAGCTGGCGCCGTTGCCCGACGACCCCGCCGCGGACGCCGACGCCGCCCGGTTCGGGCTGTTCCAGGACCTGCGCGCCCGGCTCACCGCGGCCGCCGCCGGCCGACCGGTGCTCGTGGTCCTCGACGACCTGCAGGGCGCCGACACCACGTCCGTGCAGCTGCTGAGCCTGCTGGCCCGGCACCTGCCGCGGGTGCCGCTGATGGTGGTGGTCACCGTCCGCTCGGTGGGCGAGGACCTGCCCGAGGTGGTGGTCGACTGCCTGGCCCGGCTCAACCGGGAGCCGGCGGCCAGCCGGATCCGCCTGTCGGGGTTGCCCACCGAGGACGTCGCCGCCCTCATGGCCGGGCAGCTCGGCGCCGTGGGCGGGCACGCGCTCGCCGAGACCGTGCACGACCGCACCGCGGGCAACCCGTTCTTCGTCGTCGAGCTGGCACGGTGGATGGTCAGCACCCACGACCTGCGCCTGGACCGGGTGCCGGTCCCCCCGTCGATCCGGGAGGTGCTGCGCAACCGGCTGGCCCGGCTGGGCCCCAGCACCCGGGAGGTGCTGGAGCTGGCCGCCGTCGCCGGCCGCGAGGTGAGCCTGGACCTGCTGGAGGCGGCCGGCACGCCGGCGGAGGAGGCGCTCGCCGCGCTGGACTCGGCGACCGCCTTCGGCCTGGTCGTCGAGGGCCACCAGCCGTGGAGCTGGCGGTTCACCCACGCGCTGGTGCAGGAGGTGCTGCACGGCGACCTGCCGGCGCTGCGCCGGGCCCGGCTCAACGCCCGCCTGGCCGGTGCCCTGGAGCGGCGGGCCCTGGGCGGGCGCGCCGACGACGCCGTCGTGGAGCGGCTGGCCCACCACTTCGTCGAGGCGGTCCCGGTCACCGGCCCGGGCCCCGCGCTGCGGTACTCGACCGCGGCGGCGCAGGTGGCACGGGAGCGGCTGGCGCACGGCGAGGCGGCCGCGCACGTGCGCCGGGCGCTGTCCCTGCTCGACCCGTCCGCGCCCGACGCCGCCCGCACCCGGCACGACCTGCTCACCACGCTCGGCAACGACCTGCTGCGCAGCGGCCAGCGCACGGAGGCGGGGGACGTGGTGGAGGAGGCGATCGCCGTCGCCCGCGAGCTCGGTGACCGGCGCTGCCTGCTGGAGTCAGCGGCGGTGTGGGGCTCGCCGACGTTGTGGAACTGGCGACCGCACGGCGTGGTCGACCACGAGATGGTGGCCCTGCTCGAGGACCTGCTCGAGCACCGGGACCAGATCGCCCCGGACGCCGCCGGCGAGGAGCGCGACCGGCTGACCGCCCGGCTGCTGGGCACCCTCGGCGTCGAGCTGGCCTTCAGCGAGGACCTGCAGAAGGGCCCGCGCTACGCCGAACGCGCGGTCGAGCTCGCGCGCCAGGTCGGCGACGCCGAGCTGCTGGGCCGGACCCTGAACAACCTCTCCCTCGCCGTGTGGGGCCGTCCCGGGGCGGCCGAGCTGCGGCTGGCCGCGACCGACGAGGCCCTCGGGCTGACCGGTCGGGGGTTGCCGCGCCGCACCGAGTTCTACGCCCGGCTGCACCGGGCGGCGGTCCGGCTGCACCTGGCCGACCTGCGCGGTTTCGAGGCCGACATGGACGCCGGGCGCCGGCTGGCGATCTCGCTGTCCGGCCCCGAGGTGCGCCCGCACGTGCTGTGGCAGCAGGCCGGCGCCGCCTGGCTGCGCGGGGACGCCGCCCGCGCCGAGGAGCTGACCACCGAGGCCTACGAGCTCTACCGCAAGGTCACCCCGCACGCCGCGCACGCCTTCGCGGCGCACCAGTTCACCCTGCGCCGCGGGGACCACCGCCTCCCCGAGGCCATCGACCTGCTGGTGCGGACCGGCGACGAGGGCAACCCGCTGCTGCAGCTCATGGCGGTGCTCGCCGCGGCCGAGTCCGGCGACCTCCCCGAGGCCCGCCGGCTGCGCAAGCGCTGGGGACGCACCCAGGTCCGCGACTGGGCCAGCGACGTCGCGACGCTGCTGCAGGCCGAGGTCGCGCTGCAGATCGGCGACGAGCCGGAGATCGAGATGGCGACGGTGCAGCTGCACCCGTTCCGGGGCCGGCAGGCCGTGCTGGGGACGCCGTCGTTCACCCTCGGCGCCTACGACGAGCTGCTCGGCCGGATCGCCGAGCGCACCGGGGACACCGTGGCCGCCCGCGAGTGGTGGCTGGCGGCACGCCGGCAGGGCCAGCTCGTCGGGTCGCCGCACCAGGTGGCCCTGGCCGACTCGCACCTGGCCCGGGTGCCCGAGGAGTCCGCCACCCGGCCGCGCGGGAAGCGGCCGAGCGCGCCGAGGTCCGCCTGACCGCTGCCGGTCGATGATCAGGGTCCCTGGTCATCGGGCGTCCTCCCGCACCGCCGACGGTGAGGGAGCACGCGGTGCGATCAGGGACCCTGATCGTCGCCGTCAGGGCAGCTGCACCGTCGTCGTCACCCGCACGACGCTCGGCCGGGGCGGGACCGAGCCGAACCCGAAGGTGACCGGCGGCCGGACCGGCGCAAGCCCGCCCAGCGGCGCTCCGTCCCACGCCCCGGCGGCCGACGTCAGCGCGTGCAGGTCCTGGACGCCGTACCACTCGGTGCGCCCGTTGCCGGCCGAGCCCGTGGTGCGCAGGCCGGTGAGCAGCCGCGCCGGCCGGTCCAGCAGGCCCACCCAGGCGGGGGTGCGGGCCAGCGGCGCGGGGACCGACCGCAGCAGCCACCCCAGCGGCGGACGGCGCCCCGCCTCGACCGTCAGCCGCAGCGGCCCGCCGGTGACCGTCCAGGTCCGCACCCGCGGCCGGTCCACCGTCACGTCGAGGACCCGCACCTCGTCGAAGGCGTAGGTGCCCGCGATGAACTCCGCGGCCTCCGCCGACGGGGCCAGCAGCACCCGGTGCCCGTCGGGGCGCTGCACCATCACGTCGGAGAGCGGCCCCAGCGGCGACCGGGGCCAGTGCCCGACGACGACCCGGGTGCCCGAGGTGGTGCCGACGCCGAGGATCCAGCCGTCGAAGCGCAGCCGCTGGGTCATCGACTCAGAGGGTGGTCGCCCGGCCGCCGTCCACGGGGATGACCGCGCCGGTGACGTAGGCGCCGGCCCGGCTGCTCAGGTAGACCACGACGCCGGCCATGTCATCGGGCCGGCCGATCCGCCGCAGCGGGGACGACGCCGCGATCTCCTCGCCGTGCGCCGCCAGCGTCGCGGCCATCATCTTCGACTCGAACGGGCCGGGGGCGACGGCGTTGACCGTGATCCGCCTCGGGCCGAGCTCCTTGGCCAGCACCCGGGTGAGGTGGTGCACCCCGGCCTTGCTGGCCGAGTAGGAGTAGGTCGGCAGCGTCGGCGCGTGCAGGCCGTCGATGCTGCCGACGTTGACCACGCGGGCCGGGTCGTCGTCGGTGCCCGCGGCCTCCAGCAGCGGCAGGAACGCGCGGGTGAGGAAGAACGGCGCCTTGAGGTTGAGGTCGAGCACCTTGTCCCACGCCGACGCGGGGAACTCCGCGAGGGGCGCGCCCCAGGTGGCGCCGGCGTTGTTCACCAGGACGTGCAGCCGCTCCTCGCGCTCCCCCACCGCGGCGGCCAGCCGCAGGCACTCGGCCTCGGTGGAGACGTCGGCGGGGATCGAGGCGACCCGCCCGAACCGGGACAGCTCGGCGACCGCCGCCTCGCCGGCCTCGGGCTTGCGGGAGCTGACGTAGACCGCCGCGCCGGCCTGCAGCAGGCCGCGGGCCATCATCAGCCCGATGCCGCGGGTGCCACCGGTGACGACGGCGACCTTGCCGGTCAGGTCGAACAGGTCCACCAGGACGTCCTCCACGAGGGTCGTGGGGACGTCGTCGGCCCCCGGCGCGGGCACCCTACCCGGGCCCGTCCGGCGCGACCCCGGTGCAGACGGCGCATCGTCCGTTCCGCGTGAGGCGCCCACCCCCGCCGGCGACCAGGCTGCTGCACCGGGCGGGACGGTCCCGCCCGGGAGGGAGCGGCGCCATGACCAGCGCCTTCCAGAGTCGGCAGCCGGAGGCGAACTGGCAGGCGGAGGCCGGCATCGGCAGCTACGGCCCCCGTGACCGGGCGACGGGCTGGCTCGCCTTCATCGCGTTCGCGGCCGTGCTCCTGTCCGCCATCGGGGTCTTCTCGGTCATGCAGGGACTCACCGCCCTGCTCAACGACGACTTCTACCGGGTGCCCGCCGAGGCGCTCGGCATCCCGGTCGACTACACCGTCTGGGGGTGGGTGCACATCCTCCTCGGCGTCGCAGCCGTCCTCATCGGCTGGGGCCTGACGCGCGGCCATCCCGCGGCCCGCGCCGCCGCGGTGGTGTTCGCGGTCGTCAACGCCGTGGCCAACTACGTGTTCCTCCCGGCCTACCCGTGGTGGTGCAGCATGCTCATCGCGGTCAACCTGCTCGTCATCTACGCCGTCACGGTGCACGGCGAGGAGATGCGGACCGTGCGGTGAGGGGCCGCGCGGCGTGCGCTGTGCCAGCCTCGCCCCATGAGCGGAGCCGCCGAGACCGTCCCGGGCGCGACCAGCGAGGTGGGGCCGCTGCGCACGGTGCTCCTGCACCGGCCCGGTGCCGAGCTGCGGCGGCTGACCCCGCGCAACAACGACGAGCTGCTCTTCGACGGCGTGCCGTGGGTGCCGCGCGCGCAGGAGGAGCACGACCGCTTCGCCGCCGAGCTCACCGCCCGCGGCGTCGAGGTGCTCTACCTGGATCGGCTGCTGGCCGAGGTGCTCGAGGTCACGGCCGCGCGGGACGAGCTGGTCGCCGCCGCCGTCGACGACCCGCGGCTGGGCACCACCCTCACCCGCACGGCGGAAACCCACCTCGCCGGCCTGGCACCCGACGACCTCGCCGCCACGCTGATCGCCGGGCTGGCCCACGACGAGCTGCCCGGCGCGCGCGGCCTGTCCTACGAGCTCATGGACCGGCACGAGTTCGTCGTCCGGCCGCTGCCCAACCTGCTGTTCACCCGCGACTCGTCGGTGTGGGTCGGCGACCAGGTGGCGGTCACGTCGCTGGCGATGCCGGCCCGGCACCGGGAGAGCACGATCACCGCCGCCGTCTACGCCCACCACCCGCGATTCGCCGGCGCCGAGCAGCTCTACGACGCCTCGCTGGAGCACCTGGAGGGCGGCGACGTCCTGCTGCTGGCGCCGGGGGTCGTGGCGGTGGGCGTCGGCGAGCGGACGACTCCGGGGGGAGCCGAGCGCCTGGCGCAGCGGGTGTTCGCCCGCGGCCTGGCGCACACGGTGCTGGTCGTCCCGATCGCCCAGCAGCGGGCGACCATGCACCTGGACACCATCGCCACGATGGTCGACGTCGACGCGCTGGTCATGTACCCCGCGGTCGCCGACTCCCTGGTGGCCTGGACGGTGACGGCCGGGGAGGGCGGGGCCGGCCCGACGGCCGGCGACGACGCGACCGACCTCGTGGTGCGCGGCCCGGCGCCGTTCCTCGAGGCCGCGGCCACCGCGATGGGCATCGACCGGCTGCGGGTGATCGACACCGGTCTGGACCCGGTCACCGCCGAGCGCGAGCAGTGGGACGACGGCAACAACACCCTCGCGCTGGCCCCGCGGCTGACCGTCGCCTACGAGCGCAACACGGTCACCAACGCCGCGCTGGAGGCCGCCGGGATCGAGGTGGTCCGGATCGCCGGCTCCGAGCTCGGCAGCGGCCGCGGCGGGCCGCGGTGCATGAGCTGCCCCGTCGCCCGCGACCCGCTGTAGACCCCGGTCGGCCGCGCAGCGGCGGGTGTGCAGCCGTGCCCGACTCTGCCACCCTCCTGCGCATCGGCCCCGAGACGGGGCCGTGGACCGGGCGCACCGCCTGGCCGCCCGGTTCCGGGATCCGGTGCCAAGGAGCGACCCATGGCCGACGTGATGCGCGCGTTCGTGATGCTCGAGGTCGGCAAGACCGCGGTGGTGGAGAAGCCCCTCCCGACGCCGGGTCCGGAGGAGGCCGTCGTCCGGACGACGGCGGCACTGGTCTGCACGTCCGACGTCCACACGGTCAAGGGCGCCCTACCGGTCGAGAACGGGCGCACGCTGGGCCACGAGTCGGTGGGCGTGGTCCACGCGCTGGGCTCGGAGGTGTCCGGGTTCACCGAGGGACAGCGCGTCGCGGTCAACGCCGTGACGCCGTGCTTCCGGTGCAGCTACTGCCAGCGCGGGTTCTCCAGCCAGTGCGGGGGCGCCCTCGGCGGCTATCGGTACACCGCCCAGATGGACGGCACCATGGCCGAGTACTTCGTCGTGCCCGCGGCCGCGGCCAACCTCGCGGCCATCCCGGACGACGTCAGCGACGAGCAGGCGGCCTACACCTGCGACATGCTCTCCACCGGCTTCATGGGAGCCGAGCACGCCCGTCTCCAGCTCGGCGAGACCGTGGCGGTCTTCGCGCAGGGACCTGTCGGGCTGTGCGCCACGATGGGGGCCAACCTGCTCGGAGCCGGGCGGGTGATCGCCGTGGAGTCGCGGCCCGAACGCAAGGAGCTGGCCCGCCGCTTCGGCGCGGACGACGTCGTCGACTTCACCGAGGGCGACCCGGTCGAGCAGATCATGGACCTCACCGACGGCGAGGGCGTCGATGCGGCCATCGAGGCGTTCGGGTTCCCGGAGACCTTCGAGGGTTGCCTGCGCGTCACCAAGGCCGGCGGCAGGGTGTCCAACATCGGTTACCACGGGGAGAACCCCGCGCCGCTGCAGCTGCCCCTCGACAGCATCGGGCTCGGCATGAACGACAAGTCCATCCACACCGGGCTGTGCCCGGGCGGCAGCGAGCGGATGGGCCGGCTCCTCCGGCTCCTGCAGACCGGGCGCGTCGACCCGACCCCACTGACCACCCACCGGTTCGGCTTCGACGACATCGAGCGTGCCTTCGCGATGATGCAGACCAAGGAAGACGGCATCCTCAAGCCGCTGGTCACCTTCGCCTGACATCCGCGATCAGGGGCGGCCACGACCCGGACACGACCCGGCCGTCGTCCGCTGCCCGGTCCGCCGCGACCCGCTCCGGGCCGACGCCGCCCGGCCGGGGCACCCCTCTCCCCGGGGAGCTCGTGCTCTGCCTGCCGGGTGCATGCAGAGCACGAGCTCCTCGGGGTGGGGTCGGGCCGCCCCGGGGGACGGGGGTGCCGGGCGGCTACAGCCCCTGGGCCAGCCGGTGGTAGGCCGCCGACCAGCGCAGCTCCTTGGCCAGCGACCGGCGGGTGGTGTCCGCGTCGATGAGCACCAGCTCGGTGGAGAACACCTCCGCCAGGTCGGTGAGCTCCTCGGCGCCCAGCGCCGTCGAGAGCACCGTGTGGTGCGGCCCGCCGGCGGTCAGCCAGCCCTCGGTCGCCGTCTCGAAGTCCGGCCGCGGCTGCCAGACCGCGCGCGCCACGGGCAGGTTCGGCAGCGGCTCGGCGGGCTCGACGACGTCGATCTCGTTGGCCACCCAGCGGAACCGGTCGCCCAGGTCGCACCAGCCCACGACGACGCCCTCGCCCGGGGCCGCGGTGAACACCAGCCGGGCGGGGTCCTCGCGGCCGCCGATCGCCAGCGGGTGCACCTCCACCCGCGGCTCGTCCCCGGCGATGGTCGGGCAGACCTCGAGCATGTGCGCGCCGAGGATCGTCGGGGTGTCGACGGCCAGGTCGTAGGTGTAGTCCTCCATGAAGGACGTGCCCCCGGGCAGCCCGGTGGCGGCGACCTTGAGGGTGTGCAGCAGCACCGACGTCTTCCAGTCGCCCTCGCCGCCGAAGCCGTAGCCGTCGGCCATCAGCCGCTGGACGGCGAGGCCGGGGAGCTGTCGCAGCCCGCCGAGGTCCTCGAAGTTCGTGGTGAAGGCCCCGAACCCGCCGTCCTCGAGGAAGGTGCGCAGCGCCGCCTCGATGCGGGCCTGGTACCGCACCGCCTCGTGCTGCGGACCGCCCGGGCCGGCGTCCTCGGCGAACTCGTAGAGGTCGCCGTACTCCTGGACCAGGGCGTCGACCGTCTTGTCCTCCACCGCGTCCACCACGGCGACCAGGTCGTTGACGCCCCAGGTGTTCACCGAGACGCCGAAGCGGATCTCCGCCTCGACCTTGTCCCCCTCGGTGACCGCGACGTTGCGCATGTTGTCGCCGAACCGGGCCACCTTGAGCGACCGCACCGCGTGCGCGGCGGCCGCGGCCCGGGCCCATGACCCGACCCGGGCCCGCACCCGCGGGTTGGCGACGTGGCCGGCGACCGTCGTCCGCGGCATGCGCAGCCGGGTGAGGATGTACCCGTACTCCCGGTCGCCGTGGGCGGCCTGGTTGAGGTTCATGAAGTCCATGTCGATCGTCGCCCACGGCAGGGCGGCGTCGGCCTGGGTGTGCAGGTGCAGCAGCGGCTTGCGCAGCGCGTCGAGCCCGCTGATCCACATCTTCGCCGGGGAGAAGGTGTGCATCCAGGTGATGACGCCGACGCAGGCCGGGTCCTCGTTGGCCTCACCCATCGCCCGCCGGATGGCGCCGGCGTCGGTGAGCACCGGCTTCCAGACCACCCGGATCGGGACCTCACCGGCCTCGTCGAGCGCGGCGGCCACCCGCTGGGACTGCTCGGCGACCTGCTGGAGGGTCTCCTCGCCGTACAGCCCCTGGCTGCCCGTCAGGAACCACAGCTCGTGCCCGGTGAACGGGTCTGCGACCACGGGGGCGTCCTTCCTCACTGTCCGTAGACGTTCTGGTAGCGGTTGTAGAGCGAGTCGATGTCGGACTGAGCGATCGGCAGGGGCTCGCCGAGCTGGCGCGAGAAGTGCACCGTGCGGGCGACGTCCTCGGTCATGACGGCCGCCTTGACCGCGGCCTTCGCCGACGGGCCGATGGTGAAGACGCCGTGGTTCTGCATGAGGACGGCGGGCGACCGGGAGCCGCGCAGCGTGGCCACGATCCCCTGGCCGATCGAGTCGTCGCCGATCAGCGCGAACGGCCCGACCGGGATGGGCCCCCCGAACTCGTCGCCCATCGCGGTGAGCACGCACGGGATCGCCTCGCCGCGCGCGGCCCACGCGGTGGCGTACGGGCTGTGCGTGTGCACCTGCCCGTTGACCTCCGGCATGTGCCGGTAGACGTAGGCGTGCGCGTCGGTGTCGCTGGAGGGCTTCCTCACCCCGTCGACGGCGTTGCCGTCGAGGTCGCAGACGGTGATGCCCTCCCAGGTCAGCTCGTCGTACTCGACGCCGCTGCCCTTGATGACGAAGAGGTCCTCGCCGGGCACCCGCTCCGAGACGTTCCCCGAGGTCCAGGTGACCAGCTCGTAGCGGGTCAGGTAGCCGTGCAACCGGGCCACGTGCTCACGCTGCTCGCGGAACGTGCCTCGCTCGGTACGGGCGCTCGTCGCCGTCGGTGGGTTCATGCCTGCTCCTCGATCAGGGCCGACGCCGTCGTCTCGACGTCGGGGGGTGGCGGGTCGGCCGGCCGGTGGCCGATCCCCACGTGGTCCACGGCGGCCCGTTCGACCGGGAGTGCGGCGACGTAGCGCTGCATGAACGCGTCGAACCCGGCGACGTCGGCCGGGTCGGGCTCGACGGTCTCCAGCGCGGTGCCGGTGAAGACCACGGTGTCCAGGTAGTCGGCCAGGCTCTGCTCCGGCGCGCGCCCGGCGGCGAAGGCGGCGAGGACGGCCATCCCCCAGGCGCCGCCCTCGGCCGCGACGTCACCGACGGAGACCGGCGTGTCGATCGCCGCGGCCAGGAAGCGCTGGGCCACGCCCCTGGTCTTGAACAGGCCGCCGTGGGCGAACATCCGATCGAGCCGCACACGCTCGGTCTCCAGCAGCACGTCCATGCCGATGCGCAGGGTGGCCAGGGAGGCGAACAGGTGCGTCCGCATGAAGGTCGCGAGGTCGAACCGGCTGTCCGGGGACCGCACGAACAGCGGCCGCCCCTCCTCGAAGTCGGTGATCGGCTCGCCGGAGAGGTAGTTGTACGCCAGCAGGCCGCCGCAGTCGCTGGCACCGCCGAGCGCGGCGGTGAAGAGCGTCTCGAAGACGACCGACGGGTCGGCCGCGACCCCCAGCGCCCGGGCGAACTCGGCGAACAGCCCGGCCCACGCGTCCAGTTCGCTGGCCCCGTTGTTGCAGTGGACCATGGCGACCGGGTCCCCGGCCGGCGTGGTGACCAGGTCGAGCTCGCGGTGCATCCGGCTGAGCTCGTGCTCGAGCACGACCATGGCGAAGATGCTCGTCCCGGCGGAGACGTTGCCGGTGCGCGGGGCGACCGAGTTGGTGGCGACCATCCCCGTTCCGGCATCCCCCTCGGGCGGGCAGAGCGGGATGCCGGCGCGCAGCCGCCCGGTGGGGTCGAGCAGCGCCGCGCCCGCCTCGGTCAGCGTCCCGGCCGGCTGGCCGGCGAGGGCGACCGCCGGCAGCAGGTCCGCCAGGGTCAGCTCCACCCCCGCCTCGGCCGCGAGCTGGTCGAACCGGGCCAGCATCGCGGCGTCGTAGCCGCCGGTGTCGCTGTCGATCGGGAACATGCCGCTGGCGTCGCCGACACCGAGCACCTTGTCGCCGGTGAGCTGCCAGTGCACGTAGCCGGACAGGGTCGTCAGATGGTCCAGCCGGCCGACGTGCTCCTCGCGGTCCAGGATCGCCTGGTAGAGGTGGGCGACGCTCCAGCGGTGCGGGATGTTGTGGCCGAACTCCGCGCTCAGCCGCTCGGCCGACTCCCCCGTGTTCGTGTTGCGCCAGGTGCGGAACGGCGTCAGCAGCTCACCGTCGGCGTCGAACGCCAGGTAGCCGTGCATCATCGCCGACACGCCGAGTGCGCCGACCGTGGACAGCTCGATCCCGTGGCGTCGCTGCACGTCGGCCGCCAGGGCCGCGACGCTCTCCCGCACACCGGCCCAGACGGCGTCCAGCGAGTAGGTCCACAACCGGTCCACGAACTGGTTCTCCCAGTCGGAGGTGCCGACGGCGAGCGGAGCGGAGTCCGGACCGATCAGCACCGCCTTGATCCGGGTCGATCCGAGCTCGATCCCCAGGGCCGTGCGCCCTCCGGCGATCGCGGCGCCGACGTCCATCGTCATGTCCTGGATCCCTCTCCCCCACCGGTGACCGACCCGGCCCCAGCGGTCCCGTGGACCGCGGGACGGGTCCCGCGGTCAGATGTCAACGCCACCACGACCAGCCGCCTCATGCCCGGTGCGGCGCCGGCCCGGTGCTCGACCGGACGAGCAGGGCCGGCGGCACGGGGTCGGGGTGCAGCTCCTCCCCCCGGAGGCGGGCCAGCACCAGCTCCACCCCGCGCCGGCCCAGCTCGGCGAAGTCCTGCCGGACGGTGGTCAGGGGCGGGGTGAAGTACGGCGCCTCCGGCAGGTCGTCGAAACCCACGACGCTGACGTCGCGCGGCGCCTCCAGCCCCTCCTCGTGGAGTGCGGCGAGCAGGCCGAGCGCCATCTGGTCGTTGGCCAGGAAGACCGCGGTGATCTCCTCGCCGTCCCGGATGCGGGCGGCCAGCTCCCGGCCGGCCGCATACCCCGACGACGGCGTCCAGTTGCCGCGCAGGTACGCGGGCACCTGCGCGCCGGCGGCGCGCAGCTCGGTCCGCCAGCCGGCGATGCGGTCCCGGGCCTCCTTGGAGTCGGCCGGGCCGGTGACGTGGTGGACGGTCCGGTGGCCGAGGTCGAGCAGGTGGCGGGTGGCCAGGCGCGCCCCCGCGACCTGGTCCACACCGACCGCGGGCTCCTCCACGGCACCGCCGCTCTGCACGGTGACCAGCGGCAACGGCACGTCCACCTGGTGCAGGGCCTCGGCCGCGTCGTCGTAGGTGGCCAGCGCGACCACCGCGTCGACCGACGCCCCGACGAACCGGTCCACCGCCTCGCGCATCGCCTCCGCGGTCGCCTCGTCCAGGACGGTCACCGACAGGGAGTACCCCGCGGTGCGCGCGGCCTGCTCCAGCCCGACCAGGGTCTGCGCGGGCCCGTACTGGTTGATGTTCACGACGACGAAGCCGATGGTGCGGGTGGATCCGGTCACCAGGGCCCGCGCCGCGGTGTTGGGCCGGTAGCCCAGCTCGCGGATCGCCCGCTCCACCCGCTCGCGGGTCTGCGGCGCGACGTTGCGGTGCCCGTTGATCACGCGGGAGACGGTCTGGTGCGAGACACCGGCGCGGGCGGCGACGTCCGACATGACCAGCGCCCGGGTCGCCCCCTCGGGCTCCACGCTCACCCCTCTCGTCGACGGGGCGCCCCGCCCCGGAATGACGCCCCGTTCCGGCGGGGGCGGCCCCGCGGGTTCGCGCGGGGCCGCCCGGGAGGTCAGCGCGAGGCGCCGGCCCGCCGCTTGTTGTAGACGTCGAAGGCCACGGCCAGGAGCAGGACCAGGCCCTTGACCACCGACTGGATGGACTGGTCGATGCCCATGAGCTGCATGCCGTTGCTCATGACGGCCATGATGAGGCCACCGACCATGGCGCCGACGACGGTGCCCACACCGCCGGTGACGGCCGCGCCACCGATGAAGCAGGCGGCGATCGCGTCGAGCTCGAACATGTTGCCCGCGCTGGGCTGGGCGCCGTTAGACCGCGACGAGAAGACCACGCCCGCGATCGCGGCCAGGAAGCCCATGTTGACGAAGATCCAGAAGTTGACCATCCGGACCTTGACGCCCGACAGCGTCGCGGCCGCGAGGTTGCCACCGATCGCGTACACCTGGCGGCCGAAGACGGTGCGGTTGGTGACGATGCCGTAGGCGATGACCAGGACGGCCAGGATGATCAGCACGATCGGCAGGCCGCGGGCGTGGGCCAGCTGCCAGGCGAACCACATCACGACGGCGCCGACCAGGACGATCTTCGCCACGAACAGCGGGAAGGACTCGACCGGCTGCTGGTACCGGATGCGGGCGACGCGGGTGCGGAAGCTGCTGAAGGCGTACCCGGCGACACCGATCGCACCGATCAGCAGGGTGAACGCGTCGTAGCCGTCGCCGCCGATGAGCCCGTTGAGGAAGCCGCTGGCGATCCGGCCGTACTCGCTCGGGAACGGCGACAGCGAGATGTTGTCGAGCACCTGCAGGGTGAGCCCGCGGAACAGCAGCATGCCGGCGAGGGTCACGATGAAGGCCGGGATGCCGACGTAGGCGACCCAGAAACCCTGCCAGGCGCCGATGGCCAGGCCGACGGCGAGCGCGGCGAGCACGCCGGCCCACCAGGGCATCCCCTGCCGGATCACCAGGACGGCGGAGACCGCGCCGGTCAGCGCCACCACCGACCCGACCGAGAGGTCGATGTGCCCGGCGATGATCACGATGACCATGCCGATGGCCAGGATCAGGATGTAGCTGTACTGCAGGACGATGTTGGTGACGTTGCCGGGAGACAGCGACGTCCCGTCGGTCAGGATCGCGAACAGCGCGACGATCACCACGAAGGCGACGTAGATGCCGCTCTGTCGCATGTTGCGGGTGACCAGTTCCTTGAGGTTGCTGGTCCCGGTGTGCAGGGCGGCAGTCTGCGCCGGCTCCTGCGGGGCCTCGGGGCGCGGGGGCGCGGTCCTGGTCATGCCGCGAGCTCCTTCTCCTTGGTCATGAGCTCCATGAGGTTCTCCTGGGTGGCCTGCGCGACGGGCACCTCACCGGTGATCCGGCCCGCGGACAGCGTGTAGATCCGGTCGCAGATGCCGAGCAGCTCGGGCAGCTCGGAGGAGATGACGAGCACCGCCTTACCGTCGGCGACCAGCCGGTTGATGATCGTGTAGATCTCGTACTTCGCACCCACGTCGATGCCGCGGGTGGGCTCGTCGAGGATCAGCACCTCGGGGTCGGTGTACAGCCACTTGGACAGCACGACCTTCTGCTGGTTGCCGCCGGAGAGCTTCCCGACGACCGAGGTGACGCTGGGGGCCTTGACGTTCATGCTCTTGCGGTAGCCCTCAGCGACCTTGATCTCCTCGTTCGCGTTGACGAAGCCCTTGCTGGCGAGCTTGTACAGCGCGGCGGCGGAGATGTTGCGCCGGATGTCCTCGATGAGGTTGAGGCCGTAGTGCTTGCGGTCCTCGGTCGCGTAGGCGATCCCGGCGTCGATCGCGTCGGCGACGTTGCGGGGCCGGATCTCCTTGCCGTGCACGAAGAGGCGGCCGGAGATGTTCCGCCCGTAGGCGCGCCCGAAGATGCTCATGGCCAGCTCAGTGCGTCCGGCGCCCATGAGGCCGGCGATGCCGACGACCTCACCGGCGCGGACGGTGAGGTTGGCCCCCTCGACGATCTTGCGGTCCTGCGTCGGGTGCCAGACGGTCCAGTCCTCGACGCGGAGGACCTCCTCGCCGGGGTGCGACTCGCGCTCGGGGTAGTAGCTCTCCAGGTCGCGGCCGACCATCCCGCGGATGATCCGCTCCTGGGTGACCTCGCCGGCGTGCAGGCTCAGCGTCTCCACGGTCTTGCCGTCGCGGATGACGGTGACGTTGTCGGCGATCGCGGTGATCTCGTTGAGCTTGTGCGAGATCATGATGCAGGTGATCCCGCGCTCCCGGAGCCGCCGGAGCAGGTCGAGCAGGTGCGCCGAGTCGTTGTCGTTGAGCGCGGCGGTCGGCTCGTCGAGGATCAGCAGCCGCACGTCCTTGGACAGCGCCTTGGCGATCTCGACCAGTTGCTGCTTGCCGACGCCGAGCTGGCCCACCGGGGTGACCGGGTACTCCTTGAGGCCGACCTCGTCGAGCAGCCGCGCGGCCTCGGCGTTGGCCTTGTTCCAGTCGATGAGCCCGCCGCGGCCGCGGACCTCGTTGCCCAGGAAGAGGTTCTCGGCGATCGACAGGTAGGGCACCAGGGCGAGCTCCTGGTGGATGATCACGATGCCGACGTGCTCGCTGTCGCGGATGCCCGCGAACGTGCTGACGTTGCCGTCGTAGACGATCTCGCCGTCGTAGCTGCCGGCCGGGTAGACGCCCGACAACACCTTCATCAGCGTCGACTTCCCGGCGCCGTTCTCGCCGCAGATGGCGTGGATCTCGCCGCGGCGGACCTTCAGGTTCACGTCCGACAGCGCCTTCACGCCGGGAAACGTCTTGGTGATGGAGCGCATCTCCAGGATGTAGTCGTCCATGGGACCTCGTCGTCCTGTCGTCGGTGCCCCTGCCGTGCACAGGGCGCGCCCGCGGATGGTGGAGAGAGTGTGCGCCCGCCCGGTCGGGGTGGGCAGCTCAGCTGGGACGTCGTCCCGGGGTGGTACCGGCCGGGCCCGGCAGCAGTGGCTGCCGAGCCCGGCCGGGACTCGGGGGGCGGAGGTCAGTCCGCCTGGCCGCTGGCGACCTCTTCCTGGGTCCAGTAGCCGGAGTCGACCAGCACGGACTGGATGTTGTCCGCGTAGACCGTCTCGACCGGGAGCAGGTACGACGGGACGACCTTGACGCCGTTGTCGTAGGTCTCGGTGTCGTTGGCCTCGGGCTCGTTGCCCTCGGCGAACGCGGAGGCGGCGGCGACGGCCTGCTCGGCCAGCAGACGGGTGTCCTTGAAGATCGTGGAGCTCTGGACACCGTCGGCGATCAGCTTGACCGAGGCGATCTCCGCGTCCTGACCGGTGACGACCGGCATCGGGTTCGGGGAGTCGAGGTTCGGGCCGTAGCCGGCGTTCTGCAGCGCGGTGATGATGCCGCGGGACAGACCGTCGTACGGCGACAGGACGCCGTCGACGCGCGAGCCGTCGTTGTAGGTGGAGGTCAGCAGGTCCTCCATCCGCCGCTGGGCGGTCTCCTGCTGCCAGCGCAGGATCGCGGCCTGCTCGATGTCGGTCTGACCCGACTTCACGACCAGCGTGCCGTCGTCGATCTTGGGCTGCAGGACCGACATGGCGCCGTTGAAGAAGAAGAAGGCGTTGTTGTCGTCCAGCGAGCCGGCGAACAGCTCGATGTTGAACGGGCCGGTCGCGCTGCCCGCCGAGCCGTCGGCGTTGAGCACGCCCAGGCCGGTCAGCAGGGCGTTGGCCTGGGCCACGCCCACCTGGAAGTTGTCGAACGTGACGTAGAAGTCGACGTTCTCGCTGTCGCGGATGAGCCGGTCGTACGCGATGACCGGGATGTTGTTGGACGCCGCGTTCTCCAGCTGGCCCGCGAGAGCCGTGCCGTCGATCGCCGCGACGACGAGGATGTCGGCACCCTCGGTGATCATCTGGTCGATCTGCTGCGACTGCGTCGGGATGTCGTCGTTGGCGTACTGCAGGTCGACGGTGTAGCCCTCGCCCTCCAGCTGCTCCTTGACGTTGTTGCCGTCGGCGATCCAGCGCTCGGAGGTCTGGGTCGGCATCGAGACGCCGATCGTCAGCTCCTCCGCCTCGGCGCCCCCACCGGCACCTCCGCTGCCACCGGCACCCTCGCCGCCACACGCCGCCAGCGTGAGCGCCAGGGTGGCGCTCACGGCGGCGAAGCCGAGCCTTCTGCTCACGTGATCTCCTCCTCGAGACTTCTGCGCGCTCGACCCGGCGCAGGCCCGCCCCTGGCGAGCGGGATCAGTGTGAGCGCTAACAACGGGGGGCCGTCAACCCCTCGCGGACAATCCGGCGTCACGGTCTCGTAACGCCCCAGTCGTTTGGGTGCAATGCGTCCGGTCCGGGTCGCCGTGCGTCGCGAACGGCATTACTCCCCGGCAACATCCGCCGTTCCACGGCCTCCGGGACACCGCCGGACGGGCTGCGCCGCGACGTCCCGCGGCCGGCGTCCGCGGACGCGGCCGAGCCCTCCCCGGACCCCGCGTCGGCCCCGGCGTGCGCCTGCCCCGCCCACCGGGGTGGACGGGGCAGGCGCGGCTCAGCGCAGGGTGATCTGCCGGGAGAGCAGGCCGGCGCGGGCCCGGCGCTCGTCGGGGGTCAGCGGGTCGGTCACGGCCAGCGCCTCCTCCAGCCGGGCCTGGAACTCGGTGGCCGGGCCGGTCCAGTCGGCGGCCGGGGTGTCGGCGGGCAGGTCCCACACGGGGACGACGAGACCGTGGGCACGGAAGGCCCCGGCGTAGCGGGTCTGCTCCCCGAGGGTGACCCGCTCGGCCGCCCGCAGCCGGGCCAGCGCATCGAGCAGCCGCTCCTCGGACTCCGGCCGCACCCAGCGCAGGTGCGCCCGCTCGCTCCCGGGGCGCACCCAGTAGGCGGCCCCCAGGCCGGGCAGCAGCTCGGTGGGCAGCACCGCGGCGTTCGCCTGCTCGAGCCCGGCCTTCGCCGCCGCGGAGGGCTCGGTGCCCTCCAGCCAGAAGCCGAAGTCGGGGTGCACGGTGACCTCGAAGGGGGCGTCGAGGTCGAGCAGCTCCTGCAGCCGCGGCCCGGCCGAGCCCGCGCCGCCGATCGGTCCGGGGTCGACCGGCGCACCGGTGGGCGCCTCGAGGGCCGCGGCGAGGGCCGTCCCGAGGTCGCGGCTCACGTCGTCGGAGGAGGTCTGCAGCTGGACGCCGAGCAGGATCTCCCCGTTGGCCCGCACCAGCGCGGGGGCGCCGCCGGGCAGGACGCTGGCCAGGGTCACGTCCCGGCCGTCGGTCGTCCGCAGCGGCACCGTGGCCGCGGGCACCAGCTCGCGCAGGGCCACCCAGTGCGGCTCGCCGGGCAGCCCCTCGAAGGGACGGGCCACCGGCGGCGCGTAGCCCGAGCCGTGGCAGTGCTTGTACCGGCGGCCCGAGCCGCACGGGCACGGCGCCTTGGGGTTGACGCCGCCGTCGGCAGCGGGGGCAGCGGAGCGCTTGCGGGTCGCGGAACGAGCCATGGGGACGAGCCTACGGAGCCGCCCGCCGGGCCCTCCTAGGCTCCGGGGGTGACCAGCGCCGCCGCCCTGCTCGACCTCACCGACCCGGCCGTCGTCGCCGACCCCTACCCCGCGTTCGCGCGGGCGCGGGCCGCGGCCCCGGTGCAGTGGCACGAGGGGCTGGGCCTGTGGCTGGCGTTCACCCACGCCGAGGCCAACGCCGTCCTGCGGGACCGGCGGCTGGGCCGGATCTGGCGGGACAGGGAGCCCCCGGCACGGTTCGAGAGCTTCAACCTGATCCACCGCAACGCCATCCTGGAGATGGAGCCGCCCTCCCACACGCGGCTGCGCCGGCTGATCAGCACCGCGTTCGCGCGCGGGCACGTGGAGCGGCTGCGGCCCTGGGTCGAGGAGCTCGCCGCCCGCCTGGTCGACGAGCTCGTCGAGCGCTCCGGTGGCACCGAGCCCGTCGACGTCCTCTCCGGCATGGCCGAGCAGCTGCCCGTCGACGTGATCGCCGAGCTGCTCGCCGTCCCCCAGGCCGACCGGCCGCTGCTGCGGCCGTGGTCCAACGCGATCGTGAAGATGTACGAGTACGGGCGGACGGCGGCCGTCGAGGAGGCCGCCGAGCGGGCGGCCGCCGAGTTCGTCGCCTACCTCCGGGAGCTGGCCGCCGACCGCCGGGCGCACCTCGGTGAGGACCTGGTCAGCCACCTCGTGAGCGTCCGGGACACCGACGGCGACGCGCTGACCGAGGACGAGCTGGTCACCACCTGCATCCTGCTGCTCAACGCCGGCCACGAGGCGACGGTGAACGTGACCGGCAACGGGCTGCTGGCCCTGCTGCGCACCCCCGACCAGCTCGCCCGGCTGCGGGCCGACCGGAGCCTGCTGCCGACCGCGATCGAGGAGCTCATGCGCTTCGACTCGCCGCTGCAGCTGTTCGAGCGCACCGCGGCCGCGGACGTCGAGATCGGCGGGGTCACCGTCCCGGAGGGGCAGAAGATCGCTGCGCTGCTCGGGTCGGCCAACCGCGACCCGGCCGTGTTCGCCGACCCGGACACCCTCGACGTCGGCCGCACCGACAACCCGCAGATCTCCTTCGGCGCCGGCGTCCACTTCTGCATCGGCGCACCCCTGGCCCGCGTCGAGCTGCAGGCCTCCTTCGGCGCACTGCTCGCCCGCACGTCGCTGCTGGAGCTGGGCGGGGAGCCGGTGCGCCGTCCGGAGTTCGTCATCCGCGGCCTGTCGGAGCTGCCCGTCGTGCTGCGTTGACGGTCGGCCTCCGGCAGCCCGGGACCGCCGTGTGGTCGGGTGCGGTCGGTCCGCGCCCACGGCGGAGGCGGACCGGTGGAGAGTGAGCCAGCTCACTGGCACGATGCGGCCATGCGTGGGCTGATGCAGGACTTCCCTCTGACGATCGATGCGATCTTCCGGCACGTCGAGCAGCACTACGGCGACGGCACCATCGCCACCGCCGGGCCCGACGGGATCACGCGGACGACGTACGCGGAGTGGGCGCAGCGCACCCGGAAGCTCGGCGGGGTCCTGGACACCCTCGGCATCTCCGAGGACGGGCGCGTGGCGACCTTCGGGTGGAACAGCCAGCGCCACCTGGAGCTCTACTTCGCCGCGCCGTCCACCGGCCGGGTGCTGCACACGCTCAACATCCGGCTGTTCCCCGAGCAGCTGACCTACATCGCCAACCACGCCGAGGACGAGGTCGTCTTCGTCGACCGGACCGTGCTGCCGCTGCTGTGGCCGCTGATCGACACCATGAAGACGATCAGGCACGTCGTGGTCATGGACGACGGCGGGGACAACGAGATCCCCGACGACGCGCGGGTGCTCGACTACGAGGCCCTGCTGGCCGAGGCGTCCCCGGTCGACTTCCATGTCACCGACGAGTACCGGGCCGCGTCGATGTGCTACACGAGCGGCACCACCGGCAACCCCAAGGGCGTCGTCTACACCCACCGCTCGACCTGGCTGCACACCATGGGCGTGATGGCGCCCAACGCCTTCGGCCTGGGCATCCAGGACGTCGCCATGCCGGTCGTGCCGATGTTCCACGCCAACGCCTGGGGCATCGCCCAGGCCGCCCCCGCCGCCGGGTCCTCCCTCGTCATGCCCGGCTCGATGATGCAGCCGCAGGCCCTGGCCGACCTGATCGTGGAGGAGGGCGTCACCTTCACCGCCGGCGTCCCCACCATCTGGCAGGGCGTGCTGCCGCACCTGGTCGGCCGCCCGCACAAGCTGCGCGAGATCGGCTGCGGTGGCTCGGCGGTGCCCAAGGCGCTCTCGGAGGCCTACCGCGAGCAGGTGGGCCTGGCGATCCTGCAGGCCTGGGGCATGACCGAGACCCACCCGGTGGCGTCGTCGGGGATCCTGCCCCGGCGCTACCTGGACGCCGACGAGGAGACCAAGGCCACCCAGCGGGCGCGGGCCGGCATCCCGTTCCTCGGCGTGGAGGCCCGCATCGTCGACGCCGAGACGATGGAGCCCCAGCCCTGGGACGACAAGGCCACCGGTGAGCTGCAGGTGCGCGGCCCGTGGTGCGCGCAGGACTACTACAACCCCGACGCCGGCGTCGTGCTGTCCACGGACGACGGCTGGATGCGCACCGGGGACGTCGCGGCCATGGACGAGTACGGCTCGATCCGCATCGCCGACCGCACCAAGGACCTCATCAAGTCCGGCGGAGAGTGGATCAGCTCGGTCGACCTCGAGAACGTGATCATGAGCCACCCGAAGGTGAAGGAGGCCGCGGTCGTCGGCATCCCGCACCCGAAGTGGGACGAGCGCCCGCTGGCCTGTGTCGTCGTCAAGGAGGGCCAGACGATGACCGAGGAGGAGGTGCTCGAGCACCTGCGGCCACAGGTCGCCAAGTGGTGGCTGCCCGACGCCGTCGCCTTCATCGACGAGGTGCCCAAGACCAGCGTCGGCAAGTTCTCGAAGAAGGACCTGCGCGCCCGGTTCCCCGAGTTCCCCGCCAAGAGCTGAGCGCCAGTGGAGTGCCAGGGGCGAGGGATCCTCACCCCTGGCACTCCGCTCAGCGTCCCGCGACTGTCAGCGCACGAACACACCGGTGCGCTTCCGCGCCGCCGTCCGCTCCTCGCTCGCTGCGATGCTCCCGCGGCTGTCAGCGCACGAACACACCGGTGCGCTTCCGCGCCGCCGTCCGCTCCTCGCTCGCCGGCGCTCGCTGCGATGCTCCCGCGGCTGTCAGCGCACGAACACACCGGTGCGCTTCCGCGCCGCCGTCCGCTCCTCGCTCGCCGGCGCTCGCTGCGATGCTCCCGCGGCTGTCAGCGCACGAACGGGGGCTGGCCGGTCTCGCTCACCATGGGCCGGCCGGCCGCC
Source organism: Geodermatophilus sp. SYSU D00697 (assembly GCF_054050175.1). NCBI lineage: Bacteria > Bacillati > Actinomycetota > Actinomycetes > Geodermatophilales > Geodermatophilaceae > Geodermatophilus > Geodermatophilus sp. SYSU D00697. The sequence goes on from NZ_JBJGYV010000004.1 coordinate 230,701, forward strand.
TCCCACTCCCCCATGCCGCCGCCGACGTTCACCGCGTCGTAGCCGTTGTGGTTCAGCCACGCGGCGACCCGCGCCGAGCGCCCCCCGCTGCGGCACACCACGTACACCGGGTCGCCCTCGGGCACGTCGTCGAGCCGGGCCGGGACCTCACCCATCGCGATGTGCGTCGCGCCCTCGATGTGCCCGTGCACCCACTCGTCGTCCTCCCGGACGTCGAGCACGACGGCGTCCTCGGGGAGCTCACCGGCGGGAACGGTCGGGACCTGCTGCGGCATCACGGAGTCCATCGTGGCACGCGTCCGCGCACCGACCGGCTGCGAGGATGGACGGCGATGACTGCCGAGACCGCCGCGCCCGTCCGCGACCCCGCCTGGGCGCTGTCGCGCTCCGCGATCGGGCTGTGGGTCACCGAGGGGGTCCTCGGCACGCTGTTCTACGGGGCCGTGGTGGCCGCGTTCGTCCTCTTCGTCCCCCCGGGCGGCCCCGTGCCGGTGCTGCGCTGGGTCCTCCCGGCCCTGGTGGTCGTGTACGCGGTGGTGGCGATCGGCATCCGGCCCCGGTTCCGCTACCGGGTGCACCACTGGGAGGTCACCGACGAGGCGGTCTACACCCTCACCGGCTGGCTGACCCGGACCTGGACGCTGGTGCCGATCTCACGCATCCAGACCGTCGACGTGACCCGGGGCGTGCTCCAGCAGTTGTTCGGCCTGGCCACGGTCGCGGTGCTGACCGCCTCCAGCCAGGGCACGGTGCGGGTGCTGCACCTGGAGGCCGACGTCGCCGCGCGGGTCGCCGACGACCTCGCCCGCCGGGCCGAGCAGGTCCGCGACGAGGCGACGTGAGCGGGCTCGACGGCACCACGGGCGGACCCGAGGGCACCGTGAGCGGACCCGAGCGGCCGGAGGAGCTCCGGGGTCCGGAAGGCGCCGTGCAGGGGGGCGAGGTCCCGCCGCGGCGGACCTCCCCGCGCATCGTGCTCGTGCACACCGCCACGTTCCGGCAGGCCCGCCAGCTGGTCCCGCTGCTGATCCCGCTCGCCGCGGTCGTCGGCCTCGACGACGGGCTGACGACCGTCATCACCATGGCCGTCGCGATCACCGCGCTGTCGCTCGCCGCCGCCGCGCTCAGCTGGTGGCGGTTCGGCTACGCCGACGGTCCGACGGCGGTGGTGGTCACCCGCGGACTGCTGGCCCGCTCGGTGCGCACGGTGCCCAACGACCGCATCCGCGGGGTCGAGGTCGAGACGCCGCTGCTGCACCGGCTGTTCGGGCTGGTGCGGGTGCGCGTCGACGCCGCGGCCGGCTCGGTGGGCGCCACCCAGGAGGAGCTGGTCATCGACGGCGTCCCGACGGCCGAGGGCGACCGGCTGCGGACGCGGCTGCTGGCCCGCCGGGGAGCCCCCGGCCCGGCGGCGGCGCCGGACACCGTGTCGGCCGACGAGCCGGCCGAGGAGGAGTTCGCCCGCTTCGACGACCGTTGGCTGCTGTACGCGCCGCTGGTGGGCAGCTACCTCGTCGTGCCGCTGGCCGCCGTCGGCGCGCTGTTCCGCTTCGTCGACGAGCTGCCCGACGGCCTGGTGCCGGAGGTGGCCGGTCCCGACCTGTCCGACCCCCGGGTGCTGCTGCTCGCCCTCGCGGCCGCGGTACCCCTGCTGGCGCTGGCCGCGGTCGTCGGCGCGGCGCTGGTGAACTGGCGGTTCCGGCTGGTGCGGCGGGGCGGGTCGCTGGTCGCCGTCCGCGGCCTGCTCACCCGGCGGCACACCGAGCTGGAGGTCGACCGGATCCGCGGCGGCACGCTCAGCGAGGGCCTCGGCATGCGCTGGGTGCGCGCGGCCCGGGTCAACGCGCTGGTCACCGGCCTGGGCCAGGCCAACCGGCGGGGTCAGCTGCTGCCCCTGGGCCCGCGGTCGGAGGCCGAGACGCTGCTGCGCCGGCTGGTCGAGGACCCCGGGCCGCTGACCGCGCACCCGCCGGCCGCCCGGCGACGCCGGCTGGTCCGGGCGCTGGCGTCCGGCCTGCTGGTCACGGCCGTCGGCGTCCTCGCCACGGCCACGCTCGGCTGGTGGTGGGTCCTCGTGGCCGGCATCGTGCTGACCGTGCTCGGGGTGCCGATGGGGATCGGGCGGTACCACTCGCTCGGGCACCGGGCCGGCCCGCGCTCGTTCAGCGTCCGCAGCGGCTGGCTGGTCCGGGAGCAGGCGGTGCTGCAGCGCCGCGCCGTCGTGGGCTGGCAGGTCCGGCAGAGCCTGTTCCAGCGCCGCGCCGGGCTGGCCTCGGTCGTGGCCTGCGTCGGCGCCGGCAGCGGCGGCTACGCCGCGGTGGACCTGGCCGCCGCGGACGTCGCCGGGTTCACCGCGGCGGCGTCCTCGGGGTCGTGGGCCGGAACGCTCGCCCCCCGCTGAGCAGGCCCGCAGCCGCGGCCGGCGCGTCGGCGGCGAGCAGGCCGGCCGCGGCCAGCACGTACCGCTCGTCGACGGCGATCTCCGCGCCGGCCAGCACCCCGCCCGCTCCTGCGCGGTCGGCGGCGATCCGGCCGACCGCGTCCTCCACCGCTCCTGGGGGAGCGTGCCGGAACACCCCGCCCGACAGCACGACCAGCCCCACGGTGCGCGCTCCGGCGCCACCGGTCCCGTAGGCGGCCTCGGCCCGCAGGTGCCGGCGCAGGGCGATCGTCGCCGCCGCCGTCCCGAGGTCCAGCGGGTCCTCCCCGACCGGCGGGAGCCCCTCGTCAGCGGCGGCCGACCGGAGCGCGTCCGCGCTGGCCTCGACCCCGAGGTCACCCTCCACCGTCCGCCGCGCGGCGGGCACGCCGACCGCCTCGCGGCCCAGCGAGGACTGCTCGGCGTCGGGGTCGGGCACGCAGTGGACGTCGGTGGTCGCGCCGCCGACGTCCACCACGACGACCCCCGGGACGTCGGCGCCCGCGCGGCTCGCGGCCAGCACCGACACCCCGGCCAGGACGGCGTCCGGCGTGACCGTGCGCACCCACTCCCGGAGCCGCGGGTCGGCCGACAGCCGGTCGCCGCCGATGACGTGCCGGAGGAACACCTCGCGGATCGCCGCCCGCGCCGGCTCCGGGGCCAGGCGGCCGATGTCGGGCAGCACGTTGGCCGTCTCGGTGACCGGCACCCCGCCCGCGCGGAGCACCGCGGCCACCTCGTCCCGGACGGCGGTGTTGCCGGCCAGCACCACCGGGACGGGCCGACGACGGACCCCGCTGCCTCCCTGCGGCGGGGCCGGGGAAGCCAGCGCCGCCGCGTTGTGCCGCAGCACCGTGGCCTCACCGCCGTCGGTACCGCCCACCAGCAGGACGACGTCGGGCTCGTCGGCCCACAGCCGCGCCAGCGACTCGTCCGACAGCCGGCCCGCGGCGACGGACACGACGCGGGCGCCGGCCGAGAGCGCCGCCCGGTGTCCGGCCTCGGCGCTGATCAGTTCCTCGTAGCCGACCACCGCCAGCCGCAACCCCCCGCCGGCGCTCGAGCAGGCGAGGACCGGCACGTCGGGAGGGAAGGAGGCGGTGGCGGCGAGCACCCCGCGGACGACGTCGCCGTGGTCGGTGGGGGCCTGCGCCCGGGCCAGCAGCGTCCCGGCGGGCAGCCCGACGAGGGCGGCCTTGGTCCAGGTGGACCCGATGTCGACGCAGGCGACCGCGCTCATGCGCGCAGGAGCCCCGCCTCGGCGGCGCCGGCGGTGAGCGCGCCGAGCCCGAACGCCTGCACCGGGCCGAGCGTGCCGGTGCCGCGGACCCCGTGCTCCGCGGCGGACGTGGCACCCCAGGCCAGCAGCGCGGCGGTGAGCCCGTAGGCCTCCGGGCCGGCCAACTCCACCCGGCTGACCAGCGCGCCGGTGCGGTCGCGCACCTCGGCGACGGTGCGCGTGCGGGCGCCGGCCAGCGTGCGGTCCGACGGCGCCTCGCCCACCCGGGTGGCCACGACCGCGGCCACCCGCTGCACGGCCTGCCGGGCCAGGGGCAGCCGGCCGGCGAGCGCCGTGAGCGGGGCCAGCCGGGAGGCGACCGGTGTCAGGGGACCGAACCAGTCCAGGACGACGCCGACGTCGTGCAGTGTCGGGGCGAGCGCCGGCAGGGTCAGGTGCTCCGAGCCGCCCACCGACAGGCCGCGCCGTCCCCGCCCACCGGCCTCGAACCGCCACGTCCGCAGGCCCGCGGCCTCGGTCCGCAGGCGGCCGCCGGTGAACGCGTACCCCGGCTCCAGCAGCACCCCGACGGCCGAGACCAGCGTGCCGCGGGAGAACGCCTGGCCCGAGGTGCCGTCGATGGCGTAGCCGATGTCGACCCGGTGGGCGCGGTCCCCGGCGTCGGCCAGTGCCAGCGCGCCGGCGAGGGTCCCGGGCACGTAGTCGAGTCCGAACGCGGGCACCAGCGTGGCACCGGTGGCCGCCGCCCGCGGGCCGGCCTCCTCGAAGACCCGGCGGATGAACGGCGGCTCGCCGGTGGAGTCGAGGTACACCGCCCCGGCGTCGACGGCGGCGTCCACGGCCGGGCCACCCAACCGCAGGAACGGCCCCACGGTGCTGACCAGCACGTCACCGCGGCCGAGCAGGGCGCGCACCGACGCCGGGTCGGTGACGTCGGCCCGCGCTGTCTCCAGCCCGCCCAGCCGCCCGGCCAGTTCGGCGAGCCGTGCGGGATCCCGGCCGGCCAGGACCGGGCGGGCTCCGCGGCCGGCGAGGGCCTCCGCGGTGCGGGCGCCGGTGTAGCCGGTGGCCCCGAAGAGGACGATCCGCGCGCTCATCCGGGCGACCCTAGCCGCGACTGTCGGTTCGCGATCGTGGGTAGCGGGCCGCCGATGACCTCCGAGCCGGCACCGTTCCGGAGCTCACTCCTGCCGGCCCGCGGACTTCCCCAGGTGGACCCGGCCGGCCAGCGCAGCCGCCTCGACCCGGGTGGTCACCCCCAGGCTGCGCAGCAGGGAGGCGACCAGCCGCTTGGCGGTCCGTTCCGACACGTGCAGCGTCGTCGCGATCTCCATGGTGGGGGCGCCGTCGGCCACCAGCCGCCACAGCCGGCGCTCGTCGGCGGTCAGCCGTTCGGCGATGCCCTGCTCGCCGGTGGGGGCGGCGTCGTCCAGCAGCCGCCGCAGCAGCTCCTCCGGGAGCACCGACCACCCGTCGAGGACGGCGAGCAGCGGGCGCACCAGGGTCTCGGGGTCGGCGGTCTTGGGCAGGTAGCCCGCCGCACCGGCCCGCAGCGCCTCGATGGCGTCGTCCGCGTCGGCCATGCCCGACAGGGCCACCACCCGGACCATCGGGTCGGCCCGGCGGATGGCGCCGATCGCGCGCGTCCCGCCGGGCGGCGGCATGTGCAGGTCCACGACGGCGACGTCGGCGTGGTGGCGGCGCACGAGGGCAGCCGCCGCCGAGGCGTCATCCGTCGTCCCGACGACCCTCACCCGCCCGTCACTCACCCCGGGCAGGAGCAGGGCGAGACCACGGCTGAACAGCGGGTGGTCGTCGACGAGCACGACGTCGACTGGACGGCGCTCAGCCCCGGCGTCGGTCAACTCCATCTCTCCCCTGACGGTCGCGGCGCCCGGCGCTGGCTGACCGGTTGCGCACGACGGAGGTGCCCATGACCCTGGCCGCCAACCCCCCGACCGCACCGACCCCGCCGCGGCTGCTCTCCGGCCTGGCGGAACGGTTCCGGGCACACCTGCCCCGGGCCACCCGCCATCAGCCGGCCGAGCCGCCGGCCACGCCGGAGGACGCCGTCGTCCGGGCGCTGTGCCACGACATGCGCACGCCCCTGGCCTCGCTGGAGGCGCTGCTCGGCTCGCTGGACGAGACCCCCGCCGACCGCGGTGAGGTCCTGGAGCTGGCGCGTGCCCAGACCGCCCACCTGTCCTCCATGCTGCGGACGGCGGCGGCCGCCGGCGGCGCGGTGTCGCGGGCGCCGACCTCGCGCCGGCTGGGCGACGTCGTCCGTGCGGCGGTGGCCGCCTCCGGGCTGCCGGCCCGGCAGCTCACCGTGGCGCTCGGCGAGGGCGCGGAGGAGGTCGCCGTCGGCGACGCCCGGGTCGGGCGGATCCTCACCAACCTGCTGGAGAACGCGCACCGCCACGGGGAGGGGGCGCCGGTCCGGCTGGCGGTCACCTGCGGGCCGGGCTGGGTGGACCTCGCCCTCACCCAGGCCGTCGCCCACCCGGACCGGCTGGTCGAGCACCTGGGCACCGAGCTGCCGCCACCCGACCTCACCGGCCTCGGGCTGTGGTCGGTGCGGCGGCAGACGCTCGAGCTCGGTGGCCAGGTGGTGTGGGACGCCGACGGCGCGTCCCTGACGCTCACCGTGCAGCTCCCCGACCGCTGAGGCGGAGGGGCTCCGTGCGCGTCACCCGCACCCAGCCCCTCCGGTCCGAGGTTGGCACCCGAGGGCCAGGGACCGGCACGGGCGGGCCACCGGGCGCGGGCAGATCCCTGGTGTCACCGCATCGGCGGTGGTCGCGACGACGCCAGGGAGAGCCGCATGTTCACGCACACCCACGCCCTGCAGTACGAGGCCAAGCCCGACGGTCCCGACCCGGACTTCGCCCGCAAGATGCAGGAGGTCCTCGGCGGTCAGTGGGGCGAGATGACCGTCGCCACCCAGTACCTGCTGCAGGGCTGGAACTGCCGGCTGCCCGGCAAGTACAAGGACCTTCTCCTCTCCATCGGCACCGAGGAGCTGGCCCACGTCGAGATGATCGTGACGATGATCGACCGGCTGCTCGACCACATCCCGCTCAAGCCCGACTCGGCCGACCGCACCAAGGAGGCGGCTGCCGGCTACGGCCAGCACAACCCGCAGCACCCGATCGTGAACGGGGCCGGCGCCTCCTACATGGACAGCATGGGCAACCCCTGGACCGGTGCGTACGTCACCGCCAGCGGCAACCTGATGGCCGACTTCATGTACAACGCCACGGCCGAGATGCAGGGCCGGCTGCAGGTCGCCCGGCTCTACAACATGACCGACGACCCCGGGGTCAAGGACATGCTGCGGTTCCTCATCACCCGCGACCACTACCACCAGCAGCAGTGGCTGGCGGCGATCGAGGAGCTCAAGGACGACGGGATCGAGGGCATCCCGGTGCCCGAGGCGTTCCCGCTCGAGGAGGAGGTCGGCGACCTCGGCTACACCTTCATCGACGCCTCCGACGGCCCTGAGGCCTCGGCCGGCCGCTGGGCGTCGGGCCCGTCGGTCGACGGCCGCGGCCAGTTCTCCGCCCGCCCGATCGAGGCGACCGCGGACGCCCCGATCCTGCCGCCCGGCGACCCGCGGCTGTTCCCGACCCCGCAGCAGCCGGGGCAGTCGCTGCTCCAGAAGGCCAAGGACATGCTCAAGTGAGCGAGCTCACCCACGAGCACGGCAGCTCCGCGGACGCGGCCGACGCGCGCCGGCGAATCGCGCCCGTGAGCTGACCTGACCCGTCCTGCGCCGTCGCCGCGCCGGCGGCCGGGCCCTCACCGGACCCGGCTGCCGGCCGGCGGGACGCCTCCACCTCCCGGAGGAAGCACCGTGCACCTGTCCCTCCCCGCCGTCCTGCTGACGGTGGTCTACGCCGCGGCCCTCGCCGTCGCGGTCACCGCGCCCGGCCAGCACGGCCTCGCCGGAGCGGTCGTCCTCACCGGCCTGGTCACCCGCTGGGCGGTGCGGCACCGCCGGGCTCACCGCGTCGTCCCGGTCCCCGTGGACGCCGTCCTGGCCGCCGACGCCACCCCCGCCGCGCGCGCTGCCTGAGCCGATCCCGCCGGACACGCACGAGGCGCGCGCCCCCAGCAGGGGACGCGCGCCTCGGCGCTGGCAACTCGCTGGACCGGCCCCCTCCCGGGCCCCGCCCCCGAGCGGAGCGAGGCGTGAGGAGGAGGACGGCCCCCGTGCAGGGTCCCGCCGCGAGCCTGCGAGCGGTGGGGGGCACGGGGGTCCTCTCAGTGCTGGACGGCCTTCTCCGCCCCGATGCCGGTGAGCGCCCGCACCTCGAGCTCGGCCCACTTGGCCTCGTTCGGCTTCTCCTTGGACAGGACCGTGCCCAGCCAGCCCAGGAAGAACGACAGCGGGATGGACACCAGGCCCGGGTTGTTGAGCGGGAACCAGGAGAAGTCGACCCCCTGGATCAGCGAGGTGCTCTTGCCGGTCGCCTCGACGATCGGCGCACCCGACACCACCGGCGAGAAGATGATCAGGACGATGCAGGCGATCAGCCCGCCGTACATCGACCACAGCGCGCCCTGGGTGGTGAAGCGCTTCCAGAACAGCGTGTAGAGGATGGTCGGCAGGTTGGCCGACGCCGCGACGGCGAAGGCCAGTGCCACCAGGAAGGCGATGTTCAGCCCGGCCTGCAGCGCCAGGATGCCCAGCCCGATGGAGATCGCGCCGATGACGACGGCGGTGATGCGGGCGACCTTCACCTCGCCGTTGGGCGGCACGTTCCCCTTCTTGATCACCGAGGCGTACACGTCGTGCGCGAACGACGCCGACGCGGTGATCGTCAGACCCGCGACGACCGCGAGGATGGTGGCGAACGCGACGCCGGCGATGATGCCCAGCAGGACCGTGCCGCCGAGCTCGAAGGCCAGCAGCGGCGCGGCCGAGTTCACCGCGCCCGGCGCACCGAGGATCGTCTCGGGGCCCACCAGGGCACCGGCGCCGTAGCCGATGACCAGGCTGAACAGGTAGAAGATGCCGATCAGCCAGATGGCCCACACCACCGAGCGGCGGGCGTCCTTGGCCGTCGGCACGGTGTAGAAGCGCATCAGGACGTGCGGCAGGCCCGCCGTCCCGAGCACCAGCGCGAGGCCGAGGGAGACGAAGTCTAGCTTCGAGGTGTCGGTCGCGCCGTACTGCGCCCCGGGTGCCAGGACGTCGCGGCCGGCCACGGCGTTGTCCACCGAGCCGCCGAGCAGGGCCGAGAGGTTGAAGCCGAACTCGGCCAGCACCCACAGCGTCATGACCAGCGCGCCGGCGATGAGCAGCGAGGCCTTGATGATCTGCACGTAGGTGGTGCCGCGCATGCCGCCGACCAGCACGTAGATGATCATCAGCGCGCCCACCAGGATGACGACCAGGGCCTGGGCCGCCTCGCCGGTGACACCGAGCAGGAGGGTCACGAGGCCGCCGGCGCCGGACATCTGGGCCAGCAGGTAGAACAGCGACACCGCCAGCGTGGAGATGGCCGCCGCGGTGCGCACCGGCCCCTGCCGCATCCGGAAGGCCAGGACGTCGGCCATCGTGAACCGCGCGGTGTTGCGCATCAGCTCCGCGACCAGCAGCAGCGCCACAAGCCAGGCGACGAGGAAGCCGATCGAGTAGAGGAACCCGTCGTAGCCGAAGACGGCGATGGCGCCGGCGATGCCCAGGAACGAGGCAGCCGAGAGGTAGTCACCGGCGATGGCCAGGCCGTTCTGGGTGCCGCTGATGTTGCGGCCGGCCGCGTAGTAGTCGGCCGCGCTCTTGTTGGTGCGGCTGGCCCGGAACGTGATGACCAGCGTGATGGCGACGAAGACCCCGAAGATCGCGATGTTGATCGCCGGGTTGCCGATCGTCCCGCTCTCGGCGGCGAGCACCTCAACGGCCACGGGTGACCTCCCCGCCCACCGACGTGTCCCGGTGGCGGGCGTAGTCGTGGTGCTCCAGCCGCTCACGCATCTCGTCGGCGATCGGGTCGGTGCGCCGGTCGGCGTGGGCGACGTACAGGTGCGTGATGACGAACGTCGTCACGAACTGCGCGAGGCCCAGCAGGATCCCGAGGTTCACGTTGCCGAACACCGGGGTGGACATGAGGTCCGGCGCGTAGGTCGAGAGCAGCACGTAGAGCAGGTACCAGGCCAGGAAGGCGACGGTCATCGGGAACGCGAACCGGCGGAACCGACGCCGCAGCTCGGCGAACTCGGGTGAGGCCTGGGCCTCCTCGTACTCCTCCGGTGTCAGCAACCGGCGTTCGGCGGGTGGTGTCACGGCGCGCCCTCCCCTGTCAGGACTGTGGACCTGGAGTGATCGTCGTCACTGTAGAGACGTGTCGACCCGCCGTCTGCTGTTCGAGACGGAACCGTGTCGGACGACCCCCGACGTTCGGGGCCTTGGACCCGTCACCGACGTTGCCTGACCGTCCGGCGCCCGTAACCGTCCGGGAACGCGGCCGCGCTGCAATGGGTCATGGACACGACGGGGACGACGTCGACGGGGTGGTTCCCGGTGGCCCGCGCCGCCGAGGTCGGGACGACGCCGGTGCCGGTGGGCGCCGGCGGCCGGCCGTACGTGGTGGTCCGGCTGCGGCCCGGCGGCGAGGTGAGCGCCTTCCCCGCGCGCTGCCCGCACCGGCTGGTGCCGCTCGCGGCGGCGACGGTGGTGGAGGGCCGGCTGCAGTGCGGCCACCACGGCTGGCGGTTCGACGGCGAGGGGCGCTGCGTGGCCATCCCGTCCCTCGGCGCGGACGGGTCACCCCCGCCGCGGGCCGACCTCGCGATGCCCTGGGCGGTGGAGGAGCGGCACGGCTGGGTCTGGCTGGCCCCCGACCGGACCACCACCGCCCTCCCCCCGCGTCCGTCGGCGGACACCACCGCCGAGCCGGCGCCGCCGGAGGAGGAGCTCCGGGGCCCGGTGTTCGGCAACCTCGACCGGTCCCTGGACTCCGCGTGGCACCCGGTCGCGCTGTCGCGGGAGCTGCTGCCCGGGGGATGGCTGCAGGTCCGGCTGCTGGGGCGCACCTGGCTGCTGCGGCGCACTGCCGACGGGCTGGTGGCCGACCCACCCGCCCACGCCGTCACCGAGCGGCTCGGCGTCGTCTGGCTCGCGCCGGCCGAACCGCACGACGTGCCCCTGGACCTCCCCGAGGCCGGCGACCGCCACTTCGTGAGCACCTGGCTGCCGCCGGTCCGCTCCCCCGGGCCGGCCGGGCCGCTGGCCGACACCTTCTTCGACGTGGCGCACGCACCGTTCGTGCACAGCCGGATCGGCGGCTCACCGGACGCCGCGGAGGTGCCCGCCTTCGACGTCGTCCCCGAGGACGGTGGTTTCCGCGCCGAGCTGGAGCGGCCGTACGAGACGCCGCACCACCCCGGCGGCGTCGTCGGCCCGCCGGTGCGGCGGCGGGCCACCTACAGCTACCGGGCGCCGTTCCAGCTCCGGCTGCGGCTGGACTCCCCCGACTCGGGAGCCGTCACGACGATCCTGTGCCTGCTGCAGCCGGAGGACGCCGACTCCACCCGCGTCTACACCCGGATGCTGGTGTCCGCGGGGCCCGGGGCGCGCCTGCCGTGGCCGGACGACGTCGCCCGGGAGGTGGCCATCCAGCGCCAGGTGCTCGCCGAGGACCTCGCCCTGCAGGCGCGGCTGCCGGGCAGCGGGCTGCCCCTGGACCTGCGCGACGAGCTGCACGTGCGCGCCGACCGGCCCGGGGTGGCACTGCGGCGGGCGCTGGCCGACTTCGCGGCCTCGACCCGGCGGCTGCGCGGCGCCGCCTGAGCGCCGCGGTCACCCGGCCGGCAGGAGCTCCCCGCAGTCCGCGCACCGCGTGGGTGGGTCCTCGTCGGCCATCCGCCCGCAGGCGGGGCAGACCCGCCGCAGCCAGCAGGCGGGGTCGCCCCCCTCGGGCTCGGCCGGTGCGCGGCCCGGCTCGGCCTCGGGGTCCCCGGCGTCGCTCATGGCGCCAGCATGACGGTCCCGTTGCGATCCCGCCGACGGGCGCCGGCCCGCGGACCGGCCGGGTAGCCCTGCGGTGCCAGCCGAACACGGATCCGGGAGAGACATGACTGCGCAGCACCGAGCCCGTCGACACCGCCGCCTGGCGGCAGTGCCCCTCGCCGCGACCCTCGTGGTGGCGGGGTGCGGCGGGGTCGTGGACGACGAGGACAGCGCCAATCCGATCGAGGACCCCGGAGCGGAGGTCGAGGGCGGCAACCCGGCGCCGGACGAGGCCGTGTCCGGGACGGTCGAGGTCAACGCCCTGCAGTTGGCCTTCCCGGAGGACGGCCTCCACGAGGAGGGGTCCGACGTCCCGCTCTACGCGGCCCTCTCCAACACCGGCACGGCCGACGACCGGCTCCTCGACGTCACCGGCCCCGACTTCGCCGACGCCCGGCTGACCGCCACGGACGGCAGCGAGGGTGCGATCGTGGTCGGGGCGGACGACAACGCCTACCTGGAGCCCGAGGGACCGCCGTCGGTGACCCTCCTGGACCTCGCCACGTCGCTGCGCTCCTCGCAGTCGGTGCAGGTGACCTTCGTCTTCGAGGAGGCGGGCGAGGTGACCCTCGAGGCGCCGGTCGCCCCGGAGCCACCCGGCCAGGGGGACTTCACGCCGTCGGAGGACGTCGAACCCTGACGCGGCGCGCGGGCGCACTCCGCTGGGATGCTGGCAGGCGTGCCGTCCCCTGCCGCCCGCCGCACCGCGTTCGCCCTGACCGCCACCCTCGCCGGGCCCGCCCTCTGGGTCGCCCGCGCCGCCTGGGGCCTGCCCACGGCGCTGGGCGCGAGCCGCCGGGAGGTGCGCCGGTACGCCGCGGGGTCACCGCAGTTCGCCGGGGGCCGCTTCCACAACCGGATGAGCACGCCGGCGCTGCCCTCGGCCAGCGCGCGGCGCGGGCTGCTGCGGCAGATGCACGAGGAGCGGCACACCGGCCTCCCGGCACGCCCGGTGCCGCTGGCCCGCCCGGAGCTGCCGGCCGAGCCCGGGGAGCTGGCCGTCACGTGGTTCGGGCACTCCAGCGCGCTGGTCGAGCTCGACGGGCGACGGGTGCTGGTCGACCCCGTGTGGGGCGACCGCGTGTCGCCGTCCCCGCTGCTCGGCCCCACCCGGCTGCACCCGGCGCCCGCACCCCTGGACGCGCTGCCGCCGGTCGACGCGATCCTGGTCTCCCACGACCACTACGACCACCTCGACCTGCCCACCGTCCGGGAACTGCTGCGCACCCAGACCGCGCCGTTCCTGGTGCCGCTGGGCATCGGGGCGCACCTGCGCGGCTGGGGCGTGCCGGAGGAGCGCATCGTCGAGCTCGACTGGGACGGCGTCGCGGTCGTCGCGGGGCTGACGGTCACCTGCACCGAGGCCCGGCACTTCTCCGGCCGGTTCCTCGCCCGGGACACCACCCTGTGGGCGTCCTGGGCCATCGCCGGGCCGCGCCACCGGGTCTTCTTCGGCGGCGACACCGGGTACACGCCGGCCTTCGCCGGGATCGGCGCGCAGCTGGGCCCCTTCGACCTGACCCTGCTGCCGATCGGCGCCTACAACGACGCCTGGCGGTACATCCACATGACCCCCGAGGAGGCCGTGCGCGCCCACGGTGACCTCGGCGGCGGGCTGCTCGTGCCGGTCCACTGGGCCACGTTCAACCTGGCGTTCCACCGCTGGGCCGAGCCGGTGGAGCGACTGTGCGCCGCGGCCGAGCGGTCCGGCGTGCAGGTCGCCGTCCCGCGGCCGGGTCAGCGGGTCGACGTCCTGGCCCCACCCCGGCTCGCCGACTGGTGGAGCCGGGTCGGGTCGGCTGCCGACGAGCCGGCCGACCAGGGGGACGCCGGGGTGGGCAGCTCGGTGGTGGCGCGGGCGGCGTCGTGGCTGACGGCCCGGCGGCAGGCCGACTGAGGCCAGGCCGCAGGCCCTCCCACACCGACGGTGGCGGGACTGCGACGACGTCGCCGTCCACCCGCCGCCCCCTCCGCTCAACCGAGCAGTCGCGCCACCTCGGACAGGTCGCCGGCCTCCCGCCGCGGCGTCCCGCCCTGCGGGTCGAGGGTGTGGCCCGGCCGGCGCAGCCGGACGACGTCGATGCCGGCGGCCAGGGCCCCGCGCACGTCCCGCGCCGAGGTGGCCACGTGGACCAGCCGGCCACCGGCGCGGTGGAGGGCCCGCCGGTAGATCGCCGCCGCCGGCTTGTAGGCCCGCAGCCGCTCGGAGGTGAGGACGGCGGCGTCGTCCACCCGGCCGGCGACGCGGGTGCGGGCGAAGACGGCGTCGTCGACGTTGGAGAGGACCCCGACCCGGGCGAGCTCCGCGAGCGCGGTCAGCCCGGTCTCGACGTCGGGCCACAGCGGCCAGTCGCCGACCGAGGCCAGCAGCGCGGTCGTGTCGGCGTCGGCGTCCCGGTCGACGCCGAGCTGCGCGTACGCGGCGGTCAGCGCCCGGCGGCTGTGCTCGGCGAAGGGCACCCAGGTGGGCTCGTCGCGCTGGGAGGCCTTGTTGGCGGCGTCCCAGGCGTCGTAGAGGACGGCGCCGTCGGCCCCGGTGATCCACGCCAGCGCGGCCGACCCGCCGGTGCGCGAGTCGATGAGGGCGCTGAACAGGTCGACGGTCACGAGTCGGAGTGCCACGGCGCGGATTGTGCGCCCGTGGCACTCCGCTCAGCGCAGCAGCTTGGACAGCCGGCGGTCGGCCAGCGGCTTCCCGCCGGTCTGGCAGGACGGGCAGTACTGCAGCGAGGTGTCGGCGAAGCTGACCTCGCGGACGGTGTCCCCGCACACCGGACACGGCAGGCCGGTGCGGGCGTGGACCCTCAGCCCGGAGCGCTTCTCGCCCTTCATCGTCGCGGCCTGCTGCCCGACCTGGCGCTCCAGGGCGTCGGTCAGCGTGGTCCGCACCGCGTCGTAGAGCCGGACGACCTCGTCGTCGGTCAGTTTGTCGGCCATCTTGAACGGCGAGAGCCGGGCGGCGTGCAGGATCTCGTCGGAGTAGGCGTTGCCGATCCCGGCGACCAGCGTCTGGTCTGTGAGCGCGCCCTTCAACTGGCCGGAGCGGCCGGCGAGCAGCGCGGCGAAGGCCTCCCGGTCGACCTCGAGCGCGTCGGGGCCGAGCCGGGCGACCCCGGGGACGTCGGCCGGCGTGCGGACGACGTACACCGCCAGCCCCTTGCGGGTGCCCTGCTCGGTGAGGTCGAAGCCGTTGCCGTCGTCCAGGTGGACCCGCAACGCCAGCGGGCCCTTGCCGGGCTTGGGCGGGGCGGGCGGCAGGCCGGTGCGCCAGTGCAGCCAGCCGGCCCGCGCCAGGTGCACCACCAGGTGCAGGCCGGAGACGTCGAGGTCGAGGAACTTCCCGTGCCGGGTGACGCCGGAGAGCTCCAGGCCGGCCAGCGAGGACAGCGGCGGGTCGAAGGTCTTGATCGCCTGGACGGCGGCCAGGTCGACCCGCGTCACCACCTTCCCCACGGCGTTCCCGCGCAGGAACGCCGTCAGGGCCTCCACCTCGGGCAACTCGGGCACCGGGCCATGATGCCCTGCTCAGCCCACCGGGCGCCGTCCCCCGATCCGGGCGGTCCCCGCGAGGGACCGCCCGGTCCGGGGTCCTCCGTCAGGCGTCGTCGCCGTTGTCCTCGTTCAGCTGGACCGTGGCGCCGGGCTCGGTGCGGGCCTGGTCGGCGACCGCGGCCGCGACCGCCTTGGCGACGGCGGGGTCGAAGACGCTCGGGATGATGTAGTTGGCGTTGAGCTGGTCGTCCTTGACGACAGCCGCGATCGCCTCGGCCGCGGCCAGCAGCATGCCGTCGCTGATCTCCCGGGCGCGGGCGTCGAGCAGCCCGCGGAAGACGCCGGGGAAGGCCAGCACGTTGTTGATCTGGTTGGGCAGGTCCGAGCGGCCCGACGCGACGACCGCCGCGTACTGCCGGGCCCGGACCGGGTCCACCTCGGGGGTCGGGTTGGCCATCGGGAAGACGACCGCGTTCTCCGCCATCCGGGCGAGGTCCTCGACGGCGAGCACGTTGCCGGCGCTGACGCCGATGAAGACGTCGGCGCCCTCGAGCGCGTCGGGCAGCTCCCCGCGCACGCACTCGGGGTTGGTGCGCTCGGCCAGGTCCCGCTTGGCCTGGGACAGCCGCTCGTCGTCGGGCGAGAGGATGCCCTCGCGGTCCCACACCAGCACGCGGCGGGCGCCCGCCTCGAGCATGAGGTGCACGATCGCCGTCCCGGCGGCACCGCCACCGGCGACCACGATCTTCACGTCCTCGAGCTGCTTGTCCACCACGCGCAGGGCGTTGCGCAGGGCCGCCAGCGCGACGATCGCCGTCCCGTGCTGGTCGTCGTGGAAGACGGGGATGTCGAGCTTCTCGCGCAGCCGGGCCTCGATCTCGAAGCAGCGCGGCGCGGCGATGTCCTCGAGGTTGATCCCGCCGAAGCCGGGGGCCAGCAGCTCCACGGTGCGGACGATCTCGTCGACGTCCTGGGTGTCCAGGCAGATCGGCCAGGCGTCGATGTCGGCGAACCGCTTGAACAGGACCGCCTTGCCCTCCATGACCGGCATCGCCGCGCCCGGGCCGATGTCGCCGAGGCCGAGGACGGCGGAGCCGTCGGTGACCACGGCGACGGTGTTGCCCTTGATCGTCAGCCGGCGGACGTCGTCGGGGTTGGCCGCCAGCGCCAGGCAGACCCGCGCGACACCGGGCGTGTAGGCCATCGACAGGTCGTCACGGGTCTTCAGCGGCACCTTGGAGGCGACCTCCAGCTTGCCGCCCAGGTGCAGCAGGAAGGTCCGGTCGCTGACCTTGCGGACCTTGACCCCGGGGACCGACCGGAGCGCCTCCACCATCTCCTCGGAGTGCGCGGCGTCGGCGGCCGAGCAGGTGACGTCGACGGTGAGCCCGTCGGAGCGGCTGTCCACCACGTCGATGGCGGTGACCGCGCCGCCGGCGGACCCGACGGCGGTGGCGATCCGGCCGATCGAGGCCGGGTCGCCGTCGGCGGTGAGCCGGACGGTCAGGGAGTACGACGCCGAGGTGACCGGCCCGCGCGGCGGCGTGGCCGGCTCGCCCAGGTCGGTGTCGTCGGTGCGGGGTGCGGCGGCTGTGGTCTCGGTGCTCATGGCGGTGCCCATCGTCCCACCTCGGCCGCCGGGGGTCGCGCTTGCGGTCACATCGGTCGTGTGGGCTCCAGCACGAGCTCGAGCCCGCCGTCGGCGGCGAGCGCCACGCGCGCGGCGTCGTCCAGGGCCGGCCGCTGCGCGAGGTCGGCCACCGCCCGCTCCGGCCCGGCGGGGAAGGCCACGACGACCAGCCGCGCCGGCTCCGGCCCGGCCCGCAGGGACCACGCCGTCCCGCGCCGGCAGACCGCCGTCCCGCCCGGGGTCAGGGGGCGTGGTCGGCCGTCCCCGGCGGCCAGGACGGGGCAGCCGGCCAGGACGACGAGCACCAGGTCGGCCCTGCGGGCCCGGCAGCGGCTCAGCGCGCCCCCGGCCGGCAGCGCGACGACGGCGGCGGCGGGGACGGGGTCGGGGCGCTGCATGCCGGCCACGCTCGCGCGGTCCGCTGGTGAGCCGCTGGTCGGGGTCGACCAGCGGCGGACCAGGGGCCGACCAGCGGCGGTCCCGAGGCTCTGCGGCGATGGCACACCCCAGGACCCGGGAGCACCGAACCGCGATGACCACCACCCCGCAGCTCTCCCCCGCGCCGGCCGCACCGCCGCGCACCCCCTCACCCGGGAAGGAGATCGCCGTCTTCCTCGGGACGACGGCCGCCCTCCTCGCCGGCACCACGGCGTTCGCCGCCTCGCAGGACGCCGACGTGCGCGCGATCGACCAGTCCCCGCCGCTGGTGCAGGCCGTGCTCTACGGCCAGGCGCTGATCCCGCTCCTGGCCGCCGTCCTGACCCGGCTGGTCACCACCGGGAGCCTGCGGCGGCCCGGCTGGGGCGTCCGCCGCGTGCCGCTGCGCGTCCTGGGGCGGGCCTGGCTGTGGGCGCTCGTGACCACCCTGGCCGGTGGGGCGCTGCTGTGGGTCACCGGCCTGGGCGGCGTCGACACCGGCGGCCTCGGCCCGATGACCGCCCTGGGCCTGACGCTGCTGGTCCTGCCCTACGTGGTGCTGGCCCTCGCCGAGGACGTCGGCTGGCGCGGCCTGCTGGTCACCCGGCTGGCCGAGGTGGCCCGGCCACGCACCGTGGTGCTGGTCAGCGGCGTGGCCTGGGGGGCGTTCCACTGGCCGCTGGTGCTCTTCCTCGGAGGCGCGCCCGACGGCCTGCCGGTGACCTACGCCCTGCTGTGCACCACGCTCGGGACCACCGCGCTGGGTGCGGTGCTGGCCAGCATGCAGCTGCGGTGGGGCATCTGGCCGGGGGTGCTCGCGCACGCCGTCGCCAACGCCACCCTGTACCACGTGCTCGCGCCGCTGACCGCCGAGCGCGAGCACACCGCCTGGTTCTCCGCGGAGACCGGCCTGTTCGGCTGGCTGGTCCTCGTGGTCGGTGCGGCGGTCTGGCTGCGCGCCTCCCCCCTCGTCCGGTCGGCCACGGGCGGCACGGTCGCGACCTCGCGCCGCTGACCCCTGCGCAGCACTGATCTCGCCTACCCTCCGCAGCCGTGGAGCTGCGGGTGGGCGTGCTGGGCCCGACACGCGTCACCCGGGACGGCAGCGAACTGGACCTCGGCGGGCGCCGGCCCGCCGAGGTCCTCGCGTTGCTGGCCGCGGCCGAGGGGCGGCCCGTGCCCGCCGACGTCCTGGCCGACCGGCTGTGGCGGGGGGGCCCGCCGGCGACCGCGGCCACGACCCTGCAGGGCCACGTCGCCCGGCTGCGCCGGCTGCTCGACCCGGGCCGCGGCGCCCGCGAGGCGACCGTGCTGGTCACCCGCGGGGCCGGCTACGCCCTCGTGCTGCCCCGGACGGCGGTGGACGCGCACGCCTTCGCCGACCTGGTCGGGGCCGCCGCGACGGCCGACGACGCGGGCGCCGCGCGGCTGCTCACCCAGGCGCTGGCGCTGTGGCGGGACCGGCCCTACGCCGACGTCGCCGACGTGCCCGACGTCGGACCGGTCACCGCCCGGCTGGAGGAGCTGCACCGGGGCGCGGTGGAGCGGCTGGCGGAGGTGCGGCTGGCGCTGGGTGCCGGCGCGGAACTGGTGGCCGACCTGGCCGCGGCCGCGGCCGCCGAACCGCTGCGCGAGCGCACGGCCGCCCTGCTGGCCCGGGCGCTCTACCGGGCGGGCCGGCAGGGCGAGGCGCTCGACGTCCTGCGCGCCACCCGCGCCCGGATCGCCGACGAGCTCGGCCTCGACCCCTCGCCCGAGCTGCGGGAGCTGGAGTCGGCGGTGTTGCGGCAGGACCGGGGACTGGCCCCCGCGCCGCCGCGCGCGGCCCCCGCCACGGCGCCGGTGCCCGACGGCTTCGTCGGCCGCGCCACCGAGCTCGACGCGCTCGGGGCGGCGTGGGCGTCGGCCGGCGCCGGTCGTGGCACGGCCGTGGTGGTCACCGGGGAGCCGGGCATCGGCAAGACCCGGCTGGTCGAGGCGTTCGCCGGACGGTCTGGGGCGGCGGTCCGCTGGGGCCGCTGCGCCGAGATCGGCGGCGCTCCCCCCTACTGGCCCTGGCAGCAGGTGCTCGGCGGCCTGCCCGAGGCGCTGCCGGGCACGGACACCGGCGCCCGATTCGCCCTCGGCCTCGACACCGCCCGCCGGCTGCGCGCCCTGGCCTCCGCCGCGCCGCTGCTGGTGGTCCTCGACGACCTGCAGTGGGCCGACGGCGACTCGCTGCACGTGCTCGAGGTCGTCCTCTCCCAGCTGTCCGACAGCCGGGTGCTGGTCGCGCTGACCTGCCGCGAGGAGGCCACCGGAGACCCCTCCCTGGCCCGCGTGCTGGGGCTCGCGGCCCGGGTGCCGGGAGCGCGGCGGCTGGAGCTGTCCGGGCTGGCCGCCGGTGAGGTCGGCGCGCTGGTGGCGGCGCTGCGCGGCGGCCCGCAGGACGAGCGCACCGCGTCCGCCGTGGCCGAGCGGTCGGCCGGCAACCCCTTCTTCGTCACCGAGCTCGCCGCGCTGCCCGAGGGCGGCGGCCCGGTCCCGGCCGGGGTGCGCGACGTCGTCCGGCTGCGCCTGGCTCCGCTGGCAGCCGCGACCCGGGCCGCCCTGGAGGCCGCCGCCGTCGCGGGGCGCGACACCTCGGTCGGGCTGCTGGCCGCCGTCCTGGAGGGGGCGGCCGACGACGCCGTCCCCGCCGCCCTGCGCGCCGGGCTGCTGGTCGAGCCCGTGCCGGGGCGGGTCCGCGTCGCCCACGACCTGGTCCGGGAGGTGCTGCTGGCCGACCTCGGGCCGGTCCGCCGCGCCCGGCTGCACGGGCTGCTGGCCGACGCGCTGGCGGCCAGCCCGGCCGCGGCCACCTCCGCCGCCGCCATCGCCGTCCACCGCAGCGAGGCCGCCGCCGGAGCCCCCGACCCGGCCGCCGCCCGCGCCTGCCTCACGGCCGCCGCCGAGGCCCTCGACCGGGCCGGCGACGACGAGGCCGCCGCGCTGGCCGCCCGCGGCCTGGCCCACGCCGGCCCCGGCGACGGCGACACGGGAGCCGACCTGCAGCTCGTGCGGGGCGCCGCGCTGCGCCGGCTGGGCCTGATCGAGGCCAGCGGAGCCGCCCTGGCCGCCGCCGCGGACCTGGCCCGGCGGGCGGACGACGCGGCGCGGCTGGCCCGGGCCGCGGTCACCTCGGCCGGCGGCGGGCTCGGGGGCTACTGGGCCACCTCCGGCGCCCTCGCCGCGACCGACGTGTCCCTGCTCGAGGAGGCCGCCGAACTGGCCGACGAGCTCGACCCCGACCTGCGGTCGGCCGTGCTGGCCGCGCTCGCCGTGCAGCGGGCGTCGGTGGGGTCGCCGGGCGGTCCCGAGCTGGCCGCGCGGGCGCTCGCGGCGGCGCGGGACCGGCCCACCGCCCGGCCGCGGGCGATGGTCGCCCGCTTCGTGGCGCACTGGACGCCGGCGTGGGCGGGCGAGCGCCTGGAGTGGGCGCGGGCGATGCTCCGGCAGCGGTCCGGCGACCCCGCGGCCGAGGCCACCGCCCTCCACCTGCTGCGCTGCGCGCTGCTGGAGACGACGCAGGCGGAGGAGTCCGCCGCGGTCTCCCAGCGGTTCACCGACCTCGCCGTCCGCCGCGGGGACGGCGACCTGCTGCAGCTCGACGCCTGGTGGCGGGCCGGCCTGGCGCTGGCCCGCGGCGAGGCGGGCCGGGCCCGGGAGCTGGCCGACGCCGCGGTCGCCGACGCGCCGACCACCTCCCCCGCGGCCGCCGACGTCACCCGGATGTCCCGGCAGACCATCGAGGGGATCGCCGCCTGGCACGAGCACCGGCTGCCCGACGTCGTCCCGGAGGTGGTGGACCTCGCCGCGACGGTCGACCCCGGCTGGCTGGGGGTGCTGGCCCAGGCGCACGCCCAGGCCGGCCGCCGCGAGGCCGCCCTCGCCGCGGTCGACCGGCTGCTGACCTCCCCCGGCGGCGGCACGCGGGAGCCCGTGCAGACCGTCCTGCTCAGTGACGTCTTCCTCGAGCTCGCCGACGGTGAGCGGGCGGCCACCGTGCTCCCGGCCCTGCGGTCCTACGGCGACACCGTCGTCGTCCTGTGGCCGGGGACGACGGTGCTCGGCCCGGCCGCGCTCTACCGCGGCGGGGTGATGGCCCTGCTCGGGCTGCCGGGCGCGGCCGCCGAGCTGCAGCGCGCCCTGGAGCTGTGCGAGCGGTTCGGGTTCGCACCGTTCGCCGCCCGGACGGAGCGGCTGCTCGACGGCATCGGCCGCTAGTCCGCGTCCCCGACCGGCCGGTGCACCAGCGGGTCCCGCCGGCCGGCCTCAGCCCCCGTGC
Source organism: Geodermatophilus sp. SYSU D00697 (assembly GCF_054050175.1). Taxonomy (NCBI): domain Bacteria; kingdom Bacillati; phylum Actinomycetota; class Actinomycetes; order Geodermatophilales; family Geodermatophilaceae; genus Geodermatophilus; species Geodermatophilus sp. SYSU D00697. The sequence continues at coordinate 252,222 of NZ_JBJGYV010000004.1, forward strand.
CGGGAGGTCCGCCCCTCGGCGCGCGCCTTGAGGCCCGCGCAGAACTGCCGGAACGAGGGGTTGAGGTCCGGGGTGGTGCGGCCGAGCAGGAACGCCAGCGGCCCGCTGTGGTCCTCGCGGACGGTGAGCACCGTGCCGCCGTCCTCCTGCCCGTCGAGGTGGTAGGTGCGCTCGATGACCGCCAGGCCGAACGGCAGGCCCCCACGCCAGCGCATGACCTCGCCGGGACGGATCTCGGTGACCGTCACGTCGAACGGGCGGTTGCGGATCATCGTGGCGTAGAGCGTGAGCCGCTCCCCCAGGGCGACCCGGCCCTCCACGCGGTCGACGCCGGAGTCCCAGTCCCGCCAGCCGCCGACGTCGACCAGCAGGTCCCACACCGCGGCGGGGCTCGCGTCGATCCGGGTGGCGGCCTCGAAGCTCCTCATCGCTCTCCCCTTCAGCCGGCCCGCACGCCGGTGGACTGCAGGTAGGTGTTGGGCACCACGATGCCGGGTCCGCCGCCGCGCGTGAAGCTGCCCCACATGTCGCTGAACTCGGCCTCCAGCGTCGCACGCCCGGCCTCGTCCAGCCGCCGCCAGGCCACGTGCACCGGCGCGTACCAGTCGCGGTAGCGCTCCCACTGCGCCGCCACCGACGGTGCGGTGAACTCCACGGTGCGCTCCGCGTGCCGCAGCGAGCACTCCCCCAGGCCCAGCAGCCCCTGCACACCGTCGGGCGTCCCCCACCTCACCGGGTCCCCGGTGGCGTCCTCCGGGTCGTGCCGCGCGATCAGCGAGAGCAGCCGGCCGCCGGGTGCCTCGGGGCGCCAGGCGGTCAGCCCGAGCCGGCCACCCGGCCGCAGCACCCGCAGCAGCTCCCGCGCGGCCTGCTCGGGGTCGGCGGCGAAGACGACGCCGAAGGTGGAGACCACGACGTCGAAGGAGCCGTCCGGGAACGGGAGCGCGCAGGCGTCGGCGACCTCGGTGGTGAAGGCCAGCCCCTCCATCTGCGCGCGGCGGCCGGCGTACTGGACCAGCTCGGGCACGAGGTCGGTGCAGACGACGTCGGCGTCGCGGCGGGCGGCGGCCAGCGCGGTGTTGCCCGTGCCGCCGGCCACGTCGAGCACCCGGTCCCCGGGCCGCACGCCCAGGTCGGTGACCAGCTGCTCGCTGGCCGGCACCAGCCGGACGCCCACGCGCTGGTAGTCCCCGGCCGCCCAGACCTCGCGGGTGCGCGCAGCGCTGGAGGCGGTCATGCCCGGCAGTGTGCTCCGCGTCACTCGGCGGGGGGTAGGGGTGCGCTCAGCCGACCAGCAGCGCCCCGCGGTCGGGCCGCCGCACCGCCCGGACCGCCAGGGCCGCGACCACGACGGCGGCGGCCACCACCGCCGCGACGGTCACCGTCACCGGTCCGCCGTCGACCGCGACCGCGGCCAGTCCCCAGACCACCGCCGCCGCGAACGGCCCCGCCGAGACCCGGGCGACCAGGACGACCCCGGCCCCCAGCGCGGCCACCGCCGCGAGGGCGGACACCGACCACGCCTGCGCTGCCGGCCCCTGGGCGGGCGCGCCGAGCGCGACACCCGCCGAGGCCACCTGCGCCGCGGAGGCCAGCGTCACCCAGCCCAGCAGCAGGCCGGTGACCGCCGCCGGGAGCAGCCGGGCGAGTCCGGACAGGCGCAGGTCCTGCAGCCGGGCCCAGGCCGTCGCCGCCGCCGCGACGATGGCGAAGAGGAGCACCGCCGGGACCAGGGGCGCGCTGTCCCCCACCAGCGGGAACAGCACCTCCCAGGCGGCGTTGCCGGCGAACGCCGCGGCCAGTGGCCAGCCGGTCCGCCGGTGCACCGGGCGGTCTCGCTGGCCGGGCAGGGCCTGGTACACCGCCCACGCCAGCGCGCCGGCGAAGACCAGGCCCCAGATGGTGAAGGCGTAGCCGGCCGGGGTGATCAGCGAGCGGGTCGCGTCGCTGACCTCGCCCACGCTGCGCCCGGCGACGGCCGTCCCGAGCGGGCTGCCCCCGATCTGGGCGACCGCCGCGGCCAGCACCGCCGCCGCGCGCACACCGTCGCGACGTCGTCCTCGTGTCACGTCCCGGGGCTCCTCAGCCGGATCGAGGCGGCACGCACCTCCCGCCCGGCGGCCGCCTCGGCGGCCAGCGTCCGCGCCCGGGCGGCCAGGCCCGCGACGTCGAGACCGTGCGGCGGGTCGGCGGCGTAGCCGGCGATGTTCCCGGCCCCGCGGTCGAGCAGGGTGGCCGCGCCCCGAGCGTTGCCCCGGGCGGCGTGGGTGAGCCCCACCGCGAGCTGCGCCAGCCCCCGCCACAGCTGCCGCTCGGGCTCCGGCGCGGACTTCCAGGCGTCCTCGAGGACCTCGTGGGCGTGGAACGGCCGGCCCGCGTCGAGCAGCCGCTGGGCCTCGGCCAGGGCCTCGGCCGGGGGGCGGACCACCCCCTCGGGGGCCCGCTCCTCGCCCACCGCGCCGCGAGGCAGCGGGCGGCCCAGCGCGTCCCGCGGGCGGGCGTTGCGGGCGCGCCCCTCGGCGTCCCGGTCCCGAGCGGCATCCACGCGCCCATCTTCGTCCGAACACCGGAGGACGTCGTCGCGCGGGGCTTGTCCTGTCAGTGGGGGTGTGCAGGATGTTCGCCGAGGACGGCCGCGACGACGGGCCGCCCCCGCACCGACCCGCGGTCGACGTCGACCGGTCCGGACCTGGAGGGGGTGGGGCCCGTGGCCCCGGTCACCGAGCAGCGGCACGCGGCTGCCCTCGACCTCGACGGCGCGCTGGCGCACGTGGCCGACGCCGCGCTGCGCCCCGGACCGGTCGGCGCCGTCGGCCTGGAACTCGAGGCGCACCTGGTCGACCGCACCGATCCCGCCTCGCGGGTGCCGTGGGCGCGCGTCCGCGGCGTCCTCGACGCGCTGCCGACCCTGCCCGGGGGCAGCCGGGTGACCCTCGAGCCGGGCGGCCAGGTGGAGCTGTCCGGGCCGCCGCTGCCCGGCGTCGCCGACGCGGTCGCCGCGCTGCGCGCCGATCGGGCCGTGCTCGCCGCGGCGCTGGCCGACGACGGGCTCGGGTCGGCCCCCGTGGGCGCCGATCCGCTGCGCCCGCCCCGCCGGGTCAGTCCCGCCCCTCGCTACGCGGCGATGGAGGAGCACTTCGCCGCCGTCGGCTGCGCGGCCGCGGGGACGGCGATGATGTCGGGGACGGCGTCCCTGCAGGTCAACCTCGAGGCCGGCCCCCGCGGTGGGTGGAGCTGCCGGGTGGCCCTGGCCCACCAGATCGGGCCGGTGCTGGTCGCGGTCTCCGCCTGTTCGCCCCTGGCGGCCGGCCGGTCCACCGGCTGGACGTCGCACCGGCAGCGGGTGTGGGGCGAGATCGACCAGGCCCGCTGCGGCCCCCTGCTGGGCGGGGCCGACCCGGCCGGCGAGTGGGCGCGGTACGCCCTCGCTGCCCCGGTCATGCTGGTGCGCGACCCGGCGTCCGGCGGCGCCGTCCCGGTCCGGGGGCGGGTGCCGTTCGCCGACTGGGTCACCGGCGCGGCTCCGCTGGGCGGGCGGTCGCCCACGACCGCCGACCTCGACTACCACCTGACCACGCTCTTCCCCCCGGTCCGGCCGCGCGGCTGGCTGGAGATCCGCTACCTCGACGCCGCTCCGGAGCCCTGGTGGCCGGCGCTGGCCGCGGTGACGACCACGCTGCTCGACGACCCGGTCGCGGCCGGGCGCGCCGCGGCGGCCACCGAACCGGTCGCCGGCGCGTGGGACCGCGCCGCCCGGCTCGGGCTCGCCGACCGGGCGCTGCACGCCGCGGCCCGGACCTGTCTCGCCGCCGCGTGCGACGCCGCACCCACCGCCCTGCGCGGGGAGGTGACCGCCCTGGCCGACCTCGTCGACCGCGGAGGGAGCCCCGGCGGCTCCCTGCTCCGCACCGCCCGCACCCACGGCCCCGCCGCCGCCCTCCTGTCAGCCACGGAGTCCCCTCGATGAGCGACCTGACCGAGATCCTCGCCCGCGAGCTGACCGCCGCCCGGGCGCGCACGCTGCTGCTCACCGACCTCGACGAGCCCGAGCTGCTGCGCCAGCACACGCCGTTGCTCAGCCCGCTGGTCTGGGACCTCGCGCACATCGGCCAGCAGGAGGACCTCTGGCTGCTGCGCCGCGGGGACGCCACCCGCCCGGGTCTGCTCCCGGCCGACGTCGAGGCGCTCTACGACGCGTTCACCCACCCCCGCGCCGTCCGCTCCCGGCTGCCGTTGCTGCCACCGGTCGAGGCGCGGGCGTTCTGCGGCGAGGTGCGCGGCCGCGTCCTGGACCGGCTGGACCGGTTCGGCGCCGACCCTGCTGCCGACGGCGGGGACCCGTTCGACTTCGCCATGGTGGTCAGCCACGAGCAGCAGCACGACGAGACGATGCTGCAGGCGCTGAACCTGCGTCCCGGCCCGCCGCTGCTCGGCGCCGGCACGCCGCTGCCGTCGGGCCGGCCCGGGGTGGCCGGCACGTCGGTGCTCGTCCCGGGCGGGGAGTTCGTCCTCGGCGTGCACGCCACCGAGGAGCCGTTCTCCCTGGACAACGAGCGGCCCGCGCACGTGGTCGACGTCCCGGCCTTCCGGATCGGGCGGGTGCCGGTGACCAACGCCGAGTACGCCGCCTTCGTCGCCGACGGCGGCTACGCCCAGCCCCGGTGGTGGTCGCAGCGGGGCTGGGCGCACCGGGTGGAGGCCGAGTTGGAGCGGCCGCAGTTCTGGGGGCCCGACGGCACCCGCACCCGGTTCGGGATCACCGAGGAGCTGCCCCCCGACGAACCGGTCCAGCACGTCACGTTCTTCGAGGCCGAGGCGTACGCCGCCTGGGCCGGGGGCACCGGCACCGTGGCCCCGGGGGCGCGGCTGCCCACCGAGGTGGAGTGGGAGAAGGCCGCGGTCTGGGACCCTGCCACCGGCCGGCGCCGCCGCTTCCCGTGGGGCTCGGCCGAGCCGGCGCCGGCGCTGGCCAACCTGGGCGGGACCGCCCTGCGCCCGGCTCCGGTCGGCGCCTACCCGGCCGGCGCCTCGGCCTACGGCGCCGAGCAGCTCCTGGGCGACGTCTGGGAGTGGACCTCCTCGGACTTCCTCCCCTGGCCGGGCTTCCGGCCGATGCTCTACGCCGACTACTCGGCGCCGTTCTTCGGCGGGGACCACAAGGTCCTGCGAGGTGGCTCCTGGGCGGTGGCGGCCTCGATCCTGCGGCCGAGCTTCCGCAACTGGGACCACCCGGTCCGCCGGCAGGTCTTCAGCGGCGTCCGGCTGGCCTGGTCGGTCGACGGGTCGTCCGCCTGATGTGCCGACACCTCGCCTGGCTGGGCCGGCCGCGGACCCTGGCGGCACTCGTGCTCGAGCCGCCGTCCTCCCTGCTGGTGCAGTCCTGGGCGCCGCGCCGGCAGCGGTACGGCACGGTGAACGCCGACGGCTGGGGAGTGGGCTTCTTCGTGCCCGGTCGCGCGGAGCCGGCGCGCTGGCGCTCACCGCGCCCGATGTGGGCCGACCCGTCGTTCGCCTCGGTCGCGCCGGTGCTGTCGTCGGGGTGCGTGGTGGCCGCCGTCCGGTCCGCGACGGTGGGCATGCCGCTGGAGGAGAGCGCCGTCGCGCCGTTCACGGACGGCCGGTGGCTGCTGTCGCACAACGGCCGGGTGGACCGGTCGGTGCTGCCGCCGGTGCGGGACGCCGAGTCCACCGTCGACAGCGCGCTGCTGGCGGCCCTGGTCTTCGCCCGGGGCCCGGATGCGCTGGGAGCCACCGTGCTCGAGGTCGGCGCCGCGGACCCGGGCGCCCGGCTCAACCTGCTGGCCGCCGACGGCACCCGGCTGCTGGCCACCACCTGGGGCGACACGCTGTCGGCGCTGGTCACTCCGGACGGGACGGCGCTGGCCAGCGAGCCCTGGGACGACGACCCGGCGTGGACCGACGTGCCCGACCGCTCCCTCGTCGAGGTCACCCCCGACGGCCTGACCCTGACCCCGCTCGCCTGAGGAGACCCGTGTCGATCTCGCTGACCACCCACCTCGCCCCCGAGGACGCCGCGGAGGCGCTGCGCGCCGACGCGCTCGCGGGGCTCACCGCGACGCCGAAGTCGCTGCCGCCGCGGTGGTTCTACGACGCGCGCGGCAGTGCGTTGTTCGACGAGATCACCCGCCTGCCGGAGTACTACCCGACCCGCGCCGAGCGGGCGATCCTCGCCGCCCGTTCCGGAGAGGTCGCCGCGGCCTCGGGGGCGGACGTCCTGGTGGAGCTGGGCAGCGGGACGTCGGAGAAGACCCGCCTGCTTCTCAGCGCCCTGCGCCGGGCGGGCACGCTGCGCCGGTTCGTGCCCTGCGACGTCGACCCGTCGGTGCTGCGGGCGGCGGGGGCCGCCATCGAGACGGAGTTCCCGGGCGTGGAGGTCGAGGCGGTGGTCGGCGACTTCACCCGGCACCTGGCCGAGCTGCCCCGCTCCGGCCGGCGTCTCGTGGCGTTCCTCGGCTCGACGATCGGCAACCTCGAGCCCGGGCCGCGGGCGGAGTTCCTCGCCGAGCTCGCCGGCACCTTGACGCCGGGCGACTCCTTCCTGCTCGGCACCGACCTGGTCAAGGACCCCGCCCGGCTGGTCCGCGCGTACGACGACGCGGCCGGCGTGACCGCGGAGTTCAACCGGAACGTGCTCGCGGTGCTCGACCGCGAGCTCGGCGCGGACTTCGACCTCGACGCCTTCGAGCACGTGGCGGTGTGGGACGCCGACCACGAGTGGATCGAGATGCGGCTGCGGTCGCGCGCCGCCCAGGTGGTGCGGGTGGCCGAGCTCGACCTCGACGTCCCGTTCGCCGCAGGCGAGGAGATGCGCACCGAGGTGTCGGCGAAGTTCCGCCGCGACGGGGTGGCGCGCGAACTGGCCGCCGCGGGCCTGTCGATGACCCACTGGTGGACCGACCCGGACGGCGACTTCGCGCTCTCCCTGTCCGTCCCGGCCTGAGCCCCGTCGGCCGGGCCGCCCCGCCACGTCGGTCCCGGCACGCTCGCGCTCTGCGCACCCCTCGCATGCAGGGCACGAAGGACCGCCCCGCCACGTCGGTCCCGGCACGCTCGCGCTCTGCGCACCCCTCGCATGCAGGGCACGAAGGACCGCCCCGCCACGTCGGTCCCGGCACGCTCGCGCTCTGCACACCCCTCGCATGCAGAGCACGAGCTCCTCGGGAACACCTGTGCCCGACGCCGCATCCGCCGGACGGGAGGGCCCCGTCGACGCATCCGCCGGACGGGCGGGCCCCGACACTGCATCCGCCGGACGGGAAGGCCCGGAAGGAGGGAGTGACAGGCACCTCCACCTCCGGAAGGACCGTCCCGTGCCCCGTAGCCGCACCTCCCTCGCCATCGTCGTCGGCGGAGCCACCGGCGCCCTCGTCACCCTGGGCGCCGCTCCGGCGCTGGCCGCGGACACCGCCACCGTCTCGGTGCTGCACGCGGTGCCGGCCACCCCGGTCGACGTCTACGCCAACGGAGAACAGCTGATCGACGACTTCCAGCCCGGCACCCTCACGGATCCGCTGCAGCTGCCCGCCGGGACCTACGACCTGGCCCTCTACCCCGCCGACGCGCCGGACGCGTCCGGCGATCCGCTGCTGTCCGCCGACGGCGTCGCCGTTCCGGCCGGGGCCAACGCGACCGTCGTGGCGCACCTGTCCGCCGAGGGTGCGCCGACCCTCACCCCGTTCGTCAACGACACCTCCGCGGTGCCCGCCGGCCAGGCCCGCGTCGTCGTCCGGCACACCGCGGCCGCACCGGCGGTCGACGTCCGGGCCGGCGGCAGCGTCGTCGCCCCGGGTCTGACCAACCCGAACGAGGCGGCCCTGACCGTGCCGGCCGGCACGGTCACCGCGGACGTCGTGCTCGCCGGGACCGACACCGTCGCCCTCGGCCCGGCCGACCTCGACCTGACCGAGGGCGCGACGACGATCGTCTACGCCTGGGGATCGCAGGACGCCGGCTTCGACCTGGCCGTCCAGACGATCTCCGGATCGCACTCCGCCCCGTCCGGCGTCCCCGGTGGCTCGGCTGGCCTGGCCCACGAGGACGGTCTCCCGGTGCCGGTCGTGGCGCTGTCGCTGGCCGGACTGGCCCTCGCCGGTGTGGCCGCCCGCCGGCTCGTGCCCGTCCGCTCCTGACCTCCATCGGGGGAGGGAGCCCGGCCATGCGCTCCGCGGCCGCCGTCGCGACCCTGGGCCTGGCGCTCGCGGTCGGCGCACCGGCCACCTGGGCGCTGACCCGGGAACCGACGGCGACCGGGAGACCGGTCGAGCAGGCCCTCCCCGCACCGACCCCGTCGGTGCCGCCGCCGGCCTCCTCGGCGGCGGCACCGGCGGCCCCTCCGCCGACCGGCCACGAGTGGTCGGGGATCCCGGTGGTCACCCGCGACGCGGCTCCCACGCCCGCCACGCGGCCCCCGGAGCCGACGCGGCTGACCGTGCCCGGGCTCGGCGTGGACGCCCCGGTCGACCCGGTCGGGGTGCGCGAGGACGGTCAGGTGCACCTGCCCGACGACGTCGACCGTGTGGGCTGGTACCGGTTCGGGCCGCTGCCCGGCGCGGAGGGGGTCGCAGTCCTCGCCGGCCACGTCGACGACCGCACCCAGGGGCTCGGGGCACTCGCCCCGCTGCGGGAGGCCTCGCCCGGGGACGAGATCGAGGTGACCGACGCGGCCGGCGCCGTCACCGGGTGGCGAGTCGTGTCCCGCGAGCTGGTCGAGAAGCGAGCGCTGCCGCTGGACCGCCTGTTCAGCCGGACCGGGCGGCCCTCGCTGGCCCTGGTCACCTGCGGCGGCCCGTTCCTGCCCGAGCTGGGCAGCTACCGGGACGTCGTGGTCGTCGTCGCCGAGGCCCTCCCGTGACCAGGGTCCTCAACCGGGGCCGCCAAGGGCCTAGGGTCGAGCGCGTGACCACGGACGTCGGGCCGCTGCCGGGGGAGACCCCGGAACCGGACGACGCCGAGGTCGCCCGCCGGTTCGCCGCCGGCGACGAGCAGGGGCTGGCCTGGGCCTACGAGCGCTTCGCCGGCCAGGTCCACGGCATGGCGGTGCGCGCCTTCGGCCCCGGGCCCGACGCCGAGGACGTCACCCAGCAGACCTTCATCTCCGCCTGGACCGGCCGCGCCGGGTACCGCCCCGAGCAGGGGCCGCTGCCGGCGTGGCTGGTGGGCGTCTGCCGGCACAAGATCGCCGACACCTGGGCCCGCCGGGACCGGCAGCGGCGCACCACCGAGGCGGCCATGGCCCAGGCGCAGTCCGCGCCGGACCCCGGTGGCCCGCTGGTGGACACCACCGTCGCCGATCGTGTGCTGCTCCTCGACGAGTTGGACCAGATCGGTCAGCCCCAGCGCGGGATCATCGAGCTGGCCTTCTTCGAAGACCTCACTCACGCCCAGATCGCCGCCCGCACCGGGCTGCCCCTGGGCACGGTCAAGAGTCACATCCGGCGCACCCTCGAGCGCCTGCGCAACCGGTTGGAGGTGGACGGTGCCGCACTGCACGCCTGAGCAACTCGCCCTGGCCGCGCTCCGCGAGCCACTGCCCGAGTCCGACGCCGCGCACCTCGAGTCCTGCACCCAGTGCCGCGCCGAGGTCGTCTCGCTGCGGCGCGGGGTGGACGCGCTCGCCGTTCCGCAGCTGGCCGCCCCCGGCGCTCCGGTCCCGCCGCCCCCGCGGGTGTGGGCGGGGATCGCCGCGGCGACCGGGGTGTCCGTCGCGCCGCGTCCCGAGGCCGTCGCCGGGGCGTCCCCGCCGGTCAGCGCGGCTCTGCCGCCCCCGGGAGCCGAGCCGCCCCCGGGAGCCGAGCCGGGCCCGGGAGCCACGCAGGCCCCGGGAGCCGAGCCGGCCGACTCCGGGCCGCCGCCGGCTCCGGTCACCCGACTGCGCCCGCGCCGCTCCCGGCTGGTGCTGGCCGCCGCGGCCGCGCTCGTCGTCGGCGCGGGCATCGGCGCGGGCACCGTGGCGCTCGGCACCCGCAGCGGTGAGGGGCTCACGGTCGCCGCGGCCGCCCTCGACCCGCTCGACGCCAGCGGCGCGTCGGGTGAGGCGCGCGTGATCGAGCGCAGCGACGGCAGCCTGGTGCTGTCGGTCGACCTCAGCGCCGCCGAACTGCGCGGGGAGTACTACGAGGTGTGGCTGCTGGACCGGTCGGTCTCCCGCCTGATGGCGATGGGCGTCGTCCGGGGCGGCGACACCGCGGTGTTCGAGCTGCCGCCGGGCCTGGACCTCGGTGAGTACCCGGTGGTCGACGTCTCCGTCGAGCCCCTCGACGGCAACCCGGCCCACTCCGGCGTCTCGGTGGCCCGAGGGGACCTCGACACCTGACCCGTCCGGTCGCCCGGCTCGCCTAGCGTGGTGCCGTGACCGTGCTCGACCCCGCCCTCGTCCACGAGGACCTCGGTGCCTCGTGGCGCTCCGCCCGCCCCCGCCCGGCCGGGCGCCACCTGGACACCGCCGCCTGCAGCCGCCAGAGCCACCGCGTGCTGGAGGCCGTCGCCCACCACGCCCGGCACGAGGCCGAGCTCGGCGGGTACGTCGCCGAGGCGACCGCGGAGGACCTGCTGCAGCAGGGCCGCTCGGTGATCGGTGGCCTGGTCGGCATGGCCGCGGCCGACGTCGTCTTCGTGGAGTCCGCGCAGGCCGCCCTCGTCGCCCTGCTCGGTGGCTGGCGCCTGCCCGCGGGGTCGCGGGTGGCCTGCCTGCCCGGCGAGTACGCGCCCAACGCCGCCCAGCTGCGCGCCGCCGGGCTGGTGCCCGAGCCGCTGCCGGTCGACGACCTCGGCCGGGCCGACCTCGACGGGCTGGCCCGCCTGCTGGCCACCGACCCCCCGCGCGTGGTCCACCTGACCCACATCGGCAGCCACCGCGGCATCGTCCAGCCCGCCGCCGAGGTGGCCGCGCTGTGCCGCTCGGCCGGCGTGCCGCTGGTGCTGGACGCCGCCCAGTCGCTGGGCCACGTCGACACCGACGTGGGCGCCGACGTCGTCTACGCCACCTCCCGCAAGTGGCTGGCCGGCCCGCGCGGCGTGGGGGTGCTGTGCGTCCGGCCCGCGATCACCGCGGAGCTCACCCCCGCGCTGCCCGCGCCGGCCGACCTGCCGCCGCTGCGGGCGCTCGAGTCCGGGGAGGCGCACGTGGCCGGGCGGGTCGGGCTGGTGCTGGCGGTGGGCGAGCACGTGGCGGCCGGTCCGGTGCGGGTGCGGGAGCGGCTGGCCGCGCTCGGACGGGCCTCCCGCGAGGTGCTGGAGGGCGCAGCCGGCTGGCGGGTCGTCGAGCCGCTGGACGAGCCGACCGCGACCACCACGCTGCGCCCGCCGGACGGCGTCGACGTCGTCACCACCCGGGCGCGGCTGCTGACCGAGCACGGCATCGTGACCACGGCGATCGAGCGCGAGCGGGCGCCCGGGGAGATGACCGGGCCGGTGCTGCGCGTCTCCCCGCACCTGGACGCCACCCCCGACGACCTCGACGCCCTCGCCTCGGCCCTCTGAAGACGAGCGGTGTCGTCAGTCGGCGGCCTGCATCCGGGCCGCCACCCGGGCGTGGACGGCGAGCTGCTCGTCGAGCGCGGAGTGCACCGGGACGCCGTCCTCCACGACGAGCCGCCCGGCGACGACGGTGTGCCGCGCCGCCACCGGCCCGCAGCGCAGCCAGGCCTCCACCGGGTCCGACAGCGCGCCGGCGAACGCGACGCCCGACAGCGGCCACACCACCAGGTCCCCGCACGCGCCGACCGACAGCTGGCCGATCTCCCCCACCCGGCCGAGACACGCCGCCCCGCCGCGGGTCGCCAGCTCGAGCGCGTCGCGCGCGGAGAAGGCGCCCGCGCCGTGCCGCAGCTTGCCCTGCAGCATCGCCGTCCGGGCCTCGAGCCACAGGGACGCCGAGTCCGCGGACGCCGAGCCGTCCACGCCCAGGCCCACCGGCGCGCCGGCCGCGCGCAGCTCGGCCACGGGCGCCAGCCCGCTGCCCAGGATCATGTTGGACGACGGGCAGTGCGCCGCCCCGACCCGCGAAGCGCCGAGCCGGGTGACCTCCTCGGCGGACGGCCACACGACGTGCGCCAACCACACCCGGTCGCTCATCCAGCCGACGTCGGCCAGGTGGTCGACGGGCCGCCGGCCGAAGGTGGCCAGGCAGAAGGCGTCCTCGTCCTGCGTCTCGCACAGGTGGGTGTGCAGCCGCACGTCGAGGGTCTCGGCGAGCTCCGCGGTGCGGGCCATGAGCGAGGGCGAGACGCTGAACGGGGAGCAGGGAGCGAGCGCGATGCGCGTCATCGCGAACGGCGAGCGGTCGTGGTGCAGCCGCACGAGGCGCTCGGAGTCGGCCAGGATCTCGTCCTCGTCCTGGACGACGGAGTCCGGGGGCAGCCCGCCGTCCTTGACCGACAGGGACATCGAGCCCCGTGTGGGCGAGAACCGCACGCCCAGGTCGCGGGCCGCCGCGACCTCCGCCGAGATGAGGTCCCCGCCGCCGCGCGGGTGCACGTACAGGTGGTCGGTGGAGGCGGTGCAGCCCGACAGCGCGAGCTCGGTGAGCCCCACGTAGGCGCTGACGTAGGCCGCCTCCTCGTCCAGCCGCGCCCACAGCGGGTAGAGGGTCACCAGCCAGTCGAACAGGCCGCCGGCCAGCGCGGGGGCGTAGGCCCGGGTGAGGTTCTGGTAAAGGTGGTGGTGGGTGTTCACCAGCCCCGGGGTGACCAGGCAGCCGCGGGCGTCGATCCGGCGGGCGGCGGCCGGCCGGGGGTCCGCGGGCCCGCCGATCCCGCTGACCACCCCGTCGGTGACCGCCACCCAGCCCCCGGCGATCTCGCGGCGGGCGTCGTCGACGGTGGCCAGCAACTCGGCGTCGTGCACGAGGAGGTCTGCGGTCCGCACCCCGGCATCCTGCACAGGTGGGGGTGCCGGCCGGGTCACCCGACGCCCGGCGCGGCGTCAGTCGACCGACTGGATGTCGAACGCGGCGCGGCCGTCCTCCACCGAGGTGACCGTGATCCGGTAGGTGAACTCGCGGCCGGTGTCGGGCTCGGTGGCGGTGCACTCGGTCGTGGCGTCGACCTCGGCGTCGAGGTCCCCGGGGCAGCTGACCTCCGGGCTGACCCCGGTCTCGGCCTCCAGCGCCGCGGCCACCTGCGACTCCAGCTCGCCCTGCTCGATCGCCGAACTGCACCCGGCGAGTGCCAGCGCCGCGGCCGGGACGAGCAGAGCCAGAGGACCGGGACGGGACACGGCTGCTCCTCGGGGAGTGTCGCGGCGGGGAGCCGAAACCCTATCGGCAGCCCGCGGCACCGGGGCGCCCGAGCCCGTTCCGGTCTACCGCCCCGGTCCCTCCAGGAGACCCCGCACGGCCGGCGGCAGGTCCGCCGGCAGGGCGCGCCCGCCGACCAGCCGGCCCGCGTCGGCCGGGGGCACACCGACCGACCCCAGCACCTCCAGCGCCTGGACGTCGGGCAGCGCCTCGAACCAGCGGCGGCCGAGCGAGGCCCGCCCCGCCGCGGTGGGCCGGCCCCACAGCCGCAACCGGGCCATGCCGCCGTCGGGGAACACGTCCAGCCGGACCCGCTCGACCGCAGGGCCGCCGTCGAGGACGAACCGGTGCCGGGTGTCGGGCTGCAACCGGGTCCGCGGCAGGACGACGACCTCGCCGTCCGGACCGGTGCCGGTCAGCGACGCCGAGCCGGGGGCGTTGCCCAGGAACCAGGTGGTGTCGAGCTCGGCCAGGGTCACCACGCCCTCGCAGGCCAGGGCGACCTCCACCCAGTCGTTGCCCTCGCCGCGACGCCGCCGGGTCTCCCAGCCCTCGCCCATGGTGCGGGCCTGTCCGGGCGCGATCAGCTGGGCCGGCCGGCCGTAGAAGTCGTCGCTGACCGCCGTCACGCGGCCGCCCCACTCCTGCGCGGCCAGGTCGAAGGGGCCGGCGTCGACCAGCCGCGGGTCGGGGACGACCGTGCCGTGCACCCGCAGTCGCGCCACCCCGCCGTCGGGCTGGATGACCAGCCGCACGTGCGTGACGCGCCGCGCCGAGCTCACCGGGAAGACGTTGGCCGTGTCGCCGGTGACGTCGGAGAGCGGCAGCAGCGGCTGCCAGTCGGCGCGCACCAGCTCGCCGACCGCCGGGTGACCCTCCACCGCGGCACCGTCGAGGGAGACCCGGGACGGCGAGTTGCCGGTGAAGTGCGCGGTGTCGACGACCACCGCGGCCACGGTCCCGGGCGCGCCCAGCCGGACGATCGCCCAGTCGGCGCCGGGTGAGCGGCGCCGGCGGGTCTCCCAGCCGTCGTACTCCTTGCCCCGGTGCCCGAACTCGGTGCGGGCCACCGGCGGGTGTGGGAGCACCAGGTTCTCCTTGGCCGCGAAGAACTCGTCGTTGGCCGCCACGACCGCGCCGCCGAGGGCACGACTGGCGAGGTCGGTCAGGCGCGTGGGGTCGCTCATCGGGCTCCTCGGTGCGTGGACGGCGCGCGGGTCACTCTGGCACGGCACGGGTAGGGCAGACCCCGTACACCCACCACGGAGGAGGCCTCGTGTCCGAACCCACTGACGACCTGCGGGAGCGCGCCCGCGAGCACGTGCAGCAGATGCCGGCCGAGACGGCGCTCGGCAACGCCGATCCCGCCGGCGGCTCGACCGACGACCCCCAGGTGATGGACCAGGCCGCCCGCGAGGAGGGCGAGCAGCAGTAGGAGGACCCGCTGCCCCCCACCCCTCGCAGGCTCGGGGTGGGTCCCCTGCAGGGGGCCGGGACGGGGCCGCGGGACGGGGACGGGGCCCTGCAGGAGGGCGCCGCCGACATCAGCGGCTCCCGCGGTCGAGCAGCCGGCCGCGGGGGCTGCCGTCGGCGTCCTGGCCGCGCAGCCAGGTCCGCCGCACCCGTCCCACCAGGGCCCGGCCCGCGTAGGGCGTGACCGGGTTGCGGTGCGCCAGCTGCCCCACGGTCCACCGCTCATCGGGGGCGAAGGCCACCAGGTCGGCGTCCTTCCCGGCCGCGATCGCGCCCTTTCCCGGCAGCCCGGCCAGCCGCGCCGGCCCCGCCGACATCCACTGCACCACCTGCGTCAGCGACAGGCCGCGCGCCCGCGCTCCGGTCCACACCGCCGGCAGCCCCACCTGCAGCGAGGCGATCCCGCCCCAGGCCAGGCCGAAGTCGCCGACGTCGAGCCGCTTGAGGTCCGGCGTGCACGGCGAGTGGTCGCTCACGACGAGGTCGACCTCGCCGTCGGCCAGCGCGGCCCACAGCGCCTCGCGGTGCCAGGTCTGGCGGATCGGCGGGCAGCACTTGTAGGCGGTGTCCCCGTCGGGGACCTCCTCGGCGGCGAAGGTCAGGTAGTGCGGGCAGGTCTCCACGGTGATCCGGACACCGTCCGCCCGGGCCCGCCGCAGCACCGGCAGCGCGTCGGCGTCGGCCAGGTGGACGACGTGCACGCGCGCTCCCGTGTCGCGCGCCGCCGCCGCCAGCCCGGCGATCGCCGACTCCTCCGCCGCCGGCGGCCGGGAGGCGAGGAACGCCGCGTAGCTGGGTCCGTGCGGCCCGGGCGCCGCCGCGACGACCCCGGCGTCCTCGGCGTGCGCGATGAGCAGCCCGTCGACGGCGGCCAGCTCGGCGAGCGCGGCACGCAGGCCGGCGTCGTCCAGCGGCGGGAACTCCGGGACGCCGGAGTCGAGCAGGAAGCACTTGAACCCGACCACCCCCGCCTCGTGCAGCGGCCGCAGCTGGTCGAGGTTCCCGGGGACCGCGCCGCCCCAGAAGGCGACGTCGACGGCGACCTGTCCGTCGGCGGCCTGCCGCTTGACCCGCAGCGCCTCGACGGTGGTCGTGGGCGGGATCGAGTTCAGCGGCATGTCGACGATCGTGGTGACCCCGCCGGCCGCCGCGGCGCGGGTCGCGGTGGCGAAGCCCTCCCACTCGGTGCGGCCGGGCTCGTTGACGTGCACGTGGCTGTCCACCAGGCCGGGGAGCAGCACCTCGTCGTCGGCCAGGGTGACCGCCCCGGGCGGGGCATCGGCGAAGCCGGTCACCGCGGTGATCCGCCCGTCCTCGGTGTGGACGGCGGCGGCGCGCTCGCCCTCCGGCGTGACCACCCGGCGGGCACGGACGACCAGGCTCATGCCGGGATCCGCGCCGGGCGGCCGAGCTCCTCCAGCGCCCGGGTCACCCGGTGCAGCTCGGCACCCCAGGCGGTGGCGACCCAGCCGCCGGGCAGCGGGAGCCGGACGGCGTCGTCCGCGGTGGCGCTGTCCCCCGCGCGGCCTGGGAGGGGCACAGGGCCGGAGTGCACCGTGGAGGCATACGCCCGCGGGGCGACCGGGGGCAACCAGGCGGGCTCACCCGGCCCCAGCCCGACCGTGGTGTGCAGCAGCGGCCGGCCGTCGCGCACCACGCGGGTGGTGCCGGTCCAGCGGCCGGGCGCCCCCGCGGTGCGGCCGAGCAGCACCTGCTCGGTGGCGGTGAGCACGCCGTCCGGGCCCACGTCGGCGGTGAGCTCCGCGACGTGCCGGGCCCGTGCGGTCACCACCGTCGGCTCGGGCCTCAGGTCGAGCAGCCCGCCGACGGTCGCCGCCACCCGCTGCACCGACGGCGCCTCCTCCCGCGCGGGGAGCGCGACGGCCGCCGCGACCGAGCGCACCGTCAGCGCGGCGCCCTCCTCGACGACCAGCCGGATCGTCGCGTCGTCCCCGCCCAGCGGGCCGAAGGCCGTGGCGACCAGGTGCACCGTCGCCGGCCCGGTGCGCCGGACGGCGAGCTGCCCGCTCGCCCGCACCACCGGCAGGTCGGTCCGCCCGTCGCGTCCCCGCCGTGCCACGACCTCGACGACCGTCCTCACCCGGTGGTCTGCAGCGCCCGCAGCCGCACCTGCTCGCGCACCCAGTCGGCCACGGGGCCGGCTGTCGGGTCCTCCCGCAGCGAGACCAGCAGGGTCGGCCTGTCCCCGCGCACCAGCGCCGAGTCGCGGCGCATGACGTCGAGGTCGGCGCCCACCAGCGGCGCCAGGTCGGTCTTGTTGACCACCAGCAGGTCGGCCGCGGTGACCCCGGGACCGCCCTTGCGCGGCACCTTGTCCCCGCCCGCGACGTCGATGACGAAGACCTGCACGTCGACCAGGCCGTAGCTGAACGACGCGGTCAGGTTGTCCCCGCCGGACTCGACCAGGACCAGCTCCAGCCCCGGGTGCCGGGCCTCGAGCAGCTCGACGGCGTCGAGGTTGGCCGTGATGTCGTCGCGGATCGCGGTGTGCGGGCAGCAGCCGGTCTGCACCGCCTCGATCCGGTCGTCGGGCAGGACCGCGTGGCGGCGGAGGAAGTCGGCGTCCTCGGTCGTGTAGATGTCGTTGGTGACGACGGCGAGGTCGTACTCGCCGCCCAGCGTGCGGCACAGCGCCGCGGCCAGCGCGGTCTTGCCGGAGCCGACCGGACCGCCGAGCCCGACCCGCAGCGGCCCGCCGTGCCGGTGCCCCTGCTCGTACGGGTCCACGTAGTCGTCCAGGTCGTGGTCAGGAGGCAAAGAAGCGGTCCCCTCTCGTGGCGTGCACCTCGGCCAGCAGGTCGAGGAGCGGGTCGGTGTCGGCGGGGAGGGAGCCGACAGCGCTGCAGAGGCTCCCGTCGGCGACGGCGTCGATCTCGGGCGCCAGCCGCGCGGTGACCGCGGCGACGGTCAGCGGGTCCATGGCCAGCAGCCGCTGCGCCGCCGTGGCCGGGCCGCTGACCGACAGGTAGGCGGCGGCCGCGGCGGCGTCCCGCGGGGTCAGACCGCCGGTGGCCGCGGCGATCCCGAGCGCGACCGGGTGGTGCGGCGCGGCCGGCAGCGCGTCCCACAGCGGGGACGGCCAGGCCCGGCGGCCCACCCGCACCAGCCCGCGGCCCTGCTGCCGCGAGGCGGCCCGCAGCGCCGGCGACGGCGTCCGCGCGTCGGCCTCGGCGTCGAGGACCGCGAGGTCCCCGCCCTGGCACGCCGCGGCCGCGAGGCCGGCCGCCACGGCACCCGACGTCGCCAGCCGGCGCAGCAGGAAGGCGGCCAGGGACGACGGGTCGTGCACCAGCCCGGCCGCGATCGCCTGCTCCACCCCGCCGGAGTGCGTGTGCCCGCCTGCGGGCAGCCGCGAGTCGGCGAGCGTGAGGAGTGCCGCCGTCATCAGAAGAGGAAGTAGCGCTGCGCCATCGGCAGCTCGCGTACCGGCTCGGGCTCCCACACCTCGCCGTCCACCGTGACGGTGAAGGTGTCCGGGTCGACCCGGATCTCGGGCAGCGCGGTGTTCTCCGGCATGTCCGCCTTCGTCAGCCGGGTGGTGTCGGTGACCGCGGCCAGCCGCCGGCCGACCGCCAGCCGGCCGGCCAGCCCGGCCTCGAGCGCCGCGGGCGCGACGAAGTGCAGCGCGGTCCGCGCCGGCACGCGGCCGTACGCGCCGAACATCGGCCGGGGCAGCTGCGGCTGCGACGTGGGGATCGAGGCGTTCGCGTCGCCCATCTGCGCCCAGGCGATCACCCCGCCCTTGAGGACCACGGAGGGCCGGACGCCGAAGAAGCGGGGGTCCCAGAGCACCAGGTCGGCCAGCTTGCCCGGCTCCACCGAGCCCACCTCGCCGTCGATGCCGTGCGCGACGGCCGGGCAGATCGTGTACTTCGCGACGTACCGGCGGGCCCGCAGGTTGTCCGCGGCGCCGTCACCGGCCAGCGACCCGCGCTTGCGCTTCATCACGTGCGCGGTCTGCCAGGTGCGCAGCACCACCTCGCCGACCCGTCCCATGGCCTGCGCGTCCGAGCCGATCATCGAGATCGCCCCGATGTCGTGCAGCAGGTCCTCGGCGGCGATCGTCGTGGGCCGGATCCGGCTCTCGGCGAAGGCGAGGTCCTCGGGCACGGAGCTGTCCAGGTGATGGCAGACCATGAGCATGTCGAGGTGCTCGTCGAGGGTGTTCACCGTGTGCGGCCGGGTCGGGTTCGTGCTGCTGGGCAGCACGTTCGGGTGCCCGGCGACGGTGATGATGTCCGGCGCGTGACCTCCTCCGGCTCCCTCGGTGTGGTACGCGTGGATGCTCCGCCCGGCGATGGCGGCCAGCGTGTCCTCGACGAAGCCGGCCTCGTTGAGCGTGTCCGAGTGGAGCGCCACCGGGACGCCGTGCCGCCCGGCGACGGTCAGGCAGGCGTCGATCGCAGCGGGCGTGGACCCCCAGTCCTCGTGCAGCTTGAAGCCGCTGGCACCGCCGCGCAGCTGCTCCTCCATCGACTCGTGCGAGACGGTGTTGCCCTTGCCCAGCAGCGCGACGTTGACCGGCCACGGGTCCATCGCCTCGAGCATCCGCGCCAGGTACCAGTCGCCCGGGGTGATCGTGGTGGCCTTGGACCCCTCCGCCGGGCCGGTGCCGCCGCCGATCAGTGTCGTGACCCCCGACCCCAGCGCCGTCGGCACGATCTGCGGGCAGATGAAGTGCACGTGGCAGTCGATCCCGCCCGCGGTCAGGATCCGGCCGTTGCCGGCCAGCACCTCGGTGCCCGGGCCGATCACCAGGTCCGGGTGGACGCCGTCCATCGTGTCGGGGTTGCCCGCCTTGCCCAGGGCGACGACCCGGCCGTCGCGGACGCCGACGTCGGCCTTGACGACCCCCCAGTGGTCGAGGACGACGGCTCCGGTGACCACCAGGTCGGGCGCGCCCTCGGCGCGGGTGGCGCGCCCCTGGCCCATCGACTCGCGGATCACCTTGCCGCCGCCGAAGACCGCCTCCTCACCGGCGCGGCCCGGACCGCCGCAGCGGTCCTCCTCGACCTCGACCAGCAGGTCGGTGTCGGCCAGCCGGATCCGGTCCCCGGCGGTCGGTCCGTACAGCTGGGCGTAGCGCTCCCGGGACAGCTGCACCATCAGCCGAGCCCTCCCTCGCCTCTCAGGCCGTGCCCCTGGGCCCGACTCCGCGCCCCGGTCCGCTCCTCGCTCGTTCCTCGCTGCGATGCTCCCGGTGCCGTCGTCAGGCCGTGTCCCCGGGCCCGACTCCGCGCCCCGGTCCGCTCCTCGCTCGTTCCTCGCTGCGATGCTCCCGGTGCCGTCGTCAGGCCGTGCCCCCGGGCCCGACTCCGCGCCCCGGTCCGCTCCTCGCTCGTTCCTCGCTGCGATGCTCCCGGTGCCGTCGTCAGGCCAGGCACGACGCGCGCGCCGGCCAGCGGCACCAGCGTCACCGTCCGGGTGATCCCCGGCTCGAAGCGGACGGCCGTGCCGGCGGCGACGTCCAGCCGATGACCGTGCGCCGCCTCCCGGTCAAACTCCAGCGCCCGGTTGGCCTGCGCGAAGTGGAAGTGCGAGCCGACCTGCACCGGCCGGTCGCCGGTGTTGGTGACCTCGAGCTCGATGCGCGGCGCCCCGGGCAGCGTCTCGATCGTCCCCTCCGCGGGGATCACCTCGCCCGGGACCAGCCGGCCACCGCCCGGCGAGCTCGCGGTCACGGGATCGGCTGGTGGACGGTCACCAGCTTGGTCCCGTCCGGGAAGGTGGCCTCCACCTGCACCTCCTCCAGCAGCTCGGGGACGCCGTCCATGACGTCGTCCCGGGTGAGGACCGTGCGGCCGGACTGCATGAGCTCGGCCACCAGCACGCCGTCCCGGGCGCCCTCGAGCACGTGGTCGGTGACGATGGCGGTCGCCTCCGGCAGGTTCAGCCGCAGGCCGCGTGCGCGCCGCCGGCGGGCGAGTGAGGCGGCGTAGGAGAGCAGCAGCCGTTCCTGCTCGTGGGGGGACAGGTGCACAGCGGCGGGACCTCCGGGTGTTCGCGGAGCCCGGACGCTAGCCGCGTCGTGTGACGGCTCTGTTGCGCCTCAGCGCAGCGGGCGGAAGAACTCCCGGACGTCGTCCACCAGCAGGCCGGGCTGCTCCATCGCCGCGAAGTGGCCGCCCCGGTCGTGCTCGTGCCAGGTCCGCAGGTCCGGGAACTGCTCCTGCACCCACTCGCGGGGCGGCTGGAAGATCTCGTGCGGGAACAGCGACACCCCGACGGGCACCGTCGCGCGGGGTGTGCGGGCGGCCGGCGCCTGCGCCATCTCCCAGTACATCCGCGCCGAGGACGTCGCCGAGGCGGTGAACCAGTAGGTGCTGACGTGGTCGAGGATGCGGTCGGCGCCCAGCGTCGCCACCGGGTCGCCGGCGCAGTCCGCCCAGGCGTGGAACTTCTCCAGGATCCAGGCGCACTGGCCGGCCGGGGAGTCGGTCAGCCCGTACCCGAGGGTCTGCGGACGGGTGCGCTGCTGCTGGTTGTAGGCCGCGCCCTCGGCGCGGAAGCGCCGCTCCCGCTCCAGGGCCCGCTGCTCCCGGTCGGTGAGCTCCGTGCGGCCCTCCGGCGGGCCGGTGACCACCATGTTGAGGTGCACCCCGGCGACCCGGTCGGGGTGCCGGGCGCCCAGGTTGGCCGAGACGAACGAGCCGATGTCCCCGCCCTGGGCGCCGAACCGGGAGTACCCGAGCCGGGACATCAGCTCGGCCCACGCGTCGGCGGTGCGCTCCAGCCCCCAGCCCGGCGCTGTCGGCTTGCCACTCCACCCGAACCCCGGCAGCGAGGGGACGACGACGTCGAAGGCGTCCCGCGGGTCGGCGGGGTCGGTGAGCGGGCCGAGGACGTCGAGGAACTCGAACACCGACCCCGGCCACCCGTGCGTGAGGACCAGCGGGAGCGCGCCGTCGTGCGGAGACCGGACGTGCAGGAGGTGGATCGGCAGGCCGTCGACCTCGGTCACGAACTGCGGGACGGCGTTGACCCGCTCCTGCCGCGCCGCCCAGTCGTAGCCCTCCGCCCAGTACGCGCAGAGCTCGCGCAGGTAGGGCAGGGGCACCCCCTGCGACCAGTCGTCGACCGTGGCCGGGTCGGACCAGCGGGTCTCGCGCAGCCGCCCCCGGAGGTCGGACACCGCCTCCTCGGGGACGTCCACCGTGAAGGGCCTGATGACGTCGGCGTCCACCCGGCCACCGTAGTGGCCTTGCCCACGACCCCACGGCACCTCTATGGTTCGTTACATGAGTAATGAACCAAGGAACCGACGGGGTCCCCGCCGGGACCTCCGATGAACGAGGACGGCGGCCCGATCTTCCGGCAGGTCGCCGAGCAGATCGAGAACGCGATCGTCGACGGCTCCCTCGCCGAGGAGAGCCAGGCGCCCTCGTCCAACGAGCTGGCCGCCTTCCACCGCATCAACCCCGCCACCGCCGCGAAGGGCCTCAACCAGCTGGTGGCCGACGGGGTCCTCTACAAGAGACGAGGAGTCGGGATGTTCGTCGCCCCGGGTGCCCGCGAGCAGCTGCTGAAGCGGCGGCGCAGCGAGTTCGCCGACCAGTACGTCCGCCCCCTGATGGCCGAGGCGCACAAGCTCGGCATCTCCACCCGGGAGCTCAGCGCCATGATCGACCGCTGGGAGGACCCTCGATGAGCGCCGCGGCCACCGTCACCGACGTCACCATGCGCTTCCGGGAGCACACCGCACTCTCGGGGGTGAGCACCACCATCGAGGCCGACAGCATCACCGGCCTGCTCGGCCGCAACGGCGCCGGCAAGACCACCCTCATGCAGCTGCTCACCGGCCACCGCCGGCCGACCAGCGGGCGGGTCGAGGTCCTCGGCGGCGAGCCGTACGAGAACGACGCCGTCCTGAGCCGCGTCTGCTTCATCAAGGAGGGCCAGCGCTACCCCGACCACTTCCGGGTGCAGGACGCGCTGGAGTCGGCCGCGATGCTCTTCCCCCGGTGGGACGGCGACCTGGCGGCCGCCCTCCTGCGGGACTTCGACCTCCCGCCGAAGCGGACGATCAAGAAGCTCTCTCGAGGGATGAACTCCGCGGTGGGCATCGTCATCGGCCTGGCCTCGCGGGCACCGGTCACGCTGTTCGACGAGCCCTACCTCGGCCTCGACGCCGTCGCCCGGCAGCTGTTCTACGACCGGCTGCTCGCCGACTACGCCGAGAACCCGCGCACCGTGGTCCTGTCGACCCACCTCATCGAGGAGATCGCCAGCCTGCTCGAGCACGTCCTGCTCATCGACCGCGGCCGGGTGCTGCTCGATGCCGACGCCGACTCCCTGCGCGGCAGCGCCCTGACCGTCACCGGGCCGCGCGCCACGGTGGACGCCTTCGCCGCCGGCCACGAGGTCCTGCACACCGAGTCCCTGGGCGGGCACAGCCGGGCCGTCGTCCGCCTGCGCCCCGGCACCGACGCCGGGGACGCCGCCGCGGCCGGCCTCTCCTGGGAGGCCACGAGCCTCCAGCAACTGGTGGTGGCCATGAGCCTGCGGACGGCTCGGGACCACCCCGCCGTCCCGTCCGACCTCGAAGAGGTCTCCCGGTGAACCGCGTCCTCGCCGCTGCTCGGCTGCACCTGGTCCACCCGCTGGTCACCTTCGGGGTGCCGTGGATGGTCGGGACCACCAGCTTCGCCATCAACTGGGCCGTCTGGGCGCTCGCCGACGTCGCCGAGCACGACCCCAACAACTTCGCCGGCGGCGTCTCCGCGCTCTACATCACCGTGTGCGTGGTCTTCGTCCAGGCGCTCACCCAGATGCTGCCCTTCGCGATGGGCATCAGCCTGAGCCGGCGGACCTACTGGCTCGGCACCGCGCTGGTCGGGGTCGTCTCGGCGCTCGGCTACGGCATCGCGCTGGCCGTCCTCAACGAGATCGGGCAGGCCACCGGGGGCTGGGGCGTGGACCTCAACTTCTGGGTGCCCACGCCACTGCTGGCCGACAACTTCCTGCTGCAGGTGCTCTACTCGGGCGGACCGATGCTGGCGCTGATCTTCGTGGGGCTCGGGATCGGCGTGGTCTACAAGCTCTGGGGCGCCAACGGCCTGTGGGCGCTGGCCATCCTCACCGTCGTCGTCATCGGAGGCTTCGCCGTCCTGACGACCGGCCTGAGCGCCTGGGGCGATGTGTGGGGCTGGCTGACCGACCGCTCGGCGATCACCCTCACCTTCGGCATCCCCGCGGCCATCGCCGCCGTCGCCGCCGCGGCCTCCTTCGGTGGCATCCGCCGGGTCGTCCCCTGAGCCCGGTTCCCGGCCCCCACCGTCGGCCCCTTCGTCACGTGACGGAGGGGCCGACGCACGTCTGTGGGCCAGCAGCTGCGCGGCCGTGGCGTCGCAGACGGGAGAGGCGGGCGGCGTCTGGCCCCGGTGCCCACGACCGCCCCGGGTCGGGACGTCGGCCCGGAGTGCACTCCGGTCACCGGCGCCGCAGTGCTCCGCGGACGGTGCTGCCGCCGTACGGTGCGTGGATGCGCGAAGGGGCCCCAGCGGTTGCTGGGGCCCCTTCGTGGAGTGTTGTCCGGCGGCGTCCTACTCTCCCACCCCGTCTCCGGGGCAGTACCATCGGCGCTGAGAGGCTTAGCTTCCGGGTTCGGAATGGATCCGGGCGTTTCCCTCTCGCCATGGCCGCCGTAACGCTGTGAACCTGTCCATCAGCCCCCGCCCCTTCC